>JBKHFJ010000012.1:0-59395 GCA_046540255.1 Methanomassiliicoccales archaeon | reverse complement strand
GGGAGACCAGGAATGTACCCAGTGGTATCATCGTCATGCTGAAAGAGCCGAAGGTTACCATCTCCCCAATGAGGGAGAATACCAGGTAAGCCAGAGTCCAACCGGTTATTACCAGGTAGACGGCGGTGAGGGCGAAGATCACCAGGCTGATGAACCATCCCACCACGCGGAATCTTTCGGCCACCTGTCTGAACCCGGTGAGGACATCGGCATGGGCCCTCCTTCCGCAGCCCATCTCCAGCAGCATCAGGGGAAAGGCGAACAATACCACCGCTAGGAAGAAGGGGATCAGGAATGTGCCGCCCCCGCTCTGCCCGGCGATGCTGGAGAACCTCCAGATGTTGGCTATGCCCACGGCCGAACCTATCGTGGCCATGATGAAGCCGAAGCTCGATGACCACCTCTCACTGCTCGGTCCACGGGCAAGCACGGAATCACCATCCCTGGTTACGGTGGGCTGAGAGGGAGGAATTACTTCTCACTTTCCATTACTGTCCTTCCAATGCCAAGAGGGATCCCGTGATATGGAGAAAGAGGGGGGCCCGTTTCGGTGGGTCGGAGAAACGTACGGCTCACAGTAAAGGAACTCATTCCCTATACCTGAGCAGTTCCTTCCAGAATACGGGGGTGATGATGACCAGCACGGACAGGAACTCCAACCTCCCCACCCACATGTTGAAGATGAGCACCACCTTGGCGGCGTCGGGTAGGAAGGCGTAGGTGCCCAGGGGCCCAAGCTCCCCCAGCGCCGGGCCTATGTTGGAAAGGGTGGCTATCGACGCGCCCATGGAGATGACCGGTTCTATCCCCATCGCGATGAGGATGGTGGTGCTGACGAAGGCGGTGGCCAGGTAGCACATGCTCACCGCGATCAGGGAGGTGATCACGTTCTCCCCCATCGACCTCCCCTCGTGCTTTATGGAGAACACGGCCTTGGGATGCACCGTCTTGTAGAGGCACGCCTTGACGAACTTCCAGGAGAGGAGGAACCTGGCCACCTTTATTCCTCCCGCCGTCGATCCGGTACATCCACCTATGACCATCAGTATGAACAGGATGAGGACAACGGGGCTCTCCCAGAGGACGTAATCGGCGGTGGAGAAGCCGGTGGAGGTGAAAAGGGAGATCACCTGGAACATCGACTTCCTGACCACGCCCTCCCCGGAGGCGGTGTCCCACAGGAAGAGGGAGCAGATGGTCACCGCTGCCAGGACGATGAACATGTAGGTGCGGAACTCCGAGCTCTTAAGATAGGTTCCTGGTGAACGGGAGGAGATGGCCTTGAAGTGCAGGTAGAAGCTCGTTCCCCCTAGGAACATGAAGACGATGATCACCCACTCCACCATGGGATTTCCGTAGAAGGCTATGCTCTCAGAGTGGGGGGAGAAACCGCCGGTGGAGATGGTGGAGAACATGGTGACGATGGAGTCATAGACCCCTATCCCCGTCAGGTAGAGCATCATCAGGAGGAGGAGGGAGAGGCCCATGTAGATCAGGTGGAACTTCCTGACCTCCTCGCGTATCCTCATGGTGGGGGGATGGGTCCCCATGCCCGGGGATTCGCCCCTCAACAGTTGTCTTCCCCCCACGCCCAGCAGCGGCAGGATGGTCACGAATATCATGATGATCCCGGCCCCTCCCAACCACTGGGTGAAGCTCCTCCACAGGAGCAGGCTCTGGGGCCAGGACTCTATATCGGTCATGATGGTGGCACCGGTGGTGGTGAAGCCGCTCATCGCCTCGAAGAGCGCGTCCAGCATTCCCATCCCGTACATCATGTAGGGTATCGACCCGATCACCATGGTGGCCAACCATGCCATGGATACCACGAACAGCGTCTCGGTGGGCCGGGCCTGCTGGGGCGCCTTGAACCTGAGCAGCAGGGGCACGGAGATCAGCGCCATCAGGAGGATGGGGAATATCCAGGGGCGGGGATCCTCCCCGTAGTAGAGGGCCGTGAGGTAGGGGAAGAGGAGCGCGATGCAGAGATAGAAGAAGAGGATGGAGAACAGGTGGGCCACGGCGTTCTCCTTCCTGGAGACGATCTCCCACATCCTGTATCGGTCGAGACCGACGCGTTTGAGGTAATTCCTGCATCGGGATATGATGCCCGTCAGCCTGATGAGTCGTTCCCTCAAAGACATGTAACACCCTCAAGGCCCCACGGGGATACTCGCCTTGAATATCCTCTCGAGCTTGGGTATATCCATGCTGTGGGCGTATATCAGGACCCTGTCCCCCTCGGCGATGACCGTGCCCTTTTCGGGGAATATGACGTTCCCCTCCTTGACCACGATGGCGATGATCGACCTATCGGGGAGGACTATGTCCCCCACCTTCTTCCCCTTCAGCCGGCACTTGCTTCCCACGGTGATGGAGAAGAACTCCTCGGAGAAGGCCTCCAGGAGGAGCATTACCTCGTACTCCGGCACCGTCTTCTTGACGATATCGTTGACCGCCACGTTGAAACCCCCGATGGAGGCGTCGATGCCGGTCATGTTGAAGATCTCCTCGTACTCCTCCTCCGCGTAGCGGGTGATGACCTTCGGTACCCCGAGATGCTTTCCCACCAGGCTTGCCAGCAGATTCGACTCCTCCCGATCGGTGGTGCAGATCAGCGCGTCGAACATGCTCACGTTCTCCGCCCGGAGGACAAGAGGGTCCGAACCCTCATCGTTGATTATCAACGCGTTGTTGAACCTCTTGGCCAGCGCGTTGCATCGATCCTCGTTCTTCTCGATTACCTTGACCGAGAGCTTCTCCCGCTCCATCATGCCGACCAGGTATTCGCCGACCACTCCACCCCCAACTATGATGAAGTTCTTGGGCCTATTCGCCCTGCCCACCAGGGCGTCGAAGGCCATGATGCCCTGCTTGGAACCGATGACGGTGACCTTGTCCCCCGGTTTAAGCATCTGGTGTTCCCAGGGCATGATGATCTCTTTTCCCCGATGTATGATCAGCATCCTGGCCTCCTCCGGTAGGTCCAGCTTCCATATGGGCAGCGGAAAGGAGCTCTTGGATCCGTTGGTGACCCTGAACCTGGCCATGGCGATGCCCAGGTGGGGAATGGACTCGTAATCGATGACGTTCTCCAGTAAAGCGATGCGAAACATCTTGACCGCGGTGGAGTACTCCGGTGAGATGATGTGGTCCACCCCGATCAGTTCCGAGGCGCGGAGGTCCTCGGAGTACTCAGGGTTCTTGATCCTGGCCACGGTGATCAGCTTGGGGGAGATCATCTTGGCGACCAGGCAGGCGAATATGTTGGTCTCGTCCCGATCGGTGACCGCGAGGAAGAGGTCGGTCTTCTTGGTGATCGCCTGCTGCAGCACCTTCGGACTGGCCCCGTTCCCGTTTATGGCCCCCACGTCCAGGCTGTTGACCACGTACTCGAACCGTCTCTCATCGTTCTCTATCACGGAGACGGAATGACGATTGGAAAAGGCACGGGCTATGGCGAAACCCACGTTCCCTGCCCCTATCACCACCACCTGCATGCGATCCCTCCGGTCCGGAGCCTCGGTCTCCGGGAACTCCTGCGCACACGAGAGGGCAGTGAGATATTAAACTGTTGCTGCACCCAGTATACCGAATTGGTCCTCTAAGACCAGTTTGGAGGTGATTCACCTTTCTCCGTTTCATCCCGAAGTCCGTCCTATCCCCTGCCGCTGGTGATCTCCAGGATCGATGCTTGGGGGCACCATGGATAAGGGTTTACTTTCAACACTCCCGAAGAGTGATTGAGTTGAGGTCTCATCGCTTTCCCGAGAACCCCTTTCTTTTCTTCCTGAACTGCGAACTGATCTCGAAGAACCCGTCAATACTCATGAGATGATGCTGGACCACCCCCTGAGGTGCATGGCCTATCCATTTCATCGATCAAGATTGGCCCCCTTCCCATCATGAATCCTGACCGATCGGAATACGGAGAGCGCATGGACGAGGCACACGATTGGAAAACAAGTGAGATATACCTGATTTCGCGCATACTTACGAGGAAGTGCGGGCGCCGGGATTTGAACCCGACTTTTAAGCTTGGCAAGCTTAAGTGATAACCAGACTACACTACGCCCGCCTCTCGGACTCTGTGAATGTCTTGCCATTTAATAAAGTTTGTTTCCAGCAATCCTGATGAGGGGGCATCGCCCCGGTGAGGGGTCAAGTTCAAAGAATAATTAGAAATAATCATGAGGGATTCGGAGGAGAATGAGTGATGGAGCATGGAAGACTTCGAATCGATGAATTTGGACGATCGCATAATGAGAGCCGTGAGGGACATGGGCTTCGAGGAGCCCACCCCGGTCCAGATCGAGGTCATACCACTGATGCTGAAGGGGAAGGAGGTGATGGCGCAGGCCCAGACAGGTACGGGGAAGACGGCCGCGTTCGGGATATCCATCCTCGATCAGATCGAGCCCAGCGACCGCCCGGTGGCCCTGGTCATCGTCCCCACCCGGGAACTGGCCACCCAGGTGGCCGAGGAGATCAACGAGCTGGCCTCCCACATGGAGATGGAGGCGTTGGCCGTCTACGGTGGACAGGCCATAAGCGTGCAGATCGAGGGCCTGAAGGAGGGAAGGGAGATCGTGGTGGGCACCCCGGGGAGGCTGCTGGACCACATCCGGCGGAAGACCCTGGACCTGAGCGGTCTGGATTACGTGGTGCTCGACGAGGCCGACAGGATGCTGGACATGGGATTCATTGAGGACATCGAGAACATACTCTCCCATGTGAAGAAGGAGGTGAACACCTCCCTGTTCTCGGCCACCATTCCCCCCGAGATCCAGAAGTTGGCCAGGAAGTACATGCACGACCCGGAGAAGGTGATCATCTCCGAGGGTGAGCTGACCCTGCCCTCGACGGAGCAGGCCTACATCAACATCGGGAGGAGGAACAAGATCTGGGCCCTGTGCCGCATCCTGGACAGGGAGAGGCCGAAGGCGCTGGTCTTCTGCAGCACCAAGAAGATGGTGGACATACTGGCCAAGAGGCTCAAGTCCTACGGATACAAGGCCGAGACCCTGCACGGGGACATGTCCCAGGCCATGAGGGAGAAGACGCTCAAGGCGTTCAAGGAGGACAAGATCCACGTGCTGGTGGCCTCGGACGTGGCGGCGAGGGGGCTGGACATCGAGAAGGTCACCCACGTCATCAACTACGACATCCCGGATAACCCGGAGGATTACGTGCACCGCATCGGCCGGACCGGTCGTGCCGGCGCCACCGGGAAGGCGATCACCTTCGTCTCCTCGGACGAGCAGCATCTGCTCAAGGGGATCAAGGACTTCGCCAAATCGGACATCGCCGAGGGCACGGTGCCCCAGACCAAGGGGAAGGACGTGGTGAGAAAGGTGTGGGACTTCGACGAGATGTCCGACATCTACGGCATGGTCAAGTTCCAGGTGAACCTGGGCTCCAGGGATGGGTTCAAGCTCACCGACTTCACCGACATGCTGATGAAGAAGGGCGAAGTGAACCAGATCGCCATCGGGGACGTGGACATCGGTGACGAGGAGTCCACCTTCGAGGTGCACAAGGACTTCGCTCAGCGCATGCTCGGGAACCTGAGGAAGTCCAAGATCAAGGGGAAGAAGGTCAAGCTCTTCCCCGTTCGGTCCTGATCCCTACCGATCACAGCTGGATGGCGACGATCATGTCCCCCACCTGAAGGGTATCCACTTCCTTCCCCCTCAGGGTGAGCTTTCTGCGGACCTCGAAGTGATCGTCGGAGAGCGTGACACAGGAGCCGTCCGAGAGCTGAACCTCCAGGGTCCCGGCGGCCAGGGAGGGGGCGATCTCCTGGGGATCGAACTGCCCCACCTTCTCCACGATCTCCTTGGTCATGCCCTTGAACTCCGGACCCAGTCTGTCCAGCCTGGGCCGGATCTCGGCCACCTTCTCCTCCAGGGGGGCCTCGCTGTCCATCTGCAGCCTCCTCGCCCGCACCGTCTCCAGGATGTCCCTCTCGCTTCCCAGCAGGTAGTTGGCGTCCTCCCCAATCAGCTCCACCAGCTCCATCTCCTGGTTCAGGGCGATCCCGTTCTCCGATTTCCAGGAGCGTATGGCGGAGATGACCTCCTTGAGGAACTCCCCCCTTTCCTCCTCGTCCCTGTCCACCAGGACGGGCTCGGGCCACCCGCTGACATGGATGCTGATCGCCCCCTCCAGCTCCCTGAAGTGCTCCTGGTACACCTCCTCGGTCACATGGGGGAGCACTGGGGAGAACATCTTCATCAGCCCCAGGTAAACGGTGTAGAGGGTGTGGGCGACCGCCTGGTCCCCCTTCCGGTACTTGATCATCTCGATATAGTGGTCGGCGAGGGTGTGCCAGGCGAAGTTCTCCAACTCCCTCATGGCCTGGTCGAACTGGTAATTGTCGTAGTGCTCGGTAACGCTCTCCACCAGTCCGGAGAACCTGCTGAGTATCCAGGTGTCCGGGAGCCTGAGCTCGCCCCTCTCCGGCCTCTCGTCGATCGCGCTGCCCACGAACCTGCCGATGTTCCACAGCTTGGTCAGCAGTTTCCTGCCGTGCTTCACGTCCTTCTCCCGGAAGGCGTTGTCCTCTCCAAGCGAGCAGGTGGAGGCGTAGTACCTGAGGGCATCGGCGCCGTAGTTCTCCAGGATGGGCAGGGGATCGATCACGTTGCCGAGGGAGGAGTGCATGGGCGATCCGTCCGGGGCCATGATGAACCCATGGATCATGATGTCCTCCCAGGGCCTCTCGCCTGTCAGCAGATGCTCCCTGAGCAGGGTGTAGAATGCCCAGGTCCTGATGATGTCGTGCGACTGGGGCCGCAGGGACATGGGATACAGGCGCTGGAACAGCTCTTGGTCCCTCTCCCAGTAGGTATTGAACAGGGGCGATACCGAGGAGTCCATCCAGGTGTCGAAGACATCCTCGCACCCCTTCAGCTCACCCCCGCAGGAGGGGCATTCGTCCACCGGGGGAGGGTCGACGGTGGGATCGACGTAGCAGTCCTCCTCCCGGGCGGGCACCACCTCCCCACAATCCACGCATTCCCACACGGGTATGGGGGTGGCGAAGTACCTCTGTCTCGAGACCACCCAGTCCCACTCCAGGGAGTCGACCCAGTCCCGGAGGCGCACCTTCATGAACTCGGGGAACCAGTTGACCTCGTCGGCCTTCTTCATAACGGCCTCCTTGAACTCGAGGGTCTTGATGAACCACTGGGGCATCTGCAGGTATTCGATGGCCTCGTGGCAGCGCCAGCAGATGGAGACGTTCTGCTGCAGGTCCTCTCTCCGGATCAGCTGGCCGGCCAGCTCAAGGTCCCCGACGACCCTCTCCCGGGCCTCTCCCACGGTCAGCCCTTCGTAGGGACCTGCCACCTCGGTCATCCTGCCCTGCTCGTCTATGCCCTTCTCCAGGGGCAGGTTGTACTTCATGACCCATTCCAGATCGTCCTTGTCCCCAATGGTGCAGATCATCACCACGCCGGACCCGAAATCGGGGTCCACCTTATCATCCGCCTGCACCCTCACCTCCTTCCCGTAGATGGGGGTCTGGAGGCTCCTGTCTATGAGATCCCTGTACCTATCGTCCTCCGGATGGACGGCGACCATCTGGCAGGTGCAGATGAGCTCCGGTCTGGTGGTGGCGATCTCCGCATGCTCACCGTCCTCGGTGGGGAATTTGATGTAGTTCAGCTTGGTGACGTTGTCCCGGTACTCCACCTCCGCGTCCGCCAGTGCGGTCATGCACCTGGGGCACCAGTTCACCGGATAGGTCCCCTTGTAGGCCAGACCCTGTTCCAGCATTCGGAGGAAGGAGATCTGGGTGATCCTCCGGTAGTAGGGGGCGTCCGTCTGGTAGTAGATGGACGGGTCCATGGAGGTTCCCATGATCTCGAACTGGTGGGTCATCTCGTCGATGAAGCCCTCGGCGTACTCCGAGCACATCTGGATGTACTCCTGCCTGGGGACGGAGAGCTTGTTGATCCCGTACTTCTTCTCCACACGCACCTCGGTCGGTGTCCCGTTCACGTCGAAGCACAGGGGAAAGAAGACGTTGTAACCGCGGATCCTCCTGTAGCGGGCGGCGAAGTCGATCAGGGAGTAACCGGTGGCATGGCCCAGGTGAAGGGATCCGGAGGTGTAGCGGGGGGGATTGTCCACGCTGAACACCGGGAGGTCCGACGCGAAGTCGAACCTGTGAAGCTCCCACTCCTTCCACCTCTGCTGCCAATTCCTCTCCGCAGAAACAGGGTCGTACTGAGTCATAGGCGGGAAGGTGAACGAGGCTTCATCTAAAAAAGTTGTTGAGGGGGCCTGAAAGGGCCTAGAGCTTCCCCTTCTTCTTCAGATCCACCCTTTCCTCCTTCTTCTCGGTGACCAACCTCTCGAAGTGCTCGATCAGCTGCACCGAGGTCTTCATCAGGTTCCAGTCCACCGCCTTGGCCACGTAGATGTTATAGTCGGTGGTCAGCCTCCCGCTGAGGGAGTACTTGGCCGTGTTACCCTCGGCGTTGTACTTGGCCACGTGCACGGTGAACAGGTGCGGCCGAGTGATCTTGTTGATCTTGGCCAGCCCCTTCTGGAACTCCCTCTCCATCACGTCGAGTTCGTGCCTGTCCTCCTCCTCCAGACCGGTGATCTGCATGTAGACCATCTCTCTCTCCCGGAAGGAGGCGATCAGCTCGACCATGTCGTAGTTGGTGACGATGCCCACCAGCTCCCCGTCCTCCAGCACGGGCAGCGTGGAAACCCTCTTATCCAGCATGAGGTCGACCGCCTCATTCAGGGAGGCGTCGGGGGAGATGGTCCAGGGTCCATCGACGGAGAAGCTGTCCACCTCCAGGGTGATGGGGAAGCTGTTGCCGGTCACCTCGCCCATGGTCTGCCTCTGCTTCTCGCGCCAGTTGTAGTCCACCACATCCTTGACCCCTATTATGCCGGTGAGCTCATCCTGACCGTCCACCACCGGGAGGGTGCGGAGGTCCATCCTCCTCATGGTCTCCACGGCCTCCTTGGCCGGGTCATCCTCCCTCACGCTCTGCACGGGAGAGGTCATGATGTCCCTCACCTCCAGTCTCCTCAGGTCCTTGATCTCCGGGATGAGGGCGATGACGTTCATCCGGGTGATCATTCCCATCAGCTGCTTCCCCTGGAGCACCGGCATCTGCCTGTAACCGGTGGCCACCATGCTCTCGGCTATCTCGGTGAGAGGTGTCTCCATCTGGACGTTCGGCGGGTTCTCCATTATGGATTTGGCCTTGGTGTTCATGAGCAGGGACTTCCGCCTGAGCAGTGACCCGAAGCTCACCAGGCCTTCAAACCTCTTCCCGTCGAGCACGGGTATCTCGTGCAGGTCCCTCTTCTTCATCTTAGGGATCACGTCGTGGAGTGGCGTCTCCACATCCACGCTGTCAAAGTCATGTTCCATGATCTCGTTCAGGTCTTTGTTATCGATCATCGACCTGATGATCTCCCTCTTCTTCAATTCATCAAGTTCTTCCATTCCCATTGGATCACTCCAAATCCGTCTGCCGCTCTCCTTCACCCGAATCCAGTAGAACATCAAGGGTGTAAATGCATTCGCCCATCGCCACTCCCCTCAGGCCCCGGTCTTCCGCTTGAGCTCATCGAAGCTGGAACCGCACAGCAGGGCGTTGATGATCGAGGGCGTCTCCCACGAGTCCACCCTCACCTGCTCGGCGGTGTCCCGGTCCCTGATGGTCACCGTGCCGTTCTCCAAAGTCTCGTAGTCCACCGTGATGCACCAGGGGGTGCCGATCTCGTCCATCCTAGCGTACCTCCTGCCGATGGAGCCCGAGTCGTCGTAGTAGGTGGGGAGCCCGCTCAACCTCAGGGATCTGTCCAGCTCCGCCGCCCTCTCGTCCAGGCCGTCCTTGCCCATCAGGGGGAAGACGCCTGCCTTGATGGGTGCCACGTGGGGCTTGAACCTGAGCACCACGTATCCATCGTCGTTCTCCGAGTAGGCGTGCTCCAGGCAGGTGTAGATGATACGGTCCAGACCGTGTGAGGGCTCGATGACATGGGGGATGACCTTCTCCCCGGAGACCTTCTCCCGCTGGGTGACCACCTGGTAGTACCTCGAATCGATCCGCATCACCTTCCCCTCCACCTGGACGGTCACGGAGCCGCCCTCGGCCTCCTCCGGGTCCGTCTCCTCAAGCGCCTTCCCGATCTTGGCGGAGAGGGACTTGTACTCCGGCCCCAGTAGGCCGTAGTCAGGCTTGATCACCCTCCTCTCCACCTCCTTCGGCTCCTCGTAGCGATTGAAGGCGGTGAGGTCGGCGTCCGAGTACTCGATGTGCCTGGAGAGGTCCCAGCATCCCCGATCGGCTATCCCCACCAGTTCCGTCCAGCCGTAGGTCAACAGGGCCTCGGCGTCCCAGCAGTCCGCCGCGTAATGGGCCATCTCGGTGGACAGGTGCTGCCTGAACCTCAGTCTCTCCGGGTCCACGCCCACCGAGGTGAGGAACTCCTGGGTGAAGTACATGAAGTAGGCGATGGTCGGGTGGGCTATGATCCCCCGGTTGACCGCCTCCTCGAGCTCGATCTCCACCTCCTCCCCATCGCTGGGGACCAGCCTGACCAGCTTGTCCTTCACCCTGGGGAAGTTTGGCCAATCCTTGTTCTCCGGGTCAACGAACAGCTCCGCCTCCATCATGTTGAACTCGCGGAGGCGGATCATCCCCTGCCGGGGAGAGATCTCGTTCCGGTAGCCCCTGCCTATCTGAATGACGCCGAAGGGCAGCTTCTCCCTCATGAAGCGGTAGAAGGGGATGTAGTTGACGAATATGCCCTGGGCCGTCTCCGGTCTCAAGTAACCGGTCCTGCCCGATCCCGGACCGATGGTGGTGGAGAACATCAGGTTGAACTGCTCCACCTGGGTCAGCTCCCCCTCGCACTCCGGGCATCGGATCCCGTACTCCTGGAGCAGCGCCATCATCTCCTCCTCGGAGAGGGCATCCGGGTTCTCGTGGTGATCGGTGAGAAGGTGGTCCGCCCTGTAGTTGGCCAAGCAGGACCTGCAGGAGACCAGGGCATCGGAGAACTCCTCCACGTGACCGGATGCCTTGAACACCTCCTCTGGACTGACGGTCGGTCCGTCTATCTCTATGAAGCCCTCCCCCAGGGTGTAGGCCCTCCGCCATTCCTCGATGATGTTGTTCTTGAAGGGCGTGCCCAGGGGGCCGTAATCGTACATGCCGCCCACCCCTCCGTATATCTCGTAGGCCGGCCAAAGGAATCCTCTTCGCTTGCACAGTGAGAGAACGTCTCCCGAATTCATCATTACACCTCAGCCAGACTTGATGCCACATCGATGTCGTATATCATCGCGAGCAGCTGGTCCTTGGAATCCCTTATGGGGAGCTGGCCAAAATCGTTTTTCCTCATAATCCTGGCGGCCTCGGACACCGAGGTCTTCCTGAAGACGGTGGTGGGATCCTTGACCATGATGTCCTTCACCGTCACGGAGGGAAGCTCGATCTTGGAGACCTCGTACCACAACTTCATGATGTTCCTCAGGCCCTCCCATGTCCACTCGTCCTCGTCCTCGCCGATCCCCAGGTCGGAGATGGCCATGGAGCCGTCGATGTGGGACTTATTGAAGATGTCCCTGTCGGTCAGAATGCCGGTGAGCCCACCGGTGTCGTCAAGCACGGGCAGCGCGCTGGCCTTGCTGACCTTGAAGGTGATCAAAGCCACCGACAGGGGCGCGCCCTCGTGGACGGGGACGCAGGGAGAGTGCACGATCTGCTCCACGGCATCGGTGATCTTGCTGCCCTCCACCACGCCCAGCAGGTTGGTGGGGGTGAGTATGCCCACCAGGCTGTTGCCTTCCACCACCGGCAAATGATGGACCCGCCTCTCCCTGAAGATCGCCGCCGCCTTGGAGAGGGGATCGTCCGGACCGATCGTCTCAGGGGCCTTGTTCATTATCAGGGCAAGCTGGTCCTCGTCAGGCTTCTCGAAGATGTCCTGACGGGTGATCATGCCGGCCAGCTTACCGTCCTTTCTCTTGATGACCGGCAGGCCGGTAAGGTTGTGCTTCACCATGGTCTTCAGGACCTCGTTCCTGTTCCCCGGTATCTCGGCCACTATGGGATTGGGGGTCATCACGTTCTCGACGATCTCCATCATTTCTCCTCCGGGGCCCTGACCACCATCACTGGACAGTGGGACAGTCTCACCACCCGCTCCGCCACGCTGCCCAGCAGCAACTTGGACATCCCCGTTCTGCCCAGGGTGCCCATGACCACGATGTCGTGGTCCCGGGAGGCCTCGGTGATCTTCCGGATGGGGGATCCCTCCTCCATCCTGGTCTTCACCTTGACCCCGGCCTCCTCGCCAATGTTCTTCACGTGGTCCAGGGCCTCCTTGCCCTCCTTCTCCAGCAGTGAGTAGACGTTGACAATGGTGGAATCCATCGGGAAGTTGACGAATGAGGTCTGATCCACCACGTAGAGCGCAGTGACCTCGGCCTCGCACACCTTGGCCAGATGGACCCCCTTCTCTATCGCCGTTTTCGTATACTCGCTTCCATCAGTGGGTATCAATATTCTTTTGAACAGGCACATCCCGGTCCTCTCCATGTGTTATTCCCGATGCACACCAGCCGTGGGTCATCCGCACCAGAACGAAGCACGATGTCGGTCATGACCTCCCCTCCCTTAGGCCTGACGACCATGAAGTCGCACCACGACCCGGGCTGGATACCTATTATCTCATTCACTTTTAAAATCTTTCGCCCGGTCGAGATGCCCATCTCAAGGACGCTGTCCACCTTCTGGACCCCCTGGTACCTCAGTATCCGACCGGCCGTTTCCATCTCGCCGATCATGTCCGGGAGGGAGATCATGGCGTTGTCCGTCCCCAGCCCGATCTCCACGCCCGCCTCCAGCATCCTGGCCAGCGGTGGCAGGCGCTGGAAGAACAGGTTGGAACGGGGGCAGACCACCACGGGCACCTCCTCCTGGGCGCAGAGGGCTAGATCGTCGTCCGTCGCCTGATTCATGTGGACCAGGAAATCGGGCTCGAGATCGAGCACCTGGTCTATGTCCTCCCTGATCCGCTCGCTGGCGTGCAGGCCGAACAGCCTGCTGCTTCGATGGGTCAGGTCGGCCACCCTCCGGAGCCGATCCTGGTCCCAGTCGGTGACGCTCGACACGCCTATTCCTCGTGAGATGCTCAGGATGGACCGCAGCTCCCCCTCGTCGAAGCCGAGGGAGGACGGCCTCCCCATGATCTCCGGTGAGGCACCTCCTCTCACCCTGGAGAGCAGGGAGGCGCCCTTCGCCCCTCCCTCCCGAAAATCGATGAAACGGGAGGTGCCCCGGGAGGCCATGTAGCCTGACAGGTACTCCAGCGCCTCCACTATACGGTGAGGTTCGGCCTTGTTCAGCATACGGTGCTTGAGACCGGAGGGCGGGGCGACTATCTCCTCCAGCCTGAGGGAGAGGTCAACCGGGACGATGTAGTCGGCACAGTGGGTGTGACAGTTGATCGTGGTGGGGATCACCACTCCCCGGGCGAGGCAATGCGGCGGTTCACCCCTCTCCACCTCCTCCACCCTGCCGTCCTCGAACCCCACGTATCCACCGATGAATCCATCTGGAGTGAGAACATCCCCGGCCACGTAGTGCATCGGGAGCCTAAATGACGGACACCTTATTTCAACCTGTTTGGATTTGGATAGGAAAGGATTATATAATGATATCTATTTCGGGCGGACAGGTGTATAACATGGTCGCAATTGTAGACGAGGATGAATGTGTTGGCTGTGGAGCCTGTGAGGACGTCTGCCCCAACGGGGCCATCACCGTGGATGATATCGCCGTGATCGACGAGAACGAATGCACCGACTGCGGGGAATGCGTCGAGGAGTGCCCCAGCGACGCCATCGAGCTGTCGGACTGAGCGAAGACATCAAACCCGTTCACTTTTCATACTTTTTTCAGGGTCAGGCCCAGTAGGGGTCCTTGATGAACTTGTAGGCGCTGTTCGCGGCGGTGGCCCCTTCCCCGCAACCGGTCACTATCTGCTTGTACTTCCCCGGATAGCTCACCACGTCGCCGCAGGCGAATACGCCCCTCCTCGAGGTCCTCATGTCCGGACTCACCAGTATCTGGGTCCCATCGAGGTCGACGTCCCAGTGTTCCAACTCCTCGATCTCGGGCGTGAATCCGATGTTTATGACCACGTGGTCGAAGTCCATCTCCTTCGGTTCGCCTTCCTTCCCCTGCTTGAGGACGACGCTCTCCACCCAGTCGCCTCCCTTGATCTCCTCCACCTCGGCCTTCGTGATGGTGGTGATATCCGATTCCATCACCTGTTCCACCACGCTCTCATCCGCCCGGAACTCGTTGCGCCTGTGCGCCACGTAGGTATCGGCCACCTCGTTGGCTATCAGGGCCATATCCAAGGCGCTGTTGCCCCCTCCGACGAACAGGACCTTCTTGTCCACCAGGTAATCCTTGTCCGGCACCTTGTAGCTGACCCCCTTGTTCTCGAACTCCTCCTCCCCGGGAACCCCCAGTTTGCGGGGTTTAAACAGCCCTATGCCTATGGCGATGATCACTGCCTTGGCCTCGTACTCGTTGTTCTGCGCCCTCACCACCAAGTGGCCCTCCCTGTCCTCGATGTCCAGGGCCTTCTCGTTCTCGATGATCTCGCACCCCATCTGCTGGGCATGGGCCACCATCCTGTCTGCCAGCTTCTTGGCCTGGGTCAACACGCACCCGGGATAGTTTCCCACCCCCTTGTCCGGGTAAAGGCCCGTCAGCTGCCCCCCCACCTCTCCGGCATCGACGATCAGGGTCTCGAGCTTGCGGGATCTGGAGTAGATGCCAGCGGTGAGCCCCGCGGGCCCCGCTCCGATTATCACCAAATCATAAGGCATTGAACTCAGTCTATCGGACTCCCTCGTTTTAATTTTTTCTCGACCTAGATAGGCCACAACACTAATATCCCTTACCCACTTGAATCCAATGGGATTTGTCATGAACGCGGAGGTAGGGGGAACCGAGCTTCGAGTGGTCAGGGAAGACATCACCGAGATGGATACCTATGCGATCGTAAACGCTGCCAACAACGGGCTGTGGATGGGCCCAGGTGTCACCGGGGCCATCAAGGAGAAGGGAGGAGAGGCCACAGAGAGGGAGGCCGTGTCGAAGGGACCCGTGCAGGTGGAGGAGGCCGTGGTGACCGGGACGGGCAGGCTGAAGCCCTATCACGTCATCCATGCCGCCGGCATGGGTGAGGACCTCCGGACCAGCGGGAGAAAGGTGTCCTCGGCCACGAGGTACAGTCTGGTAAGGGCGGGGGAGATGGGAGTGGAGGGGATCTCCTTACCGGCCATCGGAACCGACGTGGACGGACTGTCGCCGGGTGAGGCGGCCAGGGCCATGATCGATGCCGTCGTGGAGCATGTTCCGGCAACCAGGCTGAAGCTAGTCCAGTTCGTCCCGTTCGATGAGGACTCCGAAGCGGCGTTCAAGGATCACCTGGAGGGGGTATGACATGCGCGCCTTCATCTCGATGGACATGGATGCCGGTGAGCGGGTGGGACGGTTCGGGCAGGAGCTCGGGGAGACCGATGCGGCCCTGAAGGTGGTGGACCCGGGGATAATGCACGTCACCCTCAAGTTCCTGGGTGACATCGACGGATCCCTCGTCCCCGAGATAAGAGGTTGCATGGAGAGGTCCGTGACACAGGTACCCCAATTCCGTGCCCGCCTCGAGGGAGTGGGAGCCTTCCCCAAGATGTCCAAGATGAAGGTCATATGGATAGGTGTGGAGGAGGGGGGCAACATGACCGTCCTGGCCCAGAGGCTGGAGGAGGAGCTCTCCTCCCTCGGCTTCAGAGAGGAGAGGAGGCCCTTCCATCCCCACCTGACCGTGGCCCGGGTCAAGGGATCCCGGGGAATGGGGAAGGTCAAGGAGGTCATGTCCAGGTGGGATGGGGTGGAGTTCGGTGAGCAGACCATGGATTCCATTCGGCTCAAGAGGAGCGAGCTGGGTCCCCGGGGGCCCACCTACTATACCGTGGAAGAGGTGCCCCTGCCCGGGGAGTAGCCTACCTGTAACTGTTGCCCTCTTAATCCGTCCCTCACCTTCTCCACCAGGAATACCATGTTGAGGGAACTCAAAGGGAAGCTGAAGAAGAGGGACGGAGGGATCGAGGGGCTCCCCCTCCAGCTGATGATCATGGTCCTGGTGGCCGGGCTGGGAACCACGGTCATACTGGGATGGATGGGAGGTCTGGAGGCCCCGAAGACCATAGACAGCGTGCACGTCTCCCCCGGTCGGGTGGTTCTCGGAGATCCGGACGGGGACGGTATATTCAGCACATCCGACATCGAGGTGGTGGTGACCGTTCAGGATCAGGAGGGATCGGGGATACCAGGTGCCACCGTGCTGCTGGAGGGCAGCTCGGTCAAGTACGGTGGGGACGATGAGGCGGTCCACGGCGTGACCGGTCCGGACGGCAGGGTCGAATTCACCGATCTCAACGTCTCCAGTGCCGGGGAGGGTATCTCCTACTTGCACATCACCGTGGCCAAGCCCGGGTACGGCTCGGAGTCCACCACCAGCGTGCCTGTGATCTGTGGGTAGGGTGCATGGATAAGCTGGGTATCGAGGGACTGCCGCTCAGGTTGCTGATCTCCCTCCTGCTCATCTCCCTCTCCCTTCCCGTGGTCATGGATCAGATCGACCGTCAAGAGGGGGAGATGGCGGAACTCGCGGTAAGGGAGAAAGCGGAGAAGGTGAAAAAGGTGGCCGTATCCGTCTACATGGCCGGCCCCGGGAATGTGAGGACGGTGGAGGTGGACCTCTCCCCCGGTTCCTCAATGATCATAGGCGGTTCGATATCGGATCCGGATTCGAGGAGCATCAGGTTCCTCCTGGACGGGGAGAGTGCCGGGGTGGAGTACCTTGACACAGTGCCAGTGAGGATATCGAATGATGGGGAATCCCCACTCTCCCTGGGAAGCCCGGGAGGTCAATTGGTTATCTCCTGCGTGACGGATGAGAGCGGCTACTGGGTGAAGGTGGAAAAGGGATGATGGAACTGGTGCTTTCCAAGATATGGACCGTGCTGTTCGGCGTCGCCTTGATCTCGTCCCTACTGTTCGCCTTCGGATCGGTGGAGGACAGGAGCATGGACAAGGCCCTACAGGACACCGCCCGGAGGATGGAGAGCACCATCTCGAAGGTGGGGTCCATGGCGGTCGGGTCAACCTTCGCCCTGGACCTCTCCGACCTCGTCCCGCCTCCGCTACAGGTCGAGCTGAGACAGGATCAGATGATGGTCCAGGGCCCGGGGGAACGCCGGGTCACCGCCTATCCGGGGAGCAGCCTGGTACTCCTGGATGATGCGGGGCAGGAGATCGAATCCATGATCCTGGGGAAGAATGACCACGTCGTCATAGAGGTCCTAGGCCCCTCTATCTGCCTGGTCACGGGGGCAGACTCGGACCACCTGTTCCAGGGTCTCCAGGAACCTGCCGCACTCCTCTCGGGTGTTGTAGACGTAGAAGGAGGCCCTCACCGATCCCGGGATGTCCCTGGAGCGGAAGTAGGGGTGGGCACAGTGCATCCCCGAGCGCACCTGGATTCCCCCCATCTCATCCAGTAGCATGGCCACGTCGTTGGACCTGGCTCCCTTGACGTTGAAGGAGAGTATCCCCCCTCTCAGACCGGGATCCTCCGGTCCCACGATCTCGACCGAGGGCATATCTTTCATCTTCTCGGTGACCACCCTGTTGAGCAGCAGGCAGTGACGGTTCACCTCCTCCATCCCCAGCCCCTGGAGGTATCTCACCGCCGCGCCCGATCCCAGGATGCCGGAGTAGTTCATCAGGCCCGCCTCGAACCGGTCCGGTGGGGGAAGCATCTCCAGCTCCTCGTACCCGCTCAGACTCACCCCCCCTCCGCCAAGGAGAAGGGGCTCCAGTTGCTCGAGTACCTCGTTCTTGCCGTAGAGGATCCCCATCCCGGATGGGCCGAGCATCTTGTGCATGGAGAGGGCGTAGAGGTCCACGTCCAGCTCCTTCAGATCCACCGGTATGTGGGGGGCCGCCTGGGATCCGTCCAGCATCACCAGCGCTCCGTGGTCGTGAGCGATCTCGGCGATCTCCCTCGCCGGGACGGTGGTGCCGGTAACGTTGCTGGTGTGGACCAGGCTGACCATCCTGACCCGATCGGACATGCGCTCCTTGAAGGACTCCAGGTCGACCATTCCCTCCTCGGTGGGAATGAATTCCCTCCGGATCCCCCGCTCCCTCTCGCACCTCATCCAGGGGAGATGGTTGCTGTTGTGCTCCAGGTCCGTGGTGAGCACCACCTCCCCCTTCTCGAAGGGGAAACCTCTGGCCACCAGGTTCAGGGATTCGGTGGCGTTCTTGGTGAACACGATCTCCCCGCCGAACGCGTTGAGGAACTCGGAGATGCGCTCCCTGGAGGAGTCCACCCCCAGGGTGACATCGGTGGCCAGCCGGTGCACGCTCCTTCCGGCGCACGCCGGGTACTCCCGATAGTAGTCGTCCATGGCCTGGATGACCTGATGGGGGCGGAGGCTCTGGCAGGCGGAGTCCAGGTAGATCAGGTCATCCCCGTGCGCCTGGTAGAAGGGGAAGTCCTCCCTGACCTTCATCGGGTCCATACAATTGCGGGAAGCTGGTCCAGGTATATTCCCGTTTCGGGAGCCGCGGCTCGAAAATCTTCTTATTCCCCAAGTCCATCCCGTTGACGGATGTCCGACCTTCAGGTGGAAATCGGTGGCCTCGTCCTGTCCAACCCGCTGATGTTGGCCTCTGGGATCATGGGGGAGACTGGTGGCCTACTCGCGAGGATGGGTGCCCTCGGACCGGGGGCTCTGGTCACCAAGTCCGTCGGTCTCGAGGCCAGGGAGGGCTATCCAAACCCCACCTTGATCGAACTGCCCTTCGGCTACATCAACTCGATGGGACTGCCCAATCCAGGCATCGGGGAGTTCTCTGGGGAGATGGAGACGGCGGTGTCCACCGGGGTACCGATCGTGGGCAGCGTGTTCGCCTCCTCCCCCGGTGATTTCGCGGAGTTGTGCCACAGGATGGAGGGGATGGGGGCATCGGCGGTGGAGCTGAACCTGAGCTGCCCCCATGCGGAGGGATACGGGATGGAGGTGGGGACCGATCCCTCTGCCGTCGAGGGGATAGTGGAGGAGTGCGTCTCCTCCGTCGATATACCGGTCTTCACCAAGCTGACCCCGAACACAGAGCATCTGGTGGAGGTGGCCAGGGCGGTGGAGTCCGCCGGGGGCGATGCGGTGGTGGCGGTGAACACCCTGAAGGCGATGGCCATATCGGTGGATCTGAGGAGGCCGGTCCTCTCCCACGGCACCGGGGGGCTGTCCGGTCCCGCCCTCCGACCAGTGGGACTCCGGTGCGTCTACGATCTGTTCGAGTGGATCGACATCCCCATCATCGGGGTGGGTGGGGTGGAGGATTGGAGAGGGGCGCTGGAGTACATCATGGCCGGTGCGACCGCCGTTCAGATAGGGAGCGGCGTTGGCAGGAGAGGTCTCGAGGTGTTCAGGGAGACCGCCCATGGGCTGGCCTCCTATCTGGATTCGGTGGAGGAGGGGGGCATTGCGCAGCTGGTGGGGGTGGCGCATGATTAGCACCCAGGTGGTGGAGCTGCAGGAGGTCTTCCCCGAGGCCCGGGGAATGATCACCCTCCGCTTTCGGCTGGACGAAGTGGCCCGGCCGGGCCAGTTCGTGATGGTGTGGATCCCCGGGGTGGACGAGATCCCCATGTCCCTCTCCTATCTGGGGGCGAGGAAGGGGATCACCGTGAAGTCGATCGGCGAGGCCTCCGGAGCCCTCTCCTCTCTGCGTGAGGGGGACAGGATGGGGATCAGGGGTCCCTACGGCAACGGCTTCCGGATGGGTCAGGAGAGTACCCTGTGCGTGGCGGGGGGCACCGGGGCGGCCACCATCCTCCCGGCGGTGGAGGCACTGAACCATGTGGACGCGGCTCTCGGCGCCCTCACCTCCTCCGAGCTGTTGTTCGAGGAGAGGGCCAGGGCGTCGGCCCGAAAGGTGATGATGTCCACCGACGACGGCAGTCGGGGATACCATGGAACGGTGGTGGACATGGTCTCCGATGAGGTGGGGGAGTACGACATGGTCCTGGGGTGCGGTCCCGAGCCCATGCTGTCGGCCCTTCTTGATCTCTGCAATGGGGCCGGGGTGGACTGTCAGCTCTCCCTGGAGAGGTACATGAAGTGTGGGATCGGTCTGTGCGGCTCCTGCGCCCTGGATGGGCAGAGGGTGTGCGCCGACGGACCGGTGTTCACCGGGGGTGAGCTGAGCCACATGGAGGAGTTCGGTCGATCCAGGAGGGATACGGCCGGCAGAAGAAGGCCGCTGTGATCATCTTTCTAGCACATCTACCACGATGCTTCTGAAATCTTCGTCGGTCACCTGACCGCCCTCCTCCGCCCTCCTCTTGACCCTGAGAAGTACCTCACACACGTGCTCCTCCTCCGGGGCGAAGCCGAGCTCCTCCATCCTCCTGCGGATGTAGGTGATGCCGCTGTGCTTGCCCATGTGCAGCCTCCTCCTGTTCCCCACCCACTCCGGGGGTATGGACTCGTAAGTGAGCGGACAGTTGAGGACGGCGGCCACGTGTATCCCCGATTCGTGGGCGAAGGCGTTCTCCCCCACCAGTGGGTGGTTCTTGGGCAGATGATGGTTGCCGTAGGCGGCGACCATCTCGCACAGCTCGTACAGCCGTGTGGTGTCGATGCCCGTGTCCACATGGTATATGAACTCCAGGCAGGAGACCAGTTGCTCCAGGGCCACGTTGCCGGAGCGTTCACCGATGCCGTTCACCGTGGTGGTGATGGCGTCGGCCCCGCTCTTGATCCCGGCGATGGCATTGGGAAGGGCCAGTCCGTAGTCGTTGTGCAGGTGCAGGGACAGCGGGCTGGATACCTCGGACTTGACCGTGGACACCAGGGTCTGGATCGCCTCCGGGCAGGCGCATCCCACGGTGTCGGTGAGGCCCAGCCTGTCCACGCCCGCCTCTTCCACCGCCTTGAACAGCCTGAGCAGGAAGTCCAGGTCGGTGCGGGTGGAATCCTCGGCACTGAAGCTGACCTCGATCCCCCGTTCCCGGCAGTACTCCACGGCGTCCACCGCCTGGTCGATGATCTCCCCCTCGCCCTTCCTGAGCTTGTACCTCATGTGCAGGTCCGAGGTGGCTATGAAGAGGAGGGCCATGTCCACCCCGCTCTCCACCGTGATGTCGATGTCCTTCCTGAGCAGTCTGGTGAGAGCGAGGGTATCCGCATCTAGGCCCAGGGAGGCGATCTCCCTGATGGAGCGGAACTCCCCCTCCGATACGGCGGGGAAACCTACCTCTATCTGGGGAAGACCGACCTCATCCAGCATTCTGGCTATGGTCACTTTCTGGTCAAGGGTGAAGGCCAGGTTCGGCATCTGCTCGCCATCCCTCAGGGTGGAGTCGTAGATGGTGACCCGGTCCCTGCCCATCCGGGGATTGAGGGGGCTGAGGGCGGATGGTTGCATGGTAGGGAACATATCCTCGATGCGGTCTTCTAAGTTTCGGGAGTTGGGGCCGACCAAACGATTTTGTATCTTCCTCGACTTGAGAGGAGCGTGGGCGAGGATCACGGGCACCTGGTGATATTCCACGGGAACCTCAGGCTGAGGATCCCCCTCTCGATCTTCAAGGGCCGCACCCAGGTGGTGGACCCGGAAGAATGGGAGAGATTCAGCTCCCTACTCACCTCACGATACCCCTGGCTTTCCCCCAACGCCCTGGAGGTGATCTTGGAGAACGCCAAGGAGGAGAGGTCCAAGGGGCTGGAGGAGGGGAAGCCCGCCTCCCGCCGTGCCAGGGAGCTGATGGACAGGGGGAGACTCACCCGTGCCCTAGCCCTCCTGAACGAGCATCTGGGGGAGGATCCGGACGACGGGGAGGCCTGGATGCTGCGGGGAGAGCTGCTCTGCAGGATGGGCAGGAGGGAGGAGGGCTACCGCTCCTTCGCCGAGGGAAGGTCACGCTGAGCCTCACTGAAGAACCCGTTGATGGCCTCGGTCACCTCACGGACGGAGGCGCCCCACTGCACCACCACCACGTTGTCGTCGACCCGGTAGCCTTCCTTGACCCTGCAGCACTTGACGATGGTGGGGATCCCGTCCCGTGGGGCCAGGTCCCAGGGGCATATGTTCACTATCCCCTTCTCCTCTTTGTAAAGGGAGCGGTAGATGCGCTGGGAGAGGGGGCAGCCGATCAGCTCCGCCTCCACATCAATCTCGGGGAACTCGTCGAGGAAGAACGTCCTCTTGTCCGAGGTCATCCTGGAGGCCCGGCAGGGGAATATCACCCCCTCGGTGGACACTCCCCTGGCCAGCTCGTTCAGGTCTACGGTTTCCTCCACTGGGATGATGGGGAGGTCCACATGACCTGACGAGAGGGCCTTCTCCACCAGGAAACCCATCTTCGCGGGGTAGGGCGGTACCGTGTCCAGCACCCTGAGGCGTATCGGCTCGATGTCCTTGATGAAGGAGACGTGGTTGAAGAGACCCTCCACTACCACCAGCTTACCGGGGTGGCGGTCGGCCAACCTGGCCATGTGGGAGGGGTTGAGGACGTCGATCTCCTCGTCCCTGACCATGACGGTCTCATGGGGGAGGGAGAGGATCTCGAAGCCGACTATCGGCTTGAACAGGGCCTTCCTGTTCTCCTCCTTCCGGACCCTGACCACGCTCACCTCCTCCCCGTTCACCAGGACCAGATGGTCCGTCCTGGTGTAGGCCTTCCTCCCCCTCATGCTCCTCTCGATCTCCTCCCGGGTAAGGGGGAAGTCCACCTTCCGGACCGAGACGTCCTTGCAGTGATCAGGGATCATGGACTGCACATGTTGACATACAGCTAAAACCGTTTTCCCCTTGCACTGGATATGCCTCTCATGGGAAAAGATTGATAATCGATGAGTGGAATTAGCCCTCCATCACGCCGGGATGACAGAGCGGCCATGTGGCGGACTGCAGCCAGATTTTGGCGGAGATCCGCAAACCCGAGTTCAAATCTCGGTCCCGGCCCCTTCTCCGCAATCGATATCATTATGGAATGAACGGCCCATAATCAATCGATTCCCATGGCTACCATGAACTTCCTGTTGTGTATCGACGGATCGGAGAACGCCGATAGGGCGGCCCGTTACCTGGGCCGGCTGGCCTCTTGGTCCGACGTGAAGGTGACCCTGACCCACATCATCGATGAGAGGGAGGCCAGGAAGCACCTGGGGGATCAGGAGGATAGGGAGCTTGCCGAGAGGAGGATCCAGGGGGCCGTCGAGGCCCTGGACAAGGCCGGGGTGGACTACGAGAAGCTGATCCAGATAGGGGATCCCGCCGAGGTCATCCTGGAGATGGGGCCGAACTACGATGGTATCGTTATGGGGTACGTCGGTCACGGGATGCTCTCCACGGTGATCATGGGAAGCGTGTCCGAGAAGGTGCTGAACGAGACCAAGAGGCCGGTCACGTTGGTCCCGTAGGTGTTTCCCGTGCTATACGACGGCATCCTGGGCACGGTCGGTGGTACACCGCTGGTCAGGCTGTCCAATGACGGTGGGAGGGCCCAGATATTCTGCAAGGTGGAGTCGTTCAACCCCATGCACTCGGTCAAGGACCGGGTGGCCCTGTTCATGATCGAGGAGGCCGAGGCGGCCGGCGATCTGATCCCCGGGAGCGTGGTGGTGGAACCTACCTCCGGGAATACAGGAATAGGTCTGGCAATGGTGTGCTCGGCCAAGGGGTATCGCCTGATCATCGTGATGCCGGAGAACATGAGCCAGGAGAGGCAGCGGTTGATGAGGGCCTTGGGGGCCGAGCTGGTCCTCACTCCCGCGTTCGAGGGTATGAGCGGTGCGGTGGAGAGGGCCAGGGAGATGGTATCCGAGATGGAGGGGGCCTACATGCCTCAGCAGTTCAGCAACCCCTCCAATTCCCGGGCGCATTCAGAGACCACCGCAAGGGAGATCCTGGAGGACCTTCCGGACCTGGACGCGTTCGTCGCCGGGGTGGGAACGGGTGGCACCATCACCGGGGTGGGGCGGGTACTGAAGGAGAGGACCTCCGCCCAGGTGGTGGCGGTGGAGCCGGCGTCCTCCCCCCTGCTCTCCCAGGGGAGGTCCGGGCCCCACGGCATCCAGGGGATCGGGGCCAACTTCGTCCCCTCCATACTGGACATGGGGGTGGTGGACCGGATTCTGACCGTCACCGATGATGAGGCCAAGGAAGGCGCGAGATGGCTGGCCAGGGAGGAAGGGATCCTCTGCGGGATCTCCTCCGGGGCGGCCCTGCACGCCTCCATGACGGTCGCAAGGGAGCTCGGGGAGGGAAGGAAGGTGGTGACCCTCCTACCCGATAGCGGAGAAAGGTACTTGAGCACCGACCTCTTCATGGAGTGAGCCAGATGAGCTGGAAAGAGGACGTTCAGACGGTACTGAAGCGGGACCCTGCCCCCCGATCCTTCAAGGAGGCCCTGTTCTTCAGTCAGGGTGTACACGCGGTGCTCATCTACCGCATCTCCCACCGCATGTGGAAGAAGGGCCGGGTGATCGCCGCCAGGGCGCTGAACTACTTCGGCAGGTTCCTCACCGGGGCGGACATCCACCCCGGGGCGACCATCGGGAAGGGTTTCTTCATCGACCATGCCACCGGGGTGGTCATCGGGGAGACCGCCATCATAGGGGACAACGTCTCCATTTTCCAGGGGGTCACACTGGGTGGGGTGAGTACCCACCGGGGAAAGAGGCATCCCACCATAGGGAACGACGTGGTCATCGGGGCGAACGCCACCGTACTGGGCAACATACACATCGGGGACGATGTGAGGATCGGGGCGGGATCGGTGGTGGTCAAGGACGTCCCGCCCGATTCCACCGTGGTCGGCGTCCCGGGAAAGGTGGTCAAGAGGCAGGGGGAGAGGAGGGTGGATCTGCGGCACGATCAGATCCCGGACCCTGTGTTGGATGCCCTGCGGGACGTGGTGAACAACATCCACGAGCTGGAGCATCGGATAGAGTTCCTGGAGAAGGAGATTAAGAAAAACCAGAAATAAGGTGAATATTCTTAGCTGTTGGAGGCGAAGACCATGGCCCTGAAGATGTACAACACTTTGACCAAGAGTAAGGAGGAGTTCAGACCGATCGAGAACGACAAGGTGAGGATGTACGTCTGCGGGGTCACGGTCTACGACGACATGCACATGGGGCATGCCAGGTCCATAATCGTCTTCGACATGATCGTCCGCTACCTGAGGTGGAGGGGCTACGATGTCACCCACGTCACCAACTTCACCGATGTGGATGACAAGATCATCAACCGGGCCAACGAGCTCGGTGAGGACCCACTGGAGCTGTCCAGCAGATACATTGACCGGTTCTTCGAGGATATCGACTCACTTGGGGTGGAGAGGGCGGACTGCTACCCCAAGGCCTCAGAGAGCGTGGGGCAGATCATCGACCTGGTGCAGAGGATAATGGACAACGGCTACGCCTACCGGGCGGAGGACGGTTCCGTATACTTCTCGGTGGACAAGGTGGAGGACTACGGCCGTCTGGTGGGGCAACGCCTGGAGGACATGATGTCCGGGACCCGGGTGGATATCGAGAAGGGGAAGAGGAATCCCATGGACTTCGCGCTGTGGAAGGCCGCGAAGCCGGGGGAGATCTCCTGGGACTCCCCCTGGGGTCGGGGTAGACCGGGATGGCACATCGAGTGCTCGGCCATGGTCGCCGGGCATCTGGGGGAACTCATAGATATCCATGGCGGGGGAAACGATCTGATCTTCCCCCATCACGAGGACGAGATTTTGCAGACCGAGGCGGCCTACGGGAGCCATCTGGCGAACTATTGGCTGCACAACGGGATGCTTCAGATCCAGGACGAGAAGATGTCCAAGTCCCTGGAGAACTTCTTCACCGTACGACAGGTGTTGGAGAGGTACACCAGGGAGGAGGTCCGCTTCTTCATCCTGAACACCCACTACCGTGGGCCGCTGAGCTACTCCGATGCGGCCATGGACGAGGCGGCCTCCAGCCTAAGGAGGCTGCACAACGCCTACTTCGAGCTGAGGAACGCTACCGAGAACGCCACCGGGGATCGTGACGCCTCCGAGCTGGTTCAGAGGATCAGGCAGTCGTTCGTTCATCACATGGATGATGATTTCAATACCAGGGGGGCCCTCTCCTCCCTGTTCGAGGTGGTCAGGGAGGTCAACAAGATGGTCTCGGAAGATTCCCTCTCCTCCCAGGGGGCGAGGGACCTCCTGGAGGCCATGGAGGACGTGGACCAGGTACTGGGAATCCTCCCGAGGGAGGGTCCGAGGGGAGATGAGGCCGACCGCTTCATACAGATCCTGGTGGAGGTCCGGGAGGAACTGAGGAAGAGGAGGGCCTTCAACCTGGCTGACCAGATCCGTGACCGTCTGTCCGAGGAGGGGGTGGAGGTGGAGGACACCGCCGAGGGAGTGAGATGGAAGTGGACCTGAGCCTCCCGGCTATGAGGAAAGCCGTCCTGATCACCGGAGGGGAGATCAAGGTTCCCGAGGGTTTCAGACCCCCTCATCGGTTGAGCAGGTCCACGGCAGGCCCCGGGGCGGGCCACCCCTCCATCGTCCTCTCCTTCCAGGGGATGAGGGTCAAGAAGTCCATTTCCAGGGAGAAGGGTGATTTCGAACTCGTCCCCAGGGGCAGCGGCTACCGCCTCAACTGGAAGGGCGAGGAATTCCTGGACGAGGTCAGCATCGAGCCGGTGCTGTACCACTCCCCTGAGCAGGCCTTCTTCAACCTCGACCAGAGGTGCGTCTTTGACTGCCGCTTCTGCACCTCCGGCCTTCTGGGCAAGGAGCTGACCAAGGAGCTCACCAACGACAGGGTGGTGGATCTGATCCTGGCAGCCTCAGAGCGGGAGGATTTCAAGGGGGTAGCCCTGACCTCCGCAGTGGCGGAGAGTCCTGGAAAGACTGTGGACAGGATGGTTGACATCGTGAAAAGGGTGAGGGAGAGCCTCCCACATGTACCGGTTGGGGTAGAACCCTACGTCTCCACCAAACAGGACATCGAGCGGTTGAGGGAGGTGGGCGTGGACGAGATCAAGATCAACGTGGAGACCTACGATCGGGAGGTCTTCCAAAAGGTGTGTGGGAAGATGGACATGGACTGGATCCTTCGGGCCATCGATCACGCATGCAAGGTCTTCGGACGGGGAAAGGTATGCTCGAACATCATCTACGGCATGGGGGAGACAGACCGGAACGTTCTGCAGGGTGTCGGGGACCTTGCCTCCATGGGTTGCGTGGCCACCCTCAGGGCACTTAGGCTGGACGCGTTCAATCGGGAGAGACTGGAAGAGGTCCTTGGCCCTCTGGAACCGGTCACTCCGGAGCGCATGGTGGATCTGGCCGCCCGACAGAGAAAGATATTGGAGGGGCGCGGGCTGAGCACCCTCACCTTCCAAACGATGTGCCATGAGTGCACCTGCTGCGATATCGTCCCCTTCAGAGATATTTGATGGGCCTAGAAAACACAGGATATTAATAGGGCAGAACTCATCGTCGTCATACAATGGTCAGCAAGAACGCGGAGGACTACTTGGAGACCATATACGACCTGACCAGGGACGGGGCTCCCGCCAAGACCAAGGACATCGCCGCAAGGTTGGAGGTGTCCCCCGCCAGCGTGTCGGAGATGGTCAGGAAGCTGGCCGAGCAGGGTTACCTGGACTACGAGAGGTACAGGGGGGTCTACCTCAATGACAGGGGGCTGAAGGAGGCGAGGAGGGTCCGACGTAGGCACCGCCTGCTGCACCGGTTCCTGGTGGACATCCTGGGCATAAGGGGGGAGAAGGGGGAGGAGGAGGCCTGCCGCCTGGAGCACATCGTGTCCGACGATTCCATGAAGAGGATCTGTAAGATAGTCCGTCCAGGCAACGGGGACAGCAAACCTTTTCCAGAGTGCAATGACGACTGTGATTTGTACGACGATGAATCGATCCTGCCGCTCTCCGAGATGGAGGAGGGGGAGGAGGCGATGATCTCCTTCCTGACCTGCGATAACCCGGGGAAGGTCCGGCGGCTCATCTCCATGGGCTTCGTACCCGGCCGAAAGGTAAAGCTGGAAGAGGACATATCCATGGGCGACTCCCTGCTGGTTACCATAGAGGACTGCCGGGTGGCCCTTGCCGAGGATTACGCCGGCCTGGTGCACGTGAAGAGGTGACTCCCGATGGAGATCGCCCTCGCAGGTAGACCTAAGGTAGACAAGTCCGTACTTATCAACCGGTTGACCGGGGTGGGGGTGATCTCTTCGAACTACCCGGGGACCACCGGGGAGATCTCCGAGGGGGAGGTCACCTGTGACGGCCGGTAGATCCGCATCTACGATCTGCCGGGCATCTACTCGTTGGCAGGCTCCAGCGAGTACGAGCTGGTGGCCCTGGGGTTCCTGGAGGAGCACAAGCCCCCAGTGCGTGGTGGTGGCCGATGCCACCCGACTGGAGCAGAGCTTGGTACTCCTGTTCCAGCTCATCGAGCTGGGCTTCAGGGTAGTGATGGCCTTTAACTTCATGGACGTCGACAGAGAGGTTCCACATCGATGTTCGGCGTCTAGCGGAGGATCCCCAAGTGAGCGTGGTCCCCACGGTGGCGGTCACCGAGAGGGGGTGGACGATCTCTGTCGATGCGCCTTCTCCGAGAGCCCCGTTCTGACCTCTCCGTGAGGTATGACAGGCTCATCGTGGAGATGCTGGACGATCTGGAGTAGAGGGCCCGGGAAGCGTGTTGGTCGGGGGGGGCTCCTCGGCGACCTCGCCAGCCTGATCGGTGGGATGTGGAGGAGGCGGTGGCCCAGGGCATAGACCATTCCATACAAGCCATCGTCATCCCCTACATCCTGGTCTTCTACCTGATCCTGGGGGTGCTGGAGGACTCGGGCTACCTCCCCCGGGTGGTGGTCATGTTGGACGGGATAATGCACAAGGTGGGTCTCCACGGTAGGGCCATCATACCCCTGATAGTGGGCCTGGGATGCAACGTCCCGGCCATTTTGGCCACCCGGGTGATCGATTCCCGGAGGGAGAGGCTGATCCTGGCCACCATGACCGTGGTGGCCATCCCCTGCTCCGCCCAGACGGTCATCATCATCGGTACCGTGGGGAACTACGCGGGTGGGGGATACGCCGCGGCCATCTACCTCATACTGTTCGCACTGGTGCTGATACTGGGCAGGCTCATGCACCTGTTCATGAGGTTCGAGCCCTCGAACCTGGCCATAGAGATCCCGGACCTCTCCATGCCCAGACCCGGCAACGTTCTCTACAAGACCGGGGTCCGGGTCTCGGAGTTCTTCTTCATCGCCTTCCCACTGCTCCTGGCGGGCAGCGTGGTCCTGGAGTTCCCGATGGCGTTCGACATCCTGGACATGCTGGTGGATCCCCTCTCTCCCCTTACCGTGGGCTTCCTGGGCCCGCCGGCCATAACCATAATCGTCCTGATCTTGGGGGTGCTGAGGAAGGAGATGGCCCTCCAGCTGCTGGTGCTCTTCGGGACCACCAACCTGGCACTGGCGCTCTCCTCCGGCCAGATGTTCGTATTCGCCCTGGTGATGGGCACCTACATGCCCTGCCTGGCCGCCTTCGCGATGATCAAGACCGAGTTCGGATGGAAGGACGCGGCCAAGATCTCGCTCGGCTCGATATCCATCGCCTTTGCCCTAGGTGGGGTCTCCCACTTTCTCCTGGGGCTCGCCTGATCACCGGTGGGAGAAGACCGCCCTGACCACCGGTTCAATCTCCTCCACCTTTACGAATCCGAACCTCTCGAACTGGATCACCTTTCCCTTCTCCCCCGGGGGCAGGGGCTCACACAGGCCCCGCAGTGGGTGCACCGGGTGATCCTCCGAGATTACCTCGCAGGGCCGAACGTCCTCCGGGACCCAGTGTATGATCCTCGCCCCCTCCTTCAGGAGCGAGAGGTCATTGCCTATGTACCTTGCCCTTATCGAATCATCCCTGGAGAGGAACTCCACGTTGCAGAGGTCCTTCAGCCTCACCTTACCCTCCTCCTGTAGAAGGGAGGCATCTTTCTCGGTGATGTGCAGGGTGATCGGGTCGTGCATGATATGGCGCCTCATACCTCGATCGGGATGATCCGGGTGCAGGGGGGCCTTGGACTCGAGTCTGTCGGTCCCCTCTATGTGCAGGGGCAGATGCGGATCCCAGACCATGAAGAAACGGTCGGCCTGCGGATCGACGATCTCCTTGTTGTAGGCGTGAAGGGTCTGCCAGGAGAACTGTATGTCCACGTCCTTCATCCCGCAGTCCACCCAGTACGCCCGGATGGCCTCGGGTCGCAGGCCTCTCCGCTCCATCGCCCTGAAGGTTCCCAGCCTGGGGTCGTCCCATCCGGTGTACTCCCCACGCTCGATGCCCTCCCTCACCTTGGATGTCTTGAGCACGGCATCTGGCACGGAGACGAACCCGTAGTGGTGGTACCACGGTCTCTCCCAACCCATGTATTCGAAGATGTACTCCTGCCGCAGGGTGTTGTTCAGATGGTCCTTTCCTCGGAGCACGTGGGTCAGTCCCAAATGATAATCGTCCACCGCCACGCTCAGGTTCATCATCGGGTAGGCGCTGTACCTGTCCCCGGTCCGGGGATGCGGATGGTCAACGATCCTCAGGCCGATGAAGTCCCTGATGGCCGGGTTGGGGTGCTCCAGGTCGGTCTTCACCACCAGCACCGCCTCCCCCTCCGAGTAGTGCCCATTCAACATGTTCTCGAGCTCGTCCAGCTGGGTTCCAGCCTCCACCTCCCTGTGGGGACAGGGCCTGCACTCTCCCTTAAGGGAGCGCCACTCCTCCACATCGCAGAAGCACACGTAGGCCTTCCCTATTTCGACGAGTTGCCTTGCCACCTCGTAGTAGGTCTCGAAGCGATCGCTCTGCAGCACCGTCTGGTGAACGTCCACGCCCAGCCAGTCGAGGTCTTCCGGGATGGCCCTGTAGGCCTCCGGGTCGATCTTCTCCGGGTTGGTGTCCTCCATCCTGGTGATGAAGGTACCACCGTACCTCTTGACGTACTCGTCGTTCAGTATGGCCACCCGGGAGTGCCCTATGTGGAGCGGGCCCGAGGGGCCGGGGGCGAAGCGCATCACCACCTCCCCCTCCCTCACGTTCGGAAGGTCGGGCAGGGAGCTTCCCCTTTCCGCCTTCTCCCTGGTCAGTAGGGAGGGGTCCATCTGTTCCAGTAAGAGGCGCTGCTCCTCCCGCCCCATCCGGTTCACCTCCTCGACCACCTGGTGCACCAGGGGGACCAGTTCCTTCGCCCTGGGCTTCAGATCGGGCCGGTCGGCCAGGACCTTGCCCACCACCGCCTTGGGATTCGCCTTCCCGTCGTACAGGACGGCGTTCTGCAGGGCGTACTTCCTGATGGTGTGCTCCGCTTCCTCGGCTGGCATCGTGGGGCCATTTCATCATGGCCTATTTTACCTTTGGTCCGCTAGGGGTAAATAGGCCGGAGTGTGATTCGGGCATCATGACGGTGAGGGCGGCGGTTTTCGCATCCAGTGACACGGTCATGGTCGAGGAAAGGGTGTCGACCGAGCTGGAGGCGACCGGGATCCTGCTGCGGCATCCCCGGTCGCCGGTGCATTTCCTGGACCTCGATGGCCGAGAGGCTGTGGCCAACCTGTGGTCGGACCGGGACAGGATCGCCCAGGCGCTGAACATGGACCGGGAGGGGCTGATGCAGGCGATCCTGCAGGCCCTCTCTCACCCTCAGAAGGCCAGGGGGATCGACGATCCACCCTTCATGTACCAGGAGTGGAAGGACTTCGACCTGAGGGAGCTCCCCATTCCCAGGTTCTATCCCGGGGACGGGGGCCGCTACGTCACCTCGGCGGTGGCGGTCTCCCAGATGGACGGTGTGGGGAACCTCTCCTTTCACCGCATGATGCTCCTGGACCAGCGGAGCTTCGGCATACGCCTGGTACCCAGACATCTGTACACCATGTACAGGACGAGCTTGGAGAGGGGGGAGGACCTGCCAGTGGCCTTCTGCTTCGGGGTCTGTCCATCCATACTGCTGGCCGCGGCCTCCTCGGTGGACTACCATCAGGACGAGATCGAGATCGCCAGCGCCATCAGGACCATGGGTGTGGGGGAGCCAGTGGAGGTTGCCAACACCCCTTCCGGCATCACCGTCCCGGCCCATTCCGAGATGGTCATGGAGGGCAGGATCACCGCGGATACGGTGGAGGAGGGCCCCTTCGTGGACATCACCGGCACCTACGATCGGGTGAGGGAACAGCCCGTGGTGGAAATAGACCGGGTGTACCACAGGGACCATCCCCTCTTCCATATCGTCCTGCCCGGGGGGCTGGAGCACTTCCTGCTGATGGGCATGCCCCGGGAACCGGTGATCTACCGGACGGTGGGACAGGCGGTCCCCAGGGTGCACGCCGTCAGGTTGACGGAGGGGGGATGCTGCTGGCTGCACGGGGTGGTCTCCGTCTCCAAGAACAAGGAGGGTGACGGCAAGAACGCCATCATGGCCGCCTTCACCGGTCACCCGTCAATGAAGAGCGTCATCGTGGTGGATGCCGACGTTGACGTCCACGACGATCGGCAGGTGGAATGGGCCATGGCCACCAGATTCCAGGGTGACCGGGATCTGGTGAGGGTGGAGGGGGCCGCCGGCTCCTCGCTCGACCCCAGCTCCCCCGGGAGGACCACCAAGCTCGGTTTCGATGCCACCAAGCCGATCGGTTCTGTGGAGTTCGACCGGGCCTCCCTATAGGCCTCCCCATCTACTCCTGAGATCTATGGTCTCGTCCCGCCGCTTCCCCAGGCTGAGTATGCTCGGGGGGACCCCAGTCTCTTTGGATATGAACTGGATGTACTCTCTCATCTTCTCTGGTAGGGAATCGTATCCCTTTTTGGCCACCTCTTCGGCGCTGCCCTCCCAGTCCTTCCAACCCTCCAGTTCCTGGTAGACCGGCCTGGCCTCGGCGAGGTCCCTGTTGCTGGCCGGGAAGTGGTGGATCAGCTCGCCGTCGATCTCGTAGGCGGTGGCCACCTTGATCGTGTCCATGTCGTTCAGCACGTCCAGCTTGGTGATGGCCAGGGAGTTCACCCCGGAGAGTCTGATGGCGTGCCTAACCACCACCAGGTCGAGCCACCCACATCTCCTCGGGCGGCCGGTGGTGGTACCGAACTCGCCCCCCTTGTGCAGGAGATGGTTCCCCTGTTCCCCGTGCAGCTCGGAGGGGAAGGGACCGCTTCCCACCCTGGTGGTGTAGGCCTTGACCACGCCGATGACGTCCCCGATGGACGAGGGGGGGACACCCGCCCCGGTGCATATAGCCCCGGACACGGTGTTGGACGATGTGACGTACGGGAAGGTGCCATGATCGATGTCCAGCATGGTGCCCTGGGCCCCCTCGAAGAGCACCTTCTTCCCCTCCTCTATGGCCTGGTTGATCAGAACGGAGGTGTCGGTGATGAACCGCCCGTACCTCTCCCCGTGATCCAGGAGTGCGCTCACCAGCTCCTCCTCTCCGGGCAGGTCGCTCCCTCCCAGGATGTCCACCATCCTCTCCTTCATCGGCAGGACCATGCCCACCTTCTCCCTGACGGTCTGGGGATCACGGAGGTCGCACATCCGGATGCCGTGTCTGGACATCTTGTCTGAGTAGCAGGGACCGATGCCCCTTCCCGTGGTGCCCACGCCCTTCTTGCCGCGATACTTCTCCTCCGCACCATCCAGGATCCTGTGGTAGGGGAGTATCACGTTGGCCCGGTCGGAGATGCGGAGTCCCTCGACGCTCCTACCGCTCCCCTCCACCTGTTCGATTTCCTCCCCCATCTCCTCCAGGTCAACCACCACCCCGTTGCCTATGACCGCGGTGGTACCCGGTCGGAGTATCCCAGAGGGGAGCAGATGTAACTTGAATACCTCATCGCCGATGCCGATGGTATGGCCCGCGTTGGTGCCGCCCTGGAATCTCACCACCATATCGGCGTCCTCTGCCAGGAAATCGGTCAACTTACCCTTGCCCTCGTCTCCCCACTGGGTACCAAGCACGGCTAGAGTCGGCAATCGCTCACCGGTCATCTGATAAGGAGGGGGCTACATAAACTGTTCGTCCCGCATCAGGTCGGAGAGGATGGATATCACCTCTTTCGAGGGAAGGTCGGTCTTGAACCCGGTGGGGGAGAAGTGGGTCCTGGAGGCGCGCCCGTGCTTCCTAAGTGCCTCAAGGATCTGGTTCATTGGGGGCGGGGAGCCCTTGAGCAGGGAGGCCATCTCGTCGCTCTCGTAGAACAGGGGAGAGTCCAGCTCCTCTTTCCAGGTGGACACCGTCCTGCCGGCCTTCCCGGGACAGGCCAGGTCATCCGTCGGTCTCAGCCCCTCCACCACCTCGCGGTCCATCAGTGGACCGCCCCAGAGCGGTCCGCACTCCCCCCGATCACCCAGCCCCCTGGTCCCGGTGGTCGGCAAATAGCTCATCGAGGTGATGTGCGACAGGGCCCGATCGGCCCTGTTCGCCCCCTCCTCCACCCTCAGGTGGAGGCGGAAGTAGTGGTCCGCGTAGAAGCAGAGCAGGGGCCTGATCCCCCTGTCGTATTTCCCGGCCTCCCTGGCCACGAAGCCGATGAGTATGCGCAGGCCCACCTCATGGCCGAACGGGCATCTAAGAGGTCTGGATCGGTAGCGCCTCTGGCACTTCCGGGGGTAGGTGCCGGAGAGGGGCGCGGTGTCGGTTGCGGTGAGGGCGAGCATCCCGTTCCTCTTGCAGCCGCGCAAAGCCGAATCCAGGAATGGAACGGGGGAGCCGAAGGGGTCCACGTCCACGTAGTCGAAGGGCCTCTCGGCCAGCAGGCAGTGCATGTTCTCCCGGGAGGGACGGGCATCCCGCAAGCCGTTCAGGGCCAAGTTGCCCTCGATGTAGGGGTGGGCGAGAGGGTATACGTCATTCACCACCATCTCGTAATCCCCCGGGGCCTCGTTGCAGATCCTGACCCCTCTCGCACCGGTCCCGGCCATCGAGTCCAGGGCAGTGCCCCCTGGCCGGATGGCCCGAAATAGCATGACCGAGACGTCCCGGTTGAAGTTCATCTGGGCGTTGTAGAAGACCCCCTCCTTCTTGCCCGGGCCGCGCAGTGAATGGTCCTGGGGGACGAGGAGGCGAGTGGTGCCCTCCACGATCTCCTTTGAGCCGGGAACCCTCCTCAAAGCATTTCTCCCTTCATCAGTTTCATGATCTTGTAAGGTAGGAGGTTCCTGTTTATCGGGGTCACCTCCAGGATGCGCACGTCGTCCCTCCGCCTGATGTCCTGCAAGAGGGGGTTGCGGGACTTCTTGTGCAGGGTCAGTATGATCGGGGTGTCCTCGTCCAGGGCATCCTTCACCGTGTTGACGAAGACCTCGCTCTCCACCTCCATCCTGCCCACCTCGTCCACCACTATGACGTCCGCCTCCTCCTGCGCCCGTTTCAGGGCGGGGACGCCCAGGTTCTCCAGGGCCTTCAGGTCCACACCGAACCTCGCCACCTTCACCTTGCTCTGGATGTCCACGTGGGCCAGGACGGCCTCCTCCTTGGTGATCCAGTCCACCAGGCGAAAGCCCGTCCTCTTCCTCTCCTCGATGATCGGTTGGGTGACCATCCCTCCGACCTTCATCTCCTGGTCTTCCAGCATCTCAATGACCTTGAGGAGGGCGTGGGTCTTCCCGGCCCCTGGGAGTCCGGTGATTCCTATCTTGATGCCCCGGTTCATGCTGACTCACCACAAAATCCTATGATCTCCCCGCCGAATGCTGTGGGATATAAGGTTTCCTCCTAATTATCTTTATGTTATATATGCAATATAATCTATATATAAATTCAAATAATGAGGTGAAGCGTGAGGGAAACGACTCAATCCTCCACGATATCCTGGACGAACATCAGGGGATAGTTGAGCTCCTCCAGGTACTTCATCATGGCCACCACCCGGACGCCCTCGATGCTTATGGTCAGTCGCACCTCGAACATGGACCCGCTAAGGGTCTGATAGTCGTACTCGTTCCTCTTGTGGCGGAGCAGCGACCGGTCCACGGTCACCTTGACCTCCTCCACGAAGGGCTGCACCCTCAGACCGTCTTCCATGGCCCTCTCCAGACTCTCCACGTTGGACGAGGCCACCGGGGTCCCCACGAACTGGTGGTAGACCGTTCCCAGCTTGATCCCGGCCTCGAACACCGCCCTCTCCCTCGCGGTGCAGTTGAAGTACTTGGAAGCCTTGATTTCCCTCGAACCGGTCAAATTCTCCCCTCCTCCGGGTAACGGAGGCGCATATCCCCAAGGGGTTAAATAAACTATACGCCTCCCGCCCCGGTCTGTCTGTGATTTCCGGATCGGCGATTCGAGTTCCCTCGAGGGATCAGGGCATATTACCCAGCGCGTTCGGGCTCGCTTCCGCTTTCCGTTGAATCGGACAACTTCCCCTCTTTCACCCCATTCCCCACCTCCATTCCCAGGCGGTAGGCCTTCTTGTTCAGGTCCTCCGTTCCCCGTGGGGCCACATCACCGAGGGCCCGCATGACGGATTCGTGGCTCACGATCCCGGATATGCTCACGAAGGCGCCCAGCATGATCACGTTGGCCACGATCCTGGCCTCCATCTCCTCCGCCTTCTCTGTCGCGGGGACCACGTAGTGTTCCAGATCGGGTCGGTCCTCGATGGATCCCTTGTCCAGCACCACCACGGTCTCCGGGTTGGTGTTTTCCAAGTACTTGTCGTAGGCCGGCTTGGACATCAGCACCAGGTAATCCGGGACTTCGATGAGGGGATAGAACCCCTCGTCCTCGGAGACCTTGACATCGCACTTGGAGGCACCCCCCCTGGCCTCGGGGCCGTAGGACTGGGTCTGGGTGGCGTTCATCTCCCTCCCGTCCCTCCTCTCGTACAGGGCGAAGGCCCTCGCCAGGACGATGCCGGAGAAGATGATCCCCTGACCACCCATCCCGGCGAAGCGTATCGATATGTTCTCTCCCATCCAAGGAGAGATGTTCACCCAATGTAGATTGACTTTTCGCATCCGTCCCCGCTTGAGTAATCGTTTTAAACCCCATCTCTTATCGATTGGATATGCTCCTCAGGGCCCAGGACCTGACCAAGAGTTTCGAGTATCGCACCGTTCTCGACTCGATCGACCTGCAGATCAACGAGGGTGATAGGAAGGGCCTGATCGGGGTCAACGGCATGGGCAAGTCCACCCTCCTGGAGATCCTCTCCGGTAGAATGAAGCCAGACCTCGGGGAGGTCCACCGGCGCACCGAGCGCATCGGCTACCTTCCCCAGTTCCCGGAGTTCAAGGAGGGGGAGAGCGTGCTGGAGACCATAAGGGGTGGCGGGGGCAGGGTGGACAGGATCTCCAAGAGGATGGAGGAGATCGAGGGCCTAATGGCCCAGGGGGATCCCAACCTGGACTGGAAGAAGGTGGCCGAGGAGTACTCCCGGCTCAGGGAGCAGTACGAGAGCATCCCCCACCAGGGACTCGACAGGAGGGAGAGGGACATCTTCGACCACCTTGACCTGCCGGAGGGGGTGGAGGGGAAGCAGGTGTCCCGGCTAAGCGGGGGAGAGAGGACCAAGGTTACGCTGGCCAAGCTGCTGATCCAGGGGGACAGGTTCGACCTTCTTCTCCTGGACGAGCCCACCAGCCACCTGGACATCGAGTCGGTGGAGTGGTTGGAGAACCACCTGCTCCACATGGATTGCGCGCTGGTGTTGGTCTCCCACGACAGGTACTTCCTGGACAACGTGGTCACCTCGGTGATGGAGCTGGAGGACGGGAGGATGTGGAGCTATTCCGGCAACTACACCACCTTCGTGGAGAAGAAGGCGATGGACGAGGAAAGGAAGTGGAAGGAGGCGGAGAGGAACCGGATCAAGAGGCAGGAGGAGGCCAGAAAGGCCGATAACATCCATAGGGAGTCCTGGTTCGGCTCGGCCCACAAGACACGCCTGAAGATGCTGGAGAAGATGGACCAGAAGGAGAAGCCGGCCAGAAGGGAGACCATCGAGGTGGACATCGGGGTGGAGGGGAAGGCCGGTAGGAACATGATAACCGCCAGGGGACTGGGCATCCGCAGGGGCGGGGATCGGATAGTGGAGGGGCTGGACCTCGAGGTCAAGGCGGGGGACAAGATGGGGCTGTTCGGTCCCAACGGCTCAGGGAAGACCTCCCTGCTCCTGGCGATCATGTACCAGATCCCCTACGAGGGGGAGCTCTACATCGCCCCCGGGGCCCGGGTGGGTTACTTCGCCCAGGGACATGATACCTTGGAGAACACACTCACCCCGGAGGAGCAGCTGCTGAAGGCGATGGGTGAGGATTCCAGGCTGGAGGCAAGGAAACTCCTGGCCAAGCTCCTCCTCACCGGAAGGGAGGTGGAGAGGCCGATAGGCACCCTCTCCGGCGGTGAAAGGGCCAGGGTGGCCCTGGCCATGCTGATAGCCGACCGGAGGAACCTCTTGATACTGGACGAGCCGACCAACCATCTGGACATCCCCTCCTGCCATGCCATGGAGTCGGCCCTGGTGGACTACCCTGGCACCTTGCTCATAGTGACCCACGACCGTTACCTCCTGGACTCGGTGTGCAGCAAGGTGGCGAATCTCAAGGAGGGGGAGCTGAGCGTGTTCAAGGGCAACTACTCGGAGTTGAAGGGTAGACCGAAGAGGAGGACCATGGTCAAGGAGGGGGAGGTATACAGGGTGCTCTCCAGCTTCACCGAATGGGAGAGCCGACAGAAGTTCAAGGCGGGGGACCGGGTGGTCATACCGGAGGACGAGATGGAGAACTTCCAGTGGGCGCTTGATACCGGGAAGCTCAGGAGGACGGGCCGCCGGGGCAGGAAGAGGATCGGTGGGTAGTCTTATTATCCACTCACCGTATCCTCCCCCATGACCAAGAGAGTGCATGCGGCCCACATACTTGTAGGCGATGAGACCAGGGCCAGGGATATCATGTCCGCCCTGAGGTCCGGGAAGGACTTCAGGCAGATGGCCAAGAAGTTCTCGAAGTGTCCCTCGGGCAAGAACGGGGGCGACCTGGGTTGGTTCGGCAAGGGGGAGATGGTGAAGGAGTTCGAGAACGCCGCCTTCAACGCCAAGAAGGGGGAGCTGGTCGGCCCGGTCAAGACCGAGTTCGGCTGGCACGTCATCAAGGTTCTCGAGAGGGAGTGATTCATAGGGAGGCCCGTCTAGGGAAAATCAGCAAACTTCAAGTGGTAAGGGAATGCATAGTAACCCGAGGTGATCTGTAATGGCGAATCTGCCCGATAACGTGATGAAACTGGTGAACGATGACAAGGCCTCCAAGGTGTTGGCCACGACGGACCCGGATGGTAACGTCCACTCCATCATGGTGGGCGCGGTGGCCGCCCCCAGCCCCGATCTGATCGGGGTGGGGGCAATCCTGATGGAGCACACCCACAAGAACCTGGAGAAGATGAGTGGATCGAAGAAGGCCTCCCTACTGGTGGCCAAGGAGATGGAATCCTACGAGATCAAGGTCGACGTGAAGGACTTCCTCACCTCCGGGGACTTCTTCGATAACATGGCGGCCGAGGTGGAGAAGCTCGGTCTCAAGCTCAAGGGCGTGTGGACCTTCGAGCCGGCCGAGGTGTGGAACCAGAGCGCCTCCTACGAGGCCGGGAAGAAGATCGTGTGAAACCCAAAGGAAGGTTGTCCCCTTCCAACCCTTTTCCATTTTTCAACGTGGGTGATCGAGTCGCAATCGCCCGTCGTCCATGGCCCTCTATGAATCAAAAGAGGGCACTGCTCACGGGTGCATGATGCGATGGCGGAGGCGCACGCCTGTATGGTGATAGTGGACACGGATACCCCGTTCATGGAGAGGGTATTGGCCCCCCGTTTTAACGATATGGCCGAGCGGATTGTCCGTCCACGGAAGATGTGGGGGGGGGGGCACCCTCTGGAGGTGGACGGGCCCTATCGATTAATCCGTGTGATCCCCGGAGAGCGATCTAAACGTCGAGACAGAAAACCGTACGGTCACCAGCGCCTGATGAAGGACAGACCCTTCCTCCAGCTCTCCAGGTGATCTGGAGCAACGTGGCGACCTCCCTGCGCGTGCTGGTCTTCCCTGTTCCGTTCGGACCTATCAGGCCGAATATCTCGTTCTCCTTGACGGTGAAGTCCACTCCCTTCACCGCCTGAAAAGACCGGTAGCTCTTCCAGAAATCCTTGACCTCCAAGGCGACAACGTGGCCCCCTATATCGATCGCCGTGGGGAGAAACTGGGCTTCCATTATCGTATCTCACTCGTACTTTTGGTACTCCTCCGGGGTGTAGACCATTCGAAGGGGCAGCCGGTCCCTCTCGATGAACTCGCCGATGGTGATGTTCCCCTCCATATTGATGTCCACCGGATCCAGTCCCAGCGTCTCCGTCTTCTCCCTCTTCACCGTCTTGATGTCGATCCACTCGTGTAGCTGGCAGGCCTGGGGCATCTTGTTTCGCCGACCGAACCCGGTGGGGCAGGGAGACATGATCTCCACGAAGGAGAAGCCCTCCTTCCTCATGGCCTTCTTCATCGACCCGATCAGCTGCTTCACGTTCCGGACCGTCCAGCGGGCGACGTAGTTCGCCCCGGCGGTCACCGCGATCTCGGAGAGGTCGAACGGATAGTCCTTGTTCCCGTGGGGGGAGGTGGTGCTCATCGCCCCGTGGGGGGTGCAGGTGGACGCCTGTCCCCCGGTCATCCCGTAGATGTTGTTGTTCACGCAGAAGACGGTGAAGTCGGCGTTCCTGCGGCAGGCGTTGATGAAGTGGTTCCCCCCTATCGCCCCCAGGTCCCCGTCCCTGGTGAACACGACCACCTTCAGTTCGGGATTGGCCAGAGCGATGCCGGTGGCCACGGCCAGGGGCCTTCCATGGGTGGTGTGGATGGAGTCCCCCCGGATGTAGCCTATCACCCTGGAGCTGCAGCCAATGCCGCCGACGAAGACGCAGTTGTCCAGGTCCATCTCCATCTGGGAGAAGGCCCGGTAGAAGACGTTCATGATGGTCCCCACCCCGCATCCGGGGCAGAACATGTGGGGCCATCTGTCCTTGCGGTAGAGGTCGAAGAATTCCAGTCAGACCACCCCCATTTTGCTCATCACCTCGGCCGGACGGTGAACGGTCCCACCCACCTTGGAGATCAGCTTCACGTCCGAGCATCCCTCCTGGCAGGCAATCCTCTGGACCTCGTGGAACACCTGGCCGAGGTTCATCTCCAGGACGGTGATCTCCTTCGCGCCGCGGGCCACCTCCCTGATGGCATCCTCGGGAAGTGGCCAGATGGTCTGCAGCTGCAGCACCCCCACGTTCTCGTCCCTCCTGGCCACCTCACGGGCCGCCATTACCGGGGATCCGTAGGTCACGATGAACCTGTCGGCGTCCGGGTTCATGACCCTGGTGAGGCACACCTCGTCCTTCGCCCTCAGCACCTTGTCCCTCAACCGATGCAGCAGCTCCTCGTGCACATCGGAATCGGTGGTCGGGTACCCGGAGATGTCGTGGGAGAGCCCGGTGACATGGACCCGGAAACCCTTCCCGAAGCCCGGGAACTCTGGTACCATCGACTCGTCGTAGGCGAATCCGTCGTGCCATACCCTGTCCTCTCTTATCCGGCGGCCGACCAGCTCCACCTTCTCCGGGATGTGCAGTTTCCCCCGCATGTGCCCCGTCTCGGCGTCCGCCAGCAGGATGGAGGGGAGGCGGAAGCGCTCGGAGAAGTTGAAGCATTTGACCGTGAGGTCGAAAATCTCCTGCACGTTCGCGGGGGCCAGGGCGATGGTCTGGTAGTCACCGTGCGATCCGTACCTGGCCTGCATGACGTCCCCGTGGGACGGCAGGGTGGGCAGTCCGGTGGACGGTCCACCCCTCATCACGTTGACGATCACCACCGGGGTCTCGGTCATCGCCGCGTACCCTATGTTCTCCTGCATCAGGCTGAACCCCGGTCCAGATGTGGCGGTCATTGCCTTGGCGCCCGTCCACGATGCCCCCACTATGGCTGCTATGGAGGCCAGTTCGTCCTCCATCTGGATGAAGATGCCGCCCACCTTGGGGAGTTCCCGCGAGAGCCCCTCGGCTATCTCGGTGGAGGGGGTGATCGGATAGCCGGCGAAGAACTTCAACCCGGCCTTCAGGGCCCCCTGAACGCAGGCCTGGTTCCCCTGAAGGAAGTACCTACCCTCACCCAGCATCCTCTTCCTCCAGTGAGATGGCGTGATCGGGGCAGGTGAGCGAGCAGAGCTCGCAGACCGCCCGCGACTTGTCCGTCCGTTCCCAGTTGGGACACTTCTCAGGTTGGGAGACCCGGGGTACGCAGTGTCCCCTCTCGCACACCTCGTGACCTTCCTCGAACACACCCCTTGGGCATACCAGTACGCAGAGGTTGCACCCCTTGCAGTAGTCGGGATTGATTATTATCTCCATGGTTCCAGACCCGGCCTCGCTGGACATCAGAGACCTATCTCTATTAAATGTTGCCGAGGCCTGCACACTTTTGGATACCGGCCTCCCCAAAAACCATAAGGGGAAGGTCCCGTACATCGCCAAAGAATGGAATACAGGGAGCTCGGAAGAGGGGGGCCTAAGGCATCGGTGATCGGCCTGGGCACCTGGCAGTGGGGTTCCAAGGGATACTGGGGCTACGGTCGTAGTTACGGTAAGAAGGACCTTCAAACGATCCTGTCCCGGGCGAACGAGATGGGTGTGAATTTCATCGACACCGCCGAGATCTACGGATGGGGGACCTCGGAGTCATTGCTGGGGGAGATGCTCACCGAGGACGATGAGTGGATCATCGCCACCAAGTACTGGCCCTTCCGTATGTCCTCCGACTCGGTCTTCCGGGCAGTGGAGAAGAGCCTGAGAAGGCTGGACAGAGACTGCATCGACCTCTACCAGGTCCACTGGCCCAATCCCCTCGGATCGGAGAGAAGGTTGATGAAAAACCTGGAGAGGCTCGTCAAGCTGGGGAGGATCCGAAACATAGGCGTCAGCAATTACGGTCTGAACCGGCTGGAGAGGGCCAGGGAGGCCCTCTCCTCCTGCGATATCCTGACAAACCAGGTCCACTACAACATGATCCACCGGAGGCCGGAGGAGGGTCTCTTGGAACACTGCAGGAGGAACGGCATAGGAATCGTTGCTTGGAGCCCTCTTGAGCAGGGACTGCTCACCGAGAGATCCCTGGAGAACGGCAGGGCTTCCGGGCTCAGAAGGGTCCGGCCGGCGTTCTCGAGACGGAACATGGAACGGTTGGGTCCGCTGCTGAGGGCCCTTCAAGAGATCTCGGCCGCCCACGACCGGTCGGTGGCCCAGGGAGCCCTGAACTGGCTGGTGCGGAAGGAGGGGGTCTTCGCCATACCGGGGGCGTCCAGGGAGGAACAGGTGGTGTCCAACTGCCAGGCGACCGGTTGGAACCTGGACCGGGAGGAGCTGGCCAGACTGGAGGAGTGCTACGAGATGTACCGGTCCAGTCGGTCCCTCCTCCATTAACATTAAGACGCATAATCTCTTTTGGATGACCATGGACCTCCCGCAGAGGATAGAGGAACTGAAGGAAGAGAGGAACGCTGTCATCCTTGCACACAACTACCAGCTGCCCGAGGTTCAGGAGGTCGCCGACTACACCGGGGATTCACTGGGCCTGTCCATCAAGGCGTCGGAGGCGAAGGCGGAAGTCATCGTATTCTGCGGGGTGGATTTCATGGCCGAGAGCGCCAAGATCCTCAGCCCCAGCAAGAAGGTCCTCCTTCCCGAGTGGGGGGCCAAGTGCCCCATGGCCGCCATGTGCACGCCGGAGGCGATACGGGAGAAGAGGCGGGAGTTTTCCCAGGCCTCCGTGGTGGGCTACGTGAACACCTCCGCCGCCTGCAAGGCGGAGATGGACTATTGCTGCACCTCGGCCAACGCCGTCAAGGTGGTGGAGTCGGTGGACGCCGATCAGATCATCTTCGTGCCGGACATGAACCTGGGGCAGTATGTCCAGAGATTCACGGACAAGCGGATAATCCTCTGGCCCGGGTTCTGCCCCACCCATCAGGCCATCACCCCTCAGATGGTTAGATTGGAGAAGCAGAGGCACCCGGAGGCAGCCTTCATCGCCCATCCGGAGTGCCGCCCGGAGGTGATAGACATGGCCGACTTCGTCGGCTCCACCTCCCAGATGATCGACTTCGTGGCCGGAACGGACAGGCGGGAGGTCATAGTGGGGACGGAGAGCGACATGATCTACCGCTTGAAGGGGGAGGCGCCACACATCGAGTACCACCCCCTACCGGTGGCGGTTTGCCCAACCATGAAGATGATCACGGTGGAGTCCATCCGGCATTCGCTGGAGAGCCTCACACCATCCGTTGAGCTGGACGAGGAAGTGATCAACAGGGCTAAAGTCCCATTATCCAGGATGACGGAGATAGGCAGGTAGGTCCGATCCCTCAAGGGAGCAGGGTGAGGGTGGAGGAGGAAACGAAGTAGACCGCGAACAGGAGCATGATCGCCCCGGTGATCAGGAACAGCAGGTGGTGCCTCTCCCGGCTCCACAGCCCCTTGGTCTTGAAGACCGAGAAGGACAGTAAACCCTCCCAGCCGAAGTCGCAGGCGGTGTGGACCAGGGCGAACAGGGGGAGCATGAAGAGGCCGAAGCCCACAGCCCCTGCCACCAGGGTGGCGCCGATGGTGGCCCACCAGAGGAAGAAGTAGGGATTGGCGGCGGTGGTGAGGACGCCCGCCGTGAACGATCCGTGGCGCAACTCCTCGGTCTCGACGATCTCCTCCCTGGCACGGATCATCGAGTACCCCATGTACCCCAGGAGGGCCCCACCCATCAGTCCTATGGCGGCGAAGATAAGTTCGTTCTTGAACAAAGCGTCGAACCCCAGGAAGATGGCCGCTATGAGGGGGATCTCCACCAGGGCGTGCCCGGCGGCTATCTTCAGTCCGGCCCTCATGTCCTTGTACCCGTTGGCCACGGTGGCGGCGAACACCGGACCGGGCATCACCACCCCGGACAGGGAGATGAGGCCGACCATGGCCAGGAAGATCGCCGGGGAGTCTGGGATACTCATCCGAGGGGATTCAACGCGGAAGGACTATTTATCTGTTGATCCGTCGTACCACTCCCTCGCCTTGGTGAGGTAGGTGACTGGGTCCTCCTCCCGGACGGAGACGTTCTCCACATCGATGATGAAGACGTGGTGTATCCTGGAATGGAGGATTTCCTCATCTGTCACCGGTGGGCTGGTGTAGTACATGTCGCAGTACCCCTTTATCCTCTTGAGTTCCCCCGGATCCCGCATCCTGGGAGGCCGGGTGAGCACCTCCGGGATGGGCATGATGTAGTGAGGGGGTGCTCCCAACACGAATCGCTGGCAGTAGTTGCTGTACCTGGCGATCTTGCTGGCGATCCTGGCCTGAATATAGTTCACCGGGTCCAGGGCGTGGGACGGCGGTACGTACCCGGTCTCCACCTCCACGATCATCTCCCCCATTCCCTTCCTGGCGTGGACATCGCAGGTGAGGTCCCCGTCCACCTGGAACTCCAGGTCCACCTCGTAACCCTCCTCTATGAGATGCCTGGCCACGACCATCTCCAGCACCGAATGGTTGATCTTGAGCATATTCCTGTCCCGCAGCTCGACCAATCTGTTCACCAGGCGGGACATCCTCTCCTGGACGATCGGGCCGTCCCCGCCGCGAAGCCTTCCTAGGAGGGTTTCCAGGTCCTTTTGAAAGAGCCCCATCTCCTCGCCTCCGGGTACCGACAGCTCACTTGTACCTCCTGCTTACCACCAGGGTCAGCGTCGATCTGACCCCGGGTATCAGCCTCACCTTGCCGGTGATGATCGCCTGTAGCTCCTCCATGGTATCGGCGGTCACCTCGGCTAGGATATCGTACACCCCGTAGATGAGGTAGGCCCTCTCCACCTCGTCCAGCTTTACCAGATCGTCAAGCACCTTCGACTCGCTCCCGATCTCGGAGTTCAGCAGCACCATTCCGTTGGGCATGTTCCTCGGGATAGATACCCCCTGCTTCATTTATCCCTCTTTTGGCAATGGGATCTGGGCATCATGGGATATATGGAAAGATCCGGATCGGGGAATACCACACCTCTAAATATCGAGGGTACCATAGGTCCGACAATTGGGGCAGGTTCACTGCCTTCGGGATGAAGACAAGAGGGTCAGCTGATCCTTCGGGAGGTGATGAACCCTATGAGTGCAGACCGGCCTGCCCCATCACCCCTTCTTCTCCTTCCACCTGGCCCACAGGACCAGGAAGGAGGGCAGGACGTACACTGCGCCGATGAAGGAGAAGCCTATGGCCATCGCCGTGATCACACCGAACTGCTGCACCGGGGGCAGGATGGAGAACCCGATGATCCCGAAGCCTATCACCGTGGTGAGGGCGGCCCCGAACAGTGAGACGCCGGTGTTCCCCACCGCCTTGTCCACCGCCGTGCTGATATCCCCGTTCCCGTTGAACTCCTCCACGAACCTATGGGTCACGTGGATGCCGTAGGTGACCCCCATGCCTATGGTCAGGGAGGCTATCATCAGGGTCATCACGTTCAGCGAGATACCCGCCAGGAACATGGTCCCCCACATCCACACCACGCAGAAGGAGATGGGGAGGACGGCCAATGCCCCCAAGGCATATGATCGGTTGTACAGCCACATCACCGCGGTCAGGATGATGAGAGAGGCCAGGAGAGTGGTGACGAAGGAGGTGGTCTGACTGCTGTTCAGGTCGCTGACGATGACCTCGGTCATGATGGTCTCACCGGTGACCACGGCGGACAGTCCCTGGTCTTGTAGGGGCTGAACGTCGGCCTTCAGGTCGTCGTACAGATCCCAGACCTCACCGCTTCCCAGTTGATTGGCGATGGACACCTGGAGCAGGGCCTTGTAGCTCCCGTCATCGGGGATCAGGTACCGTACCATGTCCTCCCTCATCTCCCCCGGCCCCTGATCGTGTATCCACTGCAGGAGCATAGTCACGTTCGCCTGGGTGGTCTGGTCCCTGATGGTCCCCCGGTTCTCCTGGGGATCGAAGAACTGCTGGTACATGTTGGCGAAGGTCTCGTTGTAATCGGAATCGATGTAATCTTGGCCCGAGGAGTTGGTGCCCCAGTCGTACATCACTTGGAGGAAAGACTCCACGTCCGGGCCTTCCCCTTTCTTCAGCACGTAGGGGTCATCTGCCATGTTCTGCACCGATTCCTCCCAGGCCCGGATCGCGTCCGGATCGGTGACCTCCCCCTTGATGAGCACCTGTGCGCTGACGTCCCCGGTGTTGTTGAACTCGCCCGCGAGGAACTCGATGTTCTGGGCGGACTGCAGTTCCTGGGGAAGGAAGTCGTTCATGTCGAAGGTGGTGTCAAGTTGTGAGGCGCTGACGGCGAATCCGCCGGTCACCAGCAGGGCCACCAGTATGACCGCTCCCGGGCGCCTCTTCGAGGCCCGGGCGGCGTGGCAGTTGATATCGTGCAGGATGGAGTTCTCCACTCCCTTCTTGGTGTAATCGTTGGTGCCCCTGCCCTTGCTTTCCCGCCTCCGGTCCCGAAGGGCCTTGGTGGCGGGGATGAGCAGGATCATGACCACGAAACTGCTCAGGATACCAACCGCGTTCAGGATGCCGAACTCCACGATGGGTTGCAGGCTGGAGGTCACGTTGGACAGGAAGGCTATCATGGTGGTGATGGTGGCCAGAAGTAGGGCCTCCCCCACCGAGAGGACGGTGGTCCGCAGGGAGGAGTCGATGCCTTCGCCGTCCCCCTTCTCCTCCCGATATCTCATCACCAGGTGTATGCCGTAGTCTATTCCAAGGCCCAAGATGAGTATGGGTACCACGGTGGTCATGGGGTTGAAGGAATACCCCATGGCCGTGCCGAATCCGTACATCCAGGTGATGGCCAGGGCCAGCCCGAGCAGCCCTATAAGGGTGTCTGCGATGTTCCTGTACACCATGAAGAGGATGATAACGATAGCGATCATCGCTATGGGGAAGAGCATGCCTATCGACTCGTCGCTGGCCTGATTGATATCCTCGTTTATCAGCGCCTCTCCGATAAGGTAGAGTTCCCCGGATGCGGCGGTGTTCACGATGTCCGAGTCCAGCTGCCTCTCCAGTTGCAGGCGGGTGATGTCCGATGTGGCCACCTTGTTCTTGTCGAAGTTGACCATGGATATGAAGCCCTTGGCCTGGGGCTCCTGTGATTCGGGGTCGAAGTCGGAGGTGAGCAGCCTGGGTAGTGTGGTCTTGATGTAGTCGGGCGTGGTGGGGGAGGACATCAGATCGTGTATGGTAGACTTCAGCCTTGGGGTGTCTACGTTCTCCATCACCTTGATCAGGTTGTCGTAGGTGGGTACTTGGTCGATTTTGAGCATGTCCAGGGCGCTCTGGTTCATGGACAACAGCATACTGCTCGTCACCATGTACGCCGGACTGACGATGGAATTCGAGGATTTGTTCGGATCCACCAGGTACTGGGATATATTCTGGTCATGGAAGACGTTCCTCTCCGTCCTCAAAGCATCCAGGAAAGTGCCCTGGGTGAGCACGTCCCCCTGCTCTGATCGGGCCAGTAGCTCCAGGCCGTAGGTGTTCTCGAAGGTGTTCGATATCTCCTGATTGGCCTGTGCCACCTCCTCCTCTGGCATGAAGTTCTCGAAGTTGAACTCCGAGTTCATGCCGTTGTACCCCACCGAGAAGATGGAAAGGAAAGTGATCACTAGCACCACGCCGACGGCCATCCTCGGCCGCTTGGATACGAAGTTGGCTATCGTTCCCAGGATTCTGTCCATATACTCACCCTTCCCCTTCCTCAATGATCGTGGATCTCAACGGTCCGATCGCATATCGGGAACCGAGTGTTGACAATGGTGAGAGAAATCAGATAATTAAATTTTCCTCCCCCATCGTTGACGAAATACCCTCCGCGGCTGGTCAACCCGTATATTCCAAAATCATATATACCGTCGGCACGCACTTTGAATACGATAGCTATGCGTGGCGTTTGCGGACTGGAATGTTCCATCTGTGCCCTTTACGGAAGGGAATGCGATGGTTGCCTCCCCGAGATGAGATCCAGTCAATCCTACCAGTGCGAGGTCTACCGGTGTGCCACATCCAAAGGTCTGGAGGACTGCACCGGGTGTGAGATGACCAAGGAGGATTGCCACATCTTGCACGACAACCGTGCCCTGTGTCCACTGATCGTTCAGAAGACCCGATTCTCCCTGGGACCATTGGCCGGACCGGATTCCCCCATCCAGTAGGCTACCCCCTTCCCCCCGGAGGCCCGTCCATGAAGTTGGGCGATATCAGGGCCCGCCTCACCGTTTCTACCAGCATGAGCGTTCCCAGGAGGGACAGCAGGAGGCCCGCCGCCCAGCCCCATCCGTAGTCAAGAACGGGAAGATCGGTAGGGCTCTCGCTGAACAGGACGGCTGCGGCGAGTGGAACGTAGATCAGGAATATGCGGAGGGCGATCCCCTTATCGGTCGCACCCCAGACGACCAGCACCCCTATTGGTATGAGATAGTAGCCCAGATGGATCTTCGGGTAGAAAACGAAGAAGGCCAGGAGGATCAGAAGGGCGGATTGCCAGATCGGGAGATCCTTTCGGTGGCCGATGTACACCGCCAGCAGCAGTGCCCCTGCCGTCAGAGCCATGCCAAGAACGCCGGGAATGCCGACACCGCCCATCTGCAGGAAGTGCCAGAAGCTGATACCCCCGCTCTCCCTCCCCTCCACGCCAAGCAGATAGAACTTCAGGAACCAGACGAACTGGTCCGGACACAGTATAAGGAAGGGGAGGACCACCGCCGCCGTGATCCCGGCTATGATGGCTATGTGCAGCCCCCTCTCCCCCCAGTCCCTGGTCCTCAGGAAGAGCAGGGGATAGAACAGCCCGGCGAACATCTTGGTCCATACGCCCACACCGATGGAGAGGGCGGAGAGCCTGCGGCACCGCTGTATCAGCAGTATCAACGGTAGCAGGGAGACCACGGCGATGAGGGACTCGTCCTCCACCCCAAGGGTGGACTCGACCAGTCCGAAAGGGGAGAGTATGAACAGTGTCCCGGCGATGAAGGCCCGGTAGTCGTTCCAGTCCCTGAGACCGAGGTAGAGCATCAGGCCGCCCAGGAAGTTCCATAGGGAGAAGTATATCGAGTATAGCAAAGCGGATCCACCGAGCAGCTGTGGGGGCACCAGCAGGTAGTTCACCAGGGGCGGGGTCTCGGTATGAACGTCCCGGTAGAGCAGGTTCCCGTCGATTATCGTCTGGGCCCTTTCCTGGTAGACGTGCAGATCGGCAGGTTCGCCACCCATGTCCTGAATGATCTCCCCCAGGATGAGGTGGTCAAAGGAGATCAGGGTACCACATGAGATCAGGGTGATCAGGGCGAGGACAGCCACCCTCTCCCTGAAGGACAGTCCACGGGCCCACTCACCTATGGTCCGGACGCAGCCGATATCCAAGGCATCACCTCATTCGCTGGGGGAGCTGAGGACGATGAGGTACTCGATGAACTCGCTGAGCTTCATCCCCTCGCCCCATCGCATGATCAGGTTGCCCTTGCTGCTCTCCCCTGGAGTGGGAAGTCTTCTCTGCACCAGCCTCAGCCTGCCCCGGGCCTCCGCCACCGGAAGGGTGAAGATCCTCCACGGGTCGCCCCGCACCCCTTTCCTGCGAAAGGCGTACACCGGTATGAGCCCCGCCTTCGTGCTCTCCTTGCAGAACGAATCGGCCTGCTCCAGCAGGCGGGGGCTGTTGGAGAACCACAGCACCCCGTTCTTGGAGCTCTTCACCTCGATGGGCAGGGCCAGGTCCCCCCATATGGCCACCAGGTCGATACCCAGGGAGCCGGCGGCCCTTACCACCATGAACGGCCTCTCCCTTATCGAGAGGTAGCCGTTGCGCTCCTCATCGGAGCAGGTCTTGACCATCCTCTCCAGGATCTTATCCTCCGCACCAAGGATCCCCTTGAGCTCCCTCTCGTAGGTATCGGCCATCCAGGGAGTGAGAGTGTAGGATGATTGATTAACCTTTCGTATCTGGAATCATGGTGTCAGCCGGTTGCGGTCCCGGGGGAACAGTATGGCCTCCCTGATGTTGGAGAGGCCGAGCATCTTCTGCACAAATCTCTCCAGGCCCAGCCCCCATCCGCCGTGCGGCGGCATGCCGTAGGCGAAGGTGTCCATGTATGATCGGAAGGAGGAGGGATCCAGCCCCTTCCCCTCCATCCGGCCGACCAGATGATCATAGCGATGCTCCCTCTGCCCACCGGAGGAGATCTCCTGTCCCCGGTAGTCGAGGTCGAAGGTGTGGGAGTAGGGGGTCCCCTCCTTCTCCATGACGTAGAAGGGCTTGGACGCCTCGGGGTACTCGATGATCCAGTACATCTCGTATCCCCGTGCGGCCATCACCTCCCCCAGGATCTTCTCCCCCTCGGTATCGATGTCCTCCCCCTGGGGTATCTCCTTCCCCTCCCCGGAGAGGATGTCCCTCACCTCGGAGTAGGTCATCACCGGGTAGGGGGTCCGGGGAAGATCCAGCTCCACCCCCATCGCCTCCAAATGCTCCTGGCCGCGATCGATCACCCCGTCGATGACGTGCTGCATGCACCCCTCCATCATCTCCATGACGTCCCTCTGGGAGTCGATGAAGGCCATCTCGCCGTCGAAGCTGATGAACTCGGCGGTGTGGCGGATCGTGTCCGAGTGCTCCGCCCGGAATGCGGGAGAGATCTCGAAGACCCTGTCCAGTCCGGTGGCCATGAGCGCCTGCTTGTACAGCTGTGGGCTCTGGGCCAGGAAGGCCCTGCCCTCGAAATACTCCACCGGAAAGAGGGTGGCCCCTCCCTCGGCCCCCGAGGCCACGATCTTGGGGGTGAACACCTCTACGAAATCCTCACCCGTCAGATACTCCCCGATCAGCTGGAGCACCAGTGACTTGACCTGGAATATGGCACGGACCTCCTGCCTGCGCAGATCCATGAAACGGTGGTTGAACCTGGTCTCGACCTCCACCCCCACCTTGTCCACCACCCCCATGGGGAGGGGGGAGGCGGCCCTGCTCAGCACCTGGATGCTGGAAGGTATCACCTCCACGCCCGACTTGGCCTTTTCGCTCTCCTGCACCTTGCCCACCACTTCGATCACCGACTCCCGGGGGAGGGAGATGATGGTCTCGAAGACCTCCTGGGGCACCTTCTTTCGGGGGGCGGTCACCTGAATGGTTCCCCACCCATCCCTCAGCATGAGGAACGAGATCCCTCCCAGGTCCCTGGTCTCCTGCACCCATCCCTGGAAGGTCCTCGCCTGGTCGAAGTCATCCGGTGAAACGTGGGTGGATTTCTTCAAGGGGGCCTCGTCCATGGTCAAACACCCTGCTGGTTGATGAACGGAACCATATATAAGTGTGTATGGATTCCGGGTCGGGAAAATTGATATACTCCCGAATGTAAATCATACTCCCATGACCCTGAAGGTTTTCGTTGACCAGGAGGAGTGCTCTCAGTGCGGTCTGTGCTACGAGGACGAGTGTCCCGAGGTCTTTGAGGAGGATGACGGCCTCTGCCGGATAGTGGAGGAGTACCGCACCAGTGAACCGATCGAAGGAGAGGTGCCCGACAGCCTCAAGGATTGTGTCAAGAACGCCGCCGAGCAGTGTCCAACCGACGCCATCGAAGTGGTGGAGAGCTGAGGCACCCCCTTCACCTTTTTTATTTTTGGGGGAGGTTCAGACCTCCATTGGATGGGCCCGAGAAATGTTTTATATGTGCCCTCGCTATTCACACCCACACGGTGGAAGACGATGTCTGACCGAGTGACAATATCTGTAATCAAGGCCGATGTCGGTTCGGTGGCAGGGCATTCCTGCCCCCACCCCAAGATGACCGAGGTGTGCAAGGAGACCCTCCGGGACGGGGTGAAGAACGGTACCATCAATGACTTTCACGTCACCAGGGTAGGTGACGACATCAATCTGTTCATGGTCCACAACAACGGCGAGAACGACGAGGGGGTCCATGGCATGGCCTGGGACGCCTTCCAGTGCGCCACCCAGGAGGCCAAGGGGATGAAGCTGTACGCCGCGGGCCAGGACATCCTGACCGACGCCTTCTCGGGGAACATCCGGGGGGCGGGTCCCGGAACGGCGGAGCTGGAGTTCGAGGAGAGGAAGGCGGAGCCAGTGGTCTTCTTCATGGCCGACAAGACGGAACCCTCGGCCTACTCCCTCCCCTTCTCCAGGGTGTTCATGGACCCCTTCACCACCACCGGGCTGGTGATCGACCCGAGGGCCCACGACGGGTACAGGTTCGAGATACATGACGTGGTGGAGTCCACCAGGGTGTTGCTGGACGCGCCCGAGGAGAGCTACGACATCCTGGGCCTTCTGGGCGACACCACCCGCTACGCCATCAAGAGGATCATCAGCAAGAACGAGGATCTGGGGACGGCCGCGGTGGTCAGCACCGATAAGCTGAACCTGACGGCGGGTAAGTACGTGGGCAAGGATGATCCCGTCGCCGTGGTCAGGGCCCAGAGCGGCTTTCCGGCCGTGGGGGAAGTGCTTCAGCCGTTCATGTTCCCCTCACTGGTCCCCGGATGGATGAGGGGATCCCACTACGGCGCATGGTACCCGTGCTCGGTGGAGGATTCCGATCCCTCCTACTTCGACGGGCCGCCCAGGATAGTGTCGCTCGGGCTTCAGGTCTGCAACGGGGAATTCCAGGGTATGGAGGGCCCGGATTCCCCACCAGGGGAGCACAGGCCGGTCGATTACTTCGCCGGCAGCGTGTGGGATCATGCCCGGAGCAGGGCGGTGGAGATGAGCGTGTACATGAGAGGTCATGGACCGTTCATGCCCGGCATCCTGTCCCCGGAGGAGATGGAGTACACCACCAGGCCGGCCATACTGGAGAAGCTGAAGAAGAGGTTCGAGGACCTTGAGTGAACTGGAAGAGCCAGCAATCGTGGTGAACTTCAAGGCCTATCCCCATGTGGAGGGTCCCAGGTCCATCCTCATATCCACCATCTGCGAGGAGGTCTCCAGGGAGAGGGGGGTGTGCGTGGCGGTCTGTCCACCCATGGTGGAGATATCCAGCATCGTCAACTCGGTCAACATCCCCGTTTTCTCCCAGCACGTCGATCCGGTGGAGGCCGGGTCCAGGACCGGATGGGTTACCGCCTCGATGGTCCGATCCGCCGGGGCTGTGGGGACGCTGATCAACCACTCCGAGCATCGGATGGAGGAGGCGGATATCCGCTCGGCCATGGAGCTCTCCTCCAGGGCAGGCCTGGAGACACTGGTGTGCGCCGATACGGCGGACACGGCGGGGAGGCTCGCCTCCCATTCGCCCGACTACCTGGCCGTTGAACCCCCCGAACTTATTGGCGGCGATGTCTCCGTGACCTCGGCCGATCCGCAGCTGGTGCAGGACGCCGTCCAGTCGGTGAGGGAGGTGGACCCCACCATCAAGGTCCTCTGCGGTGCCGGGGTGAAGAGCGGAGAGGACGTGCGGGAAGCCATCGATCTGGGTGCGAAGGGTGTGCTGGTTGCCTCCGGCGTGGTCAAGGCCGAGGCGGTGAAGGAGGCCCTCGAGGACCTGATCAAATACCTCTGAGAGACTCATTGTAACCCATTCATTCATTCTCCCCCGCAGGGCATCCTGACCGCATGGGCCCTTCCCCACATCTGCTCGTCTCGGCCCTTGTTATGATCACCTGCCTCTATTCCCTCCCAGTGGTTGAGGGGGCGGAGGCATGGAAGGGCATGACGATCCAGGAGGTCTTCCCGGATTTCCGGACGGAGTACGTGGTCATATCTAACCAGGGCGACGGTGCCGTGGACCTGGACGGATGGAAGGTGACCGATGGCGAGGGGGTGCTCGCCCTGCCCGATGTGCCCCTTGAACAAGGTCAGTCCGTCATCCTCACCTCCGATCCGGGGACCGTCGATGGACTCGGCCTCACGGGAGAGGTGCTGGACATCGACGATCTCATCCAGGAGGGCAGGTTCGTACTGGCGAACAAGGGGGACGAGGTCATGCTGCTCCACGGCGAGAGGCCGGTTGACGTACTGGTCTACGGCAGCTCGGAATACAGGGGAGAGGGCTGGTCCGGTGAGCCCGTGGAAAAGCCGGGCAAGGGGAGGAGCCTGCGGAGACAGGGCGCCGACACGGATTCCTCCCGGGATTGGCTCAGGGACCGTCCGGGGAGGACCGATCTCGGACCTTTCAATTCCACGGGTTGGGCGGAGCCCTTCCTCATCCCGGATGAGGGGGTGGGAAGGCTGGTGAGGGAGATCGAGCACGCCTCCCGCTCGCTCAGACTGTGTGTGTACGAGATCGACCATCCACTTCTGGTCGGGGCCCTGGGTCGGGCCGCCGAGAGGGGGGTGAACGTCACCCTTCTGGTCGAGGGTAATCCGGTGGGCGGGATATCTGACCGCGGGTCCCTGGACTCCTTGGTGACCAGCGGGGTGAGGGTGGTCGTCAGCGAATCCGACGAGGGATTCAGGAGGTACGCGTACTACCACTGCAAGTACATGGTGGTGGACGAGAAGCGAACGACGGTCTCCTCGGAGAACTGGCTGGAATCGTCCCTCTCCTCCAACAGGGGTTGGGGCATGGTGATCAGGGACCGGGACCTGGCGGTCCACATGTCCCACCTTTTCGAGCATGATGCCAACCTCTCCATGCTGGATAATCGCCTCTGGACGGTGGCCGATCCTTCTTTGATAGGGGAGGTCGAGAGTGACCTGGACTACCGTGTAGACCGATATCCTGCCGAGGTGGGGACCCTGGTCTCCCCCGATTTCTCCCTGGAAGGGGTGCTCGATCTACTAAGATCTGCCGAAGAGAGGGTGTTGGTGGAGATGTTCTACGCCGACCCGGAATGGATGGAGGACTCCGGTATCCTTCCCGCCCTGGTCTCGGGGGCAAGGAGGGGGGTGGAGACCAGGATTCTGTTAGACTCCTCCTGGTTTTCGGAAGGGAAGGGGAACGACGATCTCGTGCATCGGTTGAACGGAATAGGGTTGGACCATCTGGAGGCGGTCTCCGTGTCGACCAATCATTCCTTCAGGGTACTGCACAACAAGGGGATGGTGGTGGACGACACCGTCCTGGTATCATCCATGAACTGGGTCCCCACGGCATTCGAGGAGAATCGCGAGATCGGCCTGGTGGTCGAATCGGAGGAGGTCGCCGCCTTCTTCGCCCATGCATTTCAGGAGGATTGGTGCGAGGATCCGATACCTCCCTCGATAGCACTGCCCGAGAGCATTGAGGTGAAGGGAGGCACACCGGTACTGCTGGACGCGAGGGAATGCTCGGACAACGTCGGCATATCCGTTTACGAGTGGGATCTGGAAGGGGACGGGGCCTGCGATCGCTCCGGGCCGGTGCACCTGGTGCATCTGCCCCCGGGAAGACACACGGTCACCTTGAGGGTCGAGGACGTGAGCGGCAACACGGCCACCGGGGAGATGGTCGTCGTGGTCAGGGAGGTGGAAGAGGGGCGTAATCCCCTGGTCTACGCCCCATTGGGCGCGGCCGTCCCCCTGCTCATCTGGATGGGGGTGAAAAGGTTAAGGTCTCGTAAACTATAGCGGGGCCGGTGATGGTGCGCAACTTCGATCCCAGCAGGGATCTCACCGAGGTCTACAGCCTCTGTTTGCAGACCCTTCAGGAGGGCTACTCGGCCCAGTTCCTCATCGATGTCCACAAGCTGTGGCAGGACGGCTTCCTGGTCCTCGAGGACCGAGGGGTGATCCAAGGGTTCCTGGGCGGCCTGATCGTGTCCATGATGCACGCCAGGATATTCATGATAGGGGTGAGGCCGAGGGGACGGAGGAGGGGGTACGCCACCATGCTCTGCAGGGAGTTCCTGAAGCGCTGTGCCCTCATAGGCATCAGGCTGGTTACCCTGGAGGTGAGGGAGAGCAACCTCGTGGCCATTGAGTTCTACAGGAAGCTGGGCTTCCAGGTGGCCATGAGGATCGATAACTACTACACCGACGGGGAGGCGGCCTACAAGATGCAGATCATGCTCTAGTGGAACATGCTGTCATCCGACCTGTGCTCGTTCCAGAAGTAGTAGGATGACTTCTCCTTCTGGGAGGAGCTGAGGTCGGTGGACAGACCTCTCATGTAGGAGCCGTACCGGTCGGCGATCTGCTCCTCCACCGTCTTGGATCGCCTGATGGCCTCCCGGATGTGCCTCTCTTCGATGACACCGTCCCCCTTCACCACGGCCATGTCCCCGGCCGAGCGGATCAGGCCCCCCAGCTCACGGAGCCTCAGGGTGAGGGAGTTGCTCTTCCCGTCTATCGACCTGGCCCTCCTCCTCCCCTCCTTGATCAGGGCCATTATGGCCGATCTTGAGGCGTGTGGGATCTTCCTGTCCATAGAGATCTCCTGGGCGATGAACTGGGCGTACAGGGCCCGGTTGAACTCGTTATCATCCATGGTGGTGTCCATCAGCACCTCGTACCCATTGCCGGCGATCCTGTTCCTCAGGGGGGAGAGCAAATGCTCCAGATCCTGAATGTTGCAGGCGCCCACCATTATGAATTCGCACGGTACCTTCTCCAGCCTCACGCTGGCGCCGGCGCTCTGCGGATTCCTCCCGGTGATGGTGAAGCGCTTCTCCTGCATGGCGGTCAGGATGTAACGCTGGAGATTGCCGAGGTGGGGAAGCTCGTCCAGGAAGAGAACGCCCTCGTGCGCGTCGTGGATGGACCCGGGGAGCACCCTTTCGTAGGGGGCGGTACCCAGCTGGGGATGCCCTCCGTAGGGATCGTGCCTGACGTCCCCGAGTAGCTCGGTCTCACTTGCACCCGTGGCCAGGATGAAGGGATTCCTGTCTATGGGCACCAGCACCTTCCTGGGGCTGACCTTCTCCATCTCCCTCCTTCTCTCCAAGGCCTCCTGGTCAAGTACACGGATCATGTCGCCGCAGCGCTCGAACACCACCACCTCCTCCTTCCCGAACCTCTTGCGGGTGGTGGTCACCTTCTCCTTTCCACTGGGCATGTTCTCCATGCCGGTGGCCCCCAGAGAGGCCTCCAGCATTCCCCCCAGCAGGTCCCCGAAGGGGTTACTGGTCTTGTCTATGCCCATCTTGGGCTTCTCGCACTTGGGACAGAAGCGCTCCTTGGGGGAGGAATAAGACCCGCAGTTTCGACACCTGTATCCCAGGCGTTCCGCCACGTTTATCGGGGCCTTCTTGGGATCAATAAGGTCGCCCTCGGCGAACTCATGTGACTCCTTCTCTCTGTTCACCTCGTCCCGGTTGACGATCTCCACCGAGGGTCTCTCCGGGTTCTCAGGGTTGTGCACCACCCTCACCTCCTCCTTCGGACAGGGGAGGTGGAGTGATAGGGCTTGGGCTATCATCGATTTCCCGGTCCCGGGAGGGCCGACCAGCAAAAGGTGTCGCCTCTGCTTCCCGGCGATCTTGGCCAGTTCGACCGCTTCCTGCTGACCTATCACCCGGTCCAGGGGATCCTCCGGTATCGGTATGTCGGCGGTGGTATCCACCGAATCCAAGTCCAGATCCCTTCTCATTGTCCCTTTCGACCTCGCACTCAGTTCAGATCGCTCTTGGTCCATACCTCGACGGATGAGGGCTGCTTGGCTATGTTGCCCATCTTGGTGCCCACGATGGTCCCGATCCTCTGTTCGGCGGCGATGTCCAGGATCCTCTGGGTGACGATCCCGTCGAAGACGATGGTGATGATGTTCTTGGAATCGTCCTTCAGGGTGGACACTAGTTCCCTTACCGGGACCTCCTTCACCACGCCTCCCTCTTCGTCCAGGAGCTTGGCCTTCGATGTGGAGGTGAGCTCGTTGATGATCTCCTTGAACCGCTCCTGTTCGGAGGAGAGCTTCTTGGAGGATTGAACCTCACGTCCCTTCTCGGGCTCCGACTTCTCGGGCTCCCCATCGGTCAGCCCTTTGGCCACCTGAGCCTTGATCGATTCGCCCCTCGAGCCACTCCCAGGTTCCGTCTTGGCCGGTTCTTCCGCCCTGGACCGCCTCTCGAATTTTTCCATCTTTTCCGAGGGCCTCTGACCCTTCTCCTGCTGGGGCAGGTCTATCCCCAGTCCGTACATCTCCACGAACTGTTCGCCCGGTATCTTGTTCCGGAGGCACTTCATTATCTGCTTCTGGGTAAGCTCCTCCACTTCTTGCCCTTTGGGGGCACGGGCGACGAAGTCCACCTCTGC
>JBKHFJ010000011.1:0-60689 GCA_046540255.1 Methanomassiliicoccales archaeon | reverse complement strand
GGCGGCCTTCGGTCAGGCGTTCTTCTCCCTTGCCGTCGGCTATGGTCTCATCTTCACCTACGCGAGCTACATGAGGGAGGAGACCGACATACCGCGATCCGCCGTGCTGATCACCTCAGCCGACGTGCTCGTCGCCCTGATCTCGGGCATCATCATCTTCTCCACCGTGTTCACCTTCGACCTTCAGCCCACGGCGGGCGCCGAGCTCGCGTTCTCCACTCTCCCGGTGGCCTTCGACTCCATGCCCTTCGGGTACTTCATGGCCATCATGTTCTTCTTCCTCCTGTTCACCACCGCCCTCACCTCGGCGGTCTCCATGATGGAGGTGAACGTGGCCACCATGATAAACAACCTGGACCTCCCCAGGCGGAAGGCGACCGCCTACCTTTCCGCCGGACTGCTGGTCCTGGGAACCTTCTCCGCCCTGAGCTACAGCGCGCTCGAACTCCGCGTATTCGGGGAGAACCCTCTTGATTTCATCGATCATGTGTTCGGCACCTTCGGCATCGCCATAGCCGCCATGTTCTCCTCCCTGGTATTCTCCTGGTGCATCGGCCGCAGCGATCTCGAGAGGGAAGTGGACCATCGGACGACTCGATTCGTGGTATTGCTGACCAGGTACTTCGTTCCCTTCGTGCTCCTGGTGGTCATACTCGCCTCGGCCTACGGGTCCCTTTGATCCTCTCTCATCGCACTGGATCGATTCGTAATACGGTCATCCGCCTCCTGAAGTTCAACGCTGATTCTCGAATGAATCTCGAACGAAAGAAGGTGGAGGAATGCGGCGGATCCTTGCAATCTACCACTCCATCGAGTGGATCGATCCTCCAAGGGTCTATTTACCTCTGCCCTCCCATCACATGATCATGAGGCAGGATCCTTGAGGGACAGGTTGAGAATGAACCTGCTGCACTACACCAGGGGGGCGTTCGCCACCCTCCCCCCGATGGAAGCGCCCTGGATACTGGATATAGGATGTGGCTCGGGGATTCCCACCACGGAACTGGCCAGGCTCAGTCGGGGAAGGGTGGTGGGACTGGACAAGGATGTTCGGTCCCTTGGCAGAACGAGGCAGAGGGTGGGCCGCGAGGGACTGACCGGAAGGGTGGGGATCATCAGGGGTTCACTCCTCTTCCTCCCCTTTCGCCCGGAAAGCTTCCAAATCCTTTGGTCTGAGGGGTCGGTCAAGGTGATCGGATTGGACCGGGCGCTTAAGGAATGGCGATGCTTCCTCTCATCAAGTGGATACCTGGTCGTCCATGAGTCCACCAGCCTCATGACCTCCCCGGATTTCCCCGAGTTCGGATACCGCCTGAGGCAGCGGTTCGATATCCCCGGAGAGGTGTGGATGGAGAGGTATTACCACCCCCTCGAACGGGAACTGGAGATCGGTCCGCCATCCCTTGGAGATGATGTGGAGGAGCTGTACCGGGAGATAGAATGGATGAGAGAGAACCCCCATGATCTCGGTTCAACCTACCTCGTGCTCCAGAAATTCGACTTATAGGTGAGCCTGCGGTGGTAGAGGATGCTTCATGAGCTTCGAGAACCCTCAGGTCTCCCTCATGTACTCCTTCACCCGGTCCAGCCATTCCGCGGCCAATGTCCTGAACAGCTCGGGCTGCTCCCCCTCGAGCCCGTGTCCAGCCCTGTCCAGCACCGCCATGGTGGCCCGGGGATAGGAGTCCATTATGCCCCATGCGTCGGCGTAACCCACCCACCAGTCCTGTCTGCCCGCCAGGAACAGGCACGGCCCCTGGAACGGCTCAGGGAGAGGATCCACCTGGAAGGAGAGCTCCCTCCGCCTCCCGAACCTCTCCTGGAACTCCTTGTCACCGCCCAGGAGGCCAGGTTCGACCAGATCCTTGAAGTGCCTGTACGATCGCTCGTCATGCACCACCGCGAACGACCTGAAGTTCACCAGGTCCCCGTCATCCATCCTGGAAAGGAAATCCCCGTCCCGATGGATGATCCTCATCGGGGGGACCTCCCGGTCCTCGGCCCGGGAGATGATCACCGGACACACCAGCATGATCCCCATCACCCTCCCGGGAAGGCGGTGCATCAGACCCCGGGCCAGGTATCCACCGTACGATTCGCCCACCAGTAGAAGGGGCTGCCCCGGGGCCACCTCATCCAAGAACTCCACCAGGACCTCCAGCATATCGTCGGCGTCATCCACCTCCCCCGCGGTGCTCCTTCCCATCCCGGGCTGATCGAGATAGACCCTCTTCCATCCCTCCCGACCGGTGAACACCGGTTCCATCGACCCCTCCATCAGCCGGTGGTCCAGGGGGAAGCCGTGCAGGTGGAGTACAGGCACCCCCTCGCCCTTCACGCGATAGAACAGGCGTGATCCGCTCACCTCGCATCGCAGGATTACACCTCCATGCCATCACCCGGATCGATTCAATCCGAAAACGCGTTCTCCATCGCCCGGATGACCTCCGCGTCCGAGAGATCGTGCCAGTGCCGATAGGCCTCGGCCACCGCGAATGCCATCCCCTCCCTGATGTTCGGACAGTAGACGGTCTCCGCCCTATCGGCGAGCATTCGTACCGCCCCGGAGGAGCCGGTGGGGGCACCGACCATTATGGACGAGACTTTCCTCTGTCCCACGAAGTCCATTGCCGCCAGCATGGTGAACCCCGAAGCCAGCCCATCGTCCAGGATCAGCACCGACCTGCCGTGCATGTCCGGATACTCCCGATCCCCCCGGAACAACTCCTCCCGAAGGCGCACGCTCTCCCGGGCCTTGAGGGTCTGACGCTGCACCTCGGCCTCATCAAGGCCCAGACGGCCCATCAGGCCCTCGTTGTACCTGATTATCCCCTCCGGTCCAACGGCCCCGAGGCCCGCCTCCGGGTTGAAGGGGACCTGCACCTTGCGCACCACCACGATGTCCATGTCCAGGGCCAGGGCACGGGAGACCTCCCTTGCAACCGGAACTCCCCCCGAGGGGATGCCCAGTACCAAGGTGTCCCCATCCAGTTCATCCAGGAGCTCGACAAGCGCCCTGGCGCCGTCCTCCCTGCTCTCGAAGACCCCGGTCAGGTTCCTGAGCGCCGTATTCTCCTTCACGTCCATGCTCTCATCCATCCATCTGATGGACAGGGATAAAGCGGTTGCGGAATCCCGGGTAAAAGCATATTAACTCCTGACTCCCACTATAGGTCCATGAGGATCAGCCCACTGTTCGCCCTGATAAGCATACTGTTCGGCATACTGGTGATCGTATTCCCCGATATCCTGGGATGGATCGTGGGGACCTTCTTCATAATCCTGGGAATATGGTTCCTGGTGGACTACCTCGGCGGGAGGGGGCCTATCTGATCCTCTGGATGAAACCCACGTACCTGCTTAGCAGGTCGATGTGCTTCTTCTCGTCCCTGAGCAGGCGCTCCAGGTAGGACCTGAATTCCTCCTTTTTCCCTTCCTTGATCATGGCCCTGTCCGATTCCTCCAAAGCCCTCTGTATGTCCACGTATAGGTTGTAGGCCAACCGGTCGTACTTGAGGAGTTGGTTCATGATCTCCGAGTCCCCCATGTTCTTGAAGTTGAACTCCCTCTTCTGGAGGGGGAGAGATCCCTCCCCGCTCTCCGCTTCCACCATATCGATCATGGACTGCACCATCTTCGTATGGTCGTGCGAGGCCGAGCTCAGGGTGAAGATCAGGTTCCTGATATCCTGGTCATCGACCTCTATGTAGCCCTCCCATATGGATGAGTCCTCGAAGCCCATCTCGATCTGCTCCGCCTTCTTCAGCATATCCACCAGCTCATCGCCCGAGGTGATCTTGACCAAGCATACACCGTGTCATTATTCTACCAAGCCATGATAAAAGTAATTCCTCATCGAACGTAGCGCCCGTCGAATTTATCTATTCTCAGGATGGTGCGGGACCGCATGGAACGGGATTGGATCCTTCTGGCGGCGGTCTTCGGGGTCACCGGCGTGCTCACCTTCTCCTATCTGTGGTCCCTCGCCGTGGTGGCGGACGGGAACTGGATCCTGGGTGAGGAGACGCTCAGCGAGCTGGGCGGGGACCGGGCGGGCAGGGCCGCGTTCAACCTGGGCGCGATGGCCACGGGGGTACTCGCATTCCTGTTCTCCACCGGCTTCATGGCCGCCCAGCCCTCCAAGTGGTCCTACAGGGCGGGACCGGCCATCGTGCTGGTGGGCAGCGTCGCCCTGTTCGCGGTGGGTCTGTTCCCCATCACCACCGGGTCGTATCACACCGTGGCAAGCTACTCCTTCTTCGGCGTCATGCTGCTGGGCCTCCTCGCACTGGTGGGACCCCTTTGGAAGAACCCTTACTTCGGGAAGGTTGGCTCGTTGACCACCATTGTGGGCGTGATCATCCCCCTCTCCTTCCTGGTGGCCACCCCCCTCCCCCTGGCGGAGGCGGTGGCGGTGATCTGCCTGATGGCCTGGATGGCCGTGATGTCCATCCAGATGGCCCTCATGCACAGGAAGGAGGTGAGGACGCTGGATCTCACCTCTTCCCATAACGGTAGCTGATGTTGCAGCTGCCCTCCCTGCTCACCATGCACGGTCCCAGGGGGCTCCGGGGGGTGCATCCCTTCCCGAAGGCGGGACACTGCCGGGAATCGATCAGCCCCCTGAGGACCTCACCACACCTGCATCCGCTCTTCTCCTCCTCCACGGGCGGCAGGTCATCCAGCACATCCTGGTGGGTCAATTTGGCGTTGTGCTGATCGAATTCCTCCCTCAGCTCCAGTCCGCTGGCGGGAATGACGGGGAAGCCCCTCCAGGGAACGTCGGCGGGGCGGAACACCTCATCGATCGACCGGATCGCCCTCGGATTCCCCTCATCATCGACCAGACGGGAGTACTCGTTCTCCACCTCCGCCCTACCGTCCCGGATCTGACTGACCAGCATGTGGATGGACATGAGAAGGTCCAGCGGCTCGAATCCCGAGACCACCTGTGGTATATGGAATCTCCTGGAGAAGGTCCTGAAGGGCTCGGTCCCGATGATGGTGGCCACATGCCCCGGCTGGATGAAACCGTCCAGCCTCAGCTCGCCCATCTGGAATATCGCCTCCAGGGCCGGAGGGATGGTCCGATGGCAGCTGTAGACCGAGAAGTTCTCGGGCACACCGTCCATCAAGGGTACGGCGGTGGTGGGCACCGTGGTCTCGAAACCTATGGCCATGAACACCACCTGCCTTCCCCCCTCGGCCAATCGGATGGCGTCCTCGATGGAGTAGACGATGCGGACGTCGTGGCCCTCCGCCTTCATCTCGGCCAGGGAGCCTCGGGGAGTGGGCACGTGCATCATGTCCCCGAAGACGGCCAGGGTGAGACCGCTCTCCGCCAGGGCCATGGCGTCGGCGATCTCCCTGGTGGAGGTGACGCATACCGGGCAGCCTGGCCCCTGCCTTATGTCGATACCGGCCTGGCTGAGCATCTCCTCCAGACCGAACTTCACCAGGGTGTCCTGATGGGTTCCGCACACATGCATGAAACTCAGGTCAAGCTCGTACCTGCGAAGTGAGGTCATGATCCTCTGGGCCATCCCCTCATCCCTGAAGCGGAACATCAGGCCTCCACCACCCTCAGGGAGGTGACCCCGCACTTCCTTCCCTTGAGCACCTCCACCCTCTCCCCGCACTCGGGACAGGAGAGCACCGGCACGGAGAAGTGGTGCTCCTCAAAATAATCGACCTTCCCCCGGTAGCCGCAGGAGGGGCAGCTCACCTCCAACTTCTCCTCCACTATCCTTAGCTCGGCCCCTTCTAGAGGCGTGTCCCTGACCATGATCTCGAAGGCGAACTCCAGCTGCTCATGACCCAGGAAGGTCAGCTCGCCCACCTCCAGCACCACCTCCTCCACCCTATCCACCGAATGTCTCTTCAGCTCCTCCAGCACCTGCTCGACTATGCTGGACATGACCGAGACCTCATGCATGCGCGGTACAAACACCCCGCCATTATTTATTTCCTTCCGGTGGTACGGGCGTCCATCACGGGGCACTGGACCGATAAGGCAACTTTAAAATAGACAGAACTGGATAGAAGGGCCGTCATAGGGGTGGTCTAGATATGTCAGTGGACAGCGAGCGAACGAAGAGGGAAATGACGCTGGACTCCATCGTCGAGGGGAAGAAGATGGAGGCATACGTGGAACACCGGACCAAGGACATGCACGTCTGCTGGATCTGCGGCGAAGTGGGCTACAAGAAGAAGCCAATGAAGAGGGTGGGCGGCAGGTGGATCTGCCTGGACTGCCTCAGGGGCCTGAAGGAGGCGATGGACTCCATCGATGAATGGGAGGTGGAGATCCAGCTGGAAGAGGAGATGTCCAAGAAGATCGACGAGAGCCTTGGAGTCTAGCCCCTGTCACTGTTCCGGTAGTAGTCACAGTAACGGTTCACCGGGCAATCCCCGCATCTGGGTCCCCTGGGCCTGCACACCTGCTGACCGAAGACCACCAGCAGGGCGTTGATCTCCCTCCAGTATTCTCTCGGGAAAGTCCGCCTCAGTTCCTTCTCGGTCCCCTCGGGATCCTTGGCCCTCACCAGTCCGATCCGGTTGGCGATCCGGTGGACATGGGTGTCCACGCATATGGCGTCCTTCCCGAAGGCGTAGGCAAGGACGCAGTTGGCCGTCTTCCTCCCCACCATGGGCAGGGCCAGGAGTGACTCCATGTCCGCGGGCGCCTCGCCCCCGTGCCGCGTGTCCACGATCCTGGCGATCTCCCGGATGGCCTTGGCCTTGGCCCGGGGGAAGCCGGCCGGCCGGATCAGCTCCATGACCTCCTCCATCGGGGCGGAGGCGATGCTCGCCGGGTCCCCGTACCTGGAGAACAGCCTGTCCGCCGCATCGGCGGTGTTCCTGTCCCTGGTCCTCTGGGAGAGCACCGTGGCTATCAACACCTTGAAGGGGTCACGGTTCCACCCGGCGCTTTCGGGACTGCCCCTACCAGGAAACGCCCTCCCGTAGTCACCCTCCCCGATCAGCTCCAGTATTCTCACCGCGTCTTTCATCCCACCACCTCCTGGCCTCTCCCCCCGTGTAGAGGGATCCGGTCACCAGTACCACCTCCCCGGGAGCGGCCAGGGAGAGCGCCCTCTCGCAGGCCTCTCCCACCCCTGTCGCGACCTCCACCCGGGGGCAGTGAGATCGGAGGGCCTCTGCCACCCTCTCCGCCGGGAAGGCCCTCTTGCTTCTGGGCTCCGTAGCGATGGCCACCCGGCACAGTCTTCCCAGCGGGGCGGCCATACCCTCCAGGTCCTTGTCGTTCAGCACCCCCAGGACCAGTATGTATCCCCCGAACAGCTCCTCCAGGTCCCTGGCTACCCTCACCGCCCCGTCGGCCGTGTGGGTCACGTCCAGGATAACCATGGGATCGGTACCGAGCACCTCCATCCTTCCAGGCCAGGAGGTGTTGGCGAAGCCCCTGTCCAGGCAGCGCTCCTCGATGCGCATCCCCTGGCCCCTCAGGCGCATCAGGCAGCGGTAGGCTATGGCCCCGTTCTCCGACTGATAGGTGCCTATGAGGGGAAGCTCCAGCCTCTTCCCCTCCACCCGGAACACCAGCCCGGAGAGGTCCGAGGAGAGCACCTCCGGGTCACCGACCGCCTCCAGGGGGGCGCCGAGCTCCGCCGCCCTCCTCCTGATCACCTCCACCTCCTCCCGCGCCCCGGTGATCACCGGCACCCCGGGCTTGATGATCCCCGCCTTCTCGCCGGCGATCTGCTCGATATCGCTGCCCAGCCACTCCACGTGCTCCACCCCTATACGGGTGATGACCGAGCAGCGGGGGAGCAGGACGTTGGTCGCGTCCAGACGTCCCCCCATTCCCACCTCCACTACCGCCTCCTCCACGCCCCGCTCCTGAAAGTGGCAGAAGGCCATGACGGTGGTCAGCTCGAAGAAGGTGAGCCGGTTCCCTTCACGCTCCATCTGTTCCGCATGGTCCCTCAGGACACCGGCCAGGCGGATCACTTCCTCCCGGGGAATGGGGCGTCCGTCCACCTTGATCCTCTCCGAGAAATCCCTGATGTGCGGGGAGGTGTAGAGGCCGGTCCGGTAACCGCACTCCCGGAGAACGGAGGAGATCATGGCGCACACCGATCCCTTACCGTTGGTGCCACCCACGTGGATCGAGTTAAAGGACAGGTGGGGGTCGCCCATCCTCCTGAGTAGTTCCCTGGTGTTCGAGAGCCCGAACTTGATCCCCCTGGCCTCCAGACCGAACAGCCATTCCAGGACCTCGTCGTAATCCATCCCGCACCACCATTCACTCTGAAGCGATCTCCCTGACCAGGGCCCGCACCGTGTGCCCGCGGGCCTTGGCGGCCGAGCGCAGGGCCTTCATGATGCCCGAACCGTACTGGGCCGCCTTCTTCTTCCTGTTCATCACCATGTCCAGCTCCAGTAAAGAGGCCACGTCCCGGAGCACCGATTTCCTCAGGGGATCCCTGAACTCCTCCTCGATGGGTATCCTGGACACCGTCTCCCTCACCCCCGGATGGAGGTAAGGGTAATGGAGTTCCTTTCCCAGGCTGTTCGCTATGGCCGTTTCGAAGCTCAACCCCTGGTCCAAAAGATGGGCCAGGTCCGAGCGGACCGTCCTCTCCCTCTCCTCCATGTCCATTTCCATGTACCTGGCGTAACCGGCGAACAGCTCGTCGGCCCCCTGACCGCTGTACAGGTGCCTCTCAGACACCCTTGAGGCCACGAGGTAGAAGGGCATCTCGAACGACAGTGTGACCGGGTTGGTGGTGGGCAAAACGGCGGTCATCTCCCTGATGGCCTCGAGCAGGTCCCCCTCTTCCACCACGATCCCACGCCACTCCAGTCCCAGCCAATCGGCCGTCTCCTCTCCCACCCTGAGGTCGTAGCTGCCCTCCACCCCCACGGTGAACAACCTGGGAGGGGTGTGTCTGGACAGCATGTAGGCTACGATGGTGCTGTCGATGCCACCGGAGAACATCACCCCCGGGCTTTTCGTCACCTGCTCCTGGATCGACCTCTCCAGGGCCTGAAGGACGTTCTCAGCGTGACTCATGTCAACCCACCGATGAAGGCTGTTTGGTCCCGCTATAATTCAGGAGTATAAACCTTTTTCCTGGTCGATGGGGCATGATACCAGGCACCTTGAGGAAACCCTTAATATCCCCAGGAATCTCACAGAACGGTTAGATGACCTTGGACCGCCTCCTGAACCCGGCGAGCGTGGCCGTGATCGGGGCCTCCGATCGTCCCGGGAAGATCGGGAACATCATCTTGACCAACCTGAAGGACGGCTCCGCCAGACTGTTCGCGGTCAATCCCTACAAGGACTACATCGGGGGGCTGATCAGCTACCCCACCGTGAAGGACCTTCCGGAGAGGGTGGACGTGGCGGTCATCGCCATTCCCGCCGATGACACAGTGGAGGTGGTGAGGGAGTGCGCCCAGGAGGGCATACCCTTCGTCATCCCCATCGCCTCGGGCTTCGCCGAGATCGGGGAGGCGGGAGGGGAACTGCAGGCGGAGATGGTGGAGGCGACCAGGGGAACGAACACCCGGATCCTTGGCCCCAATACCCTGGGCATACTGGTCCCCCGACACCAGTTGGACACTTTCTTCACCCCCAAGGACCGCAGTCCCAGGCCCGGGGACGGCTGCATCTCCCTTGTCTCCCAGAGCGGCTCGGTGCTCTCCGGCGTCTTCGAGATGGCCGAGAACGAGGGGGTGGGCATGGCCTCCTGCATCGGCCTGGGCAACAAGGCCGATCTGGACGAGAACGATCTCATGGAGTACCTGGTCGAGGACCCGCACACCAGGAGCATGGCCCTCTACCTGGAGTCCTTCTCCGACGGCGGCAGGTTCGTGGAGCTCTGCTCCAGGATCTCCCCGGTGAAGCCGGTGGTGGTGGCAAAGGTGGGGAGGACCGCCAGGGGCCAGACGGCCGCCCTCTCCCATACTGGCGCGATGGCCAGCTCCAGCGATGCCGTGGTAGACGGCATCTTCCGACAGTTCGGGGTGAGCAGGGCCTACGACGTCACCGAGCTGCTGGACATCTCCAAGGGGATGGCCTACCTGGACCACATTCCGGGAGACCGCATAGCGGTGGTGAGCAGCGCCGGCGGATTCGGCGTGCTGGCCGCCGACTACATCGAGTCCTCCGATCGGGGGGTGGGGATGAGGCTGGCGGAGATATCCGCCGAGGGGAAGGAGAGGATCATCGATTCCTCGGTCTACTTCGCCTCCGCCGAGAACCCGATAGACCTCACCGGAGGGGTGACCGACGAGATGTACGAGATGGTCCTCTCCATACTGCAGGAGGAGGAGGGGGTGGACGCGATACTTTTGCTGATCCAGATGCAGACCCCGGGGACCACCGAGAGGCTGCTGGACACGGCGGATAGGTGGAGCAGGGAGGGAAGCAAGCCCATAGTGGTCTGCTCCATCGGGGGCAGCTACGCCATCAACTTCCTGAGGAAGTTCGAGGGCAGGAGGATCCCGGCTTACAGCACCCTGAGGAGGGCGATATGGGTGATGAAGAGCCTCTTCGAAAGGGGGAGCTACCTGAAGAGGGTGGGGACCTCAGGAAAACCCCCGGGAAATATTAAAGGGGCGTAACACGGTAATCACCCGATCATATGGACAAGGTCACGAGAATCGGTGTTTCCCTGGAGCCCGACCTGCTGAACAGGTTCGACGGCATGATCGTGAAGAAGGGCTACACCACCAGATCGGAGGCCATCCGGGACATGATCAGGCGGTCCCTGGTGGAGGAGAGCTGGAAGCACGAGGGCCTGGAGATCATAGGCACCATCACCCTGGCCTACGATCACCATGCAGGCAACGTCCAGGAGAAGCTCATGGAGATACAGCACGATCACCACTCGGACATCAATTCGACCATCCATCTACATCTGGACGAGGACAAGTGCCTGGAGGTGCTCCTGGTGAGGGGTTACGCGGAGAAGGTGAAGGCGCTGGCCGATGAGCTCAGATCCGTCAGGGGAGTGCTGCACGGCAAGCTGACCATGACCTCTCTCAGGCAGATCTCGGAGGAGAAGAGGGCACTGGAGGAGGGGTAGTCAAAGGTCAATCGTTATCTTTTTTATACTAGACCCACTTTGCCAGCCAGAATGAAAATCCTGGTGATCTCTGAGAAATCGAACGCCGCCGCCCGCATAGCCTACATGCTCTCCGACGGTTCCCAGAAGAAGAGGAGCCATGACGGGGTGCCGGTGTTCCACTTCGAGCGTGGGGATAACGAGTACCGGGTGGTGGGCCTCAGGGGTCACATAGTCAAGGTGGACTATCCCAAGGAGCTCTCCAACTGGAGCAAGGTGGACATCAAGGACCTGGTGAGGGCGGAGCCGGAGAAGAAGGTCACCGCTGGTAAGCTGATCAAGGTGATGAAGGAGCTGGTCAAGGACACCCAGCAGATCATCATAGCCACCGATTACGACCGGGAGGGGGAGCTGATCGGACTGGAGACGGTCAGGCTGCTCGAGGGAGACCTCTCCAATCTGAGCCGTGCCAGGTTCAGCGCCCTGACCAAGCACGAGATAGAGAGCGCCTTCGAATCCCTAGCCGAGCCGGACGAGAAGCTGGCTGCGGCCGCCGAGTCCAGGCAGATCATCGATCTTGCATGGGGGGCCGCGCTCACCAGGATCATCTCCCTGGCGGCCGGTACCACCGGGCAGAACTACCTCTCGGTGGGCAGGGTCCAGAGCCCCACCCTGAGCCTGATCGTGGACCGCCACCAGGAGATCGAGGAATTCGTTCCCGAACCGTACTGGCTCGTCGGCGGGACCTTCGAGAGGTCCAAGCAGTTCGAGGGAGAGCACGAATCGAACCCTTTCTGGGAGAAGGAGAAGGCGGACCAGGCGGTGAGGAGAGCGGGCGAGGTGGACCGGGGAGAGGTCACCGGGTTCAATAGGGAGGAGAAGACGGAGTACCCTCCTCCCCCCTTCAACACCACCATGATGCTGATGGAGGCGAACAAGTTGGGTATGACCGCTTCCAGGGCCATGAGGGTGGCGGAGGACCTCTACACCGACGGTTTCATCTCCTATCCCCGGACGGACAACACCGTCTATCCCCGGTCCCTCTCCCTGAAGGTGATACTGGAGAAGCTCAAGGAATCCGAGTTCAGCTCCGAGGCGGAAGAGCTGCTCTCCCAGGAGAGGATCAGGCCGTCCAGGGGAAAGACCAGGACCACCGACCACCCACCGATACACCCGGTGGCAGGGGCCACCAAGAAGAAGCTGAAGGGTGACAGATGGAAGATCTACGAACTGGTCACCAGGAGGTTCATGGCCACGGTGGCCCCGTCCGCAAAGGCGGAGGTGGTCGATTGCCGGGTGGACGCGAACGGAGAGCCTTTCAAGGCCAGGGGGTACAGGCTCCTGGAGAGGGGCTGGAGGAGGTACTATCCCTACTGGAAGGTGAGGGAGAACCGCCTTCCCGATATGGAGGAGGGAGACCCGGTGGAGATCGTGTCCCTGGACATGCAGGAGAAGGAGACCCAGCCTCCCAAGAGGTACAGCCAGGGCTCCCTGATCCAGCAGATGGAGAGGCTAGGCCTGGGGACCAAGAGCACTCGTCACGACATCATCCAGAAGCTGTACGATCGGAAGTACGTGGAGGGGAATAACCTCGTACCCACCGCCTCCGGCATCGCCGTTGCCAAGAGCCTGGAGAAGCACGCCACCCCCATCACGGAGAGCGAGATGACCGCCACCCTGGAAGGGGACATGGAGAAGATCGCGGAGGGGAAGGCCGAGCTGGAGGAGGTGGTGAAGGAGTCACAGGACATGCTCCTCCAGGTGGTGGAGACCATGCAGGAGCACCACAAGGAGATCGGGGAGGAGATCAGGGAGGCCCTGGAGGAGCAGGGCCACGTGGGCAAGTGCCCCTCCTGCGGTGGGGACCTGCGGATCGTCAGATCGAGGAAGGGGAGCTTCATAGGATGCTCCAACTACCCGGAGTGCCGGGTGACCTATCCACTTCCCAGGGGGGCGAAGCTGGAGACCACGGAGGAGAGATGCGAGGAATGCGGGCTCCCCGTTCTAAGGGTGATAAGGAGGGGGCAGCCCGTTACCCTGCAGTGCATCGATCCCAAGTGCGAGACGAACAAGGAGAGGACCACCCTGGGCAAGTGCCCCTCCTGCGGTGGGGACATACGGGTGATCTACTCCCGGAACGGGAAGAGATTCGCCGGGTGCGGCAACTATCCGGATTGCGATCGGACCTACCCGCTGTACCAGAGGGGCAAGATCACCACCACCGGCGAGAGCTGCCCCGGGTGCGGGGCACCGGTGGTGGTGGTGAAGAGCGGCAAGCGGACCACCAGGATGTGCATCAACCCGGATTGTGAGGACCAGGTGAAGGGAAAGGGATCGGACGAAGAGTGATCAGTGCGGGACCTCGATCTTGATCCTGGAGGCGAACTCGTCGAACCTCTCCTGGTTCCTCACACAGCCGGGGTCCGGGGCCAGGTAGTCACCGAAATAGCTGTAGGCCCTGGCCCTGCATCCACCGCAGTGGTACCGGAACTCGCAGCTGCCGCAGTTCTCCTGAAGCAGGTCCTTGTTCCGCAGCTCCTCGAAGACCTCGTTCCGCTTCCAGATCTCCTCCAGCCTGTCCTGCCTGACGTTCCCCACGGTGTAAGGGAAGAACACGCAGGGATCCACGTCCCCGTTGGCCCTGATGGCAATGTAGAACCTTCCCGCCCCGCAACCTCCGACGAACTCGGTGAGGCTGTAGAGGGACTCGTCCACCTCCTGGTTGTAGAAGTGGGTGGGCACCAGCATGGTACCGCCGATCGAGCAGCTCTGCAGCGCCACCCTGGCGAATTGTGGAGCGGTGGTGAGCACCTCGCAGTCCACCTCTTTCCTCTTCTCCAGGAGTGTGCTCAGCATCCTCTCCCTCTCCTCCGGGTTGAGATCGGTATCCAGGATCTCCGTCCCCCGCCCGGTGGGAATGAAGTTGTAGGCCATGAACCAGTCCACCCCCAGCTCGTCGGCCAGGTCTATGATGCTGGGGATCTCCTCCAGATTGGCCTTGGTGGCGGTGGTGGCGATGTTGACGAAGAAGCCCTCCTTGACCGCGTTCCTGATGCCCTGGACGGTCCTATCGAAGGCGCCCGGGATCCCCCTGAAATCATCGTGGGACTCGGCGGATGCCCCGTCCAGGCTGATCTGCAGGTACTCCACACCGGCCTCCTTCATCTCCCGGGCCTTCTCCTCCGTTATCAGGGTGCCGTTGGTGGCCATGGACACGTACATGCCGTGCTCTGCCGCCCGGCCGGCAAGCTGCATGATGTCCTTCCTCACCAGGGGCTCCCCCCCGGAGAAGGCGAGTACGGGAATGCCCATCCGCCCCATCTCATCGACCAGGGCGAGGGCCTCCTCGGTGCTCAGCTCGTCCTCGTGGATATCGCCGGCGGAGGCGTAGCAGTGCTTGCACCTGAGGTTGCAGGCGTAGGTCACGTCCCACACCACCTGGAACGGGGCCCCTGGTACGAACGGGCGTCTGATGCCGAAATCGGCTATACCCCGGATGACGGCGGCCAATCCCTTCCTCCAGTAGGGGTTGGAGAAGGTCTTCTTCATCTCCTCCTCGGTCACCCCGAAGGCCCGGGCCCCTCTCCTCAGAACGCTGGACAGTGGTTTTAGGGCCAGCTTACAACCGTAGCAGGCGTCCTCCCTCTCACCCACGTATAGCTCGAGCGCGACCTCCAGCCTGTTCCGACCGTCCGCCTCGCAGTACTTGCTCATGCCCGAGAGTGCCCTCCTTGTGAGGGGGTTCCCTATCATCGTCTTCAGTACCTGGATCGTGGTTCCCGTCTTCATCTCCATCCTTCCGTAGAGGTCATCGGGTTTGAGAGATGCTCCCGCTGAAGTGACTATTCTCCAAGTCGCTACCAATCTCACCGTGATTTGGAATATATATTATTTTTCGCGGACATCCCTCCGATTGCTGGATGGGCTCCACCTCTTGCTACACAGGCGGGCATTACGCCGACTCCGCGGAGATCAATGGTGATGCCCGGGGTGCTCCTCATGGGCGTGGTGCTCGTGGGCATGGCCCTCGTGGGCGTGGTGCTCGTGTGCCTCCCCGCCCTCACGCTCCACCACCTCAAGTCTGGGGGAGAGACCCACCCCGGCGAACTGGGAGGTCACCTGATCGCTGACTATGCGTTCCACCTTCTCCATCTCCAGACCGTAGATCATGATGTTCAGCACCATATCAAAACGGCTGGAGTCGGAGAGGGAGCCCTGGCACCTGGGCCTCCCCTCATGGTTGGTCACACTGCACGACAGGTAACCGTCCCCGGGCACCTCCACTATGCACTTGATGTGCCCTATCAGCTTCACCCCAGCATCCACGCAGGCGAGGGAGACCTTGGACATGAAGGTCTTCACCATCTCCTCCAGCTCGCTGCCCTCGATGGGCGCGTTTCCGTTCACGTGGAGCCGGGCACCGTAACCTGTGAAATCCGGGGTTATCATGGTTCCACCATCACCTTCACCACCTCGTCGAGGTTCCGCCTCTCCGTGGCCGAACAGGGCACCACCTTACCCTGATACCCTCTCTTCCTCAGATCCCCCTCGATCCAGTCGAGCGTGTCCTGGTCCACCTCGTCGACCTTGTTGATGAGGATGGTGTCGGCCGCCCCCAGCTGATGGTCGAACGGTCTGCCCATGGCCACCGAGACCTTCTCGTACCTGGGCGCGTCAATGACCACAAGGGTCTTCACGAACTCGATCGGCGGACCCTGATACTCCTCCAGGGTATCCAGGACCTGCTGGGGAGCGGCTATTCCGCTCGGCTCGATCACCATCATGTCCGGGCGCATCCTTACGGCTATCCTCTGGACCGTGTCCAGGAGGAAGGATCCCAAGGAGCAGCAGATGCATCCCCCCATGACCTCCTGCACCTCCAATCCGTACTTGTCCATGATCTTGCCGTCGATGCCCACGCTACCGAAGTCGTTCACGATGATGGCGGCGTTCTCCTTCCTGAGCTGGTTGATCCTCTCGATCGTGGAGAGTATGAGGGTGGTCTTACCGGAGCCGAGGAAGCCGGCCACGATGAGTATCTGCATGCTGCACCTCGAGGTATGAACCATGCAGGCAACGGACGATAATAAAATGTTGGGTTTCTCGAGAGATCGTGATGGGCTATCCGTAGAGCCAATCCTCTTCCTCATCCGAATAGATCCACCTGAGCTCCTCCATCTCCCGGGCGATCCTCTTGTTCCTGCAATCGGCGCACTCGATCTCCTTTCCCAGCCCTCTCTTGACCCCGATCGCCCTTGAATCCAGCTCGGCTATCGCTCCGCAGGAACAGAATGCCTTGTTCATCTTGCATCTCGGATACTCGCCCTCGGTGACGTCGGTGTCACCCTCGACACTGGATCCGGGCAGGTATTCGAAGTCCCCTCGGCGAATATGTTCCCTTCCCGTATCGACCCTTTTCTCCGCCGTATCCAATTCCTTCAATAGAGTTTCCACTAAGCCATCGTTAATATTCAAGGCCCTCCCCCCAGGTAAGAACCCGTGCATCTGACACGTCGATATGCATCCCACTAGGGGGTATGCATCCCCGCAGTCATTCTTCCGATGGAAAAAGAAAGCGGACGAAATGATTTAAACATTTCGTTATCAGGGGTTCTCTAGGCCCACTTGAAGAATCCTCCAGGTAGGTAATTTGAGATACTGGATAACCCAAGATTTCCTTTTGATGATAGCCGATGCCCAAAGCGGTAAATACCCTCTTGCGTCACGGCAGCAGACGCCCGCGGGGCCCATCACCTCACTTGGGGATCACAGGGTGTCCTTCACCGATTCGAAGGAGACGCATGTGAGGGTCCGGCCAACGCCATCCATCTTCCTGATCTCGTCGATGACCAGGGAGCCAAGGCTCTCCATGGACTCGCCCCTCACCTTGACCAGGATGTCGTACTCACCGGAGATCAGATGCACGCCGTGGACACCCTCCAGACCCGATATCTCCCTGGCCAGGTCCCTCTGCAGCACCTGAGAATGAGGGAGAAAGGAGACCAAAATGAAGGCGGTCACCGGCTTTCCCAGCTGGGCGCAGTCCGGGTCACGGTGAACTGCTTGATCACCCCCCACTGGCACATCTTCTTGATCCTCTCGTGGACGGTGGCCCTGGGAATGCCCAGGGTCTTGGCTATCTGGTTGGTGCTCATCCTGGAATCGGCCCCGAGCTCCTCCAGTATGGAGAGGTCCTTCTCATCGACCATGTACTCGGTTAAAGATGCGGACACGAATGATCTTTTCCGATGTGGTACGCAAATGTTAATATCCATCCGGACAGGATGAATACCACGTCATGATCAAGGTCCCGGGGCTGAACCGCAGGAGGAGGATGCTCCTCCGGAAGCTGGAGAGGATCATGAAGCGCGTCGAGAAGGGCCGGCTGCCCATGTACATCAAGGAGGTCTACCTGTTCGGCAGCTTCCTCAGGGGAAAGGGTGACCCCTCCGATCTGGACATCCTACTCATCTACGATTCGAATCGCACCGCCTCCCAGTACACCCGGGTGGACGAGGAGGGGAGACCCGCCTGGGACCTGGCGGAGATGCAGAGATCCCCCTCCAGGCTGAGAGGCTGTCTGAAGAGTAACTCGGAGCGCACGGTCGACATCTGCATCTGCCCCAGCCTGGAGGCCTTCCAGAAGGACCTGGCCTACCGGATGGACATCTGGCTGAAGATATGGGGCACCGAGGACAGGAGGTGGAGAGAGAAGGTCAGGTCCCATTTTCAGGGATCTCGACCTCGACCTCGGTGCTGATACCCTCCTCGATGCTCTTTCCCACCACGCAGTACTCCCGGAAGAGGTCCACGCATCTCCTCACCTTGGGACCGTCCTCCACCTCCGGCCTGATCACCAGCCTCATCCGGGTCAGACGGAATCTCCCCTCCCGATTCCTCTCCAGCCTGGTGGTCACCTCGGCGTTGACCGATCCCACCTCCACCCTGGACCTCTCCAGGCAGTAGAGGAGGCTGGCGCACATGCAGTTCCCCAGCGCCGCCGCCATCAGCTGGCCGGCGTTGGGGTGGTTGCCCTCGCCCAGGGGAGGGGGCTCGCTGGTCAGGAGATCCTCGATGCCGTGGTCGAAGCTCACCCGGAACTGGTAGCCCTCCAGCCGCTCCACCCGGATCAGGAAATCGGTCTCCTCCATCTCAATCCATTTCCAGATTCACCTGGGAGAGCTGATCCAGGACCTTCTCCCTCAGCTCCCTGGGCGGGAGGGGTTCCTCCACCCTCTCCCCCCTATCCAGAAGCTTCCTGTAGAGCGGCTGGGTGCCTCCCTTGCAGTGGGGGCACTCCGGGATCTCGCTGCCGTGAGGGACCACCATGCACTCCATGCAGCGGGGACAGCGGTAGACCTCCTTCCTTCCACCCAGCTTGCCCCTTTTGGCCACCGGTCTCCCCTCCCTCTCCACGATATCCATGGCGAAGTCCACGGTGGGGGCGTTGGTGATGCTGGTCCCCACACCGAATCCGTCCACCGGCACCCCCTGGAGATCGAATATGTCGTGCTCGTCCAGGCCGCCGGATACCAGTATCTTGACGTGCCCGTATCCCCGGACATCCATCTCCCACCTGACCTCCCTGATCAGCTCGGGAAAGGATCCCTTCCTGGATCCGGGGGTGTCCAGCCTGACCCCGTACAGATCCTCCACGTTCTCACAGGCGATGAGGCTGGCGAACTTCTCGTCCGAGTAGGTGTCCACCAGGGCCACCCTGGGCACCTCGGGGTCGATCACCTCGTCGAACGCCCTGAAGGCCTCGGCCTCGTCTCCGTGCATGATCATCAGGGCATGGGGCATGGTGCCCCTCGGCTCCTCACCGATGGTCTCCGCCCCCAGTATCGAGGAGACGCCGTCGCATCCCCCGATGAAGGAGGCCCGGTCCAACGAAGGGGTGAGGAAGGGGTTCATCCTCCTGATGCCGAAGGCGATCACCGAGCGGTCCTGGGCCGCCTTCCTGCACCTTGCCGCCATGGTGGCCACCCCCGAGGAGTGGCAGATGAAACCCAGCGTGGGGGTCTCGAAGACGCAGTACTCGAAGTACGGCCCCTCTATGGTCATCACGGGCAGTCGGTAACCCCTCATGTCCCTGGGTCGGAACAGCGTGCCTTCCGGCAGACCCCAGAGGTTCACGTCCTTCCCCTCGAGGAGGGTGAGGGTCTCCTCCAGACCGCAGAAGATCGCCCAGGGCCAATCCTCCGGGAGGCTTCCGGTGGTGTACTCGGCCACCGCCCTGTGCTCAGTCATACCCCTCGCCCTGAGTATCTCCAGGGTGCGGGCGAAGTAGATATCGGTGGTCTTTCCCTCCAGCACCTCCTCCTCATCCGCCAGGAAGAACCTGCTCAGCCGATCACCCGGTCCAGCTCCACTATCTCCGCCTTGTAGAGGTTCTCCATCTCCTCCAGGGCCCTCTCGTGCACCTCCTCGGAGACCGAGTTCACGCAATCCTTGGGAACCACGACATCGTATCCCCTGAAGAACGCGTCGGCCGCGCTGTGCCTTATGCAGATATCGGTGGTGACCCCGGAGAGGATGAGCTCGTCCACATCGAGGTTGGAGAGCAGCTCGTGCAGCCCGGTGTCGAAGAAGGCGCTGTAGGTGTGCTTCTCCATCACGTATTCGTCCTCCTGGGGAGAGAGCTCCTCTATGATGGCGGAACCCTCGGTCCCCTTCATGGCGTGCTCCCCCCACACCTGCATCTCCTTGTCCCCCTCCCGATGGGCGTCCTTCAGGAAGACCACGGGTATTTCGTTCTCCCTGGCGTAACGCAGGAGGGAACTGACGCAGGGTACGGTGGCCTGCGCCCTCTCGCCACCCAGCTTTCCGTAGACGAAATCATGGATCATGTCTATGACGATTACTGCCCTACCCATGGATATCTCCGAGGCTAAGATGGACCGTCTCAGTATATCATTCTTGCTGAGCTCGGGGCGAGTATGGACGGTCCTTCACCGCCCTTATCCCCGGGAAGACCGCCTTCTTCCCCAGCTCCTCCTCGATCCTAAGCAGGCGGTTGTACTTGGAGGTCCTCTCTCCCCTGGCAGGCGCACCCGTCTTGATCTGCCCGCATTCCAACGCCACCGCAATGTCGGCGATGGAGGTGTCCTCGGTCTCCCCCGAGCGGTGACTGACCACCGTGTTGTAGCCGGAGTCCCTGGCCAGTTTAGCCGCCTCCATCGCCTCGGTGACCGTGCCTATCTGGTTCACCTTCAGGAGGAGGGCGTTCCCGGCGCCCATCTCCACCGCCTTACTCACCCTGCGGGGATTGGTGACGAAAAGGTCGTCGCCCACCAGCTGCAGCCCCTCGCCCAGCGACGATGTCATACGGGCCATGCCCTGGAGATCCTCCTCCTCCACCGGATCCTCCAGGCTCACCAGCGGATAGCGGTCCCTCAGGTCGGCGAAGTAGTCCATGAGCTCCTCGGTGGAGAGGTCCCTGCCGTCCAGATGGTAGGAGCCCCCGGAGAAGAACTCGCTGGCGGCCGCATCCATGCACAGGTACACCTCCCTGCCCGGATCCAGCCCCGCGGCCCGGATCGCCTCCTCCATCACATCGAGGGCCTGGGGGGCGGTGTCGAAGGGCGGGGCGAATCCCCCCTCGTCCCCCAGGTTGATGGAGGACTTGCCGAACCTCTCCTTGAGGATCGACCTAAGGTGGTGGTAGACCTCCACCCCCATCCTGAGGGCCTCCCGAAAACTGGGGGCCCCGGCGGGCATGACCATGAACTCCTGTATCCTCAGCTCGCCCCCGGCGTGCTCTCCCCCGTTGATGATGTTCATCATGGGCACTGGGAGCACCCTGCTGCCAGGGCGGAGGTGCTCGTGTAACTCCACCCCCTTCACCCCGGCCCCGGCGTGTGCGCAGGCGAGGGAGACCGCGGTCATGGCGTTCCCGCCCAGGGACGACCTGTCATCCGTCCCGTCCAGATCTATCATGGCCCGGTCCACCGATGCCTGGTCGGTCGCGTCCCTCCCCACCAGTGCCCTGGATATCGGCCCCCTGACGTTCTCCACGGCTTGTTGGACACCTTTTCCCAGGAACCGATCGTTCCCGTCTCTGAGCTCCAGGGCCTCGTGGACCCCGGTGGAGGCACCTGAGGGCGCGATGGCCCTGCCCACCGACCCGGAGGTCCACACCTCCGCCTCCACGGTCGGGTTGCCCCTGGAATCGATCACCTCCCTGGCCCGCACCTCGACTATCTCGTTGTCACTCATTCCAAAAACCTCGGTCGAATCTACCGTCCATCGATACCCGTCTCTTTCATGGAGCCCTCTCCATCCTCCATGGTGTCGATGATCTCCATGTTCCTCTCCAGCAGCGCCATCTCCCGTATGTCCAGCGCCCGGGGGTCCACCGATATGATCATGCGGGACTTGTTCTCCATGACCGCCTCGGTAACGTGGTGTATCATCCGCAGCACCTTCTCGAAGTCGTTGTTCACCACCAGGAACTCGATCCCGTCGATGAGAACGACGCTGTCCTCGCTCTTCTCCACGAATCTCACGATGGTATCTGAGAGGATGCCTATGTTGGTGGGATTGACGTACACCTTGCCCAGCTTGTTGCTCAGCCAGATGATGGGTGTCTTCTCCAGCCCCCACTCCGTCCTGATGGTATTGGGGTGCTGCCTGGTGACGCAGAGGCCCTGTATGTTGTGGGTGACCTGGTCCACGAAGATCTCGAAGGATCGGTCCGGCTTCCTCTCCTTCACGATGTAGCCGAATCCCCTGCGCAGGTCGAACCTCATCGCCGAGTCCTTGGGCTCCTCCTTACCATGGTCGGCGAAGTTGCGGGGCCTGCCCTTCCCGAAGAGCCTGGAGAACAGCCCCACCCGCTCCTCCTGCGGCTCCTCCTTGACCTCGTGCTCCTCCTCGGACTCCTGCTCCCCCTCCAGGGCCTCCGTGATCCGACTCGCCAAATCCTTGTTGTTGAACGGCTTCCTGATGTAGCCGGAGACCACGTCCTGCAGGCCGAATATGTCGGTGCCGACATCGGTAGTAGCGGTGAGCATCATCACCTTGACCTGATCGGTGATCCCCCTGTCCTTCATCTCCCTGAGTACGGACCAGCCGTCCAGGTCGGGCATGTTGATGTCCAGTAGCATCAGGTCGGGAAGATCCGACTCCAACTTCTCCAGGCAGGCCCGTCCTCCCGAGGCGGTGAGCGGCTGATAGCCGATCGAGGAGATCAGCTCCGAGACCATGTCGAGGACGGCCTCGTTATCGTCAACGATCATTATCCTCTTCATCTCTCCACCTTCGCGGACCGGTATAATCCCCAACGGATAATTAGAACAAATAATTGCCGTCCCCTCGGCGGAGACGGAAAGGTCTACGCCAGGGGCTCAGGCCTTCCTGCTCTCCTTCGCCTTGGGCCTGAGGTGATCGTAGCCACACTTCCTGCATCGCGTGGCCTTGCGGGCATTCCTGGCGTGGCACCTCATGCAGATCTTCTTGTTGAGCAGTCTCTCATCGGCCTCCTTGAAGCGTGCCATGTGTTACCCTCGGACCCTTTGAACATAAAACCAGTATAAATAGGTTGGTGCCTATCCCCCCTGCCCCACCAGCACCAGATGGGCCAGCAGGGACTCCAGCTGGATCCTCTCGTTGCCCCCCTCCACGATGCGGAACTCCACCTCGCCGGTCTTGTCCACCAGCTTGACCTTCTGCAGGTCCGGGATGCTCAGATCGAAGAACGATCTGTGTATCTGCCTTATCAGATCCTGTCCGGAAAGGCCGTAACCGATCATGATCTCGTCGAGCAGGTTCCTGGCCGCCATGAAGTCCCCCGCCAGGGCCGTCTCCAGCAGGTCCCTGACCTCCTCCGGACGGGCCGTCCCGGTGGTCTTGTAGACCACTTCCACGGTCACCTCCTTCCCCAGGGAGGCGGCCACCTGCAGGGAGTTCACAGCCTTCCTCATATCCCCCTGGGCCACGTGGACCAGGGCATCCACGGCGTCGTCGGTGACCGATACCCCCTCCCTCTCGGCTATCCACCGGAGGTACTCGGCCACCTCCTCGCTGTGCAGGGGGCGGAAGCGGAAGACGGCGCATCTTGACTGGATCGGATCGATGATCTTCGAGGAGTAGTTGCAGGAGAGGATGAACCTGCATATGCGGCTGTACCTCTCCATGGTCCTTCGCAGGGCGGCCTGGGCGTCCGGGGTCAGGGCGTCCGCCTCATCCAGGAAGATGATCTTGAAGCCACCCGCGATGGGGGAGGTCCTTGCGAACTCCTTGATCTTGCCTCGGACCACGTCGATCCCCCTCTCGTCGGAGGCGTTCAGCTCCAGGAAGTGCTGCCTCCAGCTCTCCCCGAAGAGCTCCCTGGTGAGGGCGAGGGCACTGGTGGTCTTCCCCGTGCCGGCGGGACCGGCGAAGAGAAGGTGAGGGAGATTGTCGGAGTCCGCGTAGGCCTGGAGACGGTTGACTATCTCCTTCTGTCCGACCACCTCCTTCAGCTTCTGCGGCCTGTACTTCTCGATCCAAATCTCCCTCATGACTATCCGGGCGCCTTAGTATGTTGGAGGGAAAAATAGTTTTGCCTGGGAGGGGAGAAGGTTGGGGCCGCGTCTCCCGGGGGACAGGGGCCTTGGGGCCAAACTTTTTATCGGCCGTCCCCGTAGAAGTGGCGTGAAGTGCAGCAGGTGCAAGGAGGAGGCGGTCACCTTCATCAGGTACAACGGGAGCCATCTGTGCCACCGCCACTTCGTGGAGTACGTGGAGAAGAGGGTGAAGAAGGAGATCCGCAAGCAGGTGGACCTCAACGGGAAGGAGGTGATGGCTGTCGGACTGTCCGGTGGCAAGGACAGCTCTGTCGCCCTGGTGATACTCTCCAAGATCCTGGAGGAGAGGAGGGGGACCGAGCTCCACGCCATCACCGTGGACGAGGGGATAAAGGGATACAGGCCCCCCTCACTGGAGTGCGCCAGCAGGCTGTGCTCGGAGCTGGACGTGCGGCACCACCTCGTCTCCTTCCGCCAGGAGTTCGACCTGGACATGGACGAGATGGCACCCCTGGCGGGGGAGAGGACGCCCTGCACCTACTGCGGGGTGCTCCGGAGGAACTGCCTGAACAGGGTCGCCAGGTCGATAGGGGCCGACCTGGTGGCCACCGGGCTCAACCTGGACGACACCGCCCAGTCCATACTCATGAACTTCACCAGGGGGGACGTGGAGAGGCTGGCCAGGATGGGTCCCCACCCCACCATCCAGCCCGGTCTGGTCCCCCGCATCCAGCCGCTGAGGGTGGTCCCGGAGAAGGAGTCCTACCTGTACGCCATGCTGGAGGGGATAGACTTCTCCGATCTGGAATGCCCCTACGCCGACCCGGCCCTGCGGAACGACTACCGGGAGATGGTCGACGGGATGGAAAGGCGCAGTCCCGGCATCAGGTTCTCCATACTCTCCTCCCAGGACGAGATCGCCCCCCTGATGAGGAGGAGCTACCCGCCCGCCTCCCTCAACAGGTGCACCTGCGGGGAACCGTGCATCGACGACCGCTGCCAGGCATGCCAGCTTCTCCAGGGCCTAAGGCTCAGGCGAACTCGTGATACTCGTAGGCCTCACAGTTCTCGCAGTAGCAGTACCTCACCTGGGTGAATTCCCTCTTCAGCTCCCTGACGTCCTCCCTCACCGATCGGGGATCCTCCTTCTTGGAGACCACCCGGTGGATCAGGGAGGCCACCTCCTTCATCTCCCCCTCCCTCATGCCCACCCTGGTCAGCTCCTGGGTGCCCAGGCGGATGCCGCTGGGCCGGACGGCGCTCTCGTCCCCCGGAAGCATGTTCTTGTTGGTGATTATGTTCGCCACCTCCAGGTCCCGGGAAGCCTCGGCACCCCCACCGTTGGAGGAGACGTCGACCGCCAGGGTGTGGGACTCCGTGAAACCCTTGTGCGGGCAGAGCACCCCGATCCCCAGGTCATGGAGCTCGGAGCCCAGGGCCTTGGCGTTCCTGATCACCTGATCGGCGTACTCCTCGGCGAACTCCCGCATCTCCGCCATGGTCACGGCCAGGCCGGCCATGGCGTGGAGGTGATGCGAGGAGGTGACCCCGGGGAAGGAGGCCCGCTGCAGCCCCTTCTCCATCCCCTCATCCAGATCGTTCGCCAAGAGGATCCCGTGATTCGGTCCCGGGAAGGTCTTGTGGGTGGAGGAACTGATGATGTCACAGCCCTCCCTGAACGGGTCCTGGAACCGCTTACCCGCGATCAGTCCCAGCACGTGCGCCCCGTCGTACCACACCGTGCAGTCGATCTCCTGCAGGGTGTCCTCCAGCTCCTTTATGGGAGTGGGGAAGAGGAAGACCGAGAGGCCGAACTGGGCCACCTTCGGCCTGTGCTCCAGAAGCATCTTCCTGGTGGCGTCCACGTCGATGTTCATATCCTCATGGTTCCAGGGATAGTTGACCGACCTGACTCCCCTGAGACCGAAGGCACCGAACTTGGCGGTGGAGATGTGGGCCCCCTGGGCGAGGGCCGAGCAGGTCACCGTGTCCCCCGGTCGGCAGAGGGCGAAGAGGACCGCGAGGTTGGCCACCGTGCCCGAGACCGGCCGGACATCGGCGAAGTCGCACTCGAAGAGCTCCTTGGCCATCTCCAGGCACTTGAGCTCCACCTTGTCCACGTAGATGTTCCCTCGGTAGTACCTCTTTCCGGGCAGTCCCTCCGCGTACCTGTCGTGAAAATCCGATACCATCATCTCCTTGGCCAGCGGACTGAGCAGGTTCTCGGAGGCGATCATGGGAAGGCTTTCCTCGAACCACCTGTTGTGGGCCCTTACCTGCTCCCTTACCCAGAAAGCATCTTCCTTCATGGAGTATCGCCACGGACATTAAGAGTATTCATTAAAAAGTTATTCCCTACCTGGACATCCTCCTCTTCAGCTCCGCTATGGACTCCACCGGGGTGGGGTCCACACCCCTGAGCATGGCCAGGTAGTAGCTTACCCAGTCCCCGAGCATGATCCCGGTGAGGAGCGAGTGGAGCCGTCCCTGGCCCTCCAGCTCCACCATCAGCGGGTCCTTCCCTCCGTCCTCCATGACCTCTATGGTGGTCTCCATCAGATCACAAATGAACGGCGGGTCGGAGCCGGCCCTGAGGAAGAGGGGGCGACAGCGGTCCCCCACCCCCCCTTCCAACCATCCCACGATGTGATTGTGATTGCACTCGGGGAACTCCCCGCTGAAGGCCAGCATCTTGGCGTTCTCGTTGATCTGGGTCTGCCACCGTGTCCCCACCGACCTGAACGTCGGGCTGGAGTAGACCACGGGCAGCCTACCGTGGAGCAGTCTTGCCAGGCGCTTGGCCGGGTTCTCATGCTCCGGAACCTCCCGATCCATTCGAGAGGCGTACTCCCTCAACGAAGGGACAAGATCGCTCATCTCGCTGGACAGCCGGGCAACTCCCTGCCTCTCCAGAACGCAGGCGAGTGACCCCATGAGGTGGCCCAGGGCCGCCCGGGGCTGGTATTCACCGGGTACGGGGGAGAATGGGACGCCCCGTGCCCTGCACCTGTCCATCAGCTCGCCCCCGGAGGTGATGGCCATCAGTGGAAGACGCTTTTCCAGGGCCTCGTCGAAGGCGCCCAGCACCTCCCGGGTGTTCCCGGAGTAGCTCACCGCTATGACCAGGTCCTCCGGGCCCAACCAGCCCGGCAACTCCGCCCCCCGAACCACCGAGATGAAGGAACGGGATCTGCTGGCCACCAGATCGGATAGGATGTCCGCCCCGATGGCCGATCCCCCCATACCGCATATGCACACCCCGTTTACGCTCCCCTCTAGGCCGAGATCGGAGCACAGGGCGTACTCCAGGTGATCGGGGAAGGCCGCGATCTCGTCCACCATCCCCGATGGATCGACCGAGGACATGTGGTCGAGATCGTCCAATCGACCGCTCATGATGGGTGGAAGGACGAGCCGGTAAATCAATTTGACCTCAGGAGTCCTTACCAATGTAGCTGTATCTACACAAGAGATTTTATTAAGTAATCATTGCCAGACAAGGAGAACGATGACCGGTGACGTCGATGAAGCCCTGGAGAGACTGAAGCGGGGGGAGATCGTCCTGGTGTTCGACGCGGACAACAGGGAGATGGAGACCGACATGGTCGTGGCATCCGAGAAGGTCGGCCCCGCGACCATCAGGACGCTTCGCAGGGACGCCGGCGGCCTGATATGCACCACCGTGGGGGCCGGGATCTCCGAGAAGCTGGGCCTTCCATTCCTGGCGGACGTGTTCAGTTCCGCATCCGATGAGTACCCGGTCCTCTCGGGGCTTTCCCCCAACGACATCCCCTACGACAGCAAGAGCTCCTTCTCCATCACCATCAACCACCGGGAGACCTTCACCGGGGTGACCGACAACGATCGGGCACGCACCATCCTCGAGCTGACCCGCCTCATCGATCAGACCCCGGAGGAGAGCGATGGATGGGCCAGGAAGGCGATGGGGGAGAGGTTCAGGGCCCCCGGACATGTCATACTCCTGCGTGCCTCTCCCGGCCTCCTGGACGCCCGCACGGGCCACACCGAGCTGTCCACCGCTATGCTGGAGATGGGCGGGATGATCCCCTCGGCGACCATATGCGAGATGATGGGCGATGACGGCAACGCCCTCTCCAAGCGGGGGGCGAGGGAGTACGCCGACAGGCACGGCCTTCTCTTCCTGGAGGGACGGGAGGTCATCGATTTCTGGAAGGGGAAGTGAGGAAATGACCAGGGTGATGGCGTCAGGGGTCTTCGACATCCTTCATCCAGGTCACCTCCACTACCTGAACGAGGCCAGGAAGCTGGGGGACGAGCTGTACGTGGTGGTGGCCACCGATAACACGGTCAGAAGGAGGAAGCACGAGCCCATCACCCCGGAGGAGATGAGGCTGGAGCTGGTGGGATCGCTGAAGCCGGTGGACCGGGCGCTACTGGGAAAGGAGGGGGATATCTTCCAGGTGGTGGAGGAGATACGGCCGGACGTCATCGCCCTGGGATACGACCAGCACTTCGACGAGGAGGAGCTCTCCGAACTGCTCAAGGAGAGGGGTCTGGGGACCAGGGTGGTCCGCATATCCGAGTACGACCACGACCTGAACGGCACCAGGAAGATCATCCAGAAGATCGTTGACTGGTACACCTTCAAGAAGAAGATGGATCAGGAGGAGGGGAGATGAGGCTGATCGGTGTGGTGGACACCACCTTCGCCAGGTACGACATGGGCTCCTCCGCCCTGGACGAGTTGAAGAGGTGCGGCACCGGTTTCAGGACCGTCAGGAGGACCGTTCCGGGCATAAAGGACCTGCCGGTGGCCGCCAAGAAGCTGATAGGGGAGGAGGGATGCGACCTGGTCATCGCCCTGGGCATGCCCGGGGCGGCGGAGATCGACAAGACCTGCGCCAACCAGGCCTCCCAGGGGCTCATCCAGGCCCAGCTGATGACCGATCGTCACATCATCGAGGTCTTCGTCCACGAGGACGAGGCCGACGATCCGAAGGAACTGGCCTGGCTGATGGACCAGAGGGCCAGGGAGCACGCCCGGAACGCGTACGATCTGTTGTTCAGGCCCCAGACGCTCGTCGAGAGGGCGGGGAGGGGCCTAAGACAGGGATTCCCCGATGTGGGGTCCCTGAAGGAGGTGAACAGATGAGCAATTTCAAAGTTGGTATAGTGGTATCCGAGTACAACTTCGACATCACGTCGATGATGCTGGAGAGGGCCATGGCCCATGCCGAGTTCCTCGAGGTCGAGGTTCCCCAGGTGTTCAAGGTGCCCGGCGTCTTCGACATGCCCCTGGCCATCAGGAAGCTGCTGGACAGGGAGGACATCGACGGTGTGGTGACCCTGGGGGCGGTCATCGAGGGGGAGACGGAGCACGACGAGATCGTCATCCAGCACGCCGCCAGGAAGATCACCGACCTGGCCGTGGAGTACGGTAAGCCGGTCACCCTGGGAATAAGCGGCCCGGGGATGAGCAGACTGCAGGCGGAGGAGAGGGTGGAGAAGGCCAGGGAGGCCATGGAGTCCTGCGTCAAGCTCCTCAAGCGTCTCCGGTAGCTACCAGTTGCTGAAGATCGATCTGCGGATGGGGCAGCGCTTCAAGGCCGTGGAGTAGGTCTTGCACTTCAGCCTGGAGGCGCACCTCAGGCAGTGGTCCATGTGCTTCCGCTCCAGGCAGTCGTAGATGGGGCACAGGGAGGTGAGCTTGTTGTCTGGGGAGCATCCCTGGCATTTGCCCATCTCCCGAAGGACGCACTCGGAGCAGGCGTACCCGCAGCCGCTTATCCACATCGGATAATACTCTGCGAGGCGACCCTAATATTACTTTCCTATTCCACGCGTTTCCTCATGAAGTCCTCGAACGAGTCCAGGGCCTTGCCCATGGTCTCCTCGTCCGGCAGGGTGACCGAGCGGAAGTGGCCGGTCCCGTACTGGCTGCAGAAGCCGTCCCCGGGCACCAGGAGAACGTGGGCGTTCTCCAGCGCATCCAGCACGAACTCCTTGTCCGACCTCCACGGACCGCCCTCCACCCTGGGGAAGATGTAGAAGGCCGCCCGCGGCCTGGTGGTGCTGATCCCCGGTATCTCGTTCAGCCTTCGGTGGGCGAAGTCCGACCGCCTCTTCAGCTTCTCCCTGAGCTCCCCCAGGAAATCCCAGGGACCGCGCAGGGTCTCGGCCGAGGCCAGCTGGCAGGGGTGGTTCGCCGAGATCCTCAGGCCGAGCTGCCTGAGCACCCCGTCCTTCACCTGATCCAGGGCCCCCGTGCCGTCCACGAAGGCCATGTAACCGACCCTCCATCCGGGGACCAGGAAGGACTTGGACATGCCGTTGAAGATGATCACCGGGACGTCCCCCGCCATGGTGGCCGGCGAGTGGTGCTCCCCCTCGAAGGTCATCAGGTCGTATATCTCGTCAGTGATCAGGGGCAGATCGTGCTCGCCTGCTATGTCCACCATCTCCTGGAGCGTGCTGCGGGAGTACACCGTCCCGGTGGGGTTGTTGGGATTGATCACCGATATGCCCCTCGTCCTTGAGGTGATCTTGGCCCTCAGGTCGTCCAGGTCCGGCTGCCAGTCGTTGTCCTCGTCGGTGCGGTAGGGGACCGCCTTCCCCCGGAAGTAGTGGATGAACAGGTCGTAGGGGGGATAGCCGGGCCCGGGGAGCAGGAACTCATCCCCCGGATCCAGCAGGCTGGCCATGATCATCTGGAGGGACTCGGTGACCCCCGTGGTGATGTAGACGTCCTCCACATCGATGGAGAGACGGTTCTTCCTCCTCTCCTTCCCCACCACCGCCTCCCTTAGCTCCATGGCACCCTCCGAGTCGGCGTACCCGTGATCGCATCTCTCCGCCGCCCGGCAGAGCGCGTCCCTCATCACCTTGGGTGTGCGGTAATCGAACTTGTTGGGGTCCCCGATGTAGAGCTTGGTCACCTCCACACCCTTCTTCTCCAGCTCCCTGGCCGGGAAGAGGATGTCGGCGATGGCGTAATTGATGTCCAGCGCTCTCCTGGTCGCTCTCATAGTGGTCCCTCTATTTCTCTCCTCATATTATTTATCTTTGAGTCCCCACGATGCATATTTATACGGGCCTTTCTCTGGCCGGCATCATGGGCGCGATCAGGCTGGGGAGGATGTACCTCCGCTGGTGCCAGGGGTGCAACCTGCCGGTGCTGGAGGAGGATAACTGTCCCCGATGTGGGAATCCGACGGGGGCAGTGGACCTCACCCCGCCCGGGGAGGTCCGGCCGGCCTTCCAGGCCGATCTGGACCTGATCAGGGAGGTGGCCGACAGGCAGTTCGGTGAGGGGACCGGGCTCGCCCTTCTACCCCCGGCCAGGGCGGTCCTGCTGAACAGGATCCCCGGTCTGGATCGCATGGACGAGGTGCTCATCGACGGGCGGGTGATCGGTACCCTCCGGTACGATGTGGACGGCAGATGGGTGCTGGTCATGAGGATGGCCGGGGCCAGGATCATCCAGGAAGTCGCCTCCAGGGGCCTCGTCATCGCCGACCCGGGCGCGGTGGGGCCCATTGGAGAGGGGGCAAACATGCTGGCCCCGGGAGTACTGGAGGTGCACGGCCCCATCTCCCCGGGGGAGGAGGCGATGGTACTGACCCAGGACCGTCGGGCCATCGCCACCGGGATCTCCAGGATGGACCATGAGGAGATGATGGAGAGGAACCGGGGCATGGCCGTCAAGACCCGGTGGGTGGGTGCCCCCGAGGAGTCACCCCCAAGGGAAGTAAGACCCTCCTGGGAGGAGATAATCCAGGCGAACGAGGGAGTGATCCACCGCCGAAAAGAGGAGGCGGTCAGGTTCATCAGAAGGACCATGGAGGGCATCGACCTTCCCATCGCGGTCTCCTTCTCCGGTGGAAAGGACAGCCTGGCCTGTGCCCTCCTCGCGATGGATGCCGGGCTGCGGCCGCCGCTTATATTCGTGGACACCGGCCTGGAGTTCCCGGAGACCGTGGAGTACGTCCAGAGGTTCTCCGAGGAGCAGGGGCTGGAGCTGATCACCCAGAGGGCCGACCGGAGGGTCTTCGAGAGATCGATGGCCATGTTCGGACCTCCGGGGCGGGACAACAGGTGGTGCTGCAAGACGGTCAAGCTGGGGCCCACCGTGATGCTGATGAGGAGGCGATTCCCGTCCGGGGTGCTCTCCCTCATCGGACAGAGGAGGTACGAGTCGGAGAGCCGCTCCGAGAAGCCCCGGGTATGGGACAATCCATGGACGCCGGGGCAGGTGGGGGCGGCCCCCATCCAGGAGTGGACCTCCTTTCACGTCTGGCTGTACATCCTGGGGAAGGACGTGAGCTACAACCCCTGGTACGCCCGGGGCCTGGACCGCATCGGCTGCTACATGTGCCCCGCCTCGGACCTGGGGGAGATGTCGATGGTGGAAGAACGCTGCGGGGAATTCCGCGAGTGGAAGGAACGCCTCCACCGATTCGCCGAGGAGAGGGGGCTGCCCCGGGAATGGGTGGAATTCGGCCTGTGGAGGTGGAGGAGCCCGCCTTCCTCCCTGATGAAGGAGTTGGACCGCCTTGGTCATCCGGTGGAAGCCGACAGGACGGGGGCAGGGAGATGGACCCCCTCGGTGAGCGAAGGAGAGGGGGAGGTGCGCGCCTCCCTCCCGCGAGAGTTGGACCTGGAAAGGGTGGGGAACCTGATGAACATCCTGGGGGAGGTGGAACGACGGGGCGGATCGGTCTCGGCCAACGGTGCCACCGTCCTGGAGGAGGGACGCATCCATGCCTCCGGCGACACCCCTGTGGCGAGGAAGCGGATGGAGATGGCCCACAGGGTGGTGGTCAAGGCGATGGACTGCCTCTCCTGTGGAGTGTGTCTGGGGCTCTGCCCAGAGGGGGCCCTTGACCTGGGCGAGGAGGGGGTGACCATCTCCGAGGGGTTGTGCTCCCACTGCGGGGAGTGCATGGAGCCCTGCCCCGTACTGGGCTTCAGGGACGACTTCGACCTCTAGCTCATCGGACGAAGTCTATCCCCGTGTCGTCATCCGACTGGGAGGAGTATCCGTAATCGTGGGCGGGGGCCTGCATCTTGGAGACCTCCATCCTGTCATCGATGGGGGAGGTGACCTGTCCCCCCTCATTGCCCAGCATGTACTTGGACTTGGCACCGGTGATGATCAGGAGAATCCTTATGGATCCCTCCTGTTCCTCCTCGACGGAGCATCCCCATATTATCCTGGCCCGGTCGCTCATCCGGCTGGAGACGATCTCGGCGGCCTTCTCGGCCTCGGACACCGTCATCTCCGGTCCTCCCACCACGCGGATCAGGGCGCCCTGGGCCTCCCTGGGATCGATCTCGCCCAGCAGCGGGGAGGAGAGGGCCTCCTGCACCGCCACCTCGACCCGGTCGTCCTCGTCCTGATCGGCCTCCCCGATCCCCACGAAGGCCACCCCGCCTTCCTTCATGATGGTCTGGATATCGCTGTAGTCGAGGTTGACCAGCCCGGGCTTGGTGATGATCTCGGTCAGACCCTTCAGGGTCTGCATGAGCACCTCATCGGCCACCTTGAAGGCGGCGTCCACCGGCAGCTTGGGCACCAGATCGAGGAGCTTGTCGTTGGGGATGACGATGGTGGTATCGCAGAGCATCCGCAGCCTGTTCAGTCCCTGCAGGGCGTTCTCCATCCTCATGGATCCCTCCGCCTTGAACGGCAGGGTGACCACCCCGAGCGTCAGCGACTGGAACTGCTCCTTCGCTATCCTGGCCACGTAGTGGGCGGCACCGGTTCCGGTGCCGCCCCCCATGCCGGCGGTGATGAACACGATGCTTGCCCCGTTAAGGAACTCCCTGATCTCCATGTCGTTCTCCCTGGCCGCCTGCTCCCCCACGTGGGGTATCGCCCCGGCGCCGAGGCCCTTGGTGAGCGTCCTGCCGATGAGGATCTTCTTGGACGCCCTCACCGTGAGCAGGTGCTTCGCATCGGTGTTCAACGCGCAGAGCTGGGCACCGTCTATCCCGCCCTCCACGCAGCGGTTGATGGTGTTGGATCCGCCGCCGCCGGAGCCGACGATCTTGATACAGACGTCCAGTTGGTCAGCGATCTTCTTCAGCTCCTCGTCAACTTGAGAACTGTTCGAATCCTGGGAGACGGGCTCCTGCTGCGGAGGAGCCTGCTCCTGCTGCGGAGGAGAAGGTTCCTCCTGATCGGAATTCTCTTCTTGATAGTCTGCCAGCGCATTCTTTACCAAAGAATTTGGCATAGTGCATCCCTCCCATGTGCATAGGAGAGACATTGGATATAAATATTACGAACGTCCAGCATTCGGCAGAAATGGATGGGGTCATCCCATCAGGCGCATCACGATGTCGGGCCACCTCACCACATGGACGGTGGGCTCCTCCTCGTGCTCCCGGAAGTGGTTCTGGTAGACCTCCTCCGCGGCCGTGGGCATCAGGGGGGCGGCCAGCTTGAGGCAGACCAGGGAGGCGGTGTAGAGGGTGAGGGAGGCGGACCCATCCCCCTCCTTTACCCGCGGGGCCAGGTTCTCCTCGTATAAGCCCCTGAGGTCCTCCTCTATGAAGGAACAGAGATGCCCCATGGCCCTGGTCCCATCCCCGGCCAGGGTGGCGGAGGTGACCGAGTTGATCAGCTCCTCCAGGCCGTTGATCACCCAGACGTCCGCCCCCTCCATCTCCGAGGGCTCCAGTTCCGGGGGCTGCTCCCCCGCCGAATGGACCACATCTCCCAGCCACTCCAGCTGCTCGCGCAACCTGCTCTCCTCCCTCCTCTCCCGGATGATCTCCCCGGTCTCGTCATAGGTCCTCCGCTTGCTGGCCTTCCTGGCCTTCTTCATGGCCTCCTCGATGTTCCCGCTGTACAGCCCCATCCTGGTCAGCTCCGGGGAGAGCTTCAGCACGTCCACCAGGTAGCCCTTCAGCTGCTCCACGCTGCGGTGACGATGCTTCACCAGATCCAGGCAGGTGGCTATGTCGTGGACCGCCTTGATCGTGTCCCCCTCGAGGAACACGGACTTCGATACCTCCGCCAGTCTCTCGATGTCTTCCACCGGTATCTCCTTCTTCTTGGCCATCGCCAGCAGGAGCCAGGTCTGCTCGAAGAAGGACCCGTAGGTGACGGCATGCCCGCCATGACGATCCTCCAGATAGGATATCACCGCCCTCCTGACCCTCCTGTTGGGGGTCTTGAGGTTGTCCAGCAGGGCCTCTTTTCCGGTGGAGGAGACTATCTCCTCCAGCGTGGACCGGACGTTCTCCCTCACCCTCTCCTCGGGATGAAAGTAGTGCTTGAGCAGTACCCCCACCGCATTCAGTGGGTTCTCGGTGGAGAACCTGATCAGCCTCTTCCTCATCCTCTCCCTCTCCCTGGAGAAGGGGGACTTGAAGGAGCCAACCAGGTTCTTGTCTATCCGGGATGCCTCCTTTCCTTTCAGGCGGAGGCCGAGAAGGCTGAAGAGGTCACTGTCACCCATCTGGATGGGAGAGATTTTCGAGCATATATGGACTTTTCTTTCCCCTTTCGCTGGACAGGAATGCCAGCGGAACATAGGAGATATACCCAGTGCCAGATATTAATATGAAAAGGTTTATATCTTCTCCACTCAATCTTGTTTCAATAATCCCCGGGGGACAGGTGGGTTTCATGGCTGAATGGTCAAGGGTAAGTGACATTCTGGACGAGATAAGGGCGGAGGATTCCGTTCTCGACGTGTCCCTGATCTCCAGGGGAGGGATGTACGTCATGGGGAACGCCCCCCAGGACGTGCACGAGGAGACCTACGCGGCCATGTCCGCCATCATCATGGGTGCGGCGGAGACCACCTCGTCGGAGCTGAAGGAAAATCTGACCGATGTGGTCCTCAAGTTAACCGAGAAGAGACTGGTCCTGACCACGGTGGGGCCCAGGTACATGATGGTCATCGGTCTGGAACCCAAGGTCGACCTGGACGAGCTCATGGGCAGGGTCCGGGGGAAGGTATCGGAGATGGAGGTCACCCTCTAGATCCTTCTCATGCCCCTACCGATCCACTGGGAGACGCACTTCACCGTGTAGCCCACTGACTCCATCGCGCCTCGCTCCTCCCCACCCACCATTACCCGGTTCTCCAGGATGGCCCTGACCATCTCCTCCACCGATCTACAGTCCTCCGGGAAGGAGGTGTAGGTCCTGCCAATACTGTCCGCACTGTGGGCGTCGCTCCCGGCGACCATGGGCAGGTCCAGCTCCCTGGCCAGGGCCAGGGCCTTACGGTTAGCGGCTCCCAAGGAACGGCCGTTACGCACCTCGATAGCGTCGAACCCGTTCTCCCTCACCGCCCTCTCCCCCAGCCCTGACCAGATCCTGTAGGGATGGGGGGCGACGGCTATCCCATCCAGCTCATGCACCCTGTCCACAGTCTCCCCCACCTCCAGGCCCCTGGGCACCTCCTCGGTGATGTGGTAGGCCAACAGGTGACCCCACTCGGTGGTCACCTCCATGGCCGGCAGGACGATGATCCCCTCGGCCCTCTCCATCGCCTCAAGGGACCCCGCCAGGCTGTTGTGATCCGCCACGGACAGCGCCTCCATGCCCTTCTTCTCGGCGATGCTCAGGATGGCGTCCACGCTCAGTTCGCAGTCCCCCGAGTGCAGGGAGTGGATGTGGAGGTCCGCCCTCATCGAACCCTTGCCCCTTTGGAGATGTCCCCGTCCACCGTGATGGGGACCCCGTTCTCCGTGAAGAGGGGGAGTGCCCTATCGGAGTCCCCCGAGGGGAGGAATACGGCCACCTTGGAGGGGGGCTGGTATCCGGGGGGCGCCTCCAGCTCGACCTGGTGCCCCACGTTCGCCTTGCCGTCCCCGCCGACCTCCCCGATGCGGAGGTCGAGCCTCTGGAAGTCCTCGAAGCCCAGCTGCTTAGAGGAGCTGGCCATGTTGCTGTTCACCCTCTCCCCCACGGTGGTCTCCCCCTCGGGCACGAGTACCCTGACCTCCTCCCCATGGTCGGCGGCAAGGAGCATGCCCTGGGACTTGATGCCCCGGAGCTTCGCCGGCTTCAGATTGGTGAGGACCACGATCCTCTTGCCCTCCAGCTGCTCCCTCCCGTAGTGCTCCTTGAGCCCGGCCACCAGCCTGATCCTCTTTCCGATGTCCACCTCCAGGACCATCAGCTTGTCCGCGTTTGGATGGTCCTTGACCTCCATCACCTCGCCTATCCTGAGGTCCATGGATTCGAAGTCCCCGAACACGCTATCACCCATTTCTATGCTCACCTTCGAGTACAATGGAACGGGCCTCTCAAGACTCTGACCCTCCTGCAGGGGGGAGTCCATCCAACCCGGGCCCTGTTCCACGATGTCCCCCGAGAAACCCATCATCGACCAAAGCCTATTGGCCGAGTGCGGGACGTAGGGGTAGCTCATGACCGCCAGCGCCTTCACTATCTCCATGTTCAGGCGCAAAGCGGATCCGCAGGCCTCCCGGTCCTCCTTCACCAGGCTCCATGGGGCCACGCGGTCGAAGTACCGATTACCGTACTGGGCCAAATCCATGACGGCCTTCAGGGCCTTCTTGAACCGGCAGTTGGACAGGTGGTCCTCCCATTCCCGGACGTAGGATCTGACCGCGGACATGACCTCCTCCCACTCCTCCCCCTGATAGGGGGGGACCTCCCCGTAGTGCTTGTGGGTGAAGGAGAGGACCCGATGGTAGTAGTTGCCCAGGGTGGCCACCAGCTCGTTGTTCACCCGGGACTGGAAGTCCTCCCAGGAGAAGTCGGTGTCCCTGTTCTCGGGCATGTTGGCCGAGATGTAGAAGCGGATGATGTCGGGATCGAACCTCTCCAGCATGGAGGGCATGTCGATCCCCCAACCCCTGCTCTTGGAGAACTGCTCCCCCTTGAAGGTGAGGAACTCGTTCGCCGGCACATCGTATGCCAGGTTCAGCCCCCCGTATCCCATCAGTATGGCCGGCCATATGATGGTGTGGAAGGGGATGTTGTCCTTGCCCAGGAAGTAGTAGTGGGGCACCTGGGGGTCCTCCCAGAATTCCCTCCACCCCTCCGGTCGACCGATGATCTTGGCCCACTCCTTGGAGGCCGACAGGTAGCCGATGACCGCCTCAAACCACACGTAGATGACCTTGTCGTCCCAGCCCTCCAGCGGTACCGGTACCCCCCAGGACATGTCCCTGGTGATCGCCCGGTCGTTGAGGCCCTGGTCCAGCCAGTTCATGGTGAAGGTCTTGACGTTCTGCTTCCAGTGCCCCATCCCCTCGGCCCATTCCCTCAGGTCGTCCTGCAATTCGCTCAGACGGAAGAAGTAATGCTCGGTCTCCCGGAGCAGCGGTTCGGTCCGGCAGTTGGTGCAGATCGGTCCCTCCAGGTCCCCTGGATCGAATGTGGCCCCGCAGTTCTCACACTGGTCCCCCCTGGCGTGCTCGTAGCCGCATCGCTCGCAGACGCCCTCCACGTACCTGTCCGGGAGGAAGCGCGCGCAGCTCGGGCAGTAGTACTGGAGGGTCTCCTTCTTGTAGAGATGGCCCTTGTCCAGCAGGGTGAGGAATATGTCGTGCACCACCTCGAAGTGGTTCTCGGTGTGCGTCTTTGTGAACAGGCTGTAGGTGATCCCCAGGTCCTCTATGCACTGCTTGTTGATCCTGTGGTACCTCTCGGCCACCTCCTCCGGGGTGACCCCCTCCTTCTCCGCCCTAACCGTGACCGGCGTTCCATGCTGATCCGAACCGGAGACCATCAGCACCTCGTTCCCCCGGACGCGGTGGAACTTGGCGAAGATGTCCGGGGGCAGGAGGGAGCCGGCCACGTGACCGACGTGGATTATTCCATTAGAGTAAGGCCATGCGGTGCATACTACGTACTTAGCCATCGGAACCAAGTGCGAATCGTGGAGGTAGGATTTAAGGTTTGCAATCGGGCCAGTCAGATATCCTCCGTTCCCTCGATCCGGGGGTCTATGGGGATCGTCAAGACCATCCACAATCATCTTTTTATGCTCCCTTCCTATTGCCGAGTCCATGCGCATCGCGGTCGTCCTCAGGGATCGGTGCCAGCCCAAGAAGTGCAGTAGGGAGTGCATCAAGTTCTGTCCGAAGGTGCGGACAGGGGTGGAGGTCATCGAGATCGGGGAGAAGGGGAAGCCGGTGATCTCCGAGGACCTGTGCGTCGGCTGCGGCATCTGCGTGAACAAGTGCCCCTTCGAGGCCATAAAGATCATCGGGCTGCCGGACGAGCTGGAGGAGGAGATGGTCCACCAGTACGGGCTGAACGCCTTCCGGCTCTACCGTCTGCCGGTGCCCAAGCCGGGCATGGTGGTGGGCGTACTGGGTCCGAACGGCATAGGCAAGTCCACCGCCCTGAAGCTCCTCTCCGGGCAGGAGACGCCCAACCTGGGGAGGTACGAGGACCCGCCCACGCGGGAGGAGGTGCTGGAGCACTTCGCCGGGACCGAGCTGCACGATTACCTGAAGAGGCTGTTCAACGGGAAGATAACCACCTCGCTCAAGCCCCAGTACGTGGACAAGCTCCCCCGGGTCCACCAGGGAATGGTGAGGGACCTGCTGGACAAGGTGGCGGAGAGGATGACGGTGGAGGAGGCCGTCGAGCTCATGGACCTCTCCGAGGCGGTGGACCGGGACATAGCGAAGCTCTCCGGTGGAGAGCTGCAGAGGGTGGCCCTGGCCGCCACCATCCTTAAGGACTCGGACGTCTACTTCTTCGACGAGCCCTCCTCCTACCTGGACATCTACCAGAGGATCAAGGTGGCCCGGGCGATCAGGGACCTCAGCCAGGAGAGGGAGGTGATGGTCATCGAGCACGACCTGGCCATACTGGACTTCCTGGCGGACAACGTCTACCTGGTCTACGGGTCCGAGGGCGCCTTCGGGGTGTTCGCCCACCCCAGGCAGGTCAGGACCTCCATCAACGCCTACCTGGACGGATACCTGAGGGAGGAGAACATTCGCTTCCGGGAGACCAGGATAGAGTTCGAGACCCATCCCCCCAGGCAGGAATGGGGGACCGGCAGTCTGATCGAGTACGGGCGGCTGGGGATGGACTTCGATCACTTCGCCCTGGAGGTGGAGCCGGGGAGGATCAAGATGGGGGAGACGGTGGGCGTGGTGGGGCCCAACGCCATAGGGAAGACCACCTTCGTCAAGATGCTGGCCGGGGTTATGGAGCCCACCAGGGGGGAGGTGGACGGGTCCGTCCAGGTGAGCTACAAGCCCCAGTACATCGACCCCGACTTCGAGGGCACGGTGAGGGAGCTGTTCCTCCTCCAGGCCCAGGAGTTCTTCGACTCCGGTTTCTTCGAGACCGAGGTCTCCCATCCCCTGGCCCTGAAGCACCTATTCGAGAAGCGGGTGAAGAACCTCTCGGGCGGGGAGCTGCAGAGGGCGGCCATCGCCCTGTGCCTGGCCCGGGACGCCGACCTCTACCTGCTGGACGAGCCCTCCGCCTACCTGGACTCCAGCCAGAGGATGCAGGCGGCGAAGACGGTGCGCAGGGTGATGGAGAAGAGGGGGAGGAGCGGTCTGGTGGTGGACCACGACACCTACTTCATCGACATGGTCTCCGATTCCCTGATGGTCTTCTCCGGTGAACCGGGGGAGTCCGGAACGGCCAGGGGGCCCTTCCACATGCGGGAGGGGATGAACATGTTCCTCCGGGAGCTGGACATCACCTTCCGGAGGGACAACGAGACCAAGAGGCCCCGCATCAACAAGCCCGATTCCCGGCTGGACAGGGAGCAGAAGTCCAAGGGGGAGTACTACTACTCCGAGTGACCGCCGGAAACCATAAGACGGGGAGGGTCGCCTATCGTTATCGGGTGGATATCACGCAGGCAGTGAAGATCTCCGATGATGTGTATTGGGTGGGCGCGATCGACTGGGACCTCCGAAATTTTCACGGTTACGAGACGCCCAGGGGGAGTTCGTACAACGCCTACCTGATCACGGGCGAGAGGAACGTGCTGATCGACACGGTGAAGCACTCCGTGGTCAGCCAGCTGAGGGACCGGGTGGCCTCGGTCATCGACCTGGAAGAGGTGGACCTCATCGTCTCCAACCACACCGAGATGGACCACTCCGCCTCCCTGAAGGAGATGCAGAGGCGGACCGGGGCCAGGATCCTGGCCTCCAGGAGGGGGGTGGAGAACCTGGCCGAGCACTACGAGGACCTGGAGATGGAGGCGGTGGAGGACGGCCAGGAGATCTCCATCGGCCAGAGGACCCTGAGGTTCGTGGAGACGCCCATGCTGCACTGGCCGGACTCCATGTTCACCTACATCGTGGAGGACGGCATACTCTTCTCCATGGACGGCTTCGGGCAGCACTGGGCCAGCGGGATACGGTTCGACGATCAGGTGGACGAGTGCACCCTGATGTACGAGGCGGCCAAGTACTACGCCAACATCCTCCTTCCCTTCGGCCGCAAGTTCCTGAAGGTGTACGAGAAGGTAAAGGACCTGGAGCTGAACATGATCGCCCCCTCCCACGGCATCATCTGGAGGACGAAGATCGGACAGATCGTGGAGGCCTATCTCCGGTGGGCCAGGGGGGAGACCGGGAACAGGGTGGTCATCGCCTACGACACCATGTGGGGGAGCACCAAGACCATGGCGGAGGAGATCGCGGAGGGCGTCGCCTCCAAGGGTGTGGAGGTGTCCGTCCACCGACTGAAGGATACCGAACGGAGCGAGGTGATGACCGAGGTCCTGGAGGCCGGTGCCCTCCTGGTAGGGTCCCCCACCATCAACAACTGCATCTTCCCGCAGGTGGCGGACTTCGTCGAATACATGAAGGGGCTCCGCCCCAAGGGCAGGGTGGGCGCCGCCTTCGGCTCCTACGGATGGGGAGGGGGAGCGGTACGCTCCCTGCAGGACCACATGAAGAAGGCCGGTCTGATCATGCTCGACGGATTGCAGGTGAAGTACGTGCCGGGTGAGGAGGATCGAGAGGAGTGCTTCCAACTGGGAGAGGCGGTGGCCGATAGGCTGCTGGAGAGGTCGAAGTAGACCACCAGGCCCCCGGCCATCGGGACTGTCGTCCTGATGCGATGGGACCGCCATTCGCCGGCCTGTAGGCAGAGGACCACCAGTATCGACGGAGATTCCGCTCGTCCAAAGACGGGATGCGATTATTATTTATTGCAGAAGTAAATTTAGGCAATCGATGATGTCTAGGGCGGACGTCCACATCCATACCAAGCACTCCGGCATAGGGAGATTGGGGTTCCTGAGGTTCCCCGAATCGGTCTCGGATCCCCAGGACGTGGTGAAGAACGCCCACTCCATGGGGCTATCGGTCATCTGCATCACCGACCACAACGCCATCGATGGCGCGCTGGAGGCCAGGAGATGCGCCGAGGACTATCCCGGTCTGGAGGTGGTGGTGGGGGAAGAGATCTCCACCTCGGAGGGGGAGCTGATAGGCCTCTTCCTGAAGGAGTACATACCACCTGGTATGTCCGCCGAGGAGACCATAATCAGGATCCGGGAGCAGGACGGTCTGGTGATCGCTCCCCATCCCTTCTCGCTGCACTGTCCCGCCCTGGGCGACCGGATCGATCATTTGGACATCGATGCCATCGAGGTGCTGAACGCCGGACACATCGACGGGTTCGCCAACACCAAGGCGGCCCAGTGGGGATCCTCCGGGAGATGGGCCCAGGTGGGGGGAAGCGACTCCCACACCCTGTCCACCCTGGCCGACGCCTACACCCTATTCGAGGGGGAGACCGCCGAGGACCTGAGACGATCGATACTGGATAAGAGCACGCACGTCAAGGGGGACAGCTGGCGCCTGGAGAAGGTCATCTCCTGGAGCGTCGGCGTGGTGATCGCCTCGGACGTCCTGATGCTCAAGTCCATCTTCGGCCTGATCCGGGAGGCGGACATGCACGACCCGATCGTCTCCAAGATCGATGTACTCCGCCCGGGAAAGAAGCTGATGGCCCTGATAGGCTCCATCATCTACCTGGTACCCCCGATACCCTACATCTGCGGCATCACCGGTAGGTTCCATTTAAAGAAGCTGGCCAGGCTGGAGCAGGCCGCAAGGCGCAAGTGAGTTCTCAGTGATGATGATGCCTGGCATCGTGCAGGTTGCCGAAGGCGCCCACCACCACCTCGCTCAGCGACGGGTGGATCACCTGACTCCTGGCCAAGGGCAGGTAGTCCCCGTTACCAGCGTTCATCAGGTAGACTATCGGCTGGACCAATAGGGGGGCCCGGGGGCCGGCCACGGTAGCCCCCAGGATCTCCAGGGTATCCCCATCGACCACCACCTTCACGAAGGAGTGCTCCTCACCCATGGCATAGCCCTTCGCCGTCGCCCCGTACTCGGAGTAGCCCACCAACACCGCCCGGTCGGTCCTCAGGGCCTCCGAGAGGTTCATGCCCACCGAGGCCACCTGGGGATCGGTGTAGACCGCGTGGGGCACGGCATGCTCGTCAAGCTCGACCCTGTGGTCCCCGAAGGCGTTGACGTAGGCGATGTCGCTCTGGTGGTTTGCGGTATGCCTGAACATGGTCCGCCCCAGGATGTCGCCGAAGGCGAAGATCCCCGGCCGGGTGGTCTCCAGGTACCCGTCCACCTTGATGTAGCCCCTGTCGTCCAGCTCCACCCCCGTCTCTCCCGGCCGCAGCTGGGGGGCATTGCTCCTCACCCCCGTGGTCACCAGTATCTCCTGACCCCGGGTGACGATCTCCTCCCCATCCTCCCGGTCCCGGTGGAGAACCGCCTTGGTACCCACCTCGGAGCTGACGGCCACCGGCTCCCGGTTGGTGTGCACCTCGACGTTGTCGCTAAGAACGTCCCTGACCAGGTTCCTGGCCTCGGGCTCCTCCCCGGGGATCAGGTCCGGGTTGTGGCCCACGATGGCCACCCGCGTTCCGAAGGCGGAGAAGAAGTGGGCGAACTCACAGGCCTTGTACCCCCCTCCCAGGATCACCAGGCTCTCCGGCAGGTCCTGGATGTCGAAGAGGGTCTCCGATGTCAGATATCCGGCCCCCTCCAGACCCGGAAGGTCGGGAACGTCGGTGGATACCCCGGCGGCGATCATGATGGTGGGGGCGGTGATGCGGTGCTCTCCCACCTGGAGCACCTTCCTCTTGATGAAGCGCCCGGTCTCCCGATACAGGTCGAGCCCCTCGTTCTCCTCCACCCCATGTTCCATCGAGTGCCTGTCCTCCAGTACCAGCTCCCACATCCTCTTCCGCACGGTTGACCAATCGAGATCCTCCACCTTCGCGTGCACGCCGAGCCTCTCGGCGTTCTCCACCTCCCGGATCACGTCGGCCGGATAGATCATGATCTTGCTGGGAATACACCCGTGGTTCAGGCAGGTTCCGCCCATGGTCCCGTGCTCCACCAGGGCCACCGACATGCCGTTCCCCCTGGCCCTGGCCGCGACGTTCATCCCGGCACCGGAACCGATGACGATGAGATCGTACTTCTTCTCGAACATCGATTGCGCATATGAAAGGTCTGGAGATAAATTGCTTGCGAAAAGGGCCTGGGATCATACACCCGGCCCTTTGAACAGGATCCCTCTCTTCTCCAGGTACCATACGACGAGGAGGGCGGCGGTGGAGCAGGGCAGGGCCACTATCAGGGGATCCACCACCTGCATGTGGCTACCCAGGACTGCCTCCTGTCCAAAGAGGAAGTGGGATATGCCGAGTGAGGACGACTCGTGCAGGTGCACGAACGTCGTCCAGGAAAGCCAGGTCACCTTTCCGACCGCCAGCGATGCCTGGGCCGCCTTTGCGGATGGCCTCTTTGAGTAGAGGGCGTGGGCGTAGACCGGGAGGAGGGCGGAACCACAAAGCCCGAAGAACATGGCCGTCGCCCTGGCGATGATGCTGCCTGGAAGAAGGAAGGCCACCGCAACGGAGACGATGATCATAAGGAGGATGCCCACCTGGATCCCGGTGAAAGAATCCTGTCCGGGGAGCGGTAACCGATCCAGCACCCGGCCGGCCCTACCCTTCCACAGGACGGATATCTTGGAATCCTTTAGGTTCCTCCACATGTCGTATCCGGCCGAGGTGCCCATGGTGTGGAACAGCGAGCTCAGGGTGGACATGGCCGCCGCCAGGAGGGCCAGCATGAACACCACCACGAAGGCGTCCGGCATGGACGAGTTGATGAACATGGGTATGATGGAGTCGATGTTCCCTCCCACCGCTTTGGTGGCTATCTCCCCCTGCTCCTGCATGAAGTAGACGTTGGTCAGCGCCCCGAGGGTGTACGCGCCCCCGGTGAGCAGCAGTATGAATATCCCGCCCACCGCCACCGCCCTGTTCAGGGAGCGGTTGTCCCTCACGGTCATGAAGCGGACCACCAGCTGGGGCTGGGCCAGGGCCCCGATCCCCACACCCAGGGTCAGTGTGGTTATCAGGGTCAACCAGATCGGCGAACCCAACTCGGGCATGGCCGTCCAGCCCCGGTGACCCGCCTCCCAGAGGTCCTTCGGGACCATGTCCACCATCGAGGTCAGATCGGCGTTGGCGGGGCCCACTCCGCCCAGCATGGAATAGGTCAGTACCAGGAGGACGATCATGCCCACGAACATGATGGCGCCCTGGACCGCCTCGGTGTGCATGACCGTGACCAATCCCCCCAAGATGACGTAGACCGCCACCACCAAGGCGAATCCCAGGAGTGAGAGATCGAAGGGAAGGCCGAGGGCGGTCGAGATGAAGTGTGCCCCCCCGATGAGGATGGCCGCGGAGTATAGGGGCATCCCCACCAGTATGATGAAACCGCTCGCGGTCTGCATCATGGGGGAGTCGTAGCACTTGCCCATCAGGTCGGGGAAGGTGACCGCCCCCAGCCTGCTGCCCACCTCCCTGACCCTCTTTCCGAAGACTACGAAGGAGATCAGGACGCCCAGACCGATGTTCAGGACCACCAGCCATACGAGCCCCATCCCCAGCTCACCTGCCACGCCGCCGAACCCTATGATCGCCGAGATGGATATGAAGGTGGCCCCGTAGGACAGTGCCAGGACGATGGGATGCATCCTCCTCCCGCCCACCAGGAAGTCCTCCGCACCGCGGGTCCTCCGGCGACCATGGATGCCAAGAACCAAGATGAGGATCAGGTAGGCTATTGCCAGTGCACCGAATATTACAGGATCCACCAGGTCGAGCACCCCCTGACCGTCACCACGCCTCCCTCGGAGATCTCGGCGGTTCGCTTGAACCCTGAACGGGCATGGGATGGGTCCACGCGGCCCGGTCAATGTCCTTCCTGTTATTTATCGCTTCCCGAATATCTTTCCAGTACGCCTGGCACTACCTCCGCCACCTATCTATCAGAAGGGCCACGGCCAGTGCGGCGATCGAAAGTGGAAGGGAGATGACCAGTGGATCCACATTCTGCCAGGGCATCCCAAGCACCGCATCCTCACCGAACAGGAACTTGGAGATCCCCAGCGGAGCCGATTCGGCGACATGGACGAAGGCGGTCCAGGTGAACCAGGTCACCGCCCCCACCGCCAGGGAGGCCTTCGCCGCCCAGGTGGAGGGCTTCCTGCTGTAGAGGGCGTGGGCGTAAGCCGGCAGGAATGCCGAGGCACACAGCCCGAAGAACATGGCCGTCGCCCTGGCGATGATGCTCCCGGGCATCAGGTAGGCGATGACGATGGAGACCAGGATCATGAATCCGGTGCCTATCTGACTGGCCCGGTAGTTCTTCTTGGGCAGCTCCTTTCCCTTGATCGTCAAGGGCCGCCCGAGTCGGGACATGTTCGCCTCCAGAAATGAGAAGAAGCGAAGATGGCGGACGTTCCTCCAGAGGTCGTATCCGGCCGAGGTGCCCATGGTGTGGAACAGCGAGCTCAGGGTGGACATGGCCGCCGCCAGGAGGGCCAGCATGAACACCACCACGAAGGCGTCCGGCATGGACGAGTTGATGAACATGGGTATGATGGAGTCGATGTTCCCCCCGGCCGCCTCGGTGGCGAGGAGCCCTTCCTCACGCATGAAGTAGACGTTGGTGAGCGCCCCGACCGTGAAGGCCACCCCGGTCATCAGAAGGATGAACGGGCCCCCCACGAACACCGCCTTGTCCAGGGAGCGGCTGTCCTTCACGGTCATGAAGCGGACCACCAACTGGGGCTGGGCCAGCACGCCGATGCCGACCCCTAGCACGATGGTGGTGATCATGTTCAGCCATATGGGGGATCCGAGCTCCGGCATGGAGGCCCACCCGGTGTGTCCGGCCGAGGCCAGTCCTGAGGGTACCAGGGGGGACAGGCTTACCAGATCGGCATTGGCCGTCTCCACCCCTCCCAGTATCAGGTAGGTGGAGACCAGAAGGATGACCATGCCCACCATCATGATCCCTCCCTGCAGCGCATCGCTGTACATGACCGCGATGAGGCCCCCGGCGATGACGTAGACGGCCACGATGAGAACGAAACCTATCAGGGCCATGTCGTACTGGATGGCCATGGTGTTCTCGATGAACCTCGCCCCGCTTATGAGGATGGCCGCCGTGTACAGGGGCATTCCCACCAAGATGATCAGCCCGGTGATCGACTGCATGAAGCCCGATCTGTAGCATTTTCCCAGCAGGTCGGGGAAGGTGACCGCCTTCAGTCGGCAGCCGATGTCCCTGGTCCTCCTGCCGAAGATGATGAAGGCGATGATGATGCCCACGCCTATGTTCAGGACGGTGAGCCATATCAGTCCCATGCCCAGGTGGGCCGCCATACCCCCGAAGCCCACTATGGCCGAGGTGGAGATGAAGGTGGCGCCGTAGGAGAACGCCAGGACCACGGGGTGGATCTTCCTCCCGCACACCATGAAGTCCTCCTCCTCCTGGGTCTTCTTATAACCCAGGTAGCCGAGGTACATGATGACGACTATGTAAACGGCGGTCACCGCACCGAGGATGACGGGGTCGACCATCTCAATCGCCCTGATCCGATTCCTCTTCGTCGGTCTCCTCCGCCGCCCCCTTGTTCCAATTCAGAAGTCCGTAGACGGCGGCCGCACCGGCCAATACTATGGCGATCAGATAACCACCCCATATCTGAGGATCCTCGATACCGAACATGGCAATTCCTCCAGTTCTATCTTGGAACCGACCTTGCAGAGTCATTATCGCTTAGGTCGGAGCTGCGTGACTTCGTGCTATGCGATAGCATGACCCGTTCTGGCACGAATGCCATTGGGCTTATTTAATGATTTGCAGAATTGAAGGAGACGGAAGGGCCCAGGGGTCCATGATGATCCTCCATTCCCTCGATGGCATCGGGGTGGGACGCCGGATCCTCCCGAATCCCTCCGATCGTCCCCCGACCAGAGCGGGACGCACAAGTTGGTGTCACACGTCCGTAATTCTCCTGTCGATGACCCGCTTGGCCTTCCCCTCGAACCGCGGCAGGGTCCCCGGCTCCACCAGGTGCACCCCCACCTTGATGTTCAGCACCTCCCTCAGCCGGTCGGCGACCTCCTGCCTGATGTCCCGGAGCTTGATGATGTCGTCGGTGAACGCCTCCCTGCTCAGCTCCACCCTGACCTCCATCGTGTCCAGGCTACCTTCCCTGTCCACGTGGATCTCGTAGTGCTCCCCCACCTGGGGCATGGACATGAGGGTGTGCTCCACCTGGGAGGGGAAGACGTTGATCCCCCTGATGATGAGCATGTCGTCCACCCGACCGGAGATCCTGCGCAGCCTGGGATGTGTCCTTCCACACGCGCAGACCTCGTCATCGATCTGGGAGATGTCACCGATGCGGTAGCGCACCATGGGCATGGCCTCCTTCTGGAGCATGGTCAGCACGATCTCCCCCCTCTCCCCCGGGGGGAGGGACTCCCCGGTGTCCGGGTCGATCACCTCGATCATGGCGATGTCCTTCCAGATGTGTATGCCGGACTGCTCCGCGCATTCGGTGAACATGGGTCCGGCGAGCTCGCTGGCCCCGTAGCAGTTCTGTGCCCGGATCCCCATGTTCCTCTGTATGCTGTCCCGCATGGTCTCCGACCAGGGCTCCGCCCCCAGCAGACCCACCCTGAGCAGGGTGTCGTCCCTGATGGATACGCCCAAGGACTCGGCCACCTCGTCCATGTGCACCATGTAGGAGGGGGTGGCCGCTATGGCCGTCACCCGGAGGTCCCTGATCAGCCCGATCTGCCTCTTGGTGTTGCCCGTGGAGGCGGGGACCACGGTGGCGCCGATCCTCTCCGCGGCGTAGTGGAATCCCAGCCCTCCGGTGAACAGACCGTACCCGTTGGACACCTGCACCACGTCCTCCTCACCCAGATCGGCGGAGATCAGAGCGCGGGCCAGGGAGTTGGACCACATGTCGATATCGTTCCGGGTGTACCCCACCACGGTCGGCTTCCCGGTGGTCCCGGAGGAGGCATGGTAGCGAACCAGTTCCCTCCGGGGCACGGCGAAGATGAGGTCTGGGTAGTGGTCCCTCAGGTCCGTCTTGTACATGAAGGGCAGCTTCACCGAGTCGGAGATCTCCCTGATGTCATCGGGCCTCACCCCGGCCTCCCTCATGCGGTCATGGTAGAACCGCGAGTTCCTGTAGAGCCTGTGGACCGTCCCCCTGAGCAGGCGGAGCTGCAGGCGGTCCAGTTCCTCCCTGGGCATGGTCTCCGTTCCCTCGTCCCAGAACCTCATTCCCTTCCTCCGTGGCGGTGCCGGATCCCGTCGGTCCAGAACCCGGGTCTGCGACATTATAACATGCCGCCTATTAGGATTTTGGCCGCGTCGGACCTCCCTACTGGATGTCCCCGGCCGCCTTCAGATAGACCTCGTGATCCGACCTTCCGAAGAGGACAAAGACCACCCGTTCCAAAGAACCACTCTCCTCCAAGAAGTCCCTGACGGTGGAGAGGGCTATACCGGCGGCCCTCTCCACCGGGAACCCGTAGGCGCCGGTGCTTATGGAGGGGAAGGAGACGCTGTTCAATCCGCTCCTTACCGCGAGCTCCAGCGAGTTCCTGTAGGCATCGGCCAGCAGGTCGTCCTCTCCCCCGCCACCGTCCCTCCACACCGGACCCACCGTGTGTATGACGTACCTTGCCTTCATCCTGCCGGCTGTGGTGATCACCGCCTTGCCGGTGGGAAGGCCATCCGGCCACTGCTTCTCCCGGATGCGCCTGCACTCCTCCAGTATCTCGGGGCCCCCGGCCCGGTGAATGGCGCCGTCCACCCCTCCCCCTCCCATGAGCGAGGAGTTGGCCGCGTTCACCACCGCATCGGTGTCCTGTTCGGTGATATCCCCCTGGACCAGCTCCAGCATGCAACCGTCGATCTCCATATCCATGATCACATCCTCCCGAACGCAAGATCGCTCTCCAGGTCCAGCTCCCTGATCTTCCTGCGGATGAAGGTGAAGGACAGCACCGCCAGCATGATGCTGACTATCAGCCCGACGAAGAAGGCGTTCTCCCCTCCATCGGAGTAGATCACGCCCAGTATGGCGAAGAAGTTGAACACCGCGTGCATCAGGATGGCAATGATCAAGAACTGGATGTAGTGTGTCGCCACGCCCTCCTCCCCCGCGAGCTTGTACCTGGCCACCCCGTACCCGGCCACGCCGGTGGCGCTGGCATGGAGGAGGGTGGAGGAGATTGCCCTGGTCACGGCGGTGACGATGAAGATCTCCAGACCGGTCACCAGGGCGTCTCCCAGGTAAAGGATGTTCTCTATGGCCGCGAATCCCAGGCCCACCGCGGCCCCGTAGATGATACCGTTCTCTATCTCGGTGAGATTCCTGAAGACGGTGCCCAGTCCGGCCGCCTTCACCAGCTCCTCCACCACGGGCGCTATGATCACCGCCAGGAGGAAGAGCTGCAGCTCCGCGCTGATCGAGTCCAGCCCCCACATCACCCGGGAGAAGGGATTGCCCGAGAACAGGAGCAGGGCGATACCGGATTCTATCAGGAAGGCGGCGCCGATGGAGACTGTGGCGCCGAAGAGGAAGGCCCTGAGCAGGTCGGCCGCCGGTTCCCTTCTCCTCACCTCGCTCTGCCTCACCCATATCAAGTAGATGATAGGAGGAATGACCGAGGCGCCCACCACCGCGGCTATTCCCTCGATGCCCAAGCTCATCCGTTGGTTGAATTGACAGACCGATTATTATACTGTTGCTATTCGCCTCTCAGGAGCTCCAGGAGCGAGCGTGCGTTCTCGATCATCGCCGTGTTGTTGAACAGGCAGAACACCCTGTCGTGGCTTCCCCGGAGATCCTCCAACCGCCTGGCCAGGTCGGATATCTCCTCCTTGGAGTACTCGTAGTTGTAGTCGTACTCCCTCTCGTTCAGACCGTGCAGCCTGATGTAGGTCCAGGCATGATCCGATACCGGCTCTCTCCTCATGACGTCCACCACGTGGATGACCTCCAGATCGTCGCATACCTCCTTGACCCGGTCCAGGTTCAGGTTCCAGTCCCCCCTGGGCTCCCAGGCCAGCCGGAGACCCCCACGGTCGATCGACCCCAGGAATTCCCTTAGGTTCTCCTCGTTCTCCCTGGTGCAGCTGAAGGCGGCCGGGGACTGGAACAGGCACACCTCGGCGCCCATCGCCTCGGCCCTCTCCCTGGTCCCCTCCCAGGCCTCGAAGACCTCCCGGTTGGGGGAGAAGTGGCCGAAATTGCTCCGCTGGTCCTCGCTCAACCCCTCCTTCCTCTTCCTCCAGGTGGGGCTGGAGGTGGGGTGGGTGATCGCCTGCCAGGCCTTCACGGTGAACACCAGGTCCCGGGCCTCCTCCGCCCACTTGGACGCGGTCTTGACCATGGGCAGCTTGTAGAATGTCCTGTTCACCTCCAGGACGTCGAATGCCTCGGAGTAGGCCTGCAGCTTGGTATCGTATCTCTCCCTCCAGCCCTCCGGGGGCCTGTAGTCGCCGTATCCGCAGGTACCTACCAGGAGTGACATCTCCGTTCCCATGTACCGCATGCCGGTCGAGGGATATTCAAATTTGCGACCGGAGAGCCTCAAGGTATTTCAGGGGGGTTGGCCATAGTGGGGCCGCCCGGGTAACAATGAACGAGATAGCCTCGGAGCGTCTCCGGATCCCCCCCATCGAGGAGGTGAAATGCGTCAGCGGTCAGGCCATCGCCGACCGGTATCCCTCCTTCCTCTCCGACGAGTCCAAGACGGAGGGGGAGGCCGAGTACCTGTTCTTTCCCAACGGCCCGGAACAGGTGGCGTCGGTCATCCGGTGGTGCAACGACGAGCGTTTTTCCGTCCAGGTGAGCGGGGCGCGCACCGGCATCACCGGGGGCTGCGTTCCCCAGGGGGGAGCGGTGATCTCCACCGACCGCCTGGACAGGATCATGGGCACTGGCAGGGACCGGCGCGGTCACTTCCTCAGGGTCCAGACCGGTGTCAGGCTGTCGGAGATCGACGATCTGCTGATCAGGGGGACCGATGGCCTTCCCGAGATCACCCCCGGATCCTCCATCGGACCGGGGGAGCTGCGCTACCCGGTGGACCCCACCGAGAGGTCCGCAAGCATCGGCGGCACCATCGCCACCAACGCCTCCGGGGCCCGCTCCTATCGATACGGACCCACCAGGGACTGGGTGAGGAGGCTGAGGGTGATCCTCCCCACCGGCGACTGCCTGGAGGTGACCAGGGGAGAGGTACAGGCCGGCGAGGAGGGCTTTCTGCTCGACCTGCCCGACGGCCGCAGGAGGGTCCCCGTACCCACCTACGGGCACTTCCTCCGGGAGGACCTGAAGAACGCCGCCGGGGTATATGCCGCCCCCGGCATGGATCTGGTGGACCTGTTCATCGGTTCCGAGGGGATCCTGGGGGTGGTGGTGGAGGCGGACATCTGGCTCTCCCCCAGGATCTCCACGCTGTCCAACGTCCTGTTCTTTCCCGGGGAGGAGGAAGCCCTCCACTTCGTCAGGGAGCTGCGCTCCTCCGAGCTCCGCCCCGAGTTCATCGAGTACATGGACGGGAACAGCCTCGCCCTTTTGCGAAGATGGCAGGAGAGAAGCCCGGAATGGCTGGACGTGCCCTTCGTTCCCCAGGCAGGAGCGGCGGTCCTCTTCGATCTGCCCTTCCAGGACCTCCGGGACGACCTCCTGACGGTGGGGGAGATTGCCGAGGCCTCTGGCACATCGCCCGACAGGAGCTGGTCGGCCTACGAGGGACAGGAGGTGGAGAGGCTGGCCGATTTCCGGCACGCCCTTCCGGAGGCGGTCAACTCGACCATCGCCGCCAGGAAGAGGGAGTACCCGGGCATTCACAAGCTGGGAACGGACATCGCCGTGCCCGGCCGTCGGCTGGAGGAGATGATGGACTTCTACCGGGAGAGGATGGGTTCGAGCGGACTCGAGTACGTCATCTTCGGCCACATCGGGGACAACCATCTCCACGTCAACATGCTGCCAGAGAACATGGAGGAGCTGGAGAGGGGCAAGGAGATCTACGGGGAACTGGTGGCCAAGGGCCTCTCCCTGGAGGGCACGGTCAGCGGGGAGCACGGCATCGGGAGGATCAAGAAGGGGTACCTCTCGATGATGTACGGTGCCGAGGGAATGGAGGAGATGAGGCGGGTGAAGCGTGCCCTGGACCCCCGATCGATCCTCAACCCCGGCAACATGCTCGACCTGGAGGTGTGCCGGTGAGAGTGGTGGTCTGCGTGAAGCAGGTGCCCCTGGTGACCTCGATCTCCATCGACCCGGAGAGGGGGACGCTGAACAGGGAGGGCGTTCCATCGGTGCTCAACCCCTTCTGCGAGTACGCCCTGGAACAGGCGCTGCGGGTGAGGGAGGAGAAGGGGGGAGAGGTGGTGGTCATCTCCATGGGCCCCCCTCAGGCCAGGCAGGCATTACTGCGATGCATGGAGCTGGGAGCCGACCGGGGATACCTGCTCTCGGACCGGGCCTTCGCCGGCTCCGACGTCTGGGCCACCGCCGGGACGCTGAAGGAGGCGGTGGAGCGTCTCGTCCCGGGATACGGCCTCATCCTCACCGGCCAGCAGGCCATGGACGGGGACACGGCACAGGTGCCCGGGGAGCTCGCCGAGATGCTCGACCTCCCCCAGGTGGGGAGGGCGCTGGAGGTCCATCCCTTGGATGAGGAGGTCAGGGTGATCAGGGAGGCGGAGGACCGCGTGGAGACGGTGCGGTCAACCCTCCCCTGCCTGGTATCGGTCTCCAAGGGCGGTACCAGACGTTTCCCCTCCATGCGCGACCTGATCGGGGCGAGGGAGAGGGAGATCGTCACCGTTCAGGCGAAGGACCTGGGGATACCCCCGGAGGAGGCGGGACTGGAGGGATCCCGCACCAGGGTGATCAAGGTGTTCCCTCCCCCGCAGCGGGGACCGGGAAGAACGGTGAAGTGCGAGGATCCGTGGAAGGCGGCCAGGGAGATCATCGATCTCCTGGACCTGGAGGGAGACCGATGATCGAGGTGGACAGGGAGAGGTGCAACGGATGCGGGGCCTGCGCGGAGGCCTGCCCCTTCGACGCGGTCGAGATGGACCAGGAGGGGAAGGCCAAGATCCTGGAGGGCTGCACGGCCTGCGGGTCCTGCCAGGAGGCGTGTCCCACCGGCGCCATTAACATCGACGCCTCGGGAAGGCCCATGGAGGGGCACCGGGGGATATGGGTGTGGGCGGAGTGGTCCGTGGATGGGGGGGAATACCGGCTTCGACCGGTGGTGCTGGAGCTGCTGGGCAAGGCCCGGTCCCTGGCCCGTAACACCGGGGAGGAGGTCTCCGCGGTGCTCGCCGGACCATCCGGGATGGGGAGTATGATCGAGCGGTGCCAGGAGCACGCAGACCGTGTCTACCACCTGGAGCATCCCCTGCTGGAGGAGTACTCCTCCGACGGCTACGCCAAGGTCATCTCCGATCTGATCAGGGAGAGGAGCCCGTCTGTGGTGCTCTACGGGGCCACGGTCAAGGGGAGGGAGCTGGCCCCGCGCATAGCGGCCCGCCTGGGGGTGGGGCTGACGGCCGACTGCACCGAGCTCACCCTGGACGACGAGGGGCAGCTGGTGCAGACCAGGCCGGCCTTCGGGGGGAACGTCATGGCATCGATAGTATCCCCCACCGCCAGACCCCAGATGGCCACCGTCCGCCCCCGGGTGATGAAGGCCCCGGATCCCCTGGAGGCGAGGGGTAAGGTGATCGAGCCCTTCGTGTCCCTCAGGGAGGGGGACATCAGGGTGTGGACGGAGGCCACGGGTAAGAGCGAGGGGGTCGAGGCCAGCATCGAGGAGGCCGAGATCCTGGTCTCGGTGGGCCGGGGGATCCAGGACCAGTTTAACCTGGAGAGGGCGTACGAGCTCGCCCACCTGCTCGGGGGAAAGGTCTCCAGCAGCAGGGCGCTGGTGGAGAGGGGTTGGATGCCCCATGCGCGTCAGGTGGGGCAGAGCGGGAAGACGGTGAATCCCCGCGTCTACATCGCCCTGGGCATATCTGGAGCGGTCCAGCATTTGGTGGGGATGGGATCCTCGGACCTTGTGGTGGCGGTCAACAAGGACCCTGACGCCCCCATATTCAGGGTGGCGGACCTGGGCATCGTGGGGGACGTCTCGGAGATACTGCCCGCGCTGATCGATCTGCTGAAGGGCCAACGGTGAGGACCGTGCAAGAAGCAAGATTGGATCCTTTTGGAATCCATAAGGGGTTTCAATCGAAGGCACAGCTCGTCTGTACCGTTCCCCGATGACCAGGATGCACGTTGTTATCGCTGACCGCTCTCAGCGCGCACCTGCACCTGGGACATCGGGCGAGCCCGGTATGGAGCTCGCTTCCGCATCTAAGACATCTCTTTCTCATTCAACACCTCCTTCTTCTCTGATTTCTATAGGGACCGGGTCCCTTATCAGTATTTTCCTAATATCATATGTATATAAGATACCATTGGCCTTAGTATAGATATAATATATACAAATAAGGATGGATATATACTATGTGTTTCAGGGAACTATCCCCGCACCCCCATCAACCACCAGCGTCTCCCCGGTAATGTAGGAGGCCTCCTCCGAGGCCAGGAAGGCCACCGCGTGGGCGACGTCCGAGGGATCGCCCACCCTCTTCACCAGCGTCCTGTCGGACATGCCCGTCCTCTCCTCCTCGCCCATTCCCCAGGCGTCGATCGTCCCCGGGGAGACGGCGTTGACGCGGATCGGGGCCAGTTTCCTGGCCAGCCCCCGGGTGATGGTATCCGCCCCCTCCTTCGTCATCGAGTATCCCAGGCCCCCCCTGGGATCCCTGATGACCAGGTTGACGATGTTGCCGTCCCTCCTCCTAAGGTGAGGGGCCACCTCTCGGGAGCACATCATCGGGCCCTTCAGGTTGATCTCCACCATCCTCGACCAGAGCTCCCAGTCGGGCGATTCCAGATCGAAGAACGGTGGCGGGAGCTGGGCCGCGTTGTTGACCAGCACATCGATGCCCCCGAAGATGTCCACCGTCTCGTGCACCATCTCGGAGACCTCCTCCGGGGAGGAGACGTCCGCCCTGATGGCTATCCCCCCCACATCGGCCTCACGCACCATCTGGAGCGTCTCGTACGCCCGCTGGGGGGAGCAGTGGTAATTGACGACCACGTTGGCCCCGCTCTTGGCGAATTCCAGCGCGATCGCCCTTCCCATGCCCCCACCGGCCCCGGTGATCACCACGGTGCGGCCGGAGAAATCGTGACTCATCACACGAGTTATCCACCCCATGGGGTATAGTACCATCGATTGATCCCCCATACATATATGGACGTGGGAGCGCTTTGTCCGGTGAAGACCCGTACCTGAGGGGAGACCTTGTCCATCGACGAGGGGCCGGCGATCGAGAGGGTTCGATCCGTGAGGGGAAGGAGATCGGATCTTCTGATCTTCGGAATACTGGTGGCACTGTTCTCCCTTCCGTTCCTGTTCCTGGTGGATCGGGTCCCCATCCTGCTCCTTCCCGGACTGGCCCTTCTCGTTCACTGATGGTGTGGAAGGGGGCGATGGGCCATCTCAGGGACAGGCGGGAGGACTGAGCCCGGATATGGGTCGTCGGAACAACCGACCCATCACCTTCACACCGAACAAGCTTTCTATTCCGGGGGGATGGAGGAACCAACATATGGTCCCTGGTCACCACCGTCAGAGAAATAGAGGACCTCGCCCTGGAAGAAGTGCGGTCCCCCGAAAAGGGAGATCAGCCGTCCAGTCCCTCCCTTACCAATGCTTCCAAAAGGTCGATCAGCCTCTCGTCCTCTCCCAGGGGAGGGCGGTAATCGATGTACACCTCGGCGCCGTCCACCTTAACCGTGCCACCGCCCGATTTGGGGGCGAGGCCCAGCTCCTCCGGGATGTCCCGCATGGTGTGGACCCCGTGGGAGATGAACACTGGGACCACGAGTATCCTCCTCACCCCAAGGGCCGCCTGACGGTGGATCGATCCCCTTATGGAGGAATCACCCACCATCGCGAGTGAGACCGGGTGGGAGGGGAACCTCCTCCTCATGTCCCCTGCTATCCGCTCGAGTAGTTCCATGCCCTGGTTCCCCCTGCTCCCGTGGGCCACCAAGAGGATGCCGGAGGCGGACATGGTACCGGAGAGGCAACCGGGACTATTTGAATGACGCCCAATTCGAATGGCACCCAAATGAAACGGGTAAATATCCGGTGTTCCGATTACCCGTTACCATGAAGGGGTCCTTTTGGCCCGTGGATCTCCTGTCCATGGAGACGGTCCAGGTGACTCGGAGAGGCCTCGCCGGATGCGAGGTGACCTGGGGGGAGGAGACGGTGGCCTCGGCCAGGTCCAAGCACGGCCCCAGGCATTTGGTGGAAACTTCCCTGGGGACCTACGAGTTCAGTGGTCAGGAGGAGTTCGTTCTACTGGAGCACGGGGAGGGGGAGGAGGTGGCCGAGGGCACCATGGCCTCCGGCGGGCTTCAGCTCTACACCGGTTCAGATCACGGATATCGATTGGACCTCTCGAACTGGGCGGCAAGGGGATCCATGGACATGATGGACGTCACAGGCAGAACTCTCATCCGGCTGAGGGACAGCGGTGAGCGGTTCAGCTGGGCCGCGGAGGTCACCTTCTACTTCGATCCCCAGCGGTCCATCGACTCGCATATGCTACTTGCAGTGACCATATCCATGTGGTTGAGGGAGATGATGGAGAGGCAGCCGGGCATCCGGAGCTGATTCGACGACCCCCCATGAAAACCATTATATCCGGACCGGATATCAGGCCCTGCCGATCAGGAGGAGCGGGATGCCACACAGGATCTACATAGCCGGACCGTTGTTCTCGGAAGCGGAACGGGAGTTCAACCGGAGGCTCAGCGAATACCTGGAGGGGAGGGGATACGAGACCTTCCTCCCCCAGAGGGACGGGGACGACGTGCACGAGATGCTCGCCTCCGGCCTCTCCTGGACCGAGACCAACCAGAGGATCTTCGACCTGGACATGGAGGGTCTGGGGGAATGTGACGCCGTGGTCTTCGTCATGGACGGGAGGGTCCCGGACGAGGGGGCCTGCGTGGAGATCGGTTACGCCTACGGGCTGGGAATAGAATGCTACGGTCTCAAGACGGACTGCCGGACGTTCATGGGGGACTACGACAACCCCATGATCATCGGGGCGCTCAGGAACAGGATCGCCCGCGACCGGGGGGAGCTGATCCGCCTCATGGAGGGGATCGAGCGGTAGCATCGTTCCAGATACCACGCTCAGATTACCAATATCCTGAAATATCATGGTAACTTTTATGGGGCATTTCAAACCCATACGGGTTTTTGGAGGAATGTGTTGAAAGCCATGCCCAAGAAGAACATGGGCCTCGCGGACCCAGCCCCGCGGGGGAACTACCTCAGAAACTGGAACAGGGAAGGGGAAGCGTCGACCGGATTTGAACCCGTGCCCAAGATCATGATCTGCCCCCACTGCAAGGGGAAGATGCACCTTCTGTACGCGGACTTCTTCACCTACAAGAAGTGCGCGAACTGCGGGCACATCAGTCCAGTGGTCAAGATCTACAACAGGTGATCGTCCACCGGCGAAGGGGTCTCCAACCCCCCTTCCTTCATCCCAATGTAAATGAGGCACTTCTCGCGCATGGTCCTCATCAGCAGATTTTAACTCACCACAAACGAAATGATTACCGCCGACATTATCTGAATTGGAGATGAGCATGCGGGCCATGCAGTTGAAGAGGACCGGACCGGTGGAGGACTCCCCCCTGGAGATGGTCGACCTCCCGGAACCTGAACCTGGGCGGGGGGAGATCAAGCTGCGGGTGAGGGCCTGCGGTGTCTGCCACACCGATCTGCACACGGTGGAGGGCGAGCTGACGCTTCCCAAGCTGCCGATAGTGCCCGGGCACGAGGTGGTGGCGGAGGTGGCGGAGCTCGGCGAGGGCACCACCCGCTTCGAGGTGGGCGACAGGGTGGGTGTGGCCTGGCTGCACTCCTCGTGCGGATCCTGCCGCTTCTGCCAGAGGGGGCTGGAGAATCTCTGCGAGGACACCAGGTTCACCGGTCTGCACGTCGACGGCGGGTACGAGGAGTACATGCTGGCCAAGGAGGACTACGCCTACCCCATACCCGAGAACTTCTCGGACGAGAACGCCGCGCCCCTGCTGTGCGCCGGGGTGATCGGTTACCGGGCCTACCGCCTCAGCAACATCCAGCCCGGTCAGAGGCTTGGCCTGTTCGGCTTCGGGGCCTCGGCCCACCTGGTAATACAGCTGGCCACCACGCTGGGATGCGAGGTCTACGTCTTCACCCGCAGCCAGGAGCACAGGGACCTGGCCAGGAGGCTGGGCTCCTCCTGGGAGGGCGGCGCCGGCGACGATCCACCGGCGAAGGTGGACTCGGCCATCACCTTCGCCCCGGCCGGATGGATAGTCAAGGAGGCCCTCGGGGTGCTGGAGAAGGGTGGTACCCTGGCCGTCAACGCCATCTACATGTCCCCCATACCGGAGCTGGAGTACGACCTGTTGTGGTGGGAGAGGGACATCAAGAGCGTGGCCAACGTGACCAGGGAGGACGCGGAGCAGTTCCTGCGGATCGCCGGCGGGATACCCATCCACACCGAGGTGGAGACCTACGACCTGGAGGAGGCCAACGAGGTCCTGCAGAGGCTCAAGGAATCCAGGATCGACGGCGCTGCCGTCCTGAGGATCTGACCCGGTGAGGAGGGTTCACGGGCTGGCATCGACTGCCGGGTCCTTCACTTTCGATCCCGGGGACTTGGACCCATCGGACTGGACCTCCCCCAGGGCGAAACGGGCGTCGAGAACGGCGGCACCCTCGCCGCCCACGGTGAAGGGATTGGCCTCCACCTGCTCGATCTCCGGGAAGTCGGTGATCAGCTGGGAGAGCCTGAGCAGGGTATCGATCACCGCCTCCACGTCGGACGGTTCATCACCCCTGATCCCCCTGAGAAGGGGACCGATGAGCCTGGTGTCGTCCACCATGGCCCTGGCCCTGGCGTCGTCCAGTGGGGCTATCCGGAGGGCCACGTCCTGGAACAGCTCGGTGTACTTGCCGCCGTACCCGAACTTGATCACGTGGCATCCCATGCCCTCCTCCCAGGAGGCGCCTATCAGCGTCTCCCGGCCGGGGGCGGCCATGGGCTGCACGCACACCCCCTGGATGTCCTCCCGGCTGAGGTCCTCCCTCCTGGAGAGCACACGATCCACGATCCTGGTGTACGCCTCCACCGGATCCTCCACCCCGAGCTCCACCCCGCCCAGGTCGGACTTGTGCAGCACCTTCCCCGACTCGATCTTCATGGCCACCGGTCCGCCGAACCTCTGGGCGGCGGCCGCGGCCTCCTCCGGGGAGGAGGCCACCGAGTAGCCCATGACCAGGATCCCGTAGGCCTCCAGTACCTCGAAGGCCTCCGCTCCACCGATGGCCTCCCTTCCATCGGAGACGCAGTCATCGATGATCCTTCGGACCTTGCCACGGTCCACCTGGAACTCCCTCTCCTGGCCCTCGATGATCTCCCGGTGGGCGAAGTGGTACATGGAGGATATGACCTGCGCCGCCCTCTCCGGGGTGGAGTAGACCTGGAAGCCCAGCCTCTCCATGGCCTTCACATCCTCCATGACGAACTCCCGCTCGCTCACCGAGATCAGGAGAGGCTTTTCCCCGGTATCCAGGTCCTCGAACCACTCCAGGTAGGAGCCGAGGATCTCGGGCTGCAGGTTCACGATGAT
>JBKHFJ010000010.1:0-68580 GCA_046540255.1 Methanomassiliicoccales archaeon | reverse complement strand
GAGTGGGGATGGATCGTCCCCGTGCTACTGCCGTTCATCGTGGGCCTACTGGTGGGTATGATCATCAAGAAGTCCATCAGCCTGGTCTTCCTCCTGCTGATACTGCTGGTCATCCTGGGCTCCGTCTCCCTGGTGGAGATCACCCTGCCCGAGGTGTTCTCCCGGGTGCTGGAGTACCTTCCCCAGTTGTTCGGTACAGGGAACGAGCTGTTCAACATGCTCCCATACGGCTCGGTCACCTTCATCATCGGCCTGCTCCTGGGACTATGGAAGGGATGATCCGGTGGAGACCTGGCAAGAGGGGGTTGACCCTCCCTCAAAATAATCTCGATCAAGTCTCCCGGTATGACCTCCTCGGTGGACCGAGTTAAAACGAACCTTCAGGTAACCGTGGCGTTGAGTCGCCTGACATCCTGCGGACCGGTCACTCCCTGTCCCAGAATGCGTAGGCACACTGGATGCACCGCTCGGCCACCAGCTCGTCGTCGAGGTAGAGCTTCTCGGTCCTCGCGCCGCAGAAGGGGCAGGATTCCTCGGACAGTTGGAAGGCCTCCATCTGCATGATCTCCGTCAATCGCACACCTCCGGAGGGATGAGGCGCATTTCTCCCCCATACCTATAAGATGGTTGCGGGCCCGCAGGCCGATGGTGAAATCAGAACGGAAAATGAAAGGCGGGAAAGGGGCCCTCATCCGGAGATCCCGTTCAGCACCTGCTTCTTGAACTCGTCGAAGCCCACCGACCTGATGAACTCCCTCATCCGGGTCTTTGGCTCCGCCTTCTCCTTGTAGAAGTCGATGATCCGCCTCACCTGGGGTACGATCTCGTCCCGGGTGATGAACTCCCTCAGGATCCAGCCCTCATGGGGCGGCCAGCTGCCGCGGCCGCCGACGAACATCAGGAAGCCGTCCTCGGCCTTGAACCTGGCATCCTCCGGGCAGGCGACCACGCATCGGCCGCAGAAGAGGCACTTGTCGTAATCGATGACCGCTTTGCCATCCACCAGGCTGGTGGCCCCCGGCTTGCACACCGCCACGCACTTTCCGCAGCCGGTACAGGTGTCCATGTCCAGGTCCGGTCGGACCCTTCCCATCAGGCCGATCTCGTTGAACTGCGGCCTGGTGCAGGGGTAGGGGCAGGCGGATATGCCGATCTTCACCGGCCCAGGGGTCTTCATGCCGGTGAACTCCTTCTCCAGCTGCTTGGCTATGCTGGTGGTCTCCTGGGTGGCCTTGAAGCAGTACTTGTCCCCCAGGCAGGCGGTGACGTTCCTCACGGTCATGCCGGATGAACCGGGTACCAGGCCGACCTCCTCGAGCTCCGCGAGGGCGGCGTCCAGGTCCTTCTCCTCGATGCCCAGGATGGCCACCTCCTGGCGCATGGTGAAGTGCACCTCCTTACCGTACCTGCTGGCCACTTCCGATATCCTGTTCATCTGCTCGGTGGATATGGTACCGCCGCTGACCAGTAGCTTGATCTCCCACCTGCCGTCTCTCCTCTCGGTAACCGCCGGGTTACCATTGTACATCTTGGGCATGTGTCTACCCTCCCTCTCTCATATCACGGATTATAGAGATTTCAATGATTATCGCGTCATGGTAGAAGGTGTTTGCCCCTGACTACTTCCCCTGATCAATCTTCAGCTGCCTGAAGCCCTTCCCCTTCAGGTCCCTCTGCTTGACCCTCTCCCCGGTGACCATATAGACGACGCGCTCCCCGATGTTGCAGGCGTGGTCGGCGATCCTCTCCAGATACCTTGCCACCAGTATGTAGTAGGTGCCCCGGGTGATCTTCTTGGGATCCTCGATCATGTAGGTCAGGGACTCCCGGAAGATGCTGTCCCACAGGTGGTCGGCCTCATCGTCCTTCTTGAACAGCTCGATGGCCTCATCCACGTCCCGCTGGGTGAAGCTCTCCACCGCCATGTCCACCATGCTGGTGACCACATCTGACATGTGGGGTATGGAGACCAGCTTCTTGAAGTGTGGCTTCTTATCCATAACGTCCGTGAACTCGGCGATGTTCAATGCGTACCGTCCAATGCGATTGAGGTCGGTGATGATCTTCAGGTAGGTGGAGACCATCCTCAGGTCCTTGGCCACGGGGGCGTGAAGGGCGATGACGTCCAGGGAGTGCTTCTCGATCTTCATCTCCAGGTTGTAGAGGTCCTCGTCCAGATCCTCCACCTTCCTCTTGATGTCCTCGTCGCAGTCAATGAAGGCCTCCACGCCCAGTTCGATGGCCCTCCTGGCCTTATCGGCCATCTCGGTGACCTCCCTGTTAAGCTCCTCCAGCTCCTCGGTGAATACCTTTCTGGTCGTCACTATCCCATCCTCCCAGTGATGTACTGTTCGGTGCGCTCCTTGTCCGGGTTCTCGAAGATCTTCTTGGTGTCCCCGAACTCGATCAGCTCCCCCAGGTAGAAGAACGCGGTCCGGTCGGCCACCCGGGCGGCCTGCTGCATGTTGTGGGTCACTATGACCACGGTGTAATCCCTCTTCAGATCGTCCAGCAGGTCCTCGATCTTGGACGTGGCTATGGGATCCAGGGCCGAGCAGGGCTCGTCGAAGAGGATGACCTCGGGTCTGACCGCCAGCGCCCTGGCTATGCACAGCCTCTGCTGCTGCCCCCCGGACAGCCCGTAGGCGGACTTGTCCATTCGATCGCCCACCTCCTCCCACAGGGCGGCGCGCTTCAGGCTCCATTCCACTATCTCGTCCAGTTCCTTCTTGTCCTTTACCCCGTGTATCCTGGGCCCGAAGGTGATGTTCTCCCTTATGGACTTGGGAAAGGGGTTGGGCTTCTGGAACACCATGCCGATGCGTTTCCGCACATCGACCACGTCCACCTCCTTGGAGAAGATGTCCTTCCCGTCCACCATCACCTGACCGGAGGTCCTGGCGATGGGTATGGTGTCGTTCATCCTGTTCAGGCTCCGGATGAAGGTGGACTTCCCGCACCCGGAGGGCCCGATGATGGCGGTGATCTCCTTCTCCTGGATATCCATGCTGACATCCTTGAGGGCGTGGTTGTCCTCGAACCACACGTTTAGGTCCCTGATCTGTATCTTCGACATTCTACCACCTGTACTTCTCGCGGTACTTCTTCCTGATCACGATGGCTATGAGGTTCATTCCGATCACCAGGCCCAGCAGCACCACCGCGGTGCCGTAGGCGATCTGCCTCCCCACCTCCAGGTCGGCGACCTGGGTGGACATGGCGAATATGTGATAGGGGAGGGCCATGAAGGACGAGAACGGGGAGTCCGGCAGGGAGGTCATGTAGTAGGTGGCCCCCGTCAGCAGTATGGGTGCCGTCTCCCCGGCAGCCCTGGAAAGTGAGAGTATGATCCCGGTCATGATCCCCGAGATGGAGTATGGCAGAACGTGATGCTTGATGGTCTGCCACTTGGTCGCCCCCAGGGCCAGCGACGCCTCCCTGAGGGAGTCCGGGACGGCCTCGACCGCCTCCCTGGAGGCCGAGATGACCAGGGGCAGTACCAGAAGGCCCAGGGTCAGTCCGCCCGCCAGGACTGAGAAGTCGAAGTCCAGGAACAGGACGAACAGGCCCAGACCCAGCAGGCCGTACACGATGGAGGGAACGCCGGCCAGGTTGTGCACGGCGATCCTCCAGATCCTGGAGAAGGTCCTGGAGGGCTGGTACTCCACCATGTAGACGGCGGAGAACACCCCGATGGGAACGGAGAAGGCAAGGACCACTATCATGAGGTAGAAGGTGCCCATGATGGCGGGGAATATGCCTCCCTCCATCATCCCTCCCCTGGGGAACTGGGTGAGGAAGTCCCAGGAGAGTCGATCTATGCCCCCGGATACTATGTAGTAGAGCAGCACGGCCAGGGCCAGTATTACCATCCCGCCGCAGGCCCGAAAGAGCATGAAGTAGATACTTTCCTTCAACTTGCGGTTCAACCTCACTGGTAAGCCTCCGTGAACTTGTTCATCAGCCAGTCGGCTATCGAGTTGAGGATGAAGGTGAAGATGAACAGGACCACGCCCACGGCGAACAGCGCGTGGTAGTGTAAGCTCCCTTGGGCCACCTCCCCCATCTCTATGGCGATGGCCGCCGTCATGGTCTGCATCGAGTGCAGTATGTCCGCCGTGATAACGGGGGAGTTGCCGGTGGCCATCAGGACGGTCATGGTCTCCCCGATCGCCCTCCCGATGGAGAGCACTATGGCCGCCGTTATCCCCGGCAGGGCGGCCGGTATCAGAACGCCCTTCAGCGTCTCCCACCTGGTGGCCCCCATGGCGTACGACGCCTCCCTGAGCTCACGGGGGACGGAGTTCAGGGCGTCCTCGGCCAGGGAGACCATGATCGGGATCATCATCACCGCCAGCATCACCGCCCCGTTCAGGGCATTCAGCCTGGTGGTGGAGTCGAAGACCTGATCGATCCAGCTGGCCAGGATGACCAGGGCGAAGAAGCCGTAGATGACCGAGGGGACCCCGGCGAGTATCTCGATCATCGGCTTCAGGAATCCCCTGATCCTGGGGTGAGCTATCTCGAATATGTATATGGTGCAGCCCATGCCGATGGGGATGGCGATCAGGGTGGCCACCATGCTCACCATGAAGGTGCCCGCCATCAGGGGCACCATGCCGTAGATCGGATTCTGCGTCGAGGTCGGGTTCCACCTGATAGCGGTGAGCATCTCTATAGGGCCGATCTCGATGAAGGCGGGCAGGGCCTCGCTGAACAGGAAGTAGAAGACCATGCCCAGGGTGAAGAGTGCCGCGAGCGAGACGATGAACAGGACGAGCCTGACCTGGTTGTCCCTATCGGCGAGTGAGAAGATGTAATCCCGGATGCTCTCCGCGGTAAGTCGGGAACGGATCGAACCTATGATCGCTTCCAGTTTGGGTCTCAGTTCCATTCCTTACCCCTCCCGAATATTGAATAAAGTGGAAAAAGGTTTGGTGGGATTCCGCGTCAAGAGGAGGAAAGCCATTGGGAAGACCCTCGCGGAAACCCCTTTATTCGTAACCAAGCTTGGCTAACTCCTCGGAGATCGTGGCGGAGTCCAGGGGGTAGAAGCCCACGTTCTCTACCACCTCCTGGCCTCCGGAGGGCTCGAGGATCCAGGAGATCCACACTCTCAACATCCTGTCGCTATCCACCGTGTCGGAATCAACGTACAGGTTCAGATACCGCCACAGGGGATAGTCCTCGGAGTACACCGCATCCGAGTCCAGGGGCGAGTAGTAATCGTCCCCATCCTGGGACAGGTTCGCGATGGAGATCCCGCTGGCGCCGTCGGCGTAGCCGACGCCCACGTAGCCGATGCCACGCTCATCATCCTTGACGCTGGAGACGATCTCGGAGTTCCCCTGCATGGACTGCATGTCCTGGGCGTAGTCCTCGCCCTCCAGCACGACCTCCTGGAAGAAGCCGTAGGTGCCGGAGGTGGACTGCCTGCCGTAGGCCACGATGTCCTCGTCCGGCCCGCCGATCTCCTCCCAGTTGTCGATGGACCCGTCGTAGATGCCCTTCAGCTGCTCCATGGTCAGTTGGTCCACGGTATTGTCCGAGTTGACAACGATGGCGATGCCGTCGATTGCCACCCTGAACCTGACCGGGTCTACCCCGGCGCTCTGCGCGTCGGCCATCTCCGAGTCCTTCATCTCCCTGGAGGCCTGGGCCACGTCCACCTGACCGTTGATCAGGGCGGCTATGCCGGTGCCCGATCCTCCACCGGTCACCTGGACGGAGATGGTGTCGTACTCTTCATCAAAGGCCTCCGCTCCGTTCTGCATCAGCTCCAGCAGGGTGTCCGATCCCTTCTGGACGATGGTTTGGGATTTGGCGAGCTTGACCATCTCCTCGTCGATTATCCCGAGGGATAGGGGGTAGAAGCCCACGTTCTCTACCACCTCCTGGCCTCCGGAGGGCTCGAGGATCCAGGAGATCCACACTCTCAACATCCTGTCGCTATCCACCGTGTCGGAATCAACGTACAGGTTCAGATACCGCCACAGGGGATAGTCCTCGGAGTACACCGCATCCGAGTCCAGGGGCGAGTAGTAATCGTCCCCATCCTGGGACAGGTTCGCGATGGAGATCCCGCTGGCGCCGTCGGCGTAGCCGACGCCCACGTAGCCGATGCCACGCTCATCATCCTTGACGCTGGAGACGATCTCGGAGTTCCCCTGCATGGACTGCATGTCCTGGGCGTAGTCCTCGCCCTCCAGCACGACCTCCTGGAAGAAGCCGTAGGTGCCGGAGGTGGACTGCCTGCCGTAGGCCACGATGTCCTCGTCCGGCCCGCCGATCTCCTCCCAGTTGTCGATGGACCCGTCGTAGATGCCCTTCAGCTGCTCCATGGTCAGTTGGTCCACGGTATTGTCCGAGTTGACAACGATGGCGATGCCGTCGATTGCCACCCTGAACCTGACCGGGTCTACCCCGGCGCTCTGCGCGTCGGCCATCTCCGAGTCCTTCATCTCCCTGGAGGCCTGGGCCACGTCCACCTGACCGTTGATCAGGGCGGCTATGCCGGTGCCCGATCCTCCACCGGTCACCTGGACGGAGATGCCTGTCTGGTCCTGGTGAAATTGCTCGGCACCGTTCTGCATCAGCTCCAGCAGGGTGTCCGATCCCTTCTGGGCGATGGTCTCCTCCCCGTCATCGTTGCCTCCCCCCATCAGGAAGACGGCACCGATGGCGGCGATGACGACCACGACCACCACTGCAATCGCTATCAATGATTTCGCATTCATCCTTTTGTTCCCCCCGAAGCCCTGGTAAGGACTCTTAGGGCTGGCCCGAACTGGGCATGGAACCTGGATGGTCCAGTTATTCCTTGACGCCTCAATTCAGGTCACCAATCCGGACAAAAATCTGCCTCCTTATTTATGTTGTCTAAATTGTATATGCAGAAGCATATTCCGGTACTTTCATATATTTATTATAAATATTAAAGATGCTGTAAATAGAAGAGACGTATCTAAGGGAGAATAAGTATGGAGATCAGAAAGATCCAGAAGACCGGTGTGTCCACCATGACCGTGTCCTTGCCCAAGGGCTGGGTGCAGGAGCAGGGCCTCAAGCAGGGCGATCCGATAGAGCTGGAGGTGCTCACCGACGGAAGCCTCTCCCTGAAGAGCGCCTCGGCGGAGAAGGACGAGCCGATCAAGAAGGTCATCCACGTGGACGATGTGAGGCAGGGGGAGCACCTGATGAGGAAGCTCATCGCCGCCTACCTGGCCGGCTACGGGATCATCGAGGTAAGGTCCAAGGAAAGGTTCGACTACGAGCTGAAGAAAGTGGTGAAGGACTTCTCCCGCCTGGCCATCGGCCCGGAGGTGATCGAGGAGACCGGGAACTCCCTGATGCTGCATGACCTCTCCGATCCGGGGGAGCTGCCCCAGAAGAAGTGCGTGCGACGGATGCACTTGCTGGTGAAGTCCATGCACACCGATGCCATGGACTCCCTCCAGGTGGACGGCGACTCCCTCTCCAGGGACGTCATCGACCGGGACCTGGACGTGGACCGACTCTACCTGATGGTGGCCAAGCAGTACAACATGATCCTCAAGGACCGGAAGGTCTCCGAGCGCATCGGGGTGGATGTCTTCGAGGGGGTGAACCTGATGCTGGCCGCCCGGCTGATCGAGAGGATCGGGGACCACGCGGAGAAGATCGCCCACCTGGCCGCCGAGGCCAGGGAGGACCAGCTGGACCCGGAGACCATCAAGGAGCTGAACGATCTAAGCAGGAAGGCCCTTCACATCCTGGACGAGGCGGTGGACTCGCTGTTCAAGAGGGACATCGAGGAGGCCAACTCGGTCATCGACCAGGGGAGCAAACTGGTGGAGGAGTGCGAGGAGAAGCGGCCCGGCCAGAGTACCGAGGGGTACTCCGGGGTGCTCCAGAACAGCATCTTGGACAGCATCCTGAGGACGGTGATGTACTCGATGGACATAGGGGAGACCACCATCAACGTGGCCATCCGCGAGAAGGGGTGATCGTGCCGATCCCGTTCACTCTCTATAGACAGATGATAAAGGGTGAGAGGGTTTTTTAATGGGTTCCTGAGGGCCTACCCGGCCTTCTGGTAGGATCTCCACTTCTCCTCCAGATCCGGGTCCTGCACGGTCTCCATGATGTACTCGGCGTACTCCGCGCCGGTGCCGCCGTCGGAACGGCCGGTGAGCTTCACCCTCCTCTCGTACTGACCGCAGACGTCCAGGGCGTACCCCAGCCTCCTGGACTCCTCCTTGTACCCGATGTGCTCCAGCAGCATTGCGGCCGCCTTGATCATCGAGGACGGGTCGGCGTACTGCGCCCTGCCCTCGTCCACCATCCTGGGGGCGGAGCCGTGGATGGCCTCGAACATGGCGTGCCTCGTGCCGATGTTCGCAGCGCCGGCGGTGCCCACGCCTCCCTGCATCTGGGCCGCCTCGTCGGTCAGGATGTCCCCGTACAGGTTGGGCAGGACCATCACCTGGAACTGCTGTCTGCGGTTGGGATCGATCAGCTTGGCGGTCATGATGTCGATGAACCAGTCGTCCCACTCGATCCCCGGGTAGTCCTTCGCCACCCTCTCCGCCACCTCCAGGAACATGCCGTCGGTGGCCTTGACCACGTTGGCCTTGGTCACCACCGTGACCTTGCTGTAGCCATTCTCCTTCGCATAGTCGAACGCCAGCCGTATGATGCGCTCCGACCCCTGCAGGGTGGTGACCTTGAAGTCCACGCACAGGTCGTCGGTCACCTGGATGCCCTCGGATCCCAGCATGTACGCCCCCTCAGTGTTCTCCCGGAAGAACATCCAGTCGATGCCCTCCTCAGACACGCGGACCGGCCGCACATTGGCGAACAGGTCCAGTATCTTACGCATGGCCACGTTCGCACTCTCGATGTTGGGCCACTCGTCCCCCTTCTTGGGGGTGGTGGTCGGTCCCTTGAGGATCACGTCGCACTTCTTCAGCTCCTCCACCACATCGTCCGGGATGGCCTGCATGACCTTTACGCGGTCCTCGATGGTCATGCCCTCGATCACCCGGATCTCTATCCGGTCGCGCTCGATCTCCTCCCGGAGCAGGAACTCCAGGATGCGCTGGGCGTGCTCGCAGATGTAGGGGCCGATGCCGTCCCCGCCCACGATGCCGATGACGATCCTGTCCTTGCTGTGGTAATCCACCCAGCCGGGGTCGGCCTTCATGGCCTCCACACGCTCCAGCTGCTTGGCCACCAGCTTGCCGAAATGCTCCTTCGCCTTGTCAATGACCTCTTGATCCATGAGAATTCACTCCAATCTGCCCTTCTCGCGCAGGTACGCGCACAGCCCCCCGGAGCTCAGTATGTCCACCATCACCGGGGGGAGCGGCGTGGTCGACACCTGGATGTCCTTGGTGATGTTCCTCACCCAGCCCCTCTCCAGGTCGATCTGCAGCTCGTCCCCCTCCTCCATCATGGTGGTGTCGCACTCCACCACAGGCAGGCCGACGTTGATGGCGTTCCGGAAGAAGATGCGCGCAAAGGATTTGGCCAGCACCGCACCGATGCCGGCCGCCTGGATCACCAGTGGGGCCTGCTCCCGGCTGGATCCGCTGCCGAAGTTCTCCCCTGCCACGATGAAGTCCCCCGACTCGATCTCCTCGGCGAAGTTCGGCCGGAGATCCTCCATCAGATGCTGGGAGAGCTCCCCCATGTCCAGGGTCTTGAACTTGTACTTGCCGGAGATGATGTAGTCGGTGTTCACATCGTCCCCGAACTTGTGGGTCCTTCCGTACAGCTTCTTCACGCCATCACCTCCCTGGGATCCATCAGCTTGCCCTCGATGGCGGAGGCCGCGGCCGTGGCCGGGCTGGCCAGGTAGATCTCGGCCGTCCGGTTGCCCATCCTCCCCTTGAAGTTGCGGTTGGCCGTGGACAGGACGACCTCGTCGTCCGAGGGAATGCCGTTGCAGGTGCCCACGCAGGGCCCGCAACCGGGGGGAATGACGCATGCCCCGGACTTGACCAGGATGTCCAGCACGCCGCTCTCCGAAGCCCGGAGGAGGATCTCCCTGGATGCCGGGGCCACTATGACCCTGGTCTCGGGGTCAACCCTCTCCCCGGAGAGGATGTCGGCCGCCACGGTCAGGTCCTCCAGTCGGCCGTTGGTGCAGGTGCCTATGAACACCTGGTCGATGTCCAGGCCCACCAGCTCGTCCACCTCGGCCACGTTGTCCACCTGGTGGGGCTTCGCCACCAGAGGGGGAAGGTCGGAGAGGTCCTCCTCCATCACCCTCTCGTACTCGGCGTCCTGGGTGGCCGCCACCCCCTTGTAATCCCTGGTCGCCCTGTTCGCCAGGTAGTCGTCCACCTTCCCGTCGCAGCGCATCAGTCCCACCTTGGCCCCGGTCTCCACCGCCATGTTGGAGATGGTCATCCTGGCCTCCACCGAGAGGGAGTCGAGAACCTCCCCGTACAGCTCCAGGGCCTTGTAGGTCGCACCCCTGGCGGTCAGGGAGCGGACCATGTGGAGGGCCACGTCCTTGGAGTAGACCCCGGCCTGCAGCGAACCGTGGTAGACCAGCTTGATGGTCTGCGGGACCTTGAACCAGGTCTGGCCGGAGACCACCGCGGCGGCCAGGTCGGTCGATCCCACCCCGGTGGCGAAACAGTTCAGGGCGCCGTAGGTGCAGGTGTGGGAGTCCGCCCCGATCACCACCTCTCCAGGGAGGACGTGTCCCTGCTCCGGCAGCAGCTGGTGGCAGACCCCGGCGCCGATGTCGTAGAGGATGCCCCCGTATCGGTTGGCGAAGTCCCTCATCTGCGCGTGCAGGTTGGAGACGCCCTCCAGCGGGCTGGGCGCGTTGTGATCGATGACCACCGCGTAACGGTCCGGATCCTTGAACTCCTTGCCCTGCATGTTGTTGAAGGACATTATGGTGAGGGGGGTGGTCCCGTCCTGGGACATGGTGAAGTCCACCGGGGAGATCACGATCTGCCCGGCCTCCACCCGCTCACCCACGTGATCGGTGAGTATCTCTTCCGAAATGGTCCCCATGGTCACTCCTCCAGGGCCTCGAACAGGCCCTCCTTGTAGTCCTGGTAAATGTAGAGCAGCTCGTTCTCGGATAGGGACCTCTTCAGGGAGACCGAGGTCTTCCTAACGATCTCCATGATGGCCTCGGCGTCCTCGTCGGAGACCTCGACGCCCTTGGACTTGAGCACCTGCTTGATCGTCGACCTGCCCGAATGCTTCCCGATGATGATCTTCCTCTCCATCCCCACTTCCTCGGGCGAGTAGGGCTCGTAGGTGCTCAGGAACTTCATCACCCCGTCGGTGTGGATGCCCGCCTCGTGGGCGAAGCAGTTGGAGCCCACGATCGGCTTCCAGTCCGGGATGCTTCTGTTGGAGGCGCGGGCCACGTACTCGGCCAGCTCCCGGAAGCGGGTGGTGTCTATGCCGGTGTCCACGTTCAGCAGGTGCTTGGCGGCCATGATCACCTCCTCCAGGGGGCTGTTCCCGGTGCGCTCTCCGATACCCAGCACGGTGGTGGAGATGAAGTTGGCCCCGCCCCGCACGCCGGCGATGGCGTTGGCGGTGGCCATGCCGAAGTCGTTGTGGGTGTGCATCTCCACCGGGATGCGGACGTAGTCCACCAGCACCTTGATGGTCTCGAAGGTCCGCCTGGGCTCCAGTATGCCCAGCGTGTCGCAGTACCTGAGCCTGTCGGCGCCGGCCTGCTTGGCGTTCTGGGCGAACTTGATCAGGTACTCCTTGTCCGCCCGGGAGGCGTCCTCGGCGTTCGCCGAGACGTACAGGCCGTGGTCCTTCGCGTACTCTATGGACTCCACCAGCCTCTCCAGGACCCACTCCTTGCTCTTCCTCAGCTTGTGCTCGATGTGCACCTCCGAGGAGGACATGGATATGGCCACCGAGTCCACCCCGCAGTCCAGGCTGTGATCGATGTCCTCCACCGAGGCCCGGTTCCACCCCAGGATGGAGGCGTCAAGGTCCAGGGAGACGATCTTCTTTATGGTGTCCGCCTCGTCCCCTCCCATGGCCGGTATGCCCACCTCCAGCTGCTGCACGTTCACCTCATCCAGTAGCTTGGCTATCCGGATCTTCTCCAGGTTGGCGAAGACTATCCCGGCCGCCTGCTCCCCGTCCCTGAGGGTGGTGTCACAGATGTTCAGGGGATGCTTCTCCAGCTTGGCCATCAGTTCATCGTAACTTACCATCCTGATCCCTTCCTATTCATCCTCCGATAAAGAGCCCGTTGACCCTAGGTCGACCTGTTCCATCCAATTCCCAATCCACAGACCGGTCCCTCATCGATCCACATAATAAGATGACGAACCCTGCTATGAAATATGGACATCGGTACTAAATGGTTTCGGAGTCCAGGGTCATCCGATCGCGTACCGCAGCAGGGCGGCCATACCGCCCAGGGACTCCAGCTCCTGTCCGGCGTCGTGCCGCTCGCTCATCACCACCACGGTGCCCTGGGCCTCCTCCACCAGCCTCATCAGCTGGTCCAGGTCCTTCCTCCTGACCAGGGAGTCCAGGACCAGCAGGGTCTCCACCGCACCCATCTGGACGGCCAGCTCCACCTCCCTGGGACCGTAGGCCACCAGACCGTCCTTGCTGATCTCCTCCAGGACGCGCTCCATCAGCCTCATCTCCTGGGCCACCCGGTAGTCCTCCAGCACCTCGGAGCCGATCCCCCTCTTCATCAGCTCCTTCACCCCGGCCATCCCCGCCTGGCCGGTGTGGAATACGTGGGCCCGGGCAAACATCTCGGGGGCCATCTCCTTTCCCCGGGCGAGCAGGTGCTCCTTGGCGAACCCGGGTCCGAGGAGTACCAAAGGAACACCTTCCTCCATGGTCTGCAGCACCTTGTTCACGATCTCGTCGTAGTACCCGTCCTCCTCCCTCTCCTCGTACATCTTTCCCGAGGTGGAGGCGTGGATGCGGGCCACCTCCTGCAGCCCGAACTGTCGCATGGAGACCAGGACCGCCTCGTCGTACTCCAGGGAGACGAACAGCATCCTGGGGCGCTTGGACTCCTCCACCGCCCGCCTCAGCCTCTTCAGCTGGGACTCGGGCCAGGCCTCCTTGACCACGGTGACGGTGTCCCCCCCGGTCAGGTTGAAGGTGTGGTAGGACCCCAGGTCCTGCGGCCCGGTCTCTATGACACCGAGGATGCGCAGCCTGTCGTCGAACTCGTGGAACTCCACCTTCTCCGCCCGGAGGCCCAGCCTCATCCGCTTCTTCTCCCCCCTCTCGGACCGGAGCTTGTCGCTCTTCCCCTCCTCCCTCCGCTGGGTCACCGCCACCACCAGATCGCCCGGGGAGACGATATTGTACAGGTGCCACAGGTCGTCCAGGGTATCCAGCTGCACCTTGATCTCCCCCGTCCTGGTGTCCTGGTGGAGTATCTTCATGGAGGGCGCCAATCCACCTGAGGTTACTTCTACCTTTGGCCCTGGACCGCTGGATTGTCCTCTCTCAAACAACCGCCGGGGCCCATTGTCCCGGTCCGTCAAAAAGAATTAAGTACCCTGTACCTTTACCTCGAATCTCTGATGGCGCAGTGCTTCCTGATCCTCGAAGACGGGACCGTAATGGAGGGCACTGGCTTTGGTTTTGAGAGAACCACCTTCGGAGAGGTCGTCTTCACCACCGGGATGACCGGCTACCAGGAGAGCCTCACCGATCCCTCCTACAGAGGACAGATACTGATCATGTCCTACCCGCTCATAGGCAACTACGGCGTTAACTCCATCGACCTCGAATCCCCCCGGGTCCAGGTGAACGGCTACGTGGTCCGGGAGAACTGTACCTTCCCTTCCAGGATGTACACCGAGGAGTCGATACACACCTTCCTCCACCAGAACGCGGTACCTGGCATCTCCGAGGTGGACACCCGGGCCCTGATCATCGGGATCAGGGAGCACGGTACCCTGAGGGGCGCGATCACCTTCGACCGGGACATCGACTCTGTCCTGGAGGAGGTGAGGTCCATGCCCTACCCGGCCGAGAGGAACCTGGTGGCCGAGGTCTCCACCGATCGGGTGATCCGCTATCCGCGGGAGGGCGCAAGCAAGGTGGCCCTGATCGACTGCGGCACCAAGGCCAACATCGTGCGCGAGCTTCGCAGGAGGTTCTCCGTGGTCCAGGTGCCGTTCGACGCCACCCCCGGCCTCCTTCGGGAGGAGGGGGTGGACGGCGTGGTGGTCTCCAACGGACCGGGGGACCCGTCCCATCCAGGGTTGCTGGATTCGACGGTCCAGACCTTGAGGGCGATCAAGGAGGACTACCCCATCATGGGGGTGTGCATGGGCAACCAGCTGATCTCCCTGGCATTCGGGGGGGAGACCTACAAGCTCAAGTTCGGGCACCGGGGGGCCAACCAGCCGGTCCGCTTCGACGGCAAGGTGTTCATCACCTCCCAGAACCACGGGTACGCGGTGAAGGAGGAGTCTCTGGAGGGGTCGGAACTGGTGGCCAACCAGTTCAACGTGAACGACGGGACGGTGGAGGGGGTGAGGCACCGGGAGCTGCCCATCTTCACCGCCCAGTACCATCCGGAGGTGTCCCCCGGACCGGGGGACACCGCCTTCCTGTTCGACGACTTCGCGGAGATGTTGGAGGGGGACCAATGAAACTGGGGAAGCTCATGGTGATCGGTTCCGGCCCCATCGTGATCGGGCAGGCGGCCGAGTTCGACTTCTCCGGTTCCCAGGCCTGCCAGTCGCTCAGGGAGGAGGGGTACCACACCGTGCTGGTCAACTCCAACCCGGCCACCATCCAGACAGATCATGAGATGGCCGACACCGTCTACATCGAGCCGCTGTCCGCCGAGACGGTGGCCGAGATACTGAAGAAGGAGCGGGTGGACGGCATACTGTCCGGCATGGGCGGCCAGACGGCGCTGAACATCTGCTCCGAGCTGGCCGAGGACGGCACCCTGGACAGGCTGGGTGTGAGACTGCTGGGGACCCAGCCGGAGGCCATCGCCCTCTCCGAGGACCGGGAGCTGTTCCGGGGGAAGATGCTGGAGATCGACGAGCCCATCCCCATGAGCGTCACCTGCTCGTCGGTCGACGAGGCCATCAAGGCGGTGGAGGAGGTGGGCGGCTACCCCGTCCTGGTGAGACCGGCCTACACGCTGGGAGGCACCGGGGGCGGGGTGGCCCACGACCGGGAGGAGCTGTTCGCCATCGCCGGCCGGGGGCTGATCTACTCCCGCATCCACCAGGTGCTCATCGAGGAGTCCGTCCTGGGATGGAAGGAGTACGAGTACGAGGTGATGCGGGACGGGAAGGACAACTGCATCACCATCTGCTCGATGGAGAACCTGGACGCCATGGGCATCCACACCGGGGAGAGCATCGTGGTTGCTCCCGCTCAAACGCTGAACGACAAGGACCACCAGCGCCTGAGGACGGCCGCCATAAAGATCATCCGGGCCCTGGGCATCGAGGGGGGATGCAACATCCAGTTCGCCTTCGATCCGGATACCAGAGAGTACCGGGTGATCGAGGTCAACCCCCGCGTGTCCAGGTCCTCCGCCCTGGCCTCCAAGGCCACCGGCTACCCCATAGCCAGGGTGGCCGCCAAGATCGCGGTGGGAAAGACGCTGGACGAGATCCCCAACCGCATCACCGGGAAGACCTACGCGGCCTTCGAGCCCTCCCTGGACTACGTGGTGCTGAAGATCCCCAGGTGGCCGTTCGACAAGTTCCGCACGGTGGACCGGGTGATCACCACCCAGATGAAGAGCACCGGGGAGGTGATGTCCATCGGCCGGTCCCTGGAGGAGGCCATCATGAAGGCCATCCGCTCCCTGGAGATCGACCAGATGGGGCTGGACCCCCTGGACTGGCCCCTGGAGGAGATCGAGGAGGAGCTGTGCAATCCCACCGACATGAGGCTGTTCGCCATCGCCGAGGCCCTGAGGCGGGGAATGGGTATCCATCAAGTGGCGGGGATGACCGGCTGGGACCCCTTCTACCTGATGAAGATACGGAACCTGCTGGACATGGAGGGGGAGCTGATGGATCGGGGTCTGGAGCCTTCCACCCTGAGAAGGGCGAAGAGGCTGGGGTACTCCGATCAGATCATCGCCTCCTTTACCGGCAGGGACCAGGAGGAGGTGCGGGCGGCCAGGAAGGAGGCTGGCATCCTCCCCACCTACAAGATGGTGGACACCTGCGCGGCAGAGTTCGAGGCCGAGACCCCCTACTTCTACTCCACCTACGAGAGCAGCTGCGAGTCCCGGCCCTCGGACAACAGGAAGGTGGTGATCGTCGGCGGCGGTCCGATCAGGATCGGCCAGGGGATCGAGTTCGACTACTGCTGCGTGCACGGGGTGATGGCCCTGCAGGAGGAGGGCGTGGACGCCATCATCGTGAACAACAACCCGGAGACCGTGTCCACGGACTACGACATCTCCGACCGCCTCTACTTCGAGCCCTTGACCCTGGATGACGTCCTTAACGTCATAGAGAAGGAGGACGCGGACGGGGTGATACTCCAGTTCGGCGGTCAGACCGCGGTGAACCTGGCGGTGGACCTGGAGCGGGCGCTGGAAGGGAAGAAGGCCGAGGTGCTGGGCACCCTGCCGCACAAGATGGACGTGGCGGAGGACCGGCGCCTCTTCTCCTCCATGATGGACGATATCGGTGTCAGGCAAGCGGACTTCGGCACCGGCCACTCCTTCGAGGAGGTGAAAGACATCGCCTCCGGGATAGGCTACCCGGTGCTGGTCCGCCCCTCCTACGTCTTGGGCGGAAGAGCCATGGAGATCGTTTACAACGAGGAGGAGCTGGAGACCTACGTGGCCTCGGCGGTCAAGGTCTCCAGGGACCATCCCATCCTGATCGACAAGTACCTGTCCCACGCGGTGGAGATCGACGTGGACGTGGTGGCCGACGGCCAGGACGTGTTCATCGGGGGCATACTGGAGCACATCGAGGAGGCCGGCGTACACTCGGGGGATGCGACCATGGTGCTGCCCCCGCAGACCGTTTCCCCCGAGATCGTGGAGCGCATAGAGGAGATCACCGACCGGGTGGCCAGGGAGCTGAACATCCGGGGCCTGATGAATTTGCAGCTGGCCGTGAAGGACAACGAGGTGTACATGCTGGAGGCCAACCCCAGGGCCTCCAGGACCGTACCGCTGATCTCCAAGGCCATCGGCGTCCCGTTGGCCAAGCTGGCCACCAAGGTGATGCTCGGTCGGACCCTGAGGGAGATGGGGTACGTGGGCAGGATGGAGTGCGACCACGTCACGGTCAAGTCCTCGGTCTTCCCCTTCCTGAAGCTCCCCGGAGTGGACAGCATTCTGGGTCCGGAGATGAAGAGCACCGGGGAGGTCATGGGCATCGACCATGACTACGAGGCCGCCTGCTACAAGGCCCTGGTCTCCGCCGGGCACAAGCTTCCCGCAGAGGGGAGCGTGTACATCACCGTGAGCGACGCGACCAAGGAGAAGATACTTCCCATCGCCGGGCAACTGAGGGACATGGGGTTCAAGATATACGCCACCAAGGGCACCTCCACCTTCCTCAGGGAGAACGGACTGGAAACGACCACCGTGTACCGCATATCGGAGAACATGGCCCCGGACGCGCTGGGACTGATGCGGGACGGTCAGGTGGACCTGATCATCAACACCCCCACCGAGAGCTCCGGTTCCCGCAGGGACGGCTACATGATGCGCCGCCTGGCCGTGGAGCTGGAGATCCCCTTCATCACCACCATACAGGGGGCCAATGCCACCGTGGGGGCCATCAGGAGGTCCAGGGGGGACCACATAGGGGTCAGCGACCTTGCCTCCTTTCACTGCGAGCCGCGATCTCGGTCCGGGCGGTGAGGACTATGCCGACGAGGACCAGGACGCCCCCTATCATCCAGTTCACCGTGGGGGGCTCGGCCAGAAGGAGAGCGGCCAGTATGGCGGCCCCGATGGGTTCCCCCAGGTAGGCCAGGGAGACGAAGGAGGCGGTGAAGTAGCGCAGGGACCAGGAGAAAAGGGTGTGCCCGAACATGGTGGAGATGACCGCCAGGCCCAGGAAGATCAGCACCTCCTCCATCGGAACGGGGAGCAGGGGCTGCTGGAACACCAGGGCGCCCGCCAGCAGGAAGAGGGCGCAGGTGGTGAAGATCAGGAACACGTAGGGTAGCAGGGAGATCTTCCGCCTGGACACCTTCCCCAGCAGGATGTAGCCGGCAAAGGGGATCGAACTGGCCAGGGCCACCATGTCCCCCGGGAAGTTGCCCCCGCCCATGTCCCCGAAGGCGATGATCACCATGCCCAGCATGCCGGCGACTATGCCCAGGGCGACGGCCCGGTTGCTCTCCCGCAGGAGGAGGAAGGCCAGTACGCCCACGATGACCGGGTGGGAGGTGGCCAGCAGCACGGCGTTGGACACCGAGGTCATCTTTATGGAGGAGATGAACAGGAAGAAGTGCATGGCCAGCATCAGCCCGATGAGTGCCATGATCCCCATGTCCCTCCTGTCCAGCCGGCGGATCTCCTCCCGGGAGGTGGCCATGACCAGGGGCAGCAGGATGAGGGAGAAGAAAACGAACCTGTAGACCGCGATGGTCAGAGGAGGGGAATCGCTCCATCTTACCAGTATGGCGGCGAACGACACGCCCAGTATGGCCACCCCTACGCCGATGTAGGGGGCCATCGACTCCGTCTCCTCGGACAAGGGGAACCCTCAGTGTATCAGTATGCTCTTCACTCCCTTGCACTCCTTGATCCTGGGGATGAGCTCGGAGGGGACCGGGCTCTCCGTGATCACGTACAGGGAGGGCTCCTCGGCCATCTCGGGGTCCTCCACCAGGGCCTGACGGATGCTTATCCCAGCCCTGGAGATCACGCCTGCCACCTCGGCCAGTATACCGGGGGAATGGGCGTCCTCGGGGATGATCTCGATCGAGCTCCACCCCATCACCGGCGCGGCGGTGGAGAACAGGGGGGTGGGATGCAGCCTGGAGAACAGCGACCTCAGGGGTTCCTCCGCCTCGATGGTCTGAATGGCGGCCTTCACCACCCTCCGGTCCACCCCGGCCGCCCTGCCCAGAGCGGTGTCCCCCATCTCTATGTCGCCGCACCAGGCCCGGCCGTCATGCACCCGGAGACCGTAGCGGAGGAGCAGGCGGGCCACCTTCTCCTGGGAGGGGAACCTGTCGAAGTAATCGGAGATGGGGTAGTTCATGCCCCTTAATCGGGGAAGTGCTTTAAGTGTTATCCTCAAAGGGGCATTGGCGAACGTTAAAGACCATGGTTGAACTACGAAATCGGGAGTAAAGGGGCGAAGTGGGGATGAAAAGACTTATAACCGTGCTAGATATTAGCTCGCACGCCGAAGGTGGTAATGTGCTCGGAAAGAAGGTGCGCATGGAACGGATAACGGACCGGAACACCGGTCAGGCAGTGATCGTCCCCATGGACCACGGGATCTCACTTGGCCCAGTAAAGGGACTGATAGACATGAAGGGCACGGTCGACGCCATCTCCGAAGGGGGCGCGACGGCCGTGGTGGAACACAAGGGCATCGTCCCCTACGGCCACCGCTCGTTCGGGAAGGACATCGGCCTGATCATCCATCTGTCCGCGAGCACCTCCCTTGGTCACGATCCCAACGCCAAGGTGCTGGTGACAACGGTGGAGGAGGCCATCAAGATGGGGGCCGACGCCGTCTCCATACACGTGAACATCGGATCGGAGACCGACTCGGAGATGATCAAGGACTTCGGCGCCGTCTCCAGGACATGCACCGAGTGGGGCATGCCCCTCCTGGTCATGATCTACCCCCGGGGCAAGAACATCAAGGACCCGTTCGACGTGGACCACGTGAAGCACTGCGCCCGGGTGGGCGCGGAGCTGGGTGCCGACATCGTCAAGACCAACTACACCGGGGACCCGGACTCGTTCAAGGAGGTGGTGCAGGGGGCACTGGCGCCGGTGGTGATCGCCGGCGGTCCCAAGATAGACTCCACCAGGGACCTGCTGCAGATGGTGAAGGACGCCAAGTCCGTCGGTGGCAGGGGGGCCTCCATCGGCAGGAACATATTCCAGCACGACGATATCATGGGCATGACCAAGGCCGTCTCCGGCGTGCTGCTGCACGACATGGAGGTGGACGAGGCCCTCAAGCTGATCAAGTGATCCCATGTCCATCACAGTGTGGGTCCGAGCCGACCTTCCCAGCGAGTACGGGGAGAGGAAGAGGATGGTGTCCTCCGCCCTGGAGTCCGGGCTGGTGAACATCATGATCCGGGAGGAGGACCAGGACCTCCGCCGGTTGGGCCGCTTCGATCCCCTGGTGGTCAAGGAGGGGGGGGTGTACCGTGAGGGGGAGAGGATCGGGGAGATCGTGGAGATCCAGTCCTCGGAGGACGTGGACAGGGCCGCCGAGAGGAAAGGGAAGGTGGACCACCTGATCATCCGTTCCGGGGACTGGAAGGTCATCCCCCTGGAGAACCTGATAGCCGACTTCCAGGGTTCCAGCACCAAACTGCTGGCCTCCGCCTCCTCCATGGAGGAGGCCGAGCTGTTCCTGGAGACCCTGGAGGTCGGTGTCGATGGTCTGGCGGTCGAGTCCTCTCCGGCAGAGGTGAGGGAGTTCTCCTCGCTGGCCGCCGCCGCCCTGCCCGACATCCAGCTCTCCCCCGCCCGGGTATCCGGGATCACCCCTCTGCCCTCCGGGGACCGGGTCTGCGTGGACACCTGTTCCCTGATGCGCGTGGGCGAGGGGATGTTGGTGGGCTCCCAGTCCTCCTGCCTGTTCCTGGTGGCCTCGGAGAGCCAGGAGAGCGAGTACGTGGCCTCCCGCCCCTTCCGGGTGAACGCCGGGGCGGTGCACGCCTACGTGCTGAACCATCAGGGGAAGACCAGGTACCTCTCCGAGATCAGGGGAGGGGACCAGCTGCTGGCGGTGGACCCGGAGGGTAACTCCAGGAGCGTGGTGGTGGGCAGGGCCAAGGTGGAGAGGCGGCCCCTGCTGATGATCGAGGCGCAGGTGGGGGAGGACAGCTTCGCCACCATCGTGCAGAACGCCGAGACCATCCGGATGGGCACCCCCGACGGGCCCGTCTCGGTCTCCGACCTGAAGGAGGGTGACGAGGTGCTGGTCCGCCTGGAGGAGGGCGGGAGGCACTTCGGGACCGCCATCAAGGAGAGCATCAAGGAGATATGATGAGGGTCTGCGTCTCGGTGATGGAGGACTCCGTGGAAGAGGCGATCTCCTCCGCACTGGCCGCCCAGGAGGAGGCCGAGCTGGTGGAGATCCGGTTCGACCGGATGGCCCACCTGCCGGAGGACCTGAGCCCCTTTCAGGGGCTGGAGGTCCCCATCATCGCCACCCTCCGCACGGCGGCCCAGGGAGGGTCCTTCCAGGGTGACCGGGACAGGAAGGAATTCTTCCAGAAGGCGGCCAGGGTGTTCGATCATCTGGACCTGGAGGACGACTCGGTGCTCTGGGACGACTTCCAGGGGATGGAAGGGCTGATATGCTCCCACCACGACCTGGAGGGCACCCCGTCCAAGGAGGGGATCGTCCGCCTCCTGGAGGAGTGCTCGACCAGGGGCATGCCCAAGGCCGCCTTTCTCCTGAACGATGTGAGGGACCTGAGGGCGCTGCTCTCCGCTGGCAGGGAGTTCTCTTCCCAGGGGGAGTTCCTCCTGATGGGCATGGGGGAGCTGGGAAAGCTCACCAGGGTCCGATCGGAGGAGATCGGGTCCGCCTTCGCCTACGCCTCCCCCTCCCGGGGAAAGGAGACCGCGGAGGGTCAGCTGGACGTTGCCACCCTTCACCGCCTCTCCGGGGCCACCGTCACCGGGATAGTGGGCTACCCGGTGGCCCACTCGGCCTCCCCCCTGATCCACAACTCCGCCTTCGACTACATGGACATACCGGGCATCTACCTGCCCCTGCCCACCCCGGAGGGCTCGCTGGGGGACCTGGCGGGTCTGCTCAGGGAGCTGGACATCCGGGGGGTGAACGTCACCATCCCCCACAAGAGGTCCGTCATGGACCACCTGGACGAGGTGGACGAGAAGGCCAGGCTGGTGGGCGCGGTCAACACGGTGGTCAACCGCTACGGTTACCTCACAGGCACTAACACCGACGTGGACGGGGTGGAGAAGACCTTCCAGACCATGGGGGTGGACCCCGCCGACAGGGAGGTCCTGGTCCTGGGGGCCGGGGGGGCGGCCAGGGCCTGCTGCTACTACCTCTCCCAGGAGGGGGCGAGGATCCACCTGCTCAACCGCACCAGGGAGCGGGCGGAGAGGGTAGCGGAGGACTTCCCTGGGGTGAGGGTGCTCGACCGGGAGTCGGGGGACTACGATATAATCATCAACTGCACCCCGCTGGGCATGGAGGGATTCCCCGACCGGAGCCCCCTCTCCCCGGAGATGTTCCACCCCGGCCAGATGGTCATGGACACCATCTACAACCCCCCGATGACCAGGTTCCTGAGGGAGGCCGAGGAGAGGGGGGCGAACACCTGCTCTGGCATCGAAATGTTAATCTACCAGGCCATCGCTGCCTTTGAGGTCTGGACTGGCCTGAGCCCGCCCTACGAGGCCATGTCCGGGCCCATCCGGGAAGGGTTGTGATGAGGGGAGAGGCGACCTGTCACGGTGCCGCCACCATAGTCAACGCCATAGCCACGGGCAGGGGGGCGGCCTTCGGCCTGGACCTGTTCACTCGGGCCGTGGTGGAGATCACCGATGAGCCGGGGGTGAGTTGCGACGCCCAGGGGGAGGACCCCTCCATGGTGTGCTCCTGCGTGGAGGGGGTGATCGAGCGCTTCGCCCCCGGCCGCGGGGCCAGGGTGTCCACCGAGTCGAACATACCGGTCTCCAGGGGCCTGAAGAGCAGCAGCGCGGCGGCCAACGCCGCCATAATGGCCTCCCTTGACGCCCTTTCGGTGGAGATGGACCCGGTGGAGGCGGTCCGCATGGGCACCAGGAAGGCGGTGGAGGCCGGCGTCTCGGTCACCGGGGCCTTCGACGACGCCGCCGCCTCCATGCTCGGCGGCGTGGTGGTCACCGACAACCGGGAGGAGAGGATCATCAAGCGCGATCAGCTGCCGGAGGGGGTGGAGGTTTTGCTGCACGTCCCGGAGTTCCGCATCCGGAAGGGGGGCCTGCCCCTGGACAGGATCCGTTCCCTCTCCAGTCTGGTGGAGGCCGCCTTCGGCATGTGCCTGCAGGGGGACTACCTCCGTGCCATGACCCTGAACGGGCTGTGCTACTCCGTCGCCCAGGGACTGAACATGGACCTGGTCATGGACGCCCTGAAGTGCGGGGCGCTGGCCGCCGGCCTCTCCGGCACCGGACCGGCCACGGCCATACTGGTCCCCAACGAGCGGGCCGGGATCATCATGAATGAGCTGGAAAGGTATCCGCTCACCCGGGTGGACCTGTACCGGGGGGAGGGAACATGAGGCTGAGGGTGTCGAAGTCCACCATATCGGGGCAGATCCCCGCCTCCCCCTCCAAGAGCTACACCCACCGGGCCATGGTGCTGGCCATGCTAAGCCCCGGCCTGTCCAGGCTGACCAGGGTGCTGTTCAGCGATGACACCCTGTCCACCCTCAACGCGATCCGCCAGTTCGGGGCGGGGGTCTCGGTGGAGGGGGACACCTGCTCGGTTGAAGGGGGCGAGCTGGACTGCCCGGAGGAGACGGTGGACGCCGGGAACTCCGGTACCACCATCCGCCTGCTGGCGGGCGCGGCCTCCCTCCTGCCCTGCACCACCGTGCTCACCGGGGACAGCTCCCTCAGGCGGAGGCCCATGGGGCCGCTCGTCCACGCCCTGAACGAGCTGGAGGTGAAGTGCATGGCCACCCAGGCCAAGGACCGTGCCCCCCTGATGATCAGGGGACCGAACCGGGGGAGGAAGGCACACATCCGGGGGGACGTCAGCTCCCAGTTCATCTCCTCCCTCCTCCTCTCCTCCCCACCCAAGAACGTGGACACCGACCTGATCCTCACCACCCCCCTGAAGTCCAGGCCGTACGTGGACATCACCCTGGAGATGATGGAGAGCTTCGGGGCGGTGTGCGAGCCCAGGGGATCCGGATACCACGTCCCGGGATGCCAGCGGTACGTCCCCGTCGATTATCGCGTCCCGGGGGACTTCTCCTCCGCCGCCTTCCCCCTGGTGGCCGGGGCCCTGACCGGCCGGGTGAGGGTCACCGGGCTCACCGAGGACACCTGCCAGGCGGACCGGGTCATCCTGGACATCCTGAGGCAGTTCCAGGCCCGGGTGATGGTCCAAGGGGACTCGGTGGAGGTGGAGGGAGGGGAGCTGAGGGGGGGCGAGGTGGACCTGGGGAACTCCCCGGACCTGTTCCCCATAGTGGCCGTCCTGGCCACCCAGGCCCGAGGGGAGTCCAGGCTGTTCAACGCCGCCCACCTGCGCCACAAGGAGAGCGACCGCATAGCCGCCACCGTCTCCTTCCTTCGGGAGATGGGCGCCCTGGTGAGGGAGACCCGGGACGGATGCGTGGTCTCCGGGCCGTGCGGGCTGAGGGGGGCGGAGGTCGTCTCCCACGGGGACCACCGGATCCTGATGGCCGCCGCCGTGGCCGGCATGGTGGCCCAGGGGGACACCATCATCGACGAGGGTAAGTGCTACTCGGTATCCTACCCCACCTTCCTCCAGGACCTCAGGAGCCTGGGGGCGGAAATGGAGCTGATAGGATGAACACCATCGGAAGGGAGTACAGGACCACCATCTTCGGGGCCAGCCACGGACCATGCGTCGGCTGCCTGATCGACGGATGCCCGCCCAACCTGCGAATGGACATGTCCAGGATCGAGGAGGAGATGGCACTGAGGAGGCCGAAGGACCTCATCGGTACCCCCAGGAGGGAGGAGGACCGGGTGGAGGTCATCGCCGGCGTGAAGGACGGGGTGACCACCGGCACGCCGGTGGTGATGACCATCCCCAACAGGGACGTGGACAGCAGCAAGTACGAGCTGTTCTCCCGGGTGCCACGCCCGGGGCACGCCGACTACCCCGCCCTGATGAGGTACGGTCGGGCCCATGACATCCGGGGCGGGGGGCAGTTCTCCGGCAGGATGACAGCCGCCCTGGTGGCGGCCGGCGCACTCACCAGGGACCTGCTGGAGGAGATCGAGGTGGAGATCGGCGCCTACACCGTGGCGATCGGCAAGGTCCAGGATCGGGAGGAGAGGGACATGGCCGACGCCCGGCGGGCCAGGGGGGATCCCCTGAGGGCCGCCCCGGAGGTGGCCGAGGGGATGAGGGAGGAGATCCTCCGGGCCAGGGAGGAGGGTGACTCAGTGGGGGGCGTGGTCCGCTGCCTCGTGGAGGGTCTCCCACCGGGCATCGGGGAGCCCTTCTTCGACACCCTTGACGGGGAGATGGGAAAGATGATGCTCTCCCTCCCAGGGGTGAAGGGGGTGGAGTTCGGGTCCGGGTTCCGGGCCGCCTCCATGAGGGGATCGGAGCACAATGACCCCTACGCGGTGAGGGACGGAACCGTCATAACCACCTCCAACCATGCCGGGGGGGTGCTGGGAGGCCTGAGCAGCGGCATGCCCCTGGACTTCAGGGTGGCCTTCAAGCCCACCGCATCCATCGCCCGGGAGCAGGCCAGCGTGGACCTGACCACCATGAGAGGGGTCCCGCTCAGGATCGAGGGGAGGCACGACCCCTGCATAGTCCCCCGGGCGGTGGCGGTGGTGGAGGCGGCCGCCGCCCTGGTGGTGGCCGACCTGTGCGTGCGTGGTGGTCTGATTGGATGAGCCCCTGGAGAGCCTGAGGGAGAGGATAGCGGAAAAGGACCGGGAGATGGTGGAGCTGCTGGCGGAGAGGAACCGCCTGGCCGGGGAAGTGGGGGAGAGGAAGCTCTCCCTCGGCCGACCCATCAGGGACCTGGAGGTGGAGGAGGGTGTCTACCGTCGCTTCCGGGAGCTGGGGGAGGAGAACGGGATCGGCGAGACCACCTCCTCCGAGATGGCCAGGATCGCCATCGGGGAGGCGGTGGAGGTGCAGAGCCGGCTGTACCTCCCCTCGGAGAGCAGGCGCATCCTGGTGGTGGGTGGCGCCGGGAAGATGGGATCCTGGCTCTCCCAGTACTTCCACAGGAGGGGGCATGAGGTCATGGTTCACGACCCGGGGGGCCGGACCGGATTTCCCCGGGCGACGCCCGGGGAGTCGGGGGCGGAGGTGGTGGTCGTCGCCACCCCCATAGGGACCGTCAGCGAGACCCTGGAGGAACTCGGGACCCTGTCCAAGGAGGCGCTGGTCTTCGACATCGCCTCCATCAAGAATCCCCTGGCCTTCACGCTGAGGCGCATGGTCCAGGAGGGGCGGAAGGTGTGCAGCGTGCACCCCATGTTCGGCCCGGACGCCCCCTCGCTCTTCGACCGCAACGTGCTGATCTGCGACTGTGGCTCCCGGAGGGCGGTGGAGGAGGCCATGGAGCTCTTCGAGGGGGCCGGCGGACACCTCCGCGTCATCGGCCTGGAGGAGCACGACCGCCTCATGTCCCTGGTCCTGGGCCTCTCCCACGCCGTCTCCCTGGGGTTCTTTTCCGCCCTGGCCCGCTCCGACTTCAGCTACCGGGACCTGGCGGGCGCCGCCTCCACCACCTTCCGGAAGCAGATGGACGCCTCCAGGGACGTGGCCTTCGAGAACCCGGAGATGTACTTCGACATCCAGAGCAAGAACCCCTTCGCCGAGGGGGCCCTCTCCCTGCTCTCGCACTCCCTCGAGGAGATCCGCAGGTCGGCGGTGAAAGGAGATAAGGACACCTTCCTAGATATCATGCGGAGAGGAAAGGAATACTTCGGAGGATCTGAATGAAACGGATGGACGCGGCAGTGCTGGGAGCCACCGGGATGATCGGCCAGAGATTCGTTCAGCTGCTGGAGGATCACCCCTACTTCGACATATCCTCCCTGAACGCCTCGGAGAGGTCCGAGGGGAAGACCATAAAAGAGGTGCTCAAGGTCAAGGACCACGATTTCAAGGAGGAGACCCTGGAGGGCGTGATCCAGCAGATCGACGTGGACCGCATCGCCCGAGAGTGCAGGATCGCGTTCAGCGGACTGCCCTCGGACATCGCCAGGGGAGTGGAGACCGAGCTGGCCGAGAGGGGGGTGGCGGTCTTCTCCAACGCCTCCTCCCACCGAATGCGGGAGGACGTCCCCCTGCTCATACCCGAGGTGAACCCCGACCACCTGGATATGATAGAGACCCAGGAGACCTGGGAGGGGGGAGGGTTCATCGTCACCAACGCCAACTGCTCCACCACCGGGATCGCCCTCCCCCTGGCCGCCCTCCACCGGGCCTTCGGGCTGGGCATGGTCAGCGTGTCCACCTACCAGGCCGTCTCGGGGGCCGGCTATCCCGGGGTGTCATCCCTGGACATCCTGGGGAACATCCTCCCCCACATCAGGGGGGAGGAGGAGAAGATGGAAGAGGAGATCCTGAAGATGCTGGGTACCCTGGAGGATGGGCGCGTCCGCCCCGCGGGATTCGATTTCCTGGCCAACTGCGCCCGGGTACCGGTGCACGACGGCCACCTGGAGTCGATGACCCTGACCCTGGAGGGGGAGCCGGACCTGGATGGCATCCGCTCCGCCCTCTCCGGGTTCAGGGCGGACCCCCAGGAGCTGGAGCTGCCCACCGCCCCGAGGGAGCCGATCATGGTGATGGACGAGGAGGACAGGCCCCAGCCCCTGCTGGACTCGTATGCGGGGGAGCCGGCGAGGGCCAAGGGCATGGCCGTCTGCGTCGGCCGCCTGCGGAAAAAAGATACATACTACAAACTCTTCGCTCTCTCACACAACACCCTGCGAGGGGGCGCCGGGGGCTCCGTCCTGAACGCGGAGCTCGCCGTCTCCAAGGGGCATCTAAGGTGAGTCGATGAAGAGCTACCAGGAGATCAACGAGAGGATAAGGAACGGCGACGCGGTGGTGCTGACCGCGGAGGAGGTGGTCGACGTCGTCGAGAGCGAGGGCACGGAGAAGGCCGCGAGGGAGGTGGACGTGGTGACCACCGGTACCTTCGGGGCCATGTGCTCCTCCGGGGCCTTCTTCAACTTCGGCCACTCGGAACCCCCCATCAAGATGCAGAGGGTGTGGATGAACGGCGTGCCTGCGTACACGGGCCTCGCCTCCGTCGACGCCTACCTGGGCGTCACCCAGGTCCGGGAGGAGGACGACCTCGATTACGGAGGGGCCAACGTCATCGAGGAGCTCGTCTCCGGGGAGGCGGTGGAGCTGCGGGCGGAGTCCCAGGGCACCGACTGCTATCCCCGGAAGGAGATCGAGACCTCCATCACCCTGGACAGCATCAACCAGGCCTACATGTACAATCCGCGGAACGCCTACCAGAACTACGCGGTGGCCACCAATTCCACCGAGAACAGCCTGTTCACCTACATGGGGAAGCTGCTGCCCAACTACGGGAACGCCACCTTCTCCTCCGCCGGCACCCTCTCCCCCCTGATGAACGACCCCGACTGCCGGACCATCGGGATCGGCACCAGGATCTTCCTCTGCGGGGGGGAGGGCTACGTCTCCTGGGAGGGCACCCAGTACTCCACCGATGCACCCCTGCACAACGGCGTCCCCACCCGACCCTCCAGGTCCCTCGCCGTGACCGGGGACCTGAGGGGCATGTCCAAGGAGTTCCTGCGGGCCCTCAGGTTCACCGGGTACGGCATCTCCATGGCCATCGGGGTGGGAGTGCCCATCCCCGTCCTGGACGAGGACATGGTCAGGAGGGTGAGCATCACCGACGACCAGATCCTCGCCCCGGTGCTGGACTACTCGGTGGGATCCAGGAACCGGAAGGTGCTCAAGGAGGTTCCCTACTCCGAACTGAGGAGCGGGAGCTTCGAGCTGTTCGGCAAGGAGGTGAAGACCTCCTCGCTGTCCAGCTACTTCAAGGCCAGGCAGATCGCCGATACCCTGAAGGGCTGGATCGAGGAGGGGGACTTCCAGGTCACCCAGCCGGTCGAGTCTTTGTCCCAGGAGAGATCCAACAACGCGCTGGACATCCATTCCAAGGAGGAGGTGGGGATATGACCAAGGGGAAGTTCCTGCTCAGCTTCTCCCCCGGGATCGCCAACGAGCCCATCACCTTCCGCATGGTGAAGAACTACGACCTCCTACTGAACATCCTCCGGGCCGAGGTGGGGGAGCGCGGCGGCAGGCTGGTCATAGAGATCGAGGGGCAACCCTCCATGATCAAGAAGGGCGTCAAGTACCTGGAGGAGAGCGGCGTCGAGGTCAAGGAGCTGAACGAGTACGTCTCCAAGGACGAGGAGCGTTGCACCCACTGCGGGGCCTGCGTCTCCATCTGCCCGGCGGAAGCGTTCCAGGTGGGGGAGGACCACCGGGTGGAGTTCAAGACGGAAAGGTGCATCGCCTGCGGGCTGTGCATCGACGTCTGCCCGCCCCAGGCCATGAAGCTGAAGATATGGTGAACAGAATACACTTCGAGGTGGCCCAGACCGCGGTGACCATCCTGGCCGAGGAGAGGTACCACCGGGCGGCCCAGGAGGCCATCTTCGAGACCAGGGAGATCATCGAGGAGTACGTCCACCAACACCCCATGTTCCAGACCGCTCTTGAGCCCTACGAGCCCGGGGCGAGGGCGCCTCACCTGATCAGGAGGATGTGCTCCACCGCCTCCAGGGCCGGACTGGGCCCCATGGCCACCGTGGCCGGGACCATCGCGGAGGCGGCGGTGGTGGCCATGATGGAGGAGGGCGCCACCCAGGCGGTGGTGGACAACGGGGGGGACCTGGCCCTCCTGCTCTCCGACCGCATCCACGTGGGGCTGTACACCGGCAATCCCCGGTTCAAGGACCTGGGGATGCGCCTGGAGCCCAGGGAGGGGGCGTTCGGGATGTGCACCTCCTCCGGGACGGTGGGGCCCTCCCTCTCCTTCGGGAGGGCGGACTCGGCCACCGTGATCAGCCGTGACGTCCTCCTGGCGGATGCGTGCGCCACCCGCCTGGGGAACGAGATCACCTTGGAGGACGAGGCGGGGATGGAGAGGGCCCTGGGCCTGGTGATGGACATCGAGGGGGTGGAGGGCGCCCTGGCGGTGGCTGGGGAGCACATGGGGATGAAGGGTGAACTGCCCAAACTTATCCGGATGAGCGAGGTGGAGGACCGGATCACCACCCGGCTCTTCCCCGATCTGGAGTAGAGCATGCCCCTCGAACGGGGAGCGGGCATCCCTCCCTCCAGGAACTGTTCCGTCCTCTACAGGATCCCTTGGATCCCCGTTCGATGGTAAAGGCGCGCAGAACGCCGTGGCCGCGGATGGGGAGGACCACCGGAATGGTCAGGGTGCGGTGTCGACCTTGTGGTAGACGGCCGTGTAGGTGGATCGCCGCCGGGAGGACTCCGTCTTCCTCAGGCCGGCCGATCCCATGAGCCCGTCCAGCTCCTCCGGGGGCATGCCGTGGCCCTCCTTTGTCGGCTCCTGTACGAGAAGACGGGCGCCAACGTCCATCCTCTCCACCAGGGAGCTGACAGTTCCCTCCCGCTCGCCATCGGGGATGTCGTGGATGACGTAGTGGATCAACACGGCGTCGAAGGAGGAATCCAGGTCATCGACCCTCCCGAGATGGTAGTCCACACGGTCATCCCCCACCCTTCTCCTCGCCCTGTCCAACCAGAACTCCGAGATGTCCAGGCAGGTGAGGTGTCCGTCGGTCAACCTCTTCACGATATGCCTTGCACTGGCCCCGCCCCCGCAACCGAAGTCCAGTACCCTCTCGTCACCCACGAGGCCGAGACGGTCCACGAAGTTCCGATGGTGGAAGTGAAGCAGGTGATAGCCCAGGGGTTCCAAGGACCTCTCGATCAGGGTGGGCTCCTCAAAACTCATCCTAATCCCAGGGGGACATGGGCCCGCCGCACAAATAGATGGCGGCAGATCTTGACAGGCCTATCTGCCGTTGACACTGGACTCCGAGTAGGACACCTTCTCCGCTTCCCTGGATCCCTCTGTCCAGAGCCCCTTGATGGCCATGTTGATGGCACCCACGATCACCGTGATGTGTACGATCAGGGTCGCCACCATCAGGGCCAGGGAGGAGGCGGCGTAGAAGCCCACGTTGAAGACACTGATGAAGAGGAGGGAGGCCACCACCATCAGGGCCAGGACCGCGGCGAGCTCGAACCTGACGTCCCGGTTCGCCTCCATGTAATCCCGACGGTAGGCCTTGATGAAGCCCGTGCCGAACAGCACCCGGCATAACAGGGACATCAGGGCCAGGAGCAGCCCGAGGGCGAGGACGGTAAGCAAGAACAGTTCCATTATCTCCTCCGATAATGATACGATTGTCCTTCATAGTTATTAAAATTTTCTAGCGAATGTAATGGGCGGTCGGCGACCAGGATCTCAACGGTCCCCTGATATTCCGGTCTCCTCCACCCTGGGTCTGATCGGTGTGCCAGATCATCCACCGATCTGGTGATGGACCAGCTCGATCACCCTGCCCGGGTCACGCGTAGAAAACACCAGCTCGTCGAATCTCCCGTCCCGGATCGGAACGAACACCCTGGGGACCAATGAGAGGATGTACGCCACCCTCGATCGTCCCTTGGTCCATCCGAACCTTATGCCGTAGCCCCCGTACACCACGGCGGTGGCACCCTCCTTGTAGGCACCCTCGATCTCCGCCCACCGGTACTTCCTCCGGACGAGTCCAAACCGCACCCGCAGGAAGTCGGTGGTCATGCTGACCACCAGCGCCGAGAAGTTCAGGGTGAGGAAAAGGAAGATCAGGAACATGCCCAGGAAGATGAGGTTGGGCGGTGCCGGTTCCCCCAGCGGTCCGATCAGGGCCTGGTAGGCGAACAGGGACAGGAAGAGGAGGGAAAGGCCGCCGGTGAGGGCCCCCAGCCACCTGGCGAATATCCTCTCCCTGTAGATCAGGTCGGGCATGGTGGGTAGAGGCCCGAGGAAGGATAAGTGCTTTGTTCAGATATCCAGTATCCGTGCCTCCTCGCCCTCGTAGATATGAGGTATCTCCCCCACCTCCCAGCCCGGCTGGGTGGTCTCGCAGTAGCAGTAAGCGGTGCCATCGAACTCGTAGTTGGCCGAGAAGGGCTGATCGCAGGCCACCCCTACCGCCATGTGCTCCGGCCTGTCCGAGGGAAGGAGGAGGAGAAGTGCATCCACCCCGATGGGCTCGGCCTGGAGCAAAGTGGCGAACAGGATGGAGGTGTCCTCACAGTCCCCTCCCTCGTCCACCAGCGTCTCTATGGGGTACCTGGGGTACTCATCATAGCCGGTGGTCACGCTGTCCGAGGTGTACTTCAGACCCTGCACGAAGCTCAGGGTGAAGCTGACCAGCTCACGGTCACTCCATTCCTTCTCCTCCGCTGTGTTCACCAGCTCCCGGGCCAGCGATTCGACGTAGTCGTTGTCCTCGGTCATGTAGGCGGTGAAGTCGGAGGTGCGATCCCGGCTGTAGTACTCGGCGTACTGATCGCTGGGGATCATCATGTCCCAGTGCCAAGTCACGCCTTGGTAATCCCACTCGAATTGTCGGTTGATCGTCTCGTTCCCCACGAAGAAGACCCAGGGGTCGCTCCAATCGCTCCACTCCCCGTCCACCCGGACCCTTACCATCCACTCGTATATCCCTTCCTGCAAGGAAGCGTCCAGCCAACTCTCCTCCACCGTCTCGCCCAGGACCGGGGTGCGCTCCCCCCGGGTGCTCTGAACGGTGACCTCGTACAGATCGGAGTCGCTCACATCGGTCCAGTTGAAATCGACGGTTCCGATCTCCACGGTCTCTCCCGTGGAAGGGAAGATGAGAGTGGGAGGGTTCACCTGTGCCGGCAGACCGATGAACAGGAAGATGAGGACCGGGACGATCAACATGGCGGCCACGATCCCCGCCAAGACCGCCTTGGTGGACCCCTTCAGTCCGATTCTTGGAGAAATCTGTCCCTGCGGCCGCTGGAGATCGGCCCCGCAGTGGAAGCAGTAGACGTTCCGATCCTGGTTGGGGGTTCCGCACCTGGGACAGTACCTCATCCGATCGGGATTCCATGACCATATCGATAAAAAAGGTTTCCTTCCGCCCTACTCGGTGGTTCATTGCCTGTTGGCCGTGAACACGATCTCAGGGATCGATCCGGTGGGCAGGGGCGCGTACCTCCATCCGGACCCCAGGACTGATCTCCGAGAATGACTACCGTGGCCGTCCCGGCGATCACGACATCGGCCTGGTTCCTGCTCATCGGACGGGGGATGTCAAGCCCCCTTTCCCGATCTCCCCTCGACTGAATAGACCACGGGTCTTCCGCAGGACCGTTAACCGTTCGGCATCGTCTGGCCGAGAGCTTCCTACGGGAGAGCTGGCCTCTCTAGATATTTATAAGTACGGATTCGCAGTTAGTGGCAGAGGTCGAGACCGGTGAGCCCATGACTCTGAGACTGGCCGTGCCGAATAAGGGAAGGCTGAGCGACAGGTCCGTGGAGATCCTGCAAAGGGCGGGCCTTGACATCGAGAACGCCGACGGGCGGAAGCTCTACGCCCAGGTCAAGAACATGGACTTCGAGGTGATGTTCCTCCGGGCGCAGGACATCGTCAAGTTCGTGCACAGCGGCGCGGTGGACGTGGGCATCACCGGGAAGGACCTGGTCATCGAGTCCGGTTTGGATCTGGAGGTACCCCTGACCATGAACTACGGTTACTGCCGTCTGGCGGTGGCCGCCCCCGAGGGATCGGGCATCGAGTCCCCGGAGGACGTCACCGAGGGGATGGTGGTGGCCACCTCCTTCCCATCGGCCACCAAGGAGTTCTTCCGTTCCAGGGGGAAGGAGGTGGAAATCGCCGAGGTCTCCGGGGCGGCCGAGGTGACCCCTAGGATCGGGGTGGCCGATGTGATCGTGGACCTGGTGAGCAGCGGCTCCACCCTGAAGACAAACCGGTTGAGGGAGATCGCCACCATATTCGAGTCCTGGGCAGTGGTGGTGGCGAACAGGGAGAGCATGAGGGATAAGGCCGAGGAGATCCACGAGCTCACCGAGGCCATCCAGAGCGTGACCGATGCCGAGGGGAAGAAGTACCTCATGGCCGACGTGCCCACGGCCGCGCTGGACGAGGTGCGCTCCTTCCTTCCCGGGATAGCCGGCCCCACCGTAATGAACATCATGGGTCGGGAGGACTGCGTCGCCGTCCACGTGGTGGTGGACAAGGACAAGGTGTACGAGTCGGTCACCCGGCTGAAGCGGCTGGGCGCCTCGGGAATACTGATCATGCCCATCGACCGCATGGTACCGTAGGGGGAATGGAATGGAGGAATGGATGAGGAGCACCCTGGAAGGCATAGAGAGGTACTACAACCCCGAGATCAGGGGAAAGGTGAGGATGGACACCTCCACCAACGTCCTGGGACCGAACCCCGCGGCCAGGGAGGTGATGGAGGAGTGCCTGGATCTGGACGTGAACCAGTACCCCCGACCGTACTCGGACGAGCTGCGGGAGGCCCTGGGTGAATTCTACGGCCTCTCGGCGGAGAACATCATCGCCGGGAACGGCTCGGACGAGATCCTGGACATCATCTTCAAGTCCTTCCTGAACTGGGGGGAGACGGCGGTGATGCCTTACCCCACCTACTCGCTGCACCCCTACTTCGTACGGATCAACGGAGGGGACTTCACCCACGTGGATCTGACCCCGGAGTTCCAACTGGACCCGGACGCCCTGCTCTCCGTCCAGGGCAAGATACTGATCCTGTGCACCCCCAACAACCCCACCGGGAACACCTTCCGCCGTGAGGACGTGGAGGAGCTGATCGACCAGTGGGGCGGCCCAGTGGTGGTGGACGAGGCCTACGGGGAGTTCGCCGGGGAGAGCTTCATACCCCTGGTGGAGGACTACCCCAACCTCATCGTGACCAGGACCTTCTCCAAGGCCTACGGCATGGCCGGGATGAGGGTGGGCTACCTGGCCTCCTCCCCGGAGATGGTGGAGATCATGATCCGGAGCAAGATCCCCTACTCCCTGAACCGCATCAGCGAGCTGATGGCCCTCGCGGCCCTGAGGCGCCAGGACTTCGTGGAGAGGGTGGTCTCCCTCACCGACCGGGAGAGGCCCAGACTGGCCGACTCCCTGCAGAGGCTGGGCTTCGACCCGTTCCCCACGAAGGCAAACTTCATGCTGGCCCGTTGCCCGGTCGACTCGGGCCAGCTGACCGCGGCCATGGACAGGCGGGGAGTGCTGATCAGGGACTTCGGGGACCGGAGGATGCTGGAGAACTGCGTCCGCACCACCATCGGCACCGAGGAGCTGAACGGCACCCTCGTGGAGAACCTGAAGGAGGTGCTGGAGCGGTGGCACTGAACATCGCCCTGGCCGACTACGGGGTGGGCAACCTCCACTCCATCCGGAAGGCGCTGGAACTGTGCGGCGCCCGACCGCGGGTGACCACCGACATGTCCTCCCTACTGGAGGCGGAGTGCATCGTCCTGCCGGGGGTGGGGGCCTTCTCCAGGACCATGGAGAGGCTTCTCCCCCACCGGGAGGGGATAGTGCGGCGTCTGGAGGAGGGCGTGCCCTGCCTGGGCATCTGCATCGGGGCCCACATCCTGTTCGAGGGTAGCGAGGAGGGCACCAGCCCCGGGCTCTCCTTCCTCAAGGGGAGGGTGGTCAGGCTGGCCACCGAGAAGGTACCCCACATGGGCTGGAACATGGTGGAGAGTCAGGACCCCATCTTCCAGGGCATCGACTCCAGGTACTTCTACTTCGCCCACTCCTTTCACGGCCTCCCGGAGGAGGAGGTGGTGATCGGTGAGACCGAGTACCAGGTGAGGTTCCCCTCCATCTTCAGGAAGGGGAACGTCATCGGCACCCAGTTCCACCCGGAGAAGAGCAGCGAATCCGGCCTGAGGTTCCTGAAGAACTTCGTTGAATTCGCGGAGGGGAGGGCGTGAAGGTCCTTCCGGCGGTGGACATCATGGACGGACGGGTGGTCCAGCTGGTCGGCGGAGTTCCCGGCACGGAGCGGGTGTCACTGCCCGACCCGGGGAGGATGGCCCTCGAGTGGCAGGAGAAGGGGGCCCCGGGCATCCATGTGGTCGATCTGGACGCGGCCATGGGAAGGGGCAGCAACTCCGAGGCGGTGGAGGACATCATCCACCGGGTGGAGGTCCCGGTGCAGGTGGGGGGAGGGATCCGCAGCGAGGAGACCGTCTCCCGCCTCCTGGGAGAGGGGGCGGCCTCGGTCATCGTGGGCAGCAGGGCCGTCTCCGACCACCTATGGCTGGAGGGGGTGGCCACCCGCCACCCTGGACGGGTGATCGTGGCCCTGGACGTCAAGGAAGGCAGGATCCAGGTCAGGGGATGGCAGGAGTCCTCCGAGATCACCCTCGAGGAGATGTTCGACCGCATCGCCCCCCTGCCCCTGGCCGCCGTCCTGCACACCAACGTGGACGTGGAAGGTCGATCCCAGGGGATCGACACCGGGAGCGTGGACGATTTCGTCTCCAAGTGCCCCCATCCGGTCATAGCCTCCGGGGGCATCTCCAGCCTGGAGGATTTGGACGCGCTGGAGGGACTCGGGGTGGAGGCGGTCGTTCTAGGGGTATCACTTTATACCGGTAAGCTCAATGCCGTTGATGTTTGGGGGCGCTATGATGAGAGAGGCGAAGGTGGCCAGGACCACCAAGGAGACGGACATCGAGATCGAGCTGGAGATCGACGGTGAGGGAAGGACGGAGATCGGATTCCAGGACCACTTCCTGAACCACATGCTCAACAGCCTGGCCAAGTACGCGTCCTTCGATCTGACCGCGAGGGGGACGGGGGACGACGATCACCACCTGATCGAGGACGTGGCCATCGCCCTGGGTATGGCGATGGACCAGGCGAGGGGGGACACCCCGGTGGACCGGATCGGGTCCGCGACCGTTCCCATGGACGACGCCCTGGTCACGGCGGCCGTGGACGTCATCGACCGGCCGTACGTGGAGGTCGACTGCCCCGATCCCATGTACCACCACTTCTTCCGCTCCCTGGCCATGTCCTCAAGGCTGACCCTGCACATCCTGGTGCAGAGGGGGTTCGACGCCCACCACATCGTGGAGGCCTCGTTCAAGGCCCTGGGCCTGGCGCTGAGGGCGGCCCTGACCACCAGGGAGGGGACCCTGTCCACCAAGGCGAAGCCCAAGATAAAGAGGGGATAGAATGCTCACCAAGAGGATCATACCGTGTCTGGATGTGAAGGACGGGGGAGTGGTGAAGGGGATCAGGTTCAAGGACCTGCAGGGGGTGGGGGACCCACCGGAGCTGGCCTCGGAGTACGAGGCCCAGGGGGCGGACGAGATCGTCTTCCTGGACATCTCCGCCTCCCTGGAGGGCAGGAGGACCCTTCTGGAGGCGGTGGAGCGCACCGCCGAGCGCCTCTTCGTCCCCCTGGCCGTTGGTGGGGGGGTGCGCAGCAAGGAGGACATGAGGGAGGCCCTCAACGCCGGGGCGGACAAGGTGTCCATCAATTCCTTCGCCGTGGAGAACCCCGAGGTCATCCCGGATTGCGCGGAGGACTTCGGCAGCCAGTGCGTGGTGGTGGCCATCGACGCCAAGAGGGAGGGCGACTCCTGGAGGGTCTACACCCACGGGGGCACCAGGAGGACCGAGCTGGAGGCCGTCGAGTGGGCCTCCCGGGTGGAGTCCCTGGGTGCTGGAGAGATACTGCTCACCAGCATGGACGCGGACGGCACCCAGGACGGCTACGACCTGGAGCTGACCTCGGCGGTGGTCCAGGCGGTGAACATACCGGTGATCGCCTCCGGCGGCTGCGGGAGCATAGAACACATCCACCAGGTGTTCCAGGAGGCGGATGCGGATGCCGCCCTGGCCGCCTCCATATTCCACTACCACAAGCACACGGTGGGAGAGGTGAAGGAGTACCTCAAGGAGAGGGGGGTCAGGGTAAGATGAGCGTGTTGAGATTCGACGACAGGGGGCTCCTGCCGGTCATCGTGCAGGACGCCGAGACGAACGAGGTGCTCATGCACGCCTTCACCAGCGAGGAGGCCTACGAGCGTATGAAGGAGACCGGCAGGACCCACTTCTGGAGCCGGTCCAGGGAGAAGATCTGGATGAAGGGGGAGACCTCCGGGAACGTGCAGGAGGTGGTGTCCATACAGACCGACTGCGACAGCGACACCCTTCTGGTCCGGGTCAGGCAGACCGGATACCCCTGCCACCTGGACCGTCCCTCCTGCTTCTCGGACATCCTGTACGGGGACATCAGGAAGACCGGGGCGATCATCCCCGAGCTGCGCAGGGTGATCCGGGACCGGAAGGAGAATCCCCAGGAGGGGAGCTACACCTGCAAGCTCCTGGATGACGAGGACAAGATGCTCAAGAAGCTGGTGGAGGAGGCCGCCGAGCTGGCCCTGGCCTCGAAGGACGAGGACCCGGAGGAGATGGCCTGGGAGACCGCGGACCTCCTCTACCATCTCCTGGTCGTCCTTGAAGGTAAGGGGATCCCCCTGGAGAGGGTCTTCGAGATACTTTCGGAGAGGAGACGATGAGGATCGACCTTCACACCCACACCCTGCTGAGCGACGGGGAGCTGCTGCCCATCGAGATGGCCAGGAGGGCGGAGGTGATGGGGATGGGGGGGATCGCCTTCACCGACCACGTGTCCGCCTCCAACATCGATAGGGTGGTGGAGGAGATCCGCCGGGATTGCGAGCTGTCCGAGGAGTGGGGGATCGAGACGGTGGCCGGCGTGGAGATCACCCACGTGCCCGTGGACAGGATCGACCACATGGTCGCCCGGGCCAGGAAGCTGGGCGCGGAGCTCATCGTGGTTCACGGGGAGACGCTGGTAGAGCCGGTACAGAGGGGGACCAACCTGAAGGCGGTGGAGAACCCCGAGGTGGACATACTGGCCCACCCGGGGCTCCTGGACCCGGAGGAGGCCGATCTGGCCAGGGACAACGGGGTCCTCCTGGAGCTGACCGCCAGGAAGGGGCACTCGCTCTCCAACGGCCTGGTGGCCAGGATGGCCCTGGAGGCGGGAGCTGAGCTGGTGATCAACACCGACGCGCACGTCCACACCGACCTGATCGACGAGCACCAGTCCATGCGGGTGGCCCTCGGGTCGGGCATGTCCATGAGCCAGGCGGAGAGGGCGGTGCAGCAGGTGCCGTCCGAGGTGATCAGGAGGATCAAGGGCAGATGAAGGTGCTGAAGTTCGGGGGCAGCTCTCTCCGGGACGGGGAATCGATGCGCATGGTGGGGGACATCGTGCTGTCCGAGGGGGAGCCCAAGGTGGTGGTGGTCTCGGCCGTCCAGTCGGTGACCGATCAACTGCTGGAATTCATGTCCAAGCTGCGCTCCGAGAAGGAGGTGCAGGAGTTCGTCCGGGGCGTTCAGGAGACCCACGTGAGCCTCCTCAAGGAGATCACCAAGGGAATGGAGACCAAGCAGCAGGCCGTCTCCCAGCTGATGGAGAGGCTGGTCAAGCTGGAGCGCGTGCTGTACGGCATCTGCTACCTGGAGGAGCTGACCCCGAGGACCAGGGACATGGTCCAGTCGTTCGGGGAGAAGATGGCGGTCATACTGGTATCGGGCATGCTGCAAGACATGGGGGTGAACGCCGTCCCCCTGTGCGCCGATGACCTGGGCATCATCACCGACGGCGTCTACGGCTCGGCCACCGCCGACCTGGAGGCCACCCGGGCCAACATCAGGGAGCCGATCAGGGAGCGGGTGGAACGGGGAGAGGTCCCGGTGATCACCGGATTCTTCGGCCGCACCGATGAGGGACACATCACCCTGTTCGGCAGGAACGGGACCGATTATTCCGCATCCGTCATAGGCCACGCCGTCGACGCCGACCTGGTGGAGATCTGGAAGGACGTGGATGGGTTCATGAGCGTGGACCCCAGGGTGGTCCCCTCCGCCGTGCCCATCGACGAGCTCTCCTACGAGGAGGCGGCGGAGCTCTCCTACTTCGGCGCCCAGGTGCTGCACCCCAGGACCGTCGAACCGGCCCGGAAGGGGGGGATCGCCATCCGCCTGATGAACGTCTTCAAGCCGGAGGCCGAGGGCACCCTCATACACGGGGAGCCCGTCGGCGGCCGGGGCTCCATCAAGAGCGTCTCCTGCATGAGGGGGATGGCCATCGTCAAGGCCTACGGCGCCTCCATCGGCTACCGGTACGGGGTGATCTCCAAGCTCGCCAACCTGCTGATGGAGCTGGAGGTGAATATCTACTCGGCCGCCACCTCCCAGACCTGTATCTCCCTTTTGGTGGACAGGTCCCAGGTGCCCAGGGTGAAGAGGCACCTGGTAACCCACGCCTCCGACCTGGTGGACCGTTTCGAGGTGGTAGGGGACGTCTCCCTGGTCTGCGTGGTCGGGGAGGGGCTGGGCTACACGGACGGGCTGGCCGCCAAGGTGTTCAACGCGGTGGCCAGGGAGAGGGTGAACATCGGGATGATCTCGGCCGGGGCCTCCATGGTGGCCTACTGCTTCACGGTGGCCGAGAAGGAACTGGAAAGGACCATAAGGTCCATACACGGGGAGTTCTTCGGTGGTGATGATGACTAGGGTCGCTTTCCAGGGGGTGCTGGGCGCCTTCAGCGAGGACGCGGTGCATCAGTTCTTCCAGGGGGAGGTGGAGGTGGTCCCCTGCGGTGAGTTCTCGGAGGTGTTCTCCAGGATGGACCGGGGGGAGGTGGACTACGGCATGGTGCCGGTGGAGAACACGCTGGAGGGCAGCGTGAACCAGGTGAACGGGCTGATGATGGATTACGACCTGACCGTGGTGGGGGAGACGGTGATCCAGGTGGTGCACTGTCTTATCGTGCATCCGGGGGTCACCACCGATACGGTGAGGAGGGTCTACAGCCACCCCCAGGCCCTCGCCCAGTGCAGGGGATACCTGGAGGAGCATCCTGGATGGGAGCGCATACCGGCCTACGACACCGCCGGCAGCGTGAGGCAGGTGAGGGAGCGGGGCAACATGGAGGAGGCGGCGATCGCCAGCCGTCGCGCGGCCGTGGAGTACGACATGGAGGTACTGGCGGAGGGCATACAGGACAGCGACCGGAACTACACCAGGTTCTTCGTCCTGGAGAAGAGGGCCTCCTACCTGAGGGAAGGGGACAAGACCTCGCTCATCTTCGCCACCAAGGACGCGCCGGGATCCCTCTATTACTGCCTGGGGGCTTTCGCCGAGCGGCAGGTGAACATGACCAAGCTGGAGTCCAAGCCCCGGCGGGACAGGCCCTGGGAGTACATCTTCTTCGTGGACATCGACGGTCATGCCGACGAGGAGCGCATCTCCAGCGCGCTGGCGAACCTGGTGAGGAGGGCCTCCTTCGTCAAGGTGCTGGGCTCCTACACAAGGGCGGAGCTCCCCAGGTGATCCCCGGGATCACTTCTTCCGGATGATATCCCCGATGGTCCTGAAGTCGCCGCTCCAATACATCAGGGTCCTCTCGCGGACGTAGTCCTCGTCCTGCTCGGCACGCGCCACCTCGCCCAGGAACCAGGTGTGGTCCCCCACGTCGATGGCCTCCGTCTTCCTGCACTCGAAGATGATCCTGCACTCCTCTATGCCCGGGGACGAGATCTCCTGGCTCTCCCGCCTGGTCAGGCCGGTCTCGTGGAACTTGTCCACCTTCCGTCCCGAGGCGGCACCGCAGTAGTTGGTCTCCTCCACCAGATCCTTCCCGGGGACGTTGACGGTGAAGTCGGGGTACCTGTGCAGGAGCTCGTGGCTGTAGCGGGAGGGAGCGATCCCCACCCCGAGGACGGTGGGGCGGAAGGAGAAGACGTGCACCAGCCCCACCGTGATGATGTTGCTGTCCTCGTCCCCCATCACGGTGAGCACCACCGGGAAGGAGGGGAAGAGGCGGATCGCCGCCACCGGATTGAGTTCGGCCTTGCTGCCCATGCTCCTCGCGGGGGGATTAGACGTTGGGTTGAAAAAGGCTTCCCTGAATGCTTCGCCCGAATGGGTTCTGTTCGGGCGGGCCTTCGATATTCGTCTCGGGATAGGCCGTTCGCGTGTCCGCGGGGCTACACCAGGCTGTCCAGGACGGCCCCCACCGCCCGGAACTCCCCTCCCCAGTAGACCAGGGCGTCCGCCGGATCGTACCCGATCACGTGATCGGCGTGGGCTATCTCCCCCAGGAACCACTCGTGGTCCCCGATCCTCTTCTGGTCGGTCCTCTTCACCTCGAGGTTCAACAGGCACTCCCTGACCTTGGGGGCCCTCACCCGCTTCCCGGGGGCCGGGGTCAGCCCGCACTCCTCGAACTTGGCGGTGTCCTTGCCGGACCTCTCCCCGCAGGTCTTCACCGCTTCCAGCAGCTCATGGCCCGGCACGTTCAGGGTGAAGCCCTCGTTCTGCCTGAGCAGCCTGTAGGTGTACCTGGAGGTGGTCACCCCCACCCCCAGTATGATGGGGAACAGGGAGAACACGTTGAACATGCCTATGGTCGTGACGTCCATCTCCTCATCGCCGCCCACTCCCAGCAGGAACACCGGGGCGGGAGGGAGCATCATCAGGGCGTCGGACCACCCGCAATCCACCTTCTCGTACTCGTCTTCCATGGAGATCCCGTGAACATATGGCAGCGTGGGGTAGAAAAAACATGCACCAAGGGCGACATCGATTTATCGAATCAGGACGTTGGCGGATCGCTATGACAAGAACAGGCATCATCGGGGGAACGGGCATCTACGACCCGGACCTATTCGAGGTCCAGGACGAGGTGCGACTCTCCACCCCCTACGGACCGCCCTCGGACGACATCGTCCTGGGCACCTGGGAGGGGCGGGAGGTGGCCTTCCTGCCCAGGCACGGGAAGGGGCACGTCCATCCCCCCCACATGGTCAACTACCGGGCGAACCTGTGGGCCCTCAAAGTGCTGGGCGTCACCAGGGTGGTCTCGCCCTGCGCGGTGGGCTCACTGCAGGAGGAGTACCGGCCGGGGGAGATCGTCCTGGTGGACCAGTTCATCGACCTCACCAAGAAGCGGGAGTACACCTTCTACGATGGAAGGAAGACGGTGCACATAGGCACGGCGGACCCCTTCTGTCCGGAGCTCTCGAACATATTCGCCCGGAAGGCGGGGGAGCTGGACATACCCCATCACGAGAGCGGTACCTACGTGTGCATCGAGGGGCCCAGGTTCTCCACCCGGGCGGAGAGCAGGATGTTCAGGAGCTTCGCCGACGTCATAGGCATGACCCTGGTGCCGGAGTGCCAGCTGGCCAGGGAGATGGAGATGTGCTACCTCTCCCTGGGAATGATCACCGACTACGACGTCTGGGCGGAGGAACCGGTGGACGCGGCCACGGTCAAGAGGACCATGGCGGAGAACATCCAGAGGATCAGGGACCTGCTCTCCTCCGCCCTGCCGGAGATCCCCCTGGAGAGGGAGAGGTGTGACTGTCCCCACACGCTGGAACAGGCCGGCGCCTAGTCCTCTTCCAGGAACTCCTCGTACTCCTCGGGGTCCATCAGGCCGTCGAGCTCCGACTCGTCCTCGATCTGGATGACCGCGAACCAGCCCTGATCGTAGGGGCTCTCGTTGACCTTCTGGGGGGCGTCCTCCAGATCCTGGTTGGCCTCCACCACCTCCCCGCTCACCGGGGAGTAGATGTCCGCCACCGTCTTCACGCTCTCCACAGCGCCGATGGTGTCCCCCTTATTCACCTTACTCCCCGCCTCGGCCACCTCGGCGTACACGATCTCGGTCATCTCGTTCTGGGCGTGATCGGTGATCCCCAGCCTGGCCTTGCCATCCTCGACCTTCACCCACTCGTGGTCCTCTGTGTACAGCAGTCCTTCCCTGATCTCGCTCATGAAAGCCCCTCGGCCATGGTATCAGGGAGAGCTCGTTTATAGTTTATGCCACTTGATAGCTTCGAAAGGTCTTTATACGCATCCAGGTCTGGAAGGCCCGATGAGGTACGTCATCCACGGCATCGTCCAGGGGGTGGGGTTCCGGCCCACGGTGCACCGCATCGCCAGGTCCATGGGCCTGAGGGGGTTCGTCCAGAACAACGGGTCCAACGTGGTGGTGGAGGTGGACCGGGAGGGGGACGAGTTCATGGAGGCCTTGCGGTCCAACCTCCCCCCGCTGGCCCGGGTGGACTCCGTGGAGGTCCTGGTCTCGGGGGACCGGGGCTACGATGACTTCCGCATAGTTCCCTCCGAGTCGGGGGAGAGGGGGGTGGGCATACCGAACGATGTGGCCATCTGCGACTCCTGCCGGAGGGAGCTCTTCGATCCCGAGGACCGCAGGTACCTGTATCCCTTCACCAACTGCACCGACTGCGGGGCCCGATTCACCGTGATCGAGGACCTTCCCTACGATCGGGATAGTACCTCGATGCGAGACTTCCCCATGTGCCCCTCCTGCCGGGAGGAGTACGAGGATCCGGGGGACCGCAGGTTCCATCACCAGACCATCTCCTGCCCCCGATGCGGTCCCACCTATCGCCTCCTGGGGTCGGACGGCGATGGGGTGGAGGGAGACCCCGTCCGAGGATTTGCCAGCCGTATAGACCGGGGGCAGATCGGCATCGCCAAGAGCTGGGGCGGGATGCACATCTGCTCTTCCCTGGAGAGCTTGCCCCGCCTGCGCAGATGGTACGGGAGGAGGGAGAAGCCCTTCGCCGTCATGGTGCGGGACATGGACACGGCGGAGAGGTACTGCCACCTGGACGGGGAGGAGAGGGAGCTGCTCCGCTCCCCTCACCGGCCTGTCACCCTGGTGGACAAGGCGGAGGGGATCGAGGGCGTCTCCCCCGGGCTGGACAACCTGGGCATCTTCCTGCCCTACACCGCCATGCACGAGATCCTCTTCCACCACCTGGAATCGGACGCCCTGATCATGACCTCGGCCAACGTCCCCGGGGAGCCAATGATCATGGAGGACCGGGGCGCCCTCTCCCTGGGGGCGGACTGCTACCTCCTGCACGACCGGAGGATCGTGAACCGCTGCGACGATTCGGTGGTCAGGGCCTGGAGGGGCAACACCTTCTTCATCAGGAGGTCCCGGGGGCACGTCCCCTGCACCCTGGACTCCCCCTTCGAGGGCACCGCCATCGGTATGGGCGCCCAGGAGAACCTGACCGCGACGCTGGCCATGGAGGGCAGTATGCACCCCACCCAGTACCTGGGGGACGGCTCCTCCCCAGGGGTCCTGGAATTCGAGGAGGGGGCCGTCAGTCACCTCATCAGGCTGCTCGGTGTAGAGGAGGTTGGCGCTGTGGCCATGGACATGCATCCGAGCTACTCCAACCGCCGGCTGGCCAAATCCCTCTCTGAGAAGCTGGACGCCGACCTGCTGGAGGTCCAGCACCACTGGGCCCACTCCGCCTCCCTGATGGTCGATCGGGGGGAGGAGGAGATCGTCGCCCTCACCCTGGACGGCACCGGGTACGGGCTGGATGGAAAGGCATGGGGAGGGGAGATACTTCACTCCACCTTCCTGGACTTCGATCGCACGGGCCATCTTCAGGAGATACCGCTGCTGGGTGGGGAGAAGGCCGTCAGGGAGGTGGACCGGGTGCTGTACGCCATCCAGGAGTCCCTGGGCAGGGAGAGCGACCTGTTCGCCCCCTGCGACCAGGGGGTGTTTAGGAAGATGATGCCCTCCAGCCCCCTCACCTCCTCCTTCGGGAGGGTACTGGATGCCCTGTCCTGCCACTTCGACGTCTGCTGCCTGCGCTCCTACGACGGAGAGCCGGCCATGAAGCTGGAGCCCCTGCTCCGCAGGGGTAGGAAGGAGCACTCGTTCCAGGTGGAGTGGGAGGGGGGCACCCTGCTCACCCTGGACATGTTCGAGCAGCTCTTCGAGAGCCGGGGGAGGAGGGAGGACCTGGCCCACAGCTTCGTCAGCGATTTGGTCACCTCTTTGGTGGACAGGGCGGCCGATCTGGCCCTCTCCCGGGGGCTGGATGGTGTCGGTCTAACCGGCGGCGTGGCCTACAACCAGGCCATCTCCGACATGGCCAGCCAGGCCGCGGAGGCGAGGGGGCTGAGGCTGCTGGTCCACGACCGTGTGCCCAACGGGGACGGGGGCATCTCCACTGGACAGTGCGCCATCGCCCTTGCGAGAAATGGATGACGCCCCGGGAAACGGATCCGTACCGGACCCACTGGGTAGGGATAAGTATTGAATATTGATTAATGCATGAGAGCCCTGGATTAGCATGAGGAACCTGATCGTTCTCCTTGACGGGGCCACCGACGAGAGGATACCGCAGCTGGGGGGCCGGACCCCCCTGGAGGCAGCCGAGAAGCCGTTCATCGACCGGATCACCTCCTCCGGACGGTTCGGCTGCACGGACGCCTCCAGCTACACACACCTCTACCTGCTGGGGCTTCTCAGCCAGCGGGAAGGGGAGTTGCCCAGGGGGCTGATCGAGACCCTGGGCTTCGACCTCGAGGTGCCCCCGGGCAAGGTGGCCTACCGCCTCTCCCCCGCCATGATCAGGGACGGTTGGATGGAGTGGGGCTACAACATCACCCCGCAGGAGGTGGAGGAGTTGAAGCGGGCGGTGGCGGACAACTGGGACCTGCTCCTGCCCCACGATCCGGAGATGCGCTACTACAAGGAGGGGAAGGGGGTGATCACCCTGAGGTCCGAGGCGCCCCTGGACCTTCCCTCTCCCCCGGTGAACACGTACCTGGACATGAACCGCCTGGGGGAGTTCAGGGATTTCGTGGAGGGTGTATCGAAGGAGACCTGCGGCATCGCGGAGCTGCCCTGGCAGGGGGGAAGGGGCGAGCTCGTGCAGGAGTACCGGGACCTGAGGGAGAAGTTCGGCAACATGACCGTCTACTCCAACAGCCCTTCCGCCCTGGGCATCGGCGCCCTCCTGGGAATGGAGAAGGTGTGGGTGGACGATCTGGATCAGAGGCTGCGCGGTACCGTGGAGGCCCTGGAGACCAGGGACGTGCTCCTCCACATGGAGGAGATAGACGACGTCAGCCACAAGAGGGAGCCGGACAAGAAGCTGGAGTTCCTGGAGGAGGTGGACAAGGTGATGGAGAGGTACCTGGACGGGATAGAGGGGGTGCGCATCTCCCTCACCGTTGACCACGGCGCCTCCTCACTGACCGGCCAGCATCTTACCGAGCCGGTGCCGTTCGCCGTCGCCGAGGGGATCGGGGACACGGCGGAGATCAGCTTCAAGGAGACCTCCTCCGGCCATGTCCCCCTCTTCCAGCTGCTCGACCTCCTCTACCGTTGAGTCTCGGAGTCGCGGGTCCTGCAGAACTTCCCATCAGTCCGAGGGGCACATACCTCGCAGGTATCCTCGGGATCATCGGAGGGCACCACCTCCGGACCCATCTCCCTGAATAGCTTGTAGTAGAACGCCAGCTCCTCGATACTGGCTCCGATCTCCCCGTCTATCCAGACCATGCCCTTTCATCGAGCGGAAGGGGGTGGTGCTGGAGGTGGATGGACCCGCCGCCCACCTCGTATGCGCAACGATGATCCCCCTCGCTCGGAGCTCCGCCGAAACCATTATTGCCTCTCAGGGTATCAGTTGGATGTATAATCCTACTCGAAACGAAGTATGCCGTGGAGCGCTTAGAATGAACATTCCAGATTCGATAAGGGTCTTTGCCGATGAGGAGAGGGGCGAAGAATTCCTGAGCAATATATGGGGGAGGAGACCGGTATTCACCTGCACCATCGGGAACACCGAGACGGCCAAGATCCCGGGGCTCTCCGCCGCAGGGGCCGTGCCGGAGATCACCGACAGGACCCCAGCGGCGGACATGGAGCTTCTACTGTACGGCCGATGCCGCAGCATAGAGGGGGTACCGGTCACCCCCGATGGCATACCCACACCGGCCATCATCACCATGTCCGCCCTGCAGTTGACGGACATGCCCACCATGGTGGTGAACGGTGGCACCTTCGTCCGACCCCAGACGCCCTACGTGGACCTGGGAGGTCAGGGAGGCTCAGACATCCGGACCACCGGACCCGCCGTCCAGGGAACGGAGGAAGTGTTCGGAAGGGCCGTCCAGCTTGGCCGCTCCCTGGCAGGAATGTCCGATTACCTGGTCCTGGGGGAGAGCGTCGCCGGGGGTACCACCACCGCCTTGGCCGTCCTGGCAGCACTCGGCTACGATGCGGATGGCAAGGTGAGCAGCAGCCTCCCGAAGAACCCTCACCCGCTCAAGGCCGAGGTGGTCCAGAGGGCCATTTCGGACTCCGGTCTGGAGGAGGACCCCCACCCGCTTGAGGCGATCGAGGCGGTGGGCGACCCCATGATACCCGCCGCCGCCGGCCTGGCCGTCGGGGCGGCCTCCAGGATACCGGTTCTGCTCTCCGGGGGGACCCAGATGTGCGCCGTCCTGGCGGTGGTAAAGGGGATCGATCCCTCTGTGCTCGGCAACCTGGCGCTGGGCACCACTAAATGGATAATTGATGACCGAGAGTCCGACATCCTGGACCTGGTGGCCCAGTGCGCCCGGGTGCCCGTCCTCGCCTCCGGCCTGAGCTTCTCCGGTTCCAGATACCATGGGCTTAGGGTCTACGAGGAGGGAGTGGTCAAGGAGGGAGTGGGGGCCGGGGGTACCACCATCGCCGCCGTTGCCAGTTCCAAAGGGGACCTGGACATGGAGGTGATGCTGTCCAGGATCGAGGAGAACTACCAGGACCTCTGCCATGGGCGCTAGAGCAGGCGCTCCACCATGACCAGTTCGCTGGGCCCGTTGACGTTCAGGGCGAAAGCGATATCCGAGCTCTCCAGGTGGCCCTCATCCAGGAGGGCCCCCGATACCAGCGCCTCCCGGTTCACCACGCTCACCCCGCAGTTCACCACCCGCCTCCCACCGAGTGAGAAATCGTACTGGTAGTGGAATCCCAGCGCCTGGAGGAGATCCGCCGGGACCACCACCGCCAGGGAGTCCCTTCCTCTGGCGATGTGCTCCTCCAAAAGCATATCCAGCAATTCCGTCCTAATCAGGGGAAGGTCTGCCGGGATGACCAACACCATCCTACCTCCCAGGCGGGACATGGCCTCCCGCAGGTCAGAAACGTATCCATCCCCGCTGGTCTGGACGACCTCGAACCCTTCCCCCTCGAGCACGGCCTGGGTGAGTGGAGTGTGCCTGCTGACGGATATGGCCGTGCGTTCCACCTTCTCGCAACCGGCCAGGGCATCGATCACCCAACGGATCATCGGCCTTCCCCCGACCGGGATCATGGGCTTCTCCCTGCCCATGCACTGGAGTCTGGAGCCCCTTCCTCCCGCGGTCACCAGGGCATCGAAACCATCCAATCCATCACCACCGTGCCCATCACCAGGAGAACTAAGCGGGATATCTCATTTGTGGCCCCTATGACGTCACCCGAAACCGCGCCGAAACTCCTCTGGGAGAGGGAAGCCATAGTGCCCCCGACGATCACGCTGATCATGCCCAGGACGGAGAAGGCGGCGATCGTCTGGGGGATATAAGAGGCGCTCCAGGCCTGTGTCATCAAGAGAAGGGGCGAGAGGAGAGCGAGGGAGAGCGCCACCGATGGAATGACGGCCCGGAAGCGGGTGCGGGAAACAATCATCTTCCCAAGCCCCTCCCTTGGATCACCCAGGCCGACGCATGCGACCATCGAGACCCGGGAGAGTATCTCCATCCCGAATGGGAGGAGGATCAGGGCATGATCGGGTAGGGTGGAGAGGGAGGTCACGGTCATCAGGGTGAAGAAGAGCGCGAAGGCCATGGCCCCGGCGCCCACCCCACTGTCCCTCATCGCCCGCACCTTCATCCCCCGGTCCCCATGGGCGACCAGGCCATCCCCCAGATCCAATAGTGCGTCGAAGTGAAGGAACCGGTTCAACAGGTGCACTGCGAAGAGGGCGCAGGGGGCGGCCACAAGGAGCGGGAGGATCAGGGACAGTGGATAGAGGACCCCCATCATGGTGAGACCGAAGACCGCCCCGATAAGCGGCAGGAGATAAGGTCGCTCCCACAGAGCCTCAAGATCCCTCTCCCCCGACCGCACCGGTAGCAGGGTGAAGAGGGAGAACAGGGCCCTGAGAGCGCCTATACGCTTCCCCCCAGGAGCTCGGTGTATATCCTGGACATCAGACTCCCTATGAGGCAGGCGACGGCATCGTCGAGGAAGGGGTCCAACTCCCCCAGGATCCCCGGCTTCTTGCGGTCATAGCGCGTGTACTCGAACAATCCCCTCGTGCCGGCGATGTACTGGGAGAGGGACATGGCGATCATCTCGTCCGCCAGGAGGTGCACCGGGTCCTCCTCGAACTGCTTGCCGGTGAGGCCGAACAGTCTGCCGGCGTGTCCCCTCTCGTCCAGCAGTACGGCCGCCTCCACCATTGCGTTGACGTTGACGTCCTCCCTCATCCCGTTCATCAGGGATTCGAAGCGCTCCCTGACCTCTTCCTCATCCCAGTCCGGGTGAGGGCTGTAGAGCTCCTTCGCGGCCAACCATATATCGTCCATGTGTACCCCCTTCTCCTCCAACCGCATCACGAAATCGGTCGGCCTGGGCCCGTCCCCGTTCTTCTGAAGGGCCTTGGATACCGCCCTCCTCACCGATTGGGAGACCGCCAGCCCCACGTCGGTGGCCGGCCCGGCGTAATCGATCTCCCCCGGAAGGGATCCCACGGCCACCGAGTCAGTGGTGGTGCCGGTGGCCTCCACCCCTAGGTCCCGCAGGGCGGCCGTCTTGGCCTCGGTCACGGTGATCATGGCATTCGCCCTCCCCGTGTCGCTCATGCCGGCCTCGATCACCGAGATGGTGTTGATAGTGCCCGCCTCGAAGGTGTGGGCAAGAGTGTACATCGGAAACCGCTCCCCGGCCACCACCGCGTTGCTCAGGCCGGCGGTCACCACGGTGGTCGCTGAGACGTCATCGATCGCCGCCCGTTCCACGGTGAGCACCTTCCCGATCTTGGCCGCCGTCATGAAGCCCAGGGCGTTTGGCACCCCCAGACGTCGTCCGACCCGGGTCAGCACACCCGCGGGATCCCCCTCATCGTAGTTCTTCGGCACCTGCATGATCACCAGTCTGTCGGTCGAGTGGAGGCCTCCGTTCATGACCGCCGAGCTCAGGAATCGGAAGTCCCTGGGCAGATCGATCACCGCCACCTCGAATCCTTCGACCTCATGGTACTCCACACCGAACCCGTCTCCATTCATGAGATCATCTCCAGCAAAAGATCCTCTATCAGCAACTGCGTTCCCATCCCCACCACCACGAAGAGGGGGAGTGCGAACAGGAAGAAGAAGAGGAGGGCGGTGGTTCTCACCACCTTAAAGCACTCTACGATATCGCCGGGCAGGGGAAGGTCCCCCTCTCCCAGGGAGTAATGTCCCTCCTTCTCCATCCGGATCCCCATGCCCCCGGCCAGGGCGGCCATCGGCCAGCCCTTGTTGGGGCTGGCGGTTCGCGCATGCTGGCCCCTGGCGGCCCTCCATCCAGCCCTCCAGTCACCCCCCCGGATCCGGAGGGCCATCAGGATGAAGGGCAGGGAGAGCCTTGCGGGGATCAGGTTCAGCAGGTCGTCCGCCCGGGCGGAGAACCATCCCACCCGGGAATGGCGCTCACTCCGGTAGCCCACCATGGCGTCCAGGGTGTTCACCGCCCGGTAGGCCATGGCCGCGGGGAGGCCCCCCACACCCATGAACAGCCAGGGGGAGATCAGGCTGTCCACCATGTTCTCACTCACCGTCTCCACGGCACAGGAGGTCAGGTGACCCTGGTCCAGCTCCCGGACGTCCCTGCTCACCAGCATGGCCGCCCGTTCCCTGGCCGCGTCCAGGTCCCCCTCCTCCAGGGCCCTTCCCATGGGGACGACGGATCCCCCCAACGCCCTCAAGGCGAAGGTGGTCTTCAAGCCCGCCGCACAGACCAACCCCCATATGGAGAGGTGAAGCGGTCTGAAGAGTCCGATCAGGGAGCTCAGGAGAGCGAAGCTGAGGACCACCGCCATGGCCATGAGGGCCCCGGCGAGCAGGTCCCCCTTCCCCCGGGCGATCCTACTGTCCAGGAAGCCGGTCAGCCTTCCCATCCACACCACCGGGTGGAGACGGGAGGGTGGCTCCCCGAGAACCAGGTCGATCGCCAGAGCACCCAAGCCTATCGCCAGGGGTACCCACGGATCCAGAGGATCACCCCAGGACCTCACCCATATGGGAGATGAGCATGTCGTTCTTCTCCGGGGTCTTCACCGCGAACCTCACGTGCCCCTCCATTCCGAAGGAGGAGCAGTCCCTGATCATGATGCCCTTGGAGAGCAGCTCGTCAAGGAAACCCCTTGGCTCTACCCCGCTCTCGGCCAGGTTCACGAAGAAAAAGAAAGCGTCTGGGAGGGGGATCCGTAGACCCAGACCCTTCAGCTGGGAGGCCATCCGGGACCTTTCCGAATGCATCATCTCTCTGGCCTTGAGCACGTGATCGTACAGCTGGATCAGACATCCCCTGCCCACCCACTGCTCCAGGCATCCCAGGTTCCAGGAGAGCCTGGCCCGGTCCATCCTCTCCACCACGCCCGGGTTCCCCATCCCGTATCCCACCCTGATCCCGGGGCAACCGAAGGACTTGGTCAGGGAGTTGATGATGAACAGGTTGTCGTGTCCCTCCACCAGATCGGAGCAGGTGTAATGGGAGAACCCCTTGACCAGCTCCAGCAGAGCCTCGTCAAGGAACACCATGCACTTCCCCTCCAGCTCCTGTAGGAGCTCCTCGATGCGCTTCCTCGGAGTCAGATGCCCGGTGGGGTTATGCGGATTGCAGAGGAAGACCGCCTTGGTCCTGGGTCCCACCTCCTCCAGCATCTCCAGGGGATCTGGCCGGAAACCTCGCTCTCTGCGGAGGGTTACCCAGACCGGTCTGGCCCCCATCAGCCGGCAGGAAAAGGGATACTCGGAGAAGCAGGGATGGGGCATTATGGCCTCCTCCCCCGGGGACATGAAGGTCTCGGCAAAGAGGCGGATGAGCTCCGAGGAGCCCGCACCGGCGATCACGCTTTCGGTCCCCAGGTCGTACCTCATCGAGACCGCTTCCCGAAAGGAGTCGGCCCGGTCATCCGGGTAGTGGTCCAGTTCATTAACGCCCTCCTTCACCAAGCTGTCGATCTCGGGTGGGGGCCCGAGAGGATTCAGGTTGGAGGAGAAGTCCTCGGCCCCGTGCTTCCAGGCCGTTCCGCCGTGCCTCGGCCTCTCCAGTTCCCTGATCGGTTCCCTTGCCCAGCCCAAGCTCACACCCCCATGCTCCTGTCCGGGATCACGAACACGGTTCCGTCGTCCCTGATCACCCTGGCCTGCACCCCGTAGACCCTCTGGATGATCCCCTCGTTCACCACCTCTCCGGGTGGGCCGAAGGATACTATACTCCCGTTGCTCAGGATGATCACCCGGTCACAGTACCTGGCCAGCAGGTTGATGTCGTGGGAGGCCACGATGATAGTGAGACCGGAGTCGAGAAGAGAGCGAAGGTACTCCATGGCCTCCAGTTTGTATCGTAGGTCCAGATGGGCGCTGGGCTCGTCCACCAGCATCACCCTGGGGCTCTGCACCACCGCCTTGGCCAGCAGCGCCCGCTGCTTCTCACCGCTGGAGATCTCATTGATCTTGCGTTTCATCAGATGCCTTACCTGAAAGCTGCCCAGGGCATCCATCACCACCTCTTCGTCCTCCCTCTTCTCCCACCATAGGCCTTGGACATATGGGTATCGGCCCATGAACACCAGGTCCAGGACGGACAGGTTGAATTCCTCCGGAAACTCGGTGGGAACATTGGCGCATAATCTCGCCATCTCGGAGGAGGTCATCTCCCCGACCTCCTTCCCGCCGACCTCGATCCTCCCGGCCTTGGGGCGGAGTATCCCGTTGATGCACCTGAGAAGGGTGGACTTCCCAGAACCATTGGGCCCGATGAGACCGATCAGTTCCCCTTCCTTGCCCTCTATGGTCAGACCTCTCAGGGCCTCCACGCTCCCGTAGGAGAACCTCACCCCCTGGATGCTGATCATGACCGAGTTATCCGACATAGGTTCTCCCCCTTCTTATCATCAGGTATGCGAAGAACGGGGCGCCGATCATGGAGATGATGGCCCCGATCGGCAGCTCCATCGGCTTCATGGTCACCCTGGCCACGATATCCCCCACCAGCAGGATGTTCGCCCCCAGAATGAAGGAGACCGGGAGCAGGAGCCGGTGGTCCCCGCCGATGAGTATCCTTGAGATATGGGGGACGATCAGACCCAGGAAAGCTATGATGCCGGTGAAGGCAACGCAGAAGCTCGTGAGGAGGGAAGTGAGGACCATCATGGCCCTCTTGAACTTCTTCACCTGCAGACCTAGCTGACGGGCCTGCTCGTCCCCCAGCAACACCAGGTTGAGTTCCCTGGCGTAGAGCGCCACGCCCAGGGACAGGGCCAGGGCGGGCAGGAAGATGTAGCAGACGTTCCCCCAGTCCACGGGGGTGAAGCTGCCGAAGAGCCAGAACAGCAGCCCATGAACTCTGTCGCCGGCGAACACCATCAGTATGGTGGTGAACGAGGAGAGGCCGATGCCCACCACCACTCCGGCCAGGACGTAGGCGATCGGTCTCCCACCCGATGATTCGGCCAGCAGTATGGTGAACAGGAAGGCGGAGGAGGCCCCAACGAAGGCGGCGATGGGCAGGGAGAGGGTCATGGAACCGAAGAGGGTCACCCCACCGGCCAGCGCCAACGCCGCACCCAGGGAGGCTCCCGAGGAGACCCCGGTGATGTAGGGGTCCACCAGCGGATTACGGATGATCGCCTGGAGGACCACCCCGGCCACGGAGAGACCTATACCCACCCCCACGACCCCCAGGGCCCTGGGCAAACGGGCGTGGTAGATGATGGTCTCGTTCACGCTAAGGTCCTCCCCTCCCTTCGCCAGGGAGGAGAAGAGGGCGTCCATCGACTCGATGAAACCCATCTCCACCGCCCCAACGGAAAGGTAGGCTATGAAGAAGGCGAAGAGGGAGGCCGAACCTCCCATCAGTATCAGTGCCAGCCGGACTCTCCGCCTCCCTATCACCGAGCCCTCCATCGGTTCACCGTCTGACGATCAGACCTGGGACTCCAGGTATTCTTGGTAGTCGTTCCCGATGATGTTGGGTGGCGTCACCTCGAAAGCATCAGGGTGCAGTATCTCCGCGGTCAGCTCTATGGCGTCCACGATCCTCACCGTCTGCCTGTTGAAGATATTCTCCGCCTGATCGACCAGGATGTACACCCTGTCGTTCTTTACCGCCGGCAGCTGGCTCCACATGGGGTCCTCCTTGAGGAAATCTATGACCTCCTCCGGGGACATGTGGAAATGGGTGGCCGTTACGGTCATTACCTCGGGCTGCCTGTCCACGACCTCCTCCTTGCTGACCGTGGGCCATCCGCTCAGGTCATCGAACAGTATCTCACCGCCGGCCATCCCGATGATCCTGGCGGCGAAGGTATCGTTCCCCGGGGTGTACACCGGATCCATCCATATGGTGTGCATGACGGAGACTTCGCCCGTCCCGGATATCCGCTCGGTCACGGAGGAGATCCGATCCTGCATGTCGGAGATCAGGTCGTCGGCCACCTCCACATGGTCACACACCTCCCCGATCATCCTCAGGTTCTGATAGATCTGGGTGATGTTGTCCCCGCGATAGCTGATCAGGGACTTGATGTTCATGTCATCCAGGGTATCCGCTATGTCCTGGTGAAAGTCGACGTCACCGCTGAGCACCACGAGATCAGGGTCCAGATCGATGATGGTCTCCATGCTGGGCTCCTCATACCCGCCGATGGAGGTGATGTTCCCGGCGGTCTTGTTCTCCACCATACGGGTCGGGTAGTCGCAGTAGTCCGTCACCCCTACCACCCTATCGCCTACTCCCAAGGAGTAGAGCAGTTCGGTGGTGGCCGGTGCGGCCGAAACGATCTTCTCGGGCACCGATTCGATGACCACCTCCCTGCCGGCGGAGTCGGTCACCGGAAGGGGATAATCGACCTCATCCTCACCCCCCTGAAGGATCACCGCCAGACCGCCGATGAGCAGGAAGGCGACCAGTATTACAACCAGAACCATGCTCTTCTTTCCGGAATCCATCTGTATTCTTCCTCCCTCAGTTGGATGTATAATCCAACTCTCCAGATAGTAGTACGACTATAAATGGGTTTTCCGAATGTGACGGGAGGGACCGGCCCGCTCGAGGGAAAGTGGAGACAGTGGAGCGATTCTGTCCCAAGGGTCTGTTAAATCAAATAGTTATAATATGAATGCTAATTAGAAGGGTTAGGGATATTCGGTGTCCGCGAGGGGAGTTCCGTGACCAAGCGAGCTCAGATGGATCTGTTCCTCAGGGAAGAGTGGGATAACCTGATAGTGCTGGACGCATGCCGGTACGACCTGTTCGAGGAGTTGCACCCGGAGTACTTCTCGGGCGAGCTGATGATCAGCCTATCGGCCGGATCCTCCACCCCGGAGTGGGCGAACAAGTCGTTCGGTGATGGGTGGTACCCGGACATCGACTACGTCTCGGCCAACCCGCACATCAACTCCTTGGTCAAAGTGGACGGCTTCCACGGGAGGGATCACTTCTCCAAGGTGGTGGACGTGTGGGATCACGGCTGGAACGGTAAGGTGGGCACCGTGCTGCCCTCCACGGTCCGGAAGAGCGCCCTGGAGCACCGGGAGGATAGCCCGGACAAGCGGATGATCGTCCACTTCATGCAACCCCACGGACCCTACCTGGACCTGATCTCCTCTGCCGAGGGGAAGAACCCGTTCACCATGCTGCGCATACTCCTGGCGGACATGGCCGTGTGGATACTGGGGAAGGAGACCCTGCGCAAGCTGGAGGGATTCCCGATACTGTCTGACTTCGCCGATCAGGTGGAGGTCATGGGCGATCCCCTGTGGATGAAGGGGATAGCCAGGAAATACGGGGAGGACTTCCTGCATAATCTGTACGAGAACAACCTCCGGCGGGCGATCGAGGAGGTGGTTAAGCTGTTGAGGGAGCTCCCTGGAAGGACGGTGATCACCTCGGACCACGGGGAGAGGCTGGGGGAGAACGGGGAGTACGGACACGAGCCCTACCAGGAGAACCCCATCCTGAGGGAGGTTCCTTGGCTGGTCGTGGACTGATCGAAAAGAGAGTTGTACGAGGAGGACCATCACCGAACGATGTGCGTCCTGCCCGATCACCAGATACTCGAGATGATGAATGATGGGGAGCTGGAGATCCAGTCCTTCTCCGAGGGATCGCTCACCCCCAACGGCTACGACCTGAGGATCGCCGAGGTCTCCCTCCCCTCGGGGGAGACGGTCCGCGAGGGGACCGCCGTCGTCCCCCCGGGCACCCAGGTGTTCGTTTCAACCGTGGAGTATCTGGTCCTCCCGGAGGACCTGTGCGCCCAGCTGTGGCTGCGCACCACCTGGATCCGCAGGGGCCTCATGGCGGGCCTGGGCAAGGTGGACGCCGGCTTCCAGGGGACGCTGACCTTCTCCGCCTTTAACCTTTCCCAGGAGGAGGTGGAGGTCCCAGTGGGGGAGAGGTTCGTGCAGATCGTTTTTGAGAGATTGTGTTCCCCACCCTCCCTTCCCTACGAGAGGAGGAGCGGTAACTACCAGGGGCAGAGGGGAGTCACCCTCGATCCCCTGAGAGAGTGAGGTCCGCCGAGTAGACGCTCTGGGCGGGGGAGTAGGTCTTCAGCTCCTCCACCCTCTCCAGGCGGATCTTTTCCGGGGAGTCCATCATCCCCTGGATCGTCTCCCGGGCCTCCCCCTTGTCGCAGACGGTGTAGAAGTGGATGGTCCCTCCCCCCTTCAGGAGGTGGAGCGCGTCCGTAAGGAAGAGGTGGGCGGAGTGGGGGAGGTTCATTATCACCCTGTCCGCCCGTGGGAGGTCACGGACCACCTCCCTGGCATCGCCCACGATCGGCACCACGCCCTCCGCCCGATTGAGCCTTATATTCTCCTCCAGCAGTTCGATGGCCACTGGATTGATGTCCACCGCGTAGACCGCCTGGGGAGAGGAGTACCTGGCGATCATCAGGGAGAAGGGACCCACCCCGGCGAACATGTCCACCACCACTTCCCCCGGCCGGACCAGGGAGGCCACCCTCCGCCTCTCGTTGCTCAGCCTCGGATTGAAGTACGCCTTGGCCAGGTCCACCTTGATCCTCAGCCCGAACTCGGTGTGCACGGTCTCGGTGCCTTCCCCGGCCACCGTCCTGACCGAGCGGACCCGGAACGCTCCCTCCACTCCCTCGTCCACCGCCACCGCCCTGAGCCTGGGGAAGGCCTCCCTCAGGGCCCTACCTACCTCGACGGCGTATGGCGTCAGCTGGTCAGGGAGCTTGACCACGGCGATGTCGCCCACCACGTCGAAGGAGGTGGGGAGCAGTGACTTCAGGTACTCCGGTACCTCCACCCGGCCGCGGTAGTCCGCGTCCCTGAGGGGCCTCTCCTCGAAATCGGCCTCCTCCACCTCCCAGTTCCCTGGGGGATCGGCCGTCACCGGCAGGAGGAGGTGGTCCCCCTCCCGCCTGATCCTCAGGGAGCGGTCCAGCAGACCCTCGGTTGAAAGCTTTTTACGGGCGGATTCCCCTTCCCGCCTGGGAACCCTCACGCATCGGGAGCGCACGGTGGTGCCATGGGCGAATTGATATTTGTGGGTTTAGGACTGACCGGGGAGGACCTGGGTGCCCGGGCCCTGCGGGCCCTCAGGGAGGCGGACAGGGTGTTCGGGGAGTTCTACACCTCCTCGCTCGCGGACTCCTCCATCGAGGACATGGAGGAGAGGCTGGGGAGAAAGGTGACGCTTCTCGACCGTGAGGAGGTGGAGGAGGGGGAGCGGATCCTGGAGGCCGCCGGGGAGGGCAGGGTGGCCTTCGTGACCGCCGGGGACACCATGGCCGCCACCACCCACGTGGACCTGCGGATCAGGGCGGAGGAGCGGGGGATAGGGACCTCCCTGATCCACGGGATCTCCATCTTCACCGCGGCCGCCTCCGCCCTGGGGCTGCAACCCTACAAGTTCGGGAGGACGGTCACCCTCCCCTTCCGGGAGGGGGAATACCTGCCCACCAGCCCCTACCAGAGGATCGCAGAGAACCGGGAGAGGGGGCTGCACACCCTGATCCTCCTGGACATAAGGGAGGAAGAGGGTAGGTTCATGACCTGCCAGGAGGGGGCCGAGTGGCTCCTGGCCGCGGAGGAGAGGGTGGGGAGGGGGCTGATCGGCGAGGACACGCTGCTCTGCGCCTGCGCCCGGGTCGGGTCTTCGAGGGAGAGGCTGATCGGCGGGCCCCCCTCCCGCATCGTGGAGGAGGACTTGGGACCTCCCCTCCACTGCCTGGTCATGCCGGGAGAGCTCCACTTCATGGAGGCCAGGTCCCTGGTCCTCTTCGCCGACGCCCCCTCCGTAATCCAGGATTGAACCGACACCGAAACCTAGATATCCGTATCCTATCGTTGGATGGCAGGGTTATCCTTGGAAGGGACGCAATTCATCGTGGATATCACCGCCGTCATGATCGTGGTCGGGATATCCGCGTTGCTGCTCCCCCGTTTGAGGTATCCCCCGGTCATCGGCTACCTGCTCGGCGGGGTGGTCATCGGGACCTTCTCCCTGGTCCACAACCAGGACTCGGTGAGATTCTTCGCCGACCTGGGCATCATCATGCTTATGTTCTACCTGGGGCTGGAATTCAACCTCAGGAGGCTCAGGAGGATCGGCCTGTTCTCCCTGGTGGCCGGGACGATCGAGATCATCATCATGATCGCCATCGGCTACTACCTGGGCCTGCTGCTCGGCTGGGGTCATATGGAGTCCATCCTGCTGGGGGCGGTTATGGCGGTGAGCAGCACCGCCCTGATCGCCAAGATGTTGATCGATACCGGGAAGATCACGACGGAGCACGGGGAGGCGGTGGTGGGCATACTGATCATCGAGGACTTCTTCGTGGTCCTGGTGCTGACGATGATCTCCCCCCTCACCACCGACATGGCCATGGACCCCCTCGCCCTGGTGGAGATCGTCGTGCGCATCCTGCTGTTAGTGTCCATCAGCCTCTCCCTCGGGCTGATGATCATACCCCGGGCGGTGGACCGCATCAGCCACTCCTTCCCCCGGGAGGCGGTCCTCCTGGCCTCCCTGGGACTGTGCTTCTTCATGGTCCTGATCTCCCTGGCCATGGAGCTCTCGGTGGCGGTGGGGGCGTTCATCATGGGGATCATCATCTCCCAGTCCAAGTCGGTGGGGATGGTCAGCGCCCAGATCAGGCCGGTCAGCACCCTGTTCATAGCCATCTTCTTCGTCTCCATGGGCATGCTGATCGATCCTACCATGGTGGTGGAGGGGGCCCTGCAGGGGGTCATCATAGCCCTGGTGTTCATGGTGGGGACCCTGGTGGCGGTCAGCTTCGCCACCTACGTGGCCAACAAGCCCGCCGGGACCTCCCTGAAGGCCGGGCTGAGCATGATTACCATGGGGGAGTTCTCCATAATCATCAGCAAGATCGGGCTGGACAACGGACTGCTGGATACCAGGTTCTACTCGGTGGTCCTCACCGCAGTCCTGATTACCATGCTGATCTACCCTCTTCTGGTGAGCAGGATGCAGGGGGTCGTGGACCTGTTCAAGGGAATACTCCCCATGAGCATCAAGGAGAGCCTCATGGCCATAGAGGAGATACGGGAAGGGGCGAGGAAACGGATGACCGCCTCCTCCCTGCGGGCCAAGCAGATGAAGCAGGAGATGAAGGGCATCTTCGTGGACGTGATGATCATCCTGGTGGTGATCGTGGGGGCCCGCATCTTCCTCATCGTGGGGGAAGGCCTGGAGCTCGAGTGGATCGGGTCCGTATGGGTCTCGGCAGGGGTGGTGGTGGCCGTGCTTGCCCTCTCCCTCCCGCCCCTGATCTCCATCATCAGGCACCTGAACGGGCTCATGTTCCTGCTCACCCTGTGCACGGAGGAATCAGGCGTCTGCCGCTTCCGGGAGAGGGGGAGCGTGCTGAACATCATAATCGAACTGAACTCGGTGTTCATCGGCACCGTGCTCCTCTTCTTACTCCTGCCCCTGATCCCGGCGTCCAGCCATCTGAGCGCCCCGCTCCTCCTGGCGTCGCTGATCATCGCCGGTATGGTGGCCCTCCTGGCCTGGCGGGTGGTGAGGGCGGCTCACAGGAGATTCGCCGAGGCCATAGTCCGCGGGTTCAGGGAGGAGGAGTAGGTCAGGCCACACCGAGGAGGAGCATCACCTTGATCTTGCCCTCCAGGGAAGGGTCCTCGATGGAGGAGTGGGAGATCCTGGCGTAGGGGATGCGGTGGGAGAGGTCCTCCAGGACCTCTTTGACCAGGTCCTCCTCCACCTCGGACATGGACACGGTGACCAAGGCGGACATCACCCTTTCCCCCTCGAAATCGAACCAGGGGGAGGTGAAGGCGTCATCCACCGCCTTGAGGGGGCCCTTCCCGGTTCCCATCCCCAACCTGGCGTACTGGGAATAGATGAAACTTTTCCTCACCTGCTCCAGGTCGCTAACGGTCAGGACCTTCTCCAGCTCCATCACCGGGGCCATCATGATGCTGTTCATCACCCCGAACGCCTTCCTCAGGGGGAGGTTGGGCACCATCTTCAGGAGATGATCGTTCGGGTAGGTGATGGTGATGTCCGACGACTCGGTGATGTGGGTGACCGAGCAGAGGGCCACCTCCTGGCGGTCCCTCCCCTCCACCGAGAAGGGGAGGGCCACCGAGCTGATGCTCAGGGAGGCCTGCTTCTTACACAGATTGGCCACCATCGGCGCGGCGTAGCTCCCGGTGTCCCCTCCCAGACCGGCGAACAGGAAGACCAGGTCCGGCTCGCCCAGCGCCCCCGATATCTGGTCCTTCAGCTCGTACCTTATGGAGCGGACCGTTCGAGGGGGTGTCTCCCTCAGGAACTCCAGGTGCTCATCCTTCAGTAGCACCCTGCCGTCCACCCTGAGCTGGCGGGTGTCCTCCTCCGGGGTGCAGATGGCCAGGGTCTCGAAGGGGGACTCGCCCAGCGCGTTGCAGCCGGCGCCGCCCACCCCCACCACCTTGATCGTGGGTTTCCTCTTGGGCTCCCCCCTCCCCAGCGCATGGCAGTCCGGATCGGACATCCTGAGGGTGCCTGGGCCGGCGCAGACGGCCCTCTTGAAGAACGGGTCTGGGAAGGATCTCCGGGACACTCTTGGTCAATCCTACTCCCCCTTTATTAAGAGTATGGATTCCTTTTTCACCGGCGGGGGTGAGGCGCCCGGAAAAATGGTTGGTGGGGCACCTATAAGTACCGAAATCTCTTAAATCGGTCCCGATTCACATGACGGGAAATGACAAGCCCCAGCGTCCTGATGGATGCCCGTTCGACGCCTACGGTCACAGGGACAAGGAGTTCCTGGAGAATCTCACCTGCGAGAGCTGCCCCCTCACCGGCATGAACTGCGAGTTCAAGGGTTACGCCAACCTGGAGAACCTCTCCGAGGGGCTGAGGAAGGGAAAGGGCATCCGAGTAGTGTCCAGGTGCTGAGTAGATTCAGTCTCCCCATGAGAACCGTTTTTATCGGATCGATCATTACATTGCCAAGGTGGATCGATGCGCCTCTTTCGAGTCTCCGGCATTCGATCGATGGAGTGCGGTCTCTGGCATGGTAAGGAAGGCCTGTGGGAGAGGAACGACGGTGAGAGCGGGGCTCTTAACGCCCTCTTCCAGCGATGCGATCCCTTCCATTTGGGGATGCCGTTCCGGCCAGATGATGATCCGGTCCGCTATGGGGGGAGACGGGATTGAGGATCCTACACGTCTCGGACACCCACCTGGGATACTCCGCCTACCACAAGGTCGACCCAGATAACGGGCTGAACCAGAGAGAGGTGGACGTCTACAGGGCGTTCGAGCGTTTTGTCGACCGGGCCATAGACCTGGCCCCGGAGGCGGTGATCCACAGCGGGGACCTCTTCGACAGCGTGCGCCCCTCCAATAGGGCCCTCTACTTCGCCCAACGGCAGCTGTTGAGACTCTCCGAGGCCGACGTACCCACGGTCATCATCGCCGGGAACCACTCCGCCCCTCGGCTGAGGGGGACGGGATGCGCACACCAGCTGTTCGATCACCTGGATAACGTCCACCCGGTCTACCGGGAGCGGATGGAGAGGGTGGAGATAGGGCAGATGACGGTACACGCCCTACCCCATTGCGAAGGGAAGCGGTTCCAGGAGGAACTGGGACGGTTCCACCCTGACAAATCCGACTACAACGTGGGCATGATGCACGCCGGGGTGAGAAAGAATGACAGAATCCTGATCATGGAGGAGTTCAATGAGCGCGAGGTCGAGGACTTCCTGTTGGACGAGGATTTCGACTACATAGGCCTGGGACACTTTCATCAACGGGCCAAGGTGGCCGAGAACGCCTGCTTCTCCGGATCCACCGAGCGGTTCCATCTCAACGACGCGGGCCGACGAAAGGGGTTCCTGGAAGTGGACCTGGACACCGGGACCAGGAAATTTCATGAACTCCCCATCAGACCCATGGTCTACTTGGGAAGGGAGGACGCCTCGGGAATGGATGGGAAGACCATCCAGGAAATGGTCGAGGCGTGCATAGAAGGGAATGAGCTTGCCGGTGCCATCGCCCTCATTAGGGTGATTAACATCTCTCCCAGCGCATACCGTACCATCGATTTTCACCGCATCGACCGGATGGCTTCCTCCGCCCTGCACTTCGAGAGGAAGTTCGAGGTGAGGCAACAGAACTCCTCCGGCCACGGCGGAGATGCCGTCCTGGACTCGCTGGAGAAGGAGTTCGTCCAGTTCCTGGAGGGCCAGTCCAAGGTGGGAGGGCACAGGGAGAGCCTGCAATCCAAGGGCCTTGAATACCTGAAGAGGAGGCTGGATGCATGAGACTGAGGTACATCCAGCTGCACAACTACCGGCGATTTCGGGAGGCGGCCCTGGAGTTCCCAGATGGCGTCATGGGGGTGATCGGCCCCAACGGTGCGGGGAAGTCCACCCTGATCGAGGCCGTCTCCTGGGCCCTGTACGGGAATCCGGTCAATAGGACCACCAAGGAGGAGGTGAGGCGGGCCCAAGCCTCACCCAAGGAGGAATGCTCGGTCCTCCTGGAGTTCGAGATAGGGGGAGACCAGTACCGGTTGCGGAGATGGATGAAGGGTAAGAGCCTCAGCGTCGAGGCCACTCTGGAGGTGAACGGAGGGCTGGAGGCCTCGGGCGATGTCGCGGTGTCCAGGGCGGTCAAGGACCATCTCTCGATGGACTACCGCGCCTTCTTCATCTCCGTCTTCGCCAGGCAGAGGGAACTGAACGCGTTGGCCTCCTTCCCTCCCCACGAACGCCGGAAGCTGGTCCTCCGCATGCTGGACGTCGATGTCCTGGATCAGGTGATCAAGGACGTGGACGCCGACGGGAGGGACACCGGATGGAGGGTGAGCGAGCTGCGGGAATCGCTGTTGGACGGGGAGGGAAAAGAGCGGATCGAGACCGTGAGGAAGGAGATGAAGGGGATCGACGGCGATCTGGAGGATCTCCTGGATAACCTATCACAGGAGAGGGAGAGGCTGGAAGGTGTCGATAGGGAACTGGAAGTGGCCCGGCAGCACAGGGACGAGGTCTCCGCCAGGGAGAGGCAGTTCAGGGAACTGAAAAACCGTGTGGAGAATGAGAGGGAGGGATTGGGCCACCTGGGGGAGAGAAGGGAGCGTGTTGCGGAGGAGATGGAGCGTCTTCTCGCCCTGCGGGGGGAGGCCAAGGATATCGGGGATCAGAGGGAACATCTTGGTCAGCTGGAGGAGGAGAAGAACCAGATGGAGGAGCGGAGGGCCCAACAGCTGGAAAGGAACAATCTGAAGGATAACATGGAGAGGATAATGCAGGAAGAGCGGCAGCTGGAGGAGAGGCTAGGGGAAAGAAGAGAGGAGAGAGAAGGGCTGGAGAAGGGGCTCGAGGAGGACCTGGCGGTGAAGGACGAGCTGGAGGACATGGATGATAGAATCGAGCGGACAAGAGACCGATTGGCCCATTTGAAGTCGGAGATGAGTAACCTGGAGGGGAAGGCGGAGGAAACCCGGTCCAGGAGGGAGCACATCTCCGAGATGGGACCGGAATCACCCTGCCCTACCTGCGAGAGGCCCCTGGAGGACCAATACGAGAACCTGCTGGAGAGGATGTCCGAGGAGCTGGATGAGCTGGAGGGGAGGCTCTCCGTTATGGGTGAGGAGAAGGACGGATTGGAATCCGAGCTGAAGGTCATGCGGGAGCGGAGGGGGTTCCTCCAGGGGCGGTACCAAGAGCTCCAGAGGAACATGTCCAGGGTCGAGTCCCTAGGGGGATCGATCGCCGAGAACGGGCAGCGGCTGGAGGAGTTGGGGCGGGAGAGGGAGAGGATCGATTCTAGGCTGTCGGAGCTGGACCCGGTGCATTTCGACCGGGGAGAGTACGATCGCCTGAAGGAGGACATCGATCGGGTGCGCCGGAAGGTGGAGAGGTTCAACGAGATCCGGGTGGAGCTGAAGAGACTTCCCCGGCTGAGGGAGGAGGTAGGGGAACTGGAGGATCAGATGGAGGGGTCCCGTGAGAGGATCGTGGGACTGGAGGACGAGCTGGGGGAGATGGACTACCGGGAGGGGGAGCTCGAGGCGGCTCAGGAGAAACTCGATGCGTTGATCGAGGACAGACAGTCCCTTTCGGAGATGGTGGGGAAGATCCAGGGCGACATCAGGGTCAAGAGGAGCGACAGGAGGCACAGGGAGGAGAGGCTGGAGGAGCTGCGGAAGAGGAAGGAGAGGTTAAAGGAGCTGCATCAGGATTGGAAGATGCTCAGCGAGCTGAGCGAGGTGATGAAGAGGTTCCGGGAGAACGTCATCTCCCGCATCATCCCCGCCCTGGGGGAGCGATCCACCTCCCTGTTCGTGGAGATGACCGATGCCAGGTACCAGGGGATCGAGCTGGACGAGGATTACCGGATCCACGTCTACGATTCGGGGGAGAGGTACGAGATAGATAGGTTCTCCGGGGGGGAGGGGGACCTGGCCAACCTGTGCCTCCGCCTGGCCATCTCCAGGGTGATCTCTGACCGCTCCGGGAGCCCGGTGAACTTCCTGGTGCTGGACGAGATCTTCGGATCCCAGGACCAGCAGCGGAAGAGGAATATCATGCGGACCCTCAACAGCCTGTCGAGACAGTTCAGGCAGATCGTGCTCATCACACACATCGACGACATGAAGGAGTTCATGGAGAACGTGGTGTACGTGCGCGAGAACGAGGACGGTTCCTCCGATCTGGTGTTGGGTACGTGATCGTCGCGGTGGATCCCGGGAGGGGCGGTTCCTCCTTCCCCGTCCGCGATCGGGAAGAATTCTGACCCATGGGGGGTCAATTCCCTATCCAGGGCAGTGGAACGGTGAACGACCACCGACCTAACTCGATAATTGATGGACGACCGTGAGGCAGTTGTTGGGCACGAGCCAGGCGGGAAGGCTCGAGGAAGCGGGAGTGGTGCGAGGGGTGCGGGCATGGGAGCGGGCTCCCTTTCCGATCCCAACTAGGGTATGTGGACCCCGCCTCATGGGGCGAAGCCGGGCTGCGCCTTTGCCCACCATGTGCCGATGGTGCCTCCAAAGGGGACCATGGCCCGGCTACTCAGGGTCCTCGGCAGGAGGGGAGTGGCCGGAGGCGGTAACGCCCGGGCGGCTGACCCCATCTCCTCGGAGATACCGTGGAAGGGCAGGTACCGTCCGCCGGTCCCTGGACGCGCCGGTCCCCGGACGGATCACTCCTCCGGCCAGACCTCTTCAAGCCTGACGTTGCTCCTTACCGCCTCACTGATCATCTCGATCTTCTTCTCGTCCTCCGGATCGATCCTGGCTATCAGGTGCTCCACCATCTCCGCGGTGGTGAAGGTATCGTACCTGACCAGCAGGATGGGCACGCCGAGCTCGTAGGCCTTGGAGACCACCGTGTTCACCGGGTAGAGGCCGCCGGTGAGTATCAGGCAGGAGGTGTCGGTGGACAGGGCGGCCATCTGGAGGTCCGATCGGTCGCCGCCGGTGATCAGGGCCTTCTTGCCCACCCTCCTCATGTACTTGATGGCGCTCTCGGGGGTCATGGCCCCCACCATCACGTCCTCCACCGACCTATCCAGACCGGAATCGCCTACCACGACCTCGGCGCCCAGGCAGTCCACGATCTCCTTCACCCGGAACCTCTTGAGCTCATTCAGGGAGGGTACCGATCCCAGCACGTTGATACCCTTCTCCTCCAGGAAGACCTCCACGGCCGGATCGTCGGTCATGTTCAGAATGACGCCCCTGAAGTCGATGTTGTAGTTCTCCATCAGATGCTTGATCACGGCGATCTTGTCCAGGGCTTCTGGGGAGGAGTCAGAGACCAACACCAGGTCGCTACCCATGGCCTGGGCGATGGCCGGACCGGAGACATCGTGGATGTATCCGGTGGTTATATCCCTGGTCCCCTCGACGATCATCATGTCGCACCCCTCCCTGGCATCATCGTAATGATCCAGGATGGTGCCCATGTTGACCGGGCGGAATATGTCGTAGGAGCATGGGGATATGGTCTCCTCGTCCTTGTCCAGGTTCAATGCTTTCTTCATCAGGAACGCGTCCTGGTCCAGGATACGGTTCCTGGCGTACACTATGGTCTCCTTGAACGGCTTGAAGTAGCCCACCTGGCCCTGGTAGTTCTTGGCCAGACCCAGGGCTATCATCGTCTTGCCAGATCGTTCCACAACGGATCCAATAAACAGCGATCTCATTCACTTTCCCTCCTTATGGTAACCAGCGCGTCGACCGCGCCGCAACCCTCGCCCTCGTCCTTCACGATGACCGGGTTGATCTCGAACTCGGAAATCTCCGGGAAATCGAGGGAGATCTGTGCCACCCCGTAGATGACCTTCTTAAGTGATTTGATGTCCGCGGGACTCCTGCCCCGGGCACCGGACAGAATGGGATATGCCTTTATTGAACTTATCATCCTGTCCACGTCCGTCTGGGTGAGGGGGGCGATCTTCTGGGAGACGTCCTTCATTATCTCCACGAAGATGCCGCCCAGCCCGAAGGTGAGCACGGGTCCGAACTGGTCGTCCCTGACCATGCCCACGATCACCTCCCTCCCATCCATCATCTCCTGGACGGAGACGCCCTCTATCCTGGCCTGGGGCATCCTGTCCCTGCTCTTCTGCATGATGATATCGAACTTCGCCATAACGTCCTCCGAAGTGGAGACGCCCACCGCCACACCCCCGACATCGGTCTTGTGGAATATATCTGGGGAGGCCACCTTCATCACCACGGGATACCCGATCTCCTCGGCTATCTCGGCCGCCTCCTCCGGGGTGGTCGCGGTCCTCTCGTTGGGAGTGGGGACATCGTAGGCCCTCAGTATGGCCTTCCCCTCGTCCTCCCTGAGGGTGAGCCTATCCTCGGACTTGACCACGTCCAGGATCTCCCTCACCTTCTGCTTGTCCCCCTCTACCGACACCGGCTCGTCCTCCACCCTGGTGTCCCTC
>JBKHFJ010000009.1:0-74771 GCA_046540255.1 Methanomassiliicoccales archaeon | reverse complement strand
TAATCCCTAAGGGTCTGAGTTCCCAAGGTCATTGCCTCCTATGGCCACCCAGCAGGGTGAGGGGACCTCCATCCCATTCACCTCCGAGGGTAAAGAAAAACCTGATGGTCAAATTCCCCCCGATGATAATGTACTGGATGCGACCCGCGATCGATCACCGACCATTCTTCCTTCTCCATCCTACATTTCCCCCTTGATCCTCTTCAACTTGTGCCTCAGCCTCAATATCCAGTACCATAAGAGGAACCATAGGAAGATCTGGACCCCGAAGAATACCGTGGTGTCCGCCGCCCCCATCCCGGTCAACGAGGGGATCTCGATACCGATGATCAACCATTGGATCGTTGAGTAGATGGTGGTGAACGCCACGGCCAGAGCCAAAGCCAGGGCTACCCTCTTTGGGATCTCCCCGGCCACATCCACCGTCTGATCGGATCCTTCGACCCCCATCCCGGTATCCCCCTCCGGTACGCATTAATCCGGTTCCCATTCGATCCCCCTACCGGGGGGATCCTCATGGCGCACGGTGTTTGAACCTGAAGGTACTTGCAATTTACGGTCATCATGGAGACCTGGCTATATTGCGGAGTGCTTCTTCCGATCTTCTCGGAGCAAGCACTCAGTCCCCCGACCAATAAATGAGAGCAATCACAAACTTTTTATACACTCACTTAGGGAAGTTCATACTGAGATGTCAGGAGAGAGCGATATTGTGAGAATCGAGGAACTTGTCGGGGCACTCATGAACAAGGTGGAGCTGACCGAGGACGTGGCCCGAGACGTTGCCTGGAGGGTGCTCAACTACTTCGGGTTCGGAGACCTGGTCATAGATAACATACTGGATCAGGACGACAGGAGGTTGTTCTACTTCCTTCAGGACTCCGGAATACTGTCCACCGAGTGGGACGAGGTCTTCCTGCTGAACGGCAGGAACTGGCGTATCTTCTACTGGAGGCTGAACGTCCACACCATCAGGAGGTGGACGAAGGCCGAAGAGGAGGAGACAGAGGAGGAGCTGGGCATATACGATATGCTACCGGAGAGTGCCTGGTGCAGAGAGGAGGCCACCTGAGATACCACCGTTTTTTCTATAATAGAACGATATACCCCCGATTCCCATGAAAGGCCAGGGAAAGATCCTGATGATCATCATGGATGGGATGGGGGACCGGGCAGTCGATTCCCTGGGATGGAGGACACCCCTGCAAGTGGCGAACCATCCCAATATCGATTGGTTCGCCAAGGAGGGTACCAGCGGGATAGTGGACACTATATCCCCCGGGATACGCCCGGGGAGCGATACCGCCCATCTCTCGCTGCTCGGCTACGATCCCTTTCAGATCTACACCGGGAGGGGTCCCTTCGAGGCCGCCGGTGTGGGGCTGGTCGGGGAGGAGGGGGACGTGGCCTTCCGCTGCAACTTCGCCACCGTCAACGGGTCGATGAAGGTGGTGGACAGGAGGGCGGGGAGGATAAGGAGACCGGACACCACCGAGCTCGTCTCCCCCTTCAAGGACATGGAGATCGACGGGATCAAGATCGAGGTCCAGGAGGCGACCGAACACAGGGCGGTCCTGGTCTTGAAGGGGAAGGGGCTCTCCCCGAAGGTGACCGACGTGGATCCTCACAAAGAGGGGGCACTGCACGAATGCAGGCCCCTCTCCCCGGAGGCCGAGAAGACCGCCAGGGTGGTCGACGAGTTCGTCAGGAGATCACATCAGCTGATGAGGGATCATCCGGTCAACCGGAGGAGGGGGAAGGAGGGCAAGAACCAGGCGAACATCCTCCTTCCCAGGGGGGCCGGCTCCTTCCCCCACATACAGTCCTTCGAGGAGAAGTGGGGCCTGAGGGCCTCCTGCGTCTCCGGCGTGGGACTGATAAAGGGTATCGGCCGAGTGCTGGGAATGAACGTGGTGGAGCGGAGGGAGTTCACCGGCGGGTTGGACACGGACATGCACGCCAAGGTGGGGACGGCGCTGGAGCTTCTAAGAAGGGATGATTTCGTGCTGATGAACATCAAGGCCCCGGACATTCCTTCCCACGACGGTGACGCCAGATCGAAGGTGGAGGTCGCCCAGAGGATCGACGGGGTGATAGGCGAGCTCAGGAGTGGCATGGACGATGAGACGGCGGTCGCCTTCATGGCCGATCACTGCACCCCCATAGAGGTCAAGGATCACTCCGGCGATCCGGTCCCGTTGACCATCTACTGCGACAGCGCCCTTCGGGACGGTAACTCCCGGTTCGACGAGTGCTCGAACGCCGGCGGTGCCCTGGGGAGGTTGAGGGGCTCGGATGTCCTCCCAATCCTATTAGACAAGGTAAACCGCTCCCAGAAGTTCGGGGCCTGACCCACCAATCTTTTATTCCTCCGAGCAGTTCCCTGACCGTGAAGTTCTGCTACTGCCCCGAGTGCGACAGGCTCAGACTGAAGAATTGGTACTCCGGATGCTACTGTGAAAGCTGCAATGGTGAGTGCAGGATCATCACAGTCAGCAGGACGGTGTATGGGTACCTGATGTACCTCCTGTCGCTGATCGCCCTCGCCTTCATCGTGCTCTACCTGGGGGTAAGCGATCTCGGATGGGAGGTGGCGGCACTGGAAGGCATGTCCACAGTGTGGATCGCGCTGACCATATTCGGCATGCTGGGCGGGGCGATGGTGCTCGCGTACATCGACATCGGGAGGACCACGAGGAAGGTGGAGGAGATCCTCCTGAACGAGAGGGTCAATGAGTGAGAGTGGGCCAGACCATAAGCCGGCACACCGTGTCACCCTCATGCAACGGAAGGGAGATCTCCGAGGACCAGACCTGGGCGCCCTCCGGCGGGGTACCGTTCCCCAGCTCAATGGGCTCGGGTAGGAGGCATTCCCAAGACCAGGAGTGCCAAATGAACAGCCCGTCCATCATCTCCTCCACCTGAGGCTTCACCTGATCCAGGTACCTGTCGCCCTGACCGAGGCTCGACCAGGACAGGAACTCGGACAGCCTGAGAGTGGAGGTCTCCCCTCCCTCGGCGGTCTCCACCGTGGCCCTCAAGATTGCCCGGTGGGACCTATCCACGAATTCCTCGATCCGCTCCCCCTCCTCGCGGCAGACCTGAAAACCCACCATCAGGGTGGACACCAGGGAGGCCACCGTCAGGAACAGGAAAGCGTCGAACAGCGCCGCCAAACCTCTTGTTCCGATCTTCATATCATCACCACGTCCAAACCAGAAGGAGCCCCACACCCACCTGCCCTGATCCATCGGGAAGGTTAACCGGGATCCTCTCGCAGTCGACCTCCCCGGACGGTTCACCCACCTGGAGTATGATGCTGCGCTCCCCAGACGGCACCTCCATCAGCTCGATCCTGAAATCGCTCAGTTCCCCGGGCTCGAGCTCGTCCCCTACAGGTCTATGCAGTGACCCGTCCTCGTCGATAAGGCCGCTCTTTCCCTCTATCCATTGGACCAGGTCCTCGTTACCGTCCGTGGACCCGTAACAGCCTGTGGCGAATAGGGTCAGGGAGAATGCCACCAGTGTGATGGCCGATGTGACCAGGATCACGGAGATGATCGATTCCAGGAAGCCGCCGATCCCTCCACGGTCCCGCGAGAGCGGAGTCATGGGTCGGGGAAGTCCTCACGAAGGAAAAGCGAATGGGGATACAGTTAGCCTAGGCCACGCCCCTAAGGTAGTGGCCAGTGGTCAGCTGCCCACATCCCTTTTTCAAACTGTCCTTGGCCCTTAGGTCCCTCTCCTTGAACGCCTTGGTCACCTCCCGGCACAGGCCCGAATTCCTCCCCCGGAGATCCAGGCCCACCGAGTCCGCCCCCATCGCGTCGATCTCCTCCATATGGTCCAGAAGAAGAAGGTCGGCGCAGTTGAGTATGTGCGTGTATCCCCACCCGTCCTTGACCACGGGAAACCTGCGTCCTCCAGAATCGATGAGTTGACCCTCGGGAAGGCTGTCGTCCCTGGTGACCATCATCTCCAGCCTGCCGAATCCCATGATCTCCAACCGATCCTTGGTGTGCCCCATGACCTCGACCATCTCCTCACGGGTGAGCTCCACCGAGAGGGTGTGCTGATGCATCCTGGGTATGACCTGGCTGTTGAAGACGTTCAGGAAGTAGCTCCCGAACAGCCACCTCTCCCTATAGGCCTGATACTGGCCGAGTGAGGAGACCATAAGCGGTCCTTCCGCCCGGGGTACGGTGGATGACACCCGGGGGAGCACTGTCACGCATTCCACCCCATGCTCATCGCACAGGTCCCTCGCCCCCTCCAGCGAGCCGTTCAGCTCGAAATAGATCCTGTCGGCGTGATCCACGCATGCCTCCAGCCCCTCAAGCGAGTCCAGGTAGCAGGAGATCTCGGCCTCACCGCCTCTCCTGTGCACGGAGGGCATCTCCAGATCGATGGGTTTCCTCCGACCCTCGGCGTGGGGCATCCTCACCGATCCGATGAGGTCCATGAGGTGATCGAACTCCCTGTCCTTCGTCTTGTACACCTGGTACCGATCCTTCCTGAGTGGAAAGGGGGGCTTGATGGAGAGCCCCCTGCCGTGGGGGCGGAGATCCTTGATCTCGAAGCCACCCACCTTCTCCCCGCCACTGTGAAGGGTGATGCCGTCCCCCCTCTCCACCCCTCTGGGGAGGATCAGCCGTTTCCCCTGCTTGCGCGCCTCACCCAGATACCTCCCCTTGTGGTCCGGGGAGGAGCGCTTCATCACCCTGTCCCCCTGCAGGTGGCCTTTGGTGAACCCCCGGTTAAAGGCCACCTCGAGCAGTTCCCTCTCCCGTATACCGATCGGTTCCACCCCCTTCCCCGCCCGCTCGATCATGCCCCTGTACGCCTTAGAGGCGATGAAGACGTAGATCGGGGACCTCATCCTTCCCTCGATCTTGAGACAGTCGATCCCCATGTCCATCAGTTCGGGGATCGCCTCTGCCCCCCACATGTCCGCCGGGCTCAGCAAATGACCGGTCCCGCCCTTCGGGTGGGAGTAGCGCTTCCTGCAGGGCTGGGCACAGAGACCCCTGTTACCACTCCTACCCCCGGCCAGGCTGGAGAAGAGGCACTGGCCGGATACCGAGTAGCACAAAGCCCCGTGTATGAACACCTCCAGTTCGAGATCCGTCGACTCCCTGATGGCCCTGATCTGCCCGAGCTCGAGCTCTCGGGGGAGGATGATCCTGGAGATCCCGTTCTCCTCCGCCCACTCCGCCCCCTCAGGAGTATGAATACCCATCTGGGTGGACGCGTGTACCGGCAGACGTACCTCGTCCCTGAGGAGGTTGAGTAGGCCCCGGTCCTGGACTATGATGGCATCCACCCCTGCCTCCTCCAAGAAATGGGAGAGGGAGAGGGCCTCCCGCAGTTCCCTCTCCTTGACCAGGGTGTTCACCGTCACGTGCACCTCCACCCCGTGCCTGTGAGCCAGGTGGGTCGCGGCCATGATCCCGGAGTCGGAGAAGTTATCGGCAAGACGTCTGGCGCCAAAGTCCCTGGGGCCTAGGTATACGGCGTCCGCTCCACCCAGGATGGCCGCCTTCAGTGATTCCTCTGAGCCGGCCGGGACAAGGAGATCCATGCTATCGCAATCGGTCAAGCTATAAAAAGAATGTGTGGACGTAGACTGCAGGTAATCGGTGGCTCGAAGGAATCCATCCCCCTCCTGCTAAACATGAGATTTCCCCGCGCATTCAAAAAAGAAGGTTCACAGAGGAAGGCTGAAGAGGCAATGGAATGCCACAGTAAGCGTAGGGGTGACCTGCTGACCATTCACTGCCTGGGGTGTGGTGGCGGGCAGGACCTCACCAGTTTGCGGTGCCTGAGGGGAGTACTGGATGTACTCTCCCGGGAGAGAGGGGTGCGCGATCTGGTGCTTTCCGGCTACTGGGAGATCCTCCATTCCGGGGAATGCGTGGCCGTCCTGAAGGAGATGGCCAGCATTCTGGCGTTCTGCAGGGAGAGGGCCGAGGAGGAGTCCCCCATGGCCCAGTGCAGGGAGTGCAGGATCAACCCCTCCGATTTCTACGACGAGGTTCGGAGGAACCTTCCCCATCTGCCGGACGCCGAGAAGATGGACCGTTGGGCCCTCAGACCATCCAGGGACCGGGATCATTGCGACAGCTGTGTGGAGAGGAGGAAAAGGGACATGGACAGGATCGAGGAACGGTTCAGGTCGATGGGTGCCGGGATCGTCCGCCCCCTTCGGGGGTGAGAGGGTGAGGGTGGTCATCAGGCCGGGGGCGTCCAATGGTCACGCCCCCCTGGGAAAGCTGGACAGGATGATCAGGTCCCAGCGGTTGAGTAGACCCAGCTTCTGCCACTGCTGGGTGAGGGAGGAGATGCCCCCCGGGGAGGTGGAGGAGGAGTACTGGGTAAATGACTGTGCCGTCAAGATAATATCCCTTGGCGAGGGAAGAAGGGTCTACCACATCGCCCCCGAGGAATACCGCCTCCCCCAGCGGGAGATGGTCCTGCTGCGGGACCTGATAGGGAGGATACCGGAGCATCCCCCCGAGCACCTGGGGGTGGATTCCGAGGCGCTCAGAGAGCATGTCCTCTCGCTCTCCCGGTCCTTCCTGGAAGGTGGGGGGGATCGGGAGGAAAGCACGGACGGAGTAGACAGGGTGAGGCAGCTTGCGGAGATAGCGGCCAGGCACACGGTGGGCCTGGGCATGTTCGAGCTCCTGCTGAGGGATGAGCGGGTGGAGGACGTCTATATCGATTCCCCTCCCGGTCGGTCTCCCGCCCACGTCACCATCCACCGGGGGCCGGATTCTTTGCTCAAGTGCACCACCAACCTGACCGTCACCGAGGAGGAGGTAGGGGGGCTCATCTCCCGCCTGAAACAGGTGAGCGGAAGACCCTTCTCGGAGGGGTATCCGACCATGGAGACGGAGGTTCCTGGATTCGACTCCCGGGCGACGCTCATAGGACCTCCCCTAAGCCCTTCCGGCGTGGCGGTGGCCATCCGGAGGAGGAATTCCAGACTCTGGACCCTCGCAAAGCTGCTGCACAACGGTACCATGGACGCCCTCACCTCAGCCCTCATCTCCCTTCTGATCGAGGGGAACAGCACGGTGCTCATCGCCGGTCCAAGGGGCGTCGGCAAATCCTCCCTGCTCAGCGCCGCAATGTTCGAGTTCCCCATAGATCAGAGGATACTCACCATCGAGGACACGAGGGAGCTGCCCGTTTTCCAGATGCAGGGACTGGGGTACGACATCCAATCCCTGCTGGTCCAGGAACGAATAGACGGAAACAGGGAGAGGGAGATGGACGAGGCCCTGCGGGTGACCCTCCGCATGGGGGAGACGGCGATAGTACTGGGCGAGGTGAGGGGGAGGGAGGCGAGGACCCTTTACCAGGGCATGAGGACCGGGAGGGCCGGCTCGGCGGTCATGGGCACCATCCATGGGTCCTCCGCCGAGTCCGTGTTCAAGAGGGTGGTGCACGACATCGGGATCTCCAGGGAGGCGTTCTCCGCTACCGACGTGATCATCAGCCTGGGCATCCACAGGCCGATGGGGACGGGAAAGCGGTCCAGGAAGGTGGTGCAGGTGGCCGAGTACAGGGGCGACGGCTCGTTCAAGGATCTGATCTCCTTCGATGGCCAGGCATGGACGCCCGATCTGGAGGGGTCCCGGGTACTCGGAGAGATAGCCAGATCGTGGAACGTGGGGCTCGACGAGGTACTTAGGGACCTTCGGAAGAGGGCCGCCCTGAAGGGGGCCCTCGTGCGGGCGGAGAAGATCCCGGGGCGGCTCGAACCGGAATGGACCATACGGTCCAACGGGCTCTACCGCTCCCGGGGAGGTGAACACGGGGAGGAGCTGATCCACCAGGTCCTGGGGGATCCCATGGAGAGCGGGTGATGTCACTCTCCGAGAGGGGTTTCCACCGGCTCATGGGGTTGATGGCGCGACTCCCGGGTCTTCCTCTCCCCGAGGCCTTGGTCCGTCCGGACCTCGACCGTCCCACCGAGCAGTGGCTGAACCGGAGGGGATGGGAGAGGGCGGCGTTGATCAGGGCCTGCGGGGGCGTCTTCCTGACCTCCCTGGTCGCCTCATTCCCCGTCTTCGTGCTCACCATCCACCTGGGCCTGTTCTCCCCCTTCCTTGTCCTGGCAGCCCTCGTCCTTCCCTTCATAGTGCCGGCACTCTTGCTCAGAATCCCCAAGGGGCTCGCCTGGGCGGAGGAGAGGCGGGTGATGGGCGAGTCCCCGAGGGCGGTGGGCACCATCTCCATGTGCGTGCAGTCCCATCCCTCCCTGGAAAGCGCCCTGACCTACGCGGCGGAGAAGGGAGAGGGAGTCCTGACCGACCGGATAAGGGAGACGATGTGGGGAGTGCTCACCAGGAGGTGCCAAGATGCCATCGAAGGGTTGCTGGCGATGCTCGATTCCCTTAGCGAACTGAACGACAGCCTCCGTCAATCGGTCCACCTTCTGATCTCTGCCACCTACGAGAACACCAGGGAGGGTATGGAGAGGCTGCTGGATCGGGCGAACCAGACCGTTCTCGATGGGGTGAAGCGGGCCACGGACGACTACGTCTCCTCCCTCTCGGTCCCCACGCTGGTACTCTTCTCCATGGGGGTGGTGCTCCCGGTGATGCTTTTCGCGCTGATGCCCCTGCTGGCATTGGGGAGCATATCCCCCCATTCAACCGGTTCCTCCGGGACCTCACTGGATCCGTGGTTGCTTACCCCACTGTTGCTGGTGGTCTTCCCTCTCGCCTCCCTCCTCTACGCCCGATCGATCGTCGCCAGGAATCCCCTGGGGGGTGCCGCGTCCTTTCCTATCGAACTCGACAGGCGCTGGCTCTACCTGCTGGCCGCCTGGCCACTGGCGGTTGCCCTCTCCCTTATTCCCACCGGATCCCCCCTCTCCCCCTACCTGCTAGTTCTGGCCCTGGTGATCCCTCCATCGGCCCTCCTGGCCACCTCACTCAGACCGGAGCGGGGGAGACCGGGCAGGGAAGAGGTGGAAAGGGACTTCGCCAGGGCCCTGTTCCAGATCGGGAACTCCATGCTCACCGGCCACTCCTTGGAGGGGGCTCTGGAGAAGGGATCTGGAGAGAGGGGACACTTCTCCAGGTTCGCCCAGCGCGTACTGTACAGGCATAAGGTGGGCAGGGAGGGCCTGGAGACCATCTTCGGTCAACGGGAACACTATCCGGTCGGCTCCCCACTTCTAGAGGCGGCCATGGTGACCGTTGCCCAGTGCTCCGAGAGGGACACGCAGATGGCCGGGAAGGTGGCGATGAACTTGGCCAGGAATATCGACAACATCAGGAGGAGCGATGAGCATTTGAAGGACGGACTGAGGGGGGTGGTGGAGATGATGAGGTCCACCGCCTTCGTGTTCGCCCCCCTGGTGTTGGGGATAACCAGCAGCCTGCTGGAACTGATCGGGGGTCAGACCTCCCTGTTCTCGGGTCTAGGTGGGGAGTTGATCGTCATGGTGGGTGTCTACCTGGCCCTGCTCTGCCTCGTTGTCACCTACTTCACCTGCTCCATATCCAGTGACGGTGATTGGCGGCGGATCGGCTACGAATTCGGGACCCGTGCACCCCTCTCAGTGACCCTGTTCACGATAGTATCGCTAATGGCCTGCGAAGGCATGGACCTGCTGATGTGAGCTCACTTGAGCTTGACGATCCTGTCTTCCTTCAGGGATTCGCCCTCGATGATCCTGAAGATCTCCTCATCCTTCGCATTCCAGATCTCCATGGAAAGCTCCTCCTCGGTGTCCTTGCTCATGTGCTCCTCTATCCTCTCCCTGACACCGTCCTCCAACCTGATCTCCATGAGGGTGTTCTGGTCATAGAATCTCCCCTTGGCCTCGTCCTCCTCCTTGACCCGGATGTTGTCCTTGCCAAGGGTGCAACAGGAGGTGAACTGGACCCCGTCGATCATGCAGGAAATGGGGGGCTTCGACCCAGAATAGACCACCCCCCATATCTTGTTGGGGAAACTGCGTCGGGCTATCTGCCCCATGCGATAACCGACCACGGCCCAAGGTCCCAGGTGACCGTGGAACGCCTTCAGCCTCTCAAGCTCCTCCGGCAGTGTCATCTCCCACACAATCGAGCGCATCATATATATTAATCACGCGTAATCACCGTCGGGTGGAGACCCAGGCGATGTTCACCATGAGATCGGCCCGTATCAAGGAAAGATGGTACTCCCTCACGTGGGTCAAGAAGGTCCAATGGACACTGCTGATCATATTCTCCACCTGGCTGGCGGTCGTTCTTCTCTCCCCCTTTACCCTGCCAAGCGGTTCCGTCCAGGACCTCTCCGGGAGTGTAGGCAGCATAGACAACCAGGAGACACTCCAGCGGATGAATCCCCTGGCTCGAGCGGTCTACACTGCGGGGGACACCTACTGCCACCAGATATCGGACAGGTCCTACTTTCTCAACGGGAACCAGATGCCGTTCTGCGCCAGGGATCTGGGCATATTCGTCGGTCTGGTGGCCGGCATCTCCCTCGGACTGGTCTTCCAGGTCAGGATAGGGGTCCTCGCCTTCCTATTGGGCATGGCCCCCATGGTCATCGACGGGGGTCTCCAGCTGTTCCTCGATTATCAGTCGACCAACCCTCTCAGGACGTCCACCGGGCTGATGGCCGGGACCGTCATCTCCCTCGCATTTGGTCAATTCGCCGCCGGGCTCGGGCCTGGGCGGAGGAGGATCCTGAAAGGGAGGGTGAAACCTGAAAAGTAAGGGTGAGACGGGCAGGCACAGTATCGGTCCTGACGCGCTGCCATCCTTGCGATCGATTTTTGAGCACACCTCTCCGTGCATTTCTAGGAATTGGACTTACGCGCTACCCGCCTCGATTGATTTTATCCGGATCCTGGTTCTTAAATCTAGCTGGTCGGGTATCGATGGAGGATCAAGATACCCTCTCCGTTAGACCTGTATGCCCGAGTAAGAGAAAGGACGTGTCGGGGGTGGGGCGGAAAGATTTAGCTCATCCAAAAGGATTATATAGGGATACACTCATTCACTGAATTGCCAACGGTGCAATATTTGATATTTTAGCCGATTTTGGATGGTGTGGCAGAATGGTAACTGATGATGTTAAGAAAGGAACTACCACCGTCGGTATCGTTGCCGACAATTCAGTCATTATGGCGAGTGAACACCGCGCCACCATGGGCAACGTGATCGCCCATAAGAAGGTGAGAAAGGTATTCAAGATAGACGACAACATAGCACTCACCACGGCCGGACTGGTAGGCGATGCCCAGATACTTGCTAGGGTTATAAAGGCCGAGGTCGAACTCTACAAGTTGAAGAGGGGGAGCCCTATGACGGTCAAGGCCGCCTCCACCTTGCTCTCCAACATACTGAGGGGAGGAGGGGGAGCTGCAGGCTTCTACATGGTAGGTCTGATAATGGGCGGAGTTGACCCCAGCGGAGGTCATGTATATGGTGTCGATGCGGCCGGAGGATCCATTCGGGATGACTACATCTCGGTGGGATCCGGTTCGCTGTTCGCCTACGGGGTCCTGGAGGACCACTACAAGGAGGATATCAATGAGGATCAGGGTGTGAACCTGGCCATCCGCGCCCTGACGGCCGCGATGAAGCGCGATTCCGCCAGTGGGAACGGGATAACCGTCGCCGTGATCAACAAGGATGGCCACCGGGAGCTCTCCGAGGAAGAGCTGAAAGAGAGGATCGAGGACATGGGCCTCGATTTTCCGAAGACGGACTGAAGGCCGTCTTTCCGACGGCCAGGTCAAACACTCAAGCGGGAAGTGTTCATGAGTGCAGAGAAGATTCTAGATGAAGCTCGAGAACAGGTCAAGAAGATCGTCCCCTCAGATGTGGACATCACCTCCATCGAGTTCGAAGGGCCAGTGGTGGTAATATACACCAAAGATATGAACAAGTTCGCTTCCAACAACGACATCGTGAGGAAGCTAGCCCAGGGGCTGAGACGGAGGGTGGCCATAAGGCCGGACCCCTCCCTGCTCGCGGACCCGGAGACCGTGGAGGAGAAGATCCGCAGCATCATCCCCGAGGAGGCGCAGATCACCGACATCTACTTCGAGCATGAGACTGGGGAGGTGACCATAGAGGCCATCGCCCCCGGGGTGGTCATCGGCAAGCATGGCTCGGTGCTCAACGAGATAAAGAAGGAGGTGGGCTGGGCCCCGAAGGTAGTGAGGGCCCCACCGATCCCTTCCAAGACCGTCTCCGAGATCCGGAAGTATCTCCGGACTGTCTACGACGATAGGAAGGCATTCCTCCGGAAGGTGGGCCGTAGGCTGATGAGGCATCGTATAGAGGGAGAGGGATGGATCAGGCTAACCGCCCTGGGGGGATTCCGTCAGGTGGGTCGAAGTTCCAGCCTCCTCCAGACCAGGGAGAGCAAGATACTGATAGACTGCGGGGTGGACGTCTCCAGCCCCGACAACGGGGCGCCGTACTTCAACGTTCCAGAGATCCAGCCCCTGGACTCCCTGGACGCCGTTGTCATCACCCACGCCCACCTTGACCACTGCGGCCTGCTGCCCGCGCTGTACAAGTACGGTTACGACGGGCCGGTGTACTGCACACATCCCACCAGGGACCTCATGTCGCTGCTCCAGCTGGACTATGTCAAGGTCTCCTTCGGCGAGGGTAAGAAGAGCCCGTACGAATCCTCCCACATCCGGGAGGTGGTAAAGCACTGCATTCCCCTCAAGTACGGCGAGACCACGGACGTGGCCCCCGACATACGGCTGACCCTTCAGAACGCGGGGCACATCCTGGGTTCGGCCATCTGCCACTTCCACATCGGCGACGGCCTCTACAACATCGCCTTCACCGGGGACATGAAATTCGAAAGGAGCTGGTTGTTCAACGCCGCGGTGAACAAGTACCCTCGGCTGGAGACACTGGTCACCGAGTCCACTTACGGATCCCATCGGGACATCCAGCCCCCCAGGGGCGAGGCGTCCAATCAGCTGAAGAACATCATCAGCCGCACCCTGAAGAAGAACGGGAAGATACTGGTCCCGGTCTTCGCGGTGGGACGTTCCCAGGAGGTGATGCTGGTGATCGAGGAGATGATGAGGACCGGCAAGGTCCCCACCTGCCCCGTCTACCTGGACGGGATGATATGGGAGGCCACGGCTATACACACCGCCTACCCCGAGTACCTGAACAGTCAGCTACGTACCCAGATATTCCAGACCGGGGAGAACCCGTTCCTGTCCGAGATCTTCAAGCGGGTGGACAGCTCGGAGATGAGGGAGAATATATGCAACGACCCCGATCCGGCAATCGTGCTGGCCACCAGCGGTATGATGAGCGGTGGCCCGGTCATGGAGTACATGAAGTACTGGGCCGAGGACCCGAACAACTCACTGGTGTTCGTCGGCTACCAGGCCGAGGGTACCCTCGGTAGGAGCATCCAGAGGGGACACTCCGATTTCACCGTCTCGGACAGGGGACAGTCCATACCGATCAAGGTCAAGATGAACCACGAGACCGTGGACGGCTTCTCCGGCCACTCCGACAGGAGACAGCTGATCAACTACTTCTCCTCCCTCGAGCCCCGGCCGGAGAGGGTGATCATCGGTCATGGCGAGGAGAGCAAATGCCTCGATCTGGCCTCCACCCTATACAAGAAGTTCAACGTGGAGACCAGGGCCCCCCAGAACCTGGAGACCATAAGGCTCAGGTAGACCCTTCGGTCAGGGGCACCCGGGCATCCGGCCTTCCCAGCAGGACCACCCTGCTGTCCGGCTTCTCCCTCAGTATGTTCATATCCAGTTCGGATGCCAGCGCCCGACCGAATTCCATGATGTTCTGGTGGGAGGGCATGTTGGACAGGGTCATCCTGGTCCTCGATCCTCCCACGAACACGTAGGCCTTCGGTTCCACGAAGTCTGGATCAGCCTTCCCATCCAGGAGGGCGTACTCCTTCTCCCAGCCCATGTTCCATCCCTTCACCAAAGTGTGCCTCACCACCGTCCTGGTGTCCATGCTGGGCAGTAGCTCCAGCGTCCGGTTCAGACGCTCCCAGCCGTCCGGCAAGAGGGGGACGCAGAGCCTCTGGTAGATCTCCCGGTTGGGTGCGGCCACGGTCACGTACAGCTGGGTGGGCAGGGGATCCAGTGACTCCAGTACCTCCGGTGTGGTACCGTTGGTGACCAGGAAGGTGGTCATACCCCTGGAGTGGCACTCCCCTATGAGCTCCCCCAGGTAAGGATACAAGGTGGGCTCCCCGGCCAGGGATATCGCCACCTGGTCCGGGTTCCTGGCCTCTTCGAACATCTCGGGGGAGCAGCGGGCATCCCCCTTGAATCCGGAGACCAGTTTCCTCTGGTGCTCGATGAGCTCATCGAGCATCTCGGAGGGTTCCATCCACTCCTCCGTGTCGGATTCGAAGCCCTGCACCCTCCAGCAGAAGAGGCACCTCTGGTTGCACTTGTCCACCACCGGGGTCATCTGGAGGCAGCGATGGGAGGAGATCCCGTAGAAGTCCTCCTTGTAGCAGCTCCTTCCCCTCAGAAGGCTCTGCCGCATCCAGTGGCAAAGCTTCACTGCCGCGTGGTCCCCCGCGATCCGGTACTGCTGCTTCTCCAAGAGATTCCTCAGTTCCCCGTTCATCGTTACACTTCAGTATTCGAAGAGGCTCCTCTGGGATCTCGCCTCCTTCTCCCCATCGACCTTGCCCCCGCGGGCTTCCTCGGAGGTCGCGCCAAGGCCCTCCAGGGACGCCTCGTCGCTCCCGGCCTCCCTCAGCCTATCCACCTCCGCCATCAGATGCTTGACCGGGTTGCTGTCCACCTTCTCACCCAGCATGAAGGCGGCCTCGCCCTGCTCCAGTCCCAGCTTGAGGGTCAACCACACCCTGAGATCCCGGTCCCCCTGGAAGAGCCGGCAGAGATGGGGCAATATGTCCTCCCGGGCACGGGAACCAGAGGTGTGGAAGTAGGCCCCGAGCTTCCTGGACAGGGAGTTCATGGTGCCCCTCCTTCCCTTGCTCCGGGACATCTTGATCAGGTATGAGGGGAATCTGAACCTGGTGAAGCCCTGGTGCTTCCCCCTCTTGACGGAGGCCACGCCGAAGGTCATCAGATCGGAGGCGTAGGACCACAGCCCATAGTACTGCCTTCTGCGGGTGCGGCCCATGAACAGGTCGGCCCTGGAGAGCATCTCGTAACCGTCCCTAAGCTCCCTGGGATCCCGGTACTCCGCGGGGAGGTTCTCGTCCACCCACAGCATCAGGTGATCCGGGGCCTCGTCCACGTCCCAGGCGGTCCTCCTGGCCTTCCCTGGATCCGATCCCTTGAATATCTCCCTCATCAGGTCCTGTGTGCCCTTGGACACCATCCTGTTGTCCAGCACACCTGCGTCCATCTCCGCGATCTCCTTCCGCCCGGCGGCCAGGGACTGCAGGTCCCTCAGCGCCGCCCTCATGTCCCCCTCGGAATTATCCGCGATCAGCTGGAGAGTCCTGTCTGAGGCCTTCAGGTTCTCGGACATGCACACCTCGGACAGCACCTTCTTCACCGTGGTCGGCTTGATCCTGTTGAACCTTATCTGCTTGCTGTTCGACTTGATCGCCGAGCTCCTCCGCTTCAGTTCGTAAAAGTCGTTCACTATCAGCAGGACCGGTTGGCGGGTGGACCTCACCAGCTCCGAGATGGCCGGGATCCCTCCCCGATCCTCCCTTCCGAAGATGTTATCGGCCTCGTCCAGGATGATCAGCTTTCTGAAACCCTTCTTGCTGGACAGGAACTCCCCCTCCTCGGTGAAGGTATCGAAGAGGGCCCCGCGCAGCGCGATGGACCGTATCGCCTCGGCGTTCCTCTGATCGGAGGCGTTCATCTCCACCACACCCCAATCGAACTCGTTCGCCAGGGCCAGGGCGGCGCTGGTCTTACCGATGCCGGGCGGGCCCATCAGGACGGCGGCCTTCTTATCGGGGTTCCCTGACTCCCACCTCTCCGCCCATTCCCTCAGCTCGCTGACAGCCTTGGGGTTGCCGTACACCTCATCCAGGGTGCTCGGCCGGTAGAGCTCGGTCCAGTCCGAGGGCATCGATCCCACTAGGAAGAGCTCCATTATATAACTGACTGTGCCCCGGGCAAAAGTCGAGCGAGTCTTATAACCGAGGGGGGATTGGGAGATGATGTTCGTGGAATCCGAAGGGGAACGATTCCCACTCACACCTCCCATGGAGGAGGACTGGGAGTGGATAGAGGAGACCCTGGTTGAGGCACAGCTCGTCTCCGTCCCTCCCATGTACGAAAGCGTGAGCGAGGAACGGATAAGGGAGATGGCACGTCAGAACGCCCACGTTCAACGGCGGGATAGTTCGGAGGACGAACTCTTTCTTCTGAAGGACGGGGAGGGAAACAGCATCGGCTGCCTGTGGATGATGATCACCGAGCACGAGATCGCCGGGGAGCGGAGGGGTTTCATAGCCCACATCTACGTCTCCCCCGGGTGGAGGGAGAGAGGTCTGGCAAAGGCCCTGATGCGCTTCGGGGAGGAGTGGACCTCCTCCAAGGAATTGAGGGCCATGGGATTGGCGGTGAGCGCCGATAACGAGAGGGCGGTGAGCCTCTACAGGTCCATGGGCTACGAGGTCGAGAGGATGGGCATGAGCAAGGAGCTGTGAGAGGAATCTATTTACCTGGAAGTCAATCTTGTCCACGAGAGCCATGAGCTTGACCGGACCGGAGAGGGATACCTTCCTGCTGATAGTGGTCATCGCGGTGTGCATAGTGATAATCGCCAGTGTGGTGCTGGTGATCTTCCTATTGCCCATGCAGGACGTGAACATCCGGGAGCGCCGGAATGTGGAGGCTGTGGGGGAGGTGGACCGCCTCTCCCTGGACCTGGAGGGCGACGTCGTATCGGTGGCGGTGTCATTCGATGAGCTGGACGATCACTTGCTGCGCATGGAGGTCACCGCCCGCGGGGGGGTGAATGTCCTCACCGATCCGGGTGAGGCCCTCGACCTCGAGTTCGATTACCGGTTGGAAGATGGGGTGGCCCATGTCACCTCCACCGTTCACGGTAGCACGGGAGGATGGAGTTTCAGCTGGGCGGACTTCGACTGCGTGGTGGTGGTCGACGACGAGCTGGCCACCGGTCTGGATATCACCACCAGCACGGGCGATGTCGGGGTGGAGGTCCCGTCCGGAGTGGTAATGGATGCGATGTCGATCATGTCGACCACCGGGGACATCTCCATCGAACTCGGTCCAGAGGCGGTCCTCGCGGGGGACGTCTCCCTTCGGGCCACCACTGGTGAAGTGAGTCTAACGATGAGCGAGCTGGAACTCCGTGGGCCGGTGACGGTGGACTTGGACTCCACCACGGGCGGGATCCATTGGACACTGATCCAGACCGTGCGGATGGGGCACGACATGCAGGTGTCCCTATCGGCCACCACCGGAGAGGTGGACCTCCTCATGGACATTCACGGGAACGGGGCCAGGATAGAGTCCTCCACCACCACCGGGGAGATCAAGGCGGACAGGTGGATCGGCTTCCTGGGCGAGCTGCAGGACATGAGATCCGAGAATTATCCCACCCCCGGCGATGTGGAGGTGGATATCGGCACCTCCACTGGGGACATCACCATCGATGCCGGATGGACCCCAACGCCCCTCACCTCCGCCTGAGGGAAACGGACCGGGCGTGCTCCCCCAGACCCTCCGCGCCGGCCAGGGTCTCCACCATGTCCCCCATCCCTTCCAGACCCTCGGGCTCCAGCCTCTGCACCGTGCACCGTTTGAGGAAGTGGAACACGTCCAGGCCGGAACGCAACCTGGCGTTCCCCGCCGTCGGCAGGACGTGATTGGTCCCCGAACCGTAGTCTCCACAGGCCACGGCGGATCGGGAGCCCAGGAAGACCGCCCCGGCATCCCTCACCATCTCGAGGACGGACTCCGGGTCTCTCGTCTGTATGGAGAGGTGCTCAGGGGCCATCCGGTTCGCCGCCCCCATGGCACCGTCCAGGTCCTCAACGATCAGGTAGCCGCAGTTGGACAGGGATCGCTCGATGATCTCCCTTCTGGCGGCGTGCGGCAGAGCCCCCTCTATCTCCTCCCACACGAGGTCTGGCAGATCCCGGTCCATGGAGACCAGGGCGCAGGCGGCGGATGGATCGTGCTCGCACTGGGCCATGATGTCGGAGGCCACCAGGGCGGGGTCGGCCGTCTGGTCCGCCACCACCACGATCTCGCTGGGGCCGGCCGGGAAATCGATCTCCACCTGGCCGCTTAGGATGACCTTCGCCGCGGTCACATACAGGTTTCCGGGGCCGACAACTTTATCCACCCTCACCACCGACTCGGTGCCCAGGACCATGGCCGCCACCGCCTGGGCCCCGCCGATCTGGTAGATCCGGTCCGCCCCGGCCATATCCAATGCGACCAGAGTTGCCGGCTGGACAGGGGGAGGGGTGCAGGCAAGGACCTGCTCCACCCCGGCCACCTTGGGGGGGAGGACGCACATCAGCGCCGTGCTGGGATAGGAGGCCCTTCCCCCGGGGATGTAGGCGCCCACCCTCCTAAGGGGGGTCCACCGCATACCCAGGTGGACACCGGGCCACACCTCCATCGTCCAATCCTTCTCATTCATCTGGAGACGGTGGAATCTCTCTATCCGCTCACTCGCCTCCTCCAGGGCGCGCATCAGCTGGGGGGAGACCTCGTCGTATGCACGCTCGATCCTCTCCCGGGCGACCAGCGGATCTTGGATCTCCTGACCATCCAGTTCCCGGGTGTACCGCAGCAGGGCCTCGTCCCCTCCCCGGCGGATGCCCTCCACGATGCTCTCCACCCGATCCCTGACATCCTCCAGGCCCCGACGGCGGGATTCGTTCCATTCCCCCAAGTCCAAGGCTTTCCACTTCTCTACCACGGTTCCACCTTCCCATCCGGTAAGGGACATCCACATGGGCGAGGCGGTTAAAAATACCCGCCTCCCTTCCACGACCAGGTTGCCATAAATTACCCTTATTAATACAACAAAGTATTATATAGATACTTAATGCATATTAAAGTTACAAACTAACGGGGAGATGATGGACTGAACGAGAGAGTGAAATTCCTGCTCGATGAGGAGGAGATCCCCAAGAAGTGGTACAACATCCAGGCGGACCTTCCCACTCCTTTGGACCCCCCTATGATGCCCGATGGAAACCCGGCCGGACCCAAAGACCTTGCACCCTTCTTCCCCTTGGAGATTCTCAAGCAGGAGATGAGCCAGGAGAGGTGGATCCCCATCCCCGAGGAGGTAAGGGACATCTATCGGCTCTGGAGGCCTACCCCCCTCTACAGGGCCATTAGGCTGGAGAGGGAGCTGAAGACGCCGGCCAAGATCTACTACAAGTGGGAAGGGGTCAGCCCCGCGGGGAGCCACAAGCCCAACACGGCGGTGGCCCAGGCCTACTACAACATGAAGGAAGGGGTGGAGAGGCTGACCACCGAGACCGGTGCGGGACAGTGGGGGAGCGCCCTCGCCTTCGGCACCTCCTTCTTCAACATGGACTGCAGGGTGTACATGGTAAGGATCAGCTTCGACCAGAAGCCCTATCGTAGGAGCCTCATGGAGACCTGGGGGGCGGAGTGCATCCCCAGCCCCAGCAATCTTACCGCCTTCGGCAGGCAGATGCTGGAGAAGTACCCGGACACACCTGGCAGCCTGGGGATAGCCATCTCGGAGGCCATGGAGGAGGCCATGCACAACGAGAACACCAAGTACAGCCTGGGAAGTGTCCTGAACCACGTCCTGCTCCATCAGACCATCATCGGTCTGGAGGCGAAGAGGCAATTCGAGCAGATGGAGGAGTACCCCGACTACGTGTTCGGATGCGTAGGAGGTGGAAGCAACTTCGCGGGGGCCGCCTTCCCATTCGCCGCGGACAAGCTGAACGGCGGGAGGAAGGGAACCCGCATAGTGGGCTGTGAGCCCACTGCCTGCCCCACCTTGACCAAGGGACCGTACATGTACGATCACGGCGACACCGCCAAGCTAACCCCCATGATGATGATGTACACCCTTGGCCACGATTTCGTGCCTCCCCCCATACACGCGGGAGGGTTGAGATACCACGGCGACGCACCTTTGCTGTGCAAGCTGGTCAAGGAGAAGGTGATCGAGGCCACCTCCTTCCAGCAGAGGGAGTGCTTCGACGCCGCGGTCACCTTCGCCCGGACCGAGGGTTTCGTCATCGCCCCCGAGACCTCCCATTGCGTCAAGGCGGCCATAGACCAGGCTCTCCGTTGCAAGGAGACCGGGGAGGAGAAGGTCATCTTCTTCAACAACAGTGGACACGGATTCCTGGACATGTCCTCCTACGACGCCTACTTCGCCGGCAGGCTGGAGGACTACGATCTGCCGGAGGAGACGATCCGGGAGAGCACCTCCAGGATAAAGGGTCCAGGCAGCTCATGAAGAACCTTTAAGCGGGGCGCAATCCCCTCCTCCACCTACAGGTCCAAGTGTAGGAAGTGCTCGATGGTGAAACCTATCAGGAAGGTAATGGCCGCGATTCCGAGGCTTATTGCCATCATCTCGATGAACCTCCTCTTGAATGAGAAGTCCATGGCAACGGATAGATAGAAGTTCAGCACCAGGATGAGTAGCACCGCCAGTACCAGCACCGCTATAAGGGAGATGTGGGGGTCATCTATCAGCAGGTAGGGGGAGATGAGCAGGAGTAGGGTGAACAGGTGAGCGGCCACCGAATAGGCGGCATTCCACACGGGGGTGCAGTCCCTCTCCCAGTTACCTGCCAGGTACTGGGAGCTGCCCAGGGAGAGGGTACCGGCGATGCTGGAGATGAATGCGATCAGGGCGATGATGGAGGTGTTCTGGAAGACGAAGGTGAGACCTGCCACCTCTCCGGTCAGCTCGATGATCCCGTCGTTGGTTCCCTTGACCATCGCTCCCGCGTAGTTGAGGCGCCGTTCATCCAACATGTTGATGAGCATATGCTCGTGCTCGTCCTCTTCCTTGGAGATCCTGGAGGCTTCTGGATAGTACTCAGCGATCTCCATGTACTCCTCCTCCGCCTCCTCCTCTCCCCTCTCCATCAGTTTGATGGCGAAGGTGATGCCGAACACTCTTGAGATAAGATTGTAGCGGAAGAGCTTCCACCTATCCGGTCCCACGTCCACGGAGGTCAAGCCTTTCAAGAATCGATAATGAACCAGCTCATCTCCCGCGATCTTGGCCAGGGTCTCACTGTTCTTCTCGTCCTTGGACCTCTTGGCGAGGCTGGAATAGAAATGGTGCTCGGTGATCTCGTTTCTCTGGGCCCTTAAGATCCTCTGCCTTACTTCTCCCAACGGTCCGCCTCAAAATTCCTCTTATTACTTATATCTGTTCGAAGATAGAAGGCCTTGTTGATGAAAATGAAGTCGATATGGAACGGTTTCATCTCATTCGGCATGGTCAACATTCCCGTCAAGCTCTACTCCGCCATCCGCCAGGCGAGCAGGGTGAACTTCAGACTCCTGTACGCCAAAGACAACGCACCGGTTCACTACAAGCGTTGGTCAGAGGTTCACGAAGAGGAGGTCCCGTGGGAGGAAGTGGTGAAGGGGTGGAGATGGACGACGGCTCCTACTACGTGTTCACCAAGGAGGAACTGGAGAGGCTGAGGCCTGAGAGATCGGATACCATCGAGATCCACGAGTTCGTCGATGGAAACCAGATCGACGGCATATACCTGGACAGGCCCTACTTCGTCGGTCCGGGCAAAGAGAAGGACAAGCCGTACCACCTGTTCATGGAGGCCCTGAGGTCGACGGGGAGGGTGGCCATCGGCAAGTTCGTGATGAGGGAGCGGGAGCACCTCGCGGCGATCGAGCCTTACGGGGATGGTATGCTCCTGACCACACTCAACTACGCCTACGAGCTGAGGGGTATCGACGAGATCGAGGGCCTTGGAGAGAAGCCGGATCTTTCGGAAAAGGAGATGGATCTGGCCGAACAGCTGATCGAGCGGATGTCGTCCGAAGAATTCGACATCGCCCGGTACCAGGACGGCTACATGGAGAAACTAAAAGAGGCGATCGAGGGGAAGGAGGAGATGGTGATCACGGAGGTCGAGTCCGATGGTACCTCCGAGGAGAACCTCATCGATTCCCTGAGATCCAGCCTGGAGGCCTGAGTTGTATCGTCCCATGCTGGCAATGAAGGGACCCGAGTCCATCCTGGACAGCGAGGAATACCTGTTCGAGCCAAAGCTGGACGGGACCAGGGCACTGTGCTACAGGGACGAGGGGATCAGGCTGATTAACCGGCGTGGTAACGACATCACCCACCGGTACCCTGAGTTTCAGTTTCAGGGAAACCTGGGGTGCGATAGCTGCGTCCTGGATGGGGAGGTGATCGTCTACGATGGGGAGGGGAATCCAAGCTTCTCCCTTCTCCAGAGGAGGGAGCATGCCCCAGAGAGGAAGGTCGATAGCAAATCCAGGCGGTATCCGGCCACCTACGTGGTCTTCGATATCCTGGAGAGGGACGGTAGAAGCCTTCTCTCCCTACCCTTGGAGGGGAGGAAGGAGGAACTCTGTCTGGTGGTGGAAGAGGGTCACGGCTGCAGCTGATGTTCCACACCCGGGATGGCCGGGCGCTGTGGGGGAAAGTGGAGGAGCGCGGCCTGGAGGGCGTGTTGGCCAAGAGGAGTGGGAGCAGGTACGAACAGGGCAGGAGGTCCCGGAATTGGATGAAGATCAAGACCACGGACACCATTGACTGTGTGGTACTGGGTTACACCTCGGAGAAGAGACCGGTATCCTCCCTGGTCCTCGGCCTGTATAACCAGGGTTCACTGACCCACGTCGGAAGGGTGGGCACCGGATTCACCGAGGGGTTCATCGGCAGATTGCGAGAGCTGCTGGAGGACATCAGGACGGGGGAGCCCCTGATACGTCCCCCTCCCAGGAGAGACATCCAGTGGGTGAGGCCGAAGCTGGTGTGTGAGGTGGAGTACCTTGAGCTGACCAAGGAGGGACATCTCCGGGCCCCGGTGTTCCTCAGGCTGAGGGACGACAAGCCTCCCGAGGAGTGCACAGTGGACCAGCTCGAGGAATGATCATTTCTCCTTTCTCAGGTACTCGGCCAAGGCCACCGCGTTGTTGCGCTCCTCGTCCTTGGAGGCGAAGAGAAGGGTGACATCCCCCTCCCCCAGAAGGGAGCGTATCCTGTTCAGCTCCTCCTCCTTCCCCTCCAGCTCCCTGAAGTAGCTCTCCTTGAATTCCTCCCACCTGGAGGGATCGTGAGAGAACCACCTGCGAAGCGGGTCGGAGGGCGCCACCTCCTTCAACCAGAGATCCAGGGCGGCGTCCTCCTTGCTCACCCCTCTGGGCCACAGCCTGTCCACGAGGATCCGGAAGCCGTCCCCCTCCTCCGCTTCCTCGTAAACCCTCTTCAGGCGGAGCATGAGACGTACATTGGTCCCCGTGGGGATATAGTGTTCGGGTCACAGCATGCTGCTCGCCTGGCCCATGTGCCCTGCTCCGGAGGCGACCAGCGATTGGCCCTCGTCGATGCTCCCCGTGTCGAAGTGGTCCACCGCATACTGGAACTTCTGGGCCGCCGACCTGAAGTCCTGCAGGGCCGCCAGGTACTCCTCCCTGACCTCCTGGTGCTCAGGTATATGGAACTGCTGAACCGTGTCCATGTACCGATCGCAGAGGGATTCCAGGGTCTCGGAGAGTTCCTTCGTCCCGGTGAGGTCCTCCTCCTTTCCAGATTTCCGCAATGCGTCGAGTACGCCCTTCAGACTGTGATCGGTGTCGTTCAAGAAGGCGGTGAAGCCCTCGAAATCGTAGGAGAGCTCGGCCAATGAGACAGTGACTTGCTCCGATCCCTCCCCGCTCACCTTCCCGGCGGCCCCATCTCCTTCACCGCGCAGACCTGATAGGTGTAAGGCCTGTCCCTCTCCACCGAGGTATCGTTGTACTCGGTACTCTCGCTCACGGCCACCTTCTCCCCGTTGCGGAAGATGTGGTAGGAATCGGCCTCCCTCACCTCCTCCCACTCCAGCCGGACGTGGACCGTGCTCTCCTCCGCTCCCAGGTCGGACACCTGGCCGAGGCCAGTGTCCCCGTCACCCAGAAAGTCCAGGCAACCGGAAAGGGAGATGGTGATGAGAAGGGCAACGGCCGGGAGGGCGATCGGCTTGGGGTTGACCATCGAGTTACCACTTCCCGTTGGAAGGGACAATGTTGTCGCCACGGGTTCACGCGGTGATAGGAGGACTTAGATAGGCGAGGCTCCAATCGGAGTGAGGATAACCATGTCTGAGAAGACCGTGATCTTCGCCTTCAACGGCGAGCCGATGTGCTTCGGGCACGCCCTCATGAACGTACTGGATATGGACGAGAGGGGCTTCGAGTGTAAGATGGTGATCGAGGGGACGGCCACCGGCCTGACCAAGGAGCTGACCGACCCCTCCCGCATGTTCGCCTCCGAGTACGCCAAGGTCAAGGAGAAGGGACTGATCGACTGCGTGTGTCAGGCCTGCTCCAGCGCCACTGGTTCCCTGGACGAGGTCAAGGAGCAGGGTCTGCCCCTGTGTAAGGAGATGAGGGGACACCCCAGCGTCGGCCGTTACCTGGGGGAGGGTTACACCGTCCTGGTGTTCTAGACCTACTCCTTGCCCTCCTGTTCCTCCCCGGACCCTCCTTCCTGTTCCTCCTCGGATCCCTCCTCCTTGCCCTTGAGGTCGAATCGCCTCATCTTCTCCGCCTTTCTCTTGGCCAATGAGGAGTCTATCTGGCTGATCTCGGCGATCTTCTCCGCCTCGGTCTTCTCCTTCTCCATCACCTCCTCCAGGCTCTGCATCTCCTCCCGGATCTCCTCGGGAGAGGGGATCGGTCCTAGGATCTCCTCCACGCTCCCTATCACCTCTTCCGCGTCCTTCAGCTCGGTGATCTCCCTCTCCGGGGTCTTCCTTCCGGAGCCGAGGTACTCGGACACCCCCTCCACCATCTTGGTCAGCTCGAAGGGGAGGAAGAACTTGGTAGCCTGTCCGTCGCCCAGCGACTTCACGGTGTCCAGGGACAGGACGGTGAGGGCCTTGGAGTCAAGCGGTGCCGCCCCTAGAGAGAGCACCCTGAGCTTCTGGGCCTCCCCCTGAGCTTGGAGTATGATGGAGAGCCTCTCGCCCTCGGCCTCCAGGATCTTGGACTGCCTCAAACCCTCCGCCTCCAGGATCCTGGATCTCTTCTGACCCTCGGCGTTCAGGATGGCCGCCCTCTTCTTCCCGTCGGCCTCCAGGATGGAGGCCCTCCTCAGCCTCTCCGAGGAGGTCTGGGATTCCATGGCCGACTTCACCTTGGGGGCCGGGTCGACCTCCCGGATCTCCACAGACTCGACCTTCACTCCCCACTTGTCCGTCGCCTCGTCCAGGATGTCCCTGAGCATCAGGTTGATCTGTTCCCGGTTGGACAGTATCTGATCCAGCTCCATGTCCCCGATGATGGAACGGAGGGTGGTCTGGGCCAGGTAGATGGTGGCCGTGCGGTAGTTGGTCACCTCGAAGAAGGCCTTCACCGGGTCTATGACCTTGATGTAGATGATGGCGTCCACGAAGGTGGGGGAATTGTCCTTGGTTATCACCTCTTGACGGGGGACGTCCAGCACCTGGGTCCTCAGGTCGATCTTCACCACTTCGTTTATCAGAGGGGTGACGTAGTTGAAACCCTGGTCCAGCACCTTCATGTACCGCCCCAGGCGCATGTATATCGCCTGCTGGTACGGCTTGACGATCTTGACGCCGTTGACCACGATTAGTATGACCGCCACGATGGCGAACACCAGCAATCCAATTATCTCCAGGCCTATTGCCATGAGCTATCTCCTCTTACATTTAGATGGAACTACCTGCCACTCTCCTCTACCACCACGTGGACCCCCTGGCTGGCCTTCACCCTGACCAGGGTGCCCTCGGGAATCACGGTATCCGCGGTAGCGCTCCAGGTGTCGTTGCTGATCCTCACCTTTCCCTTCAGGTTGTTGGGAGATACCTCCGTTATCACCAGCCCCTCCCTCCCGATCAGGGAGGAGCCCACGGAGGTCTGCGGGGGAGCGGTCGGAGCCAGACGCTGGTACAGTCTGATGGTGATCAGGGTGACCGGGATCAGCACTATGCCGGCCACCAGTGGAGCCCACCAGCTGAGCAGCCAATCGGGGTACAGTAGCCCTATGGCTCCCAGTAGCAGGAGGACAGTTCCCGGGACAATCAGGAAGGTCCCTGGAGAGGCCCCCTCTGCGATCAGGAGGAGCACTCCGACGATCACAAAAGACAATGCCAGATAGGTGACAAGTTCCACCATTTCATGTGAAGATGGAGCTAATGCTATTTGGAATTATTTACAAATGAGAACGGACGAGCGATCACCTGGGAAACCCGGCGACACTCATGTAGAGGACGCTCTCCTCCTTACCATCGACGCGGACCAGATCGTTCACCTCCTGGTCGAACAGCGCCGCCACCTGACAGCTTCCCAGCCCCTGTGCCGTACAGGCCAGGGCAAGGTTCTGACCAATGTGCCCGGCATCCAGGTACATGTACCTGTAACCTCTCTGCCCGTACTTCCACTTGGACCTCTGGAATACGGCCGTCCAGATGAACACGACGGCTGAGTCCATACACATCCTCTGGTTGAGGGCTGCGAAGGCCGCCTCCTCCGAGAAGTCGCCTCTCCCGATCTGTTCCAGGTAGTGTCCCCTGATGTTGTAGTGGTAGACGCCCGGCTTGACCCCGTTCACCCTGTTCACCACCAGGTAGGTCTCTATGGGATAGAGGGCCCCGGCGGAGGGGGCGGTCCGGAACTCGATCCCGGCCTCCCTCCTCTGGATGCCCGTGGAGGCCCAAAGCAGGTAGGAGAGCTGCTCGGCCTCCATGGGCCGCTCGGAAAACCTCCTGATGCTCCTCCTCGAGCGGACGGTTTCATCGAAATCCGCCCTCACCCCCGGGGGCGGGGGAAGCTCCACCCTGACGGCCCGGGGATACTCCTTGTACGGCGGCGGCCTGGACGATCGGTCGATGCCCCCACCTACCATCCGGTTCCTTTGATATCTGGTCTCCCTCTGAAACTCGTCCCCTATGCCTTCCTTCATGTGAATAACATTGTAAACCCATAGACCTCATACTTTTCGGGCACGACTCCGGGAAAAAGTATTAGCGGACAGGGAGGGATTGCTCCTGTTCCCAGGGGTTCTGATGACGGAGGGAGAGTTAAAGGGGTCCGGCTCAGGGACGCTCAGGGCGGGGGAGAACGCCGCCGGAGTGGCCACCCTGACCAAGCTCTTCCTTACCGTGGTCAAAGGACTGGTGGGATTCCTCACCGGCAGCGTGGCCCTGCTCGCCGATGCCCTCAACTCGGGGGTGGACGTCATCGTCTCCTCCGTATCCTGGGTCAGCCTCCGGCTGGTGCAGAGGAGCCCCGACGAGGAGTTCCAGTACGGCTACTACAAGGTGGAGAACCTGGCCGCCCTGATCATCTCCGCCTTCGTCGTCTACGCCGCCATCTCCCTGGGAATGGAAGGGTATGACCGGCTGTGGGAGGTCTCCGAGATCACCGAACCGTGGCTGGCCATGGGGGCGGCGGCCCTCTCGGCCCTCGTCTGCCTCCTGCTAATGAGATACCTGACCGCCAAGAGCCGGGAGACCAATTCCTCCTCGCTCATGGCCCTGGCGAAGGACACCATGGCCGACGTGCTCTCCTCCCTGATCGTACTCGTAGCCATCGCCTCCTCGTTCTACGCCATCCCCTATATAGAGGGGGCGGTCTCCATAGGTATATCCATCCTGGTGCTCAAGGTGGGACTGGAGACGGCCAAGGACGCCATGTTCTCCCTCCTGGACGTCAGTCCGAGCAAGGATATCGAACAAAGGGTGATGAGGGTGGCCAAGGATATTCCCGGGGTCAAGGAGGTGAAGAGCGTCAAGCTGAGGAGGTCCGGCCCGGTGATCCTGGGCGACCTGGTGGTAACCACCAGCAGATCCCTGGATGTGGGGAGGGCCCACGACATCGCCGATGAGACCGAGGAGGCGGCCAAGAAGGCGGTGGAGGGTCTGGAGCTGGTCATGGTGCACATCGAGCCTTCCCTCCCCGAGGAGCAGGTGGTCGCCATCCCGCTCCGGGAAGACAGGGGGATCGACTCGCCGATCAGCCCTACCCTGGGAAGGGCACCGAAGATGGGGGTGGTGAAGGTGGATGAACAGGGGTGGAGACTGCTGAAGGTGATGGAGAACGAGTTCCGCCACGAGGAGGCTCTCGCCGGCCTCTCCCTGGGGAAGCACCTGGTGGGGAAGGAGAGGGTGGACACGGTGATATCGGAGAGCGTTGGCGAGGTGCTGTTCCACACCCTCAGGGACAACTACATCGAGATCTTCAGGGGCAGGGGGTCCACCCTGAGAGATGCGGTCTCCCATCTCATGAATGGAGAGCTGGAGCTGATGCTCGAACCCACCAAAGAGTCACGTCATCGCTGAGACCGGGAGGGATCACTCCTCGGAGGGGTCCCCGGCCGGGGCGGCCATCACCAGCTTCGGTGGCCTGGCCGCCAGTTCCTTGTCCAGCATGTACACGCCGTAACCGTCGCCCACCCTTTTGGCCTTGGTGACCAGGTCCCTGGCGTTGGACTCCTCCTCCACCTGCTCGGCCACGAACCACTGCAGGAAGTTGTTGGTGGCGTGATCCTTCTCCTCTATGGCAATGTCCACCAGGTTGTTGATCATGGCGGTCACCTTCTGCTCGTGCTCCAGCTGATGTTGGAACACGGCCAGCGGGGAGTCCCATTCCCTCGGAGGGGCCTCGATCTCCTTAAGCGCGGGCCTGCCGTCCTTCTCCACGATGTAATCGTAGAACTTCATGGCGTGCGTCATCTCCTCCTGGGCCTGTACACGCATCCAGTTCGCCATCCCTGGAAGGTCCTGGGAGTGGAAGTAGGCATTCATGGACAGGTACAGATAGGCCGAGTACATCTCGGCGTTCATCTGCTCGTTGAACGCTTCCTCTATCCTCTCGTTCATGCTATCACCTCAGTAATGATCTCGTCACCGTATTGATGCGTCAACTTCAATTGAACGACCGATTATTTATTTGTATACCGCGGCACGGACCCTCCATGATTTCGGAGGGCTGTGTAGCGTTGGTTGACAGCTTTTAAATAATACCTGCTCAAGTAAAAAATGAACAAGGGATATTATATGAGCGATGAAGAAAAGGGACCCGGAATTCCTCTCCTGGGTGAGGACTTCCCCGAGCTCGAAGTCAAGACCACCCACGGACCGATGAAGCTTCCGGACGCGTTCAAGGGCAAGTGGTTCGTGCTGTTCAGCCACCCTGCCGATTTCACACCAGTGTGCACCACCGAATTCGTGGCCTTCACCAATAGGCACGAGCAGTTCAGGGAGCTGAACTGCGAGCTGATAGGGATGTCCATCGACCAGGTGTTCTCCCATCTCAAGTGGCACGAGTGGATCAGGGATAACCTGGATGTGGAGATCTCCTTCCCGATCATCGCGGATGACATGGGAGGGGTGGCCGAGAAACTCGGCATGATCTCGCCCGCCAAGGGGACCAACACCGTCAGGGCGGTGTTCATAGTGGACGACAAGGGCAAGATCAGGATCATGATCTACTACCCACAGGAGGTGGGGAGGAAGGTCGACGAGGTGCTAAGGGCGGTGAAGGCCCTTCAGGCCGTGGACAAGTACGGGGTAGCGGCACCCGAGGGTTGGCCGGAGAACGAGATCGTGGGAATGGACGTCATAGTCCCCCCGGCAAGTTCCGTGGAGGAGATCAAGAAGCGGGAGGAGTCCAAGAAGAAGGGCGAGATCGAGTGCTACGACTGGTGGTTCTGCCACAAGAAGGTCTGAGCACTTTCCCGCGAAAAGGGGAGGTTTCCCTCCCCTCTTTTTTTATAAAAAATTTAGAGATTTCCGAGACGGTAATATCGTCTCAATCGTAGGCAACTAGCTTGACGCCCAGATCCTTCTCCAGCTCTTGGATCCTTTCCAGATCCTCACCGGAGAGCACGGTGTAGTCCAGGGGCTTCTCGTAGGCTATCAGCACCACACCAAGGTCCTTCTCGGTATCCATGACCTTGCTGACGGCATCGGGTTCCAGTTTCGCATAGGCCGGCATGCACTTCAATCGGTCACCTCCGAGCGATATTACGCATGGAAACCCATATAAAGGTAGCGGGGGTTGGATGCTCTGGCCAACTGGATAATGGATGGGTACCTTCAGAATCTCTCCCGGGTAGAACTGGCCAGGGCAACCATCCGTTCGATGAACTCCCTCTTCCCCCTGGAATATGATTCCCTGTCGTGCCTGAACCTGGAGGCGAGCTCCCTTTTCAGGGAGGCGTGCTCCCGCAGGGCCTCCTCGTTCTCCATGAGATGGTCCCTGAAGAGCAGGTGCTCCCGGTAGGTCGCACTGCCATGGACCACCAGGTGCAGGTGGTGCGTCCGCGGACTGCCCTTGACGAAGAATATCCTGTCGGGCTCGTCCTCCTGCTCGACGTAGCGGTAGCCGAGGTCGGATAGCCTTTCCAAGTAGTCATCCGGATCCCTCTGACGACCGACGCAGGCCATTATATCCACCACTGGCTTCGCCGCCAGACCTGGGACGGCCGTGCTGCCGATGTGCTCTATTGAAAGAACGATATCCCCCATCGCCCTCTCCAACTCCAGCCACTCGGAGTGGAAGAGGTCCTTCCAGTGGGGATCGTGCTCCACCACCTCGATCCCGTGATCGGAGTCCATTATATGGACTACAAGGGAACTGTGATATCTATATTGTGCCCAGGGGCCCGTGACCGTTCATCTCGGGATTCTATTTAAATAAGGGAAGGGTTGTTGCGAATCCGATGGCCCTCTTCACCCTAGGTCAGATGGCGTACTACGCGGGCTGGTTCATGAAGAGCAAGCTGGGGATGAAGAGACCCTTGGTGCTCACCATGGTCATCACCTACGGGTGCAATCTGGACTGCGAACATTGCCAGATCCGCGAGAATCTGGAGGGGGTCCCCCCACCCCACTCCATCGGTTACGAGGAGGCGGTGAGGGAGATGCGCTCGTTCTACGACAAGGGGGCCCGCATACTGTTCTTCGAGGGGGGTGAGCCCACCATTTGGAGGGACGGGGATAGGGACCTCTCCGACCTCATCCGGGCGGGGAGGGAGATCGGCTACTTCGTCATCGGCTACACCACTAACGGGACCGACCCCCTGTTCGAGGAGGCGGACGTCATCTCGGTCTCCCTGGACGGCCCCAAGGATGTGCACGACCGCATCAGGGCTCCGGGGACATTCGACAGCATGCTGGATAATCTGGAAGAGATCGATCATCCGAACGTGTTCGCCAACATGGTGGTCACCAAGACCAATCTGGACAACGTGAGGGAGACGGTGGAGCTGGTGAGCTTCGAGAAGCATATCAGGGGGATCATGATCAACTTCCTCACCCCTCCCCCCCACGACATCGCACTCGATACCGAGGAGAAGGAGCGGGTGGTGGACCTCGCCCTCAAGATGAGGGGAGAAGGGTTACCAGTTCTCAACACGGAGAAGGCCCTCAGGGAGATGCTCATCGAGGATTACGAGGAAAGGTGCCCGTTCTGGGTCTCCGCCTTCGTGATGCCCGACGGCACCCAGGTATACGGTTGTCCCATGGTGCACACCGAGTCCTGCAAGGAGTGCGGCTTCAACGCGGTCAGGGAGTACCGCCTGATCACCAAGGGGAGCTTCCGGACGATCAACCAAATGTCCAGAAGGTTTGCACTGTCAACGAAAGAACGATGAGCAACTGATTCCCCACCGCCACCTTGAAGATCTCGGGAACCGGACGGAGCACCCGGAACCGGTCCTCCCGGTCTCCCAGGAACCTGATCGTCTTGATCGCCGCAGGAAGGGTCAGGAAGAGCAGGAGGTAGGCGGGATGGTACAGGGCCAGGAGTGCCGAGAGCAGGTAATTGGCCGGCAGCAGGAACGAGACCACCTTGGCCGCTGAATCGATCCCCAGGATCACACTCAGGTCCTTCTCCCCCGTGGCCAGGTGGGCCTCGTAACCGGTCATCTGGTCTACGATCCTCACCGTGGCCATGGTCAACCCAACGGTAAGAGCGACGAGCAACGGCTCCAGTGCGAACTCCCGGACGATGACGAAGTAGGAGAAGAAGGACATGAAGGTGAAGGAGATCCCCACGTCCAGCTCACCCAATCCCCTGGACCCCAGGCTGAGGGGTGGAGCTGTGTAGAAGTAGCTGAGGAAGAACCCGATGGCCCCCAGCAGGACCACCAGCCAGCCCCCCAAATGGATGATGGGGATGGCCACCAGAACCGCCGCGGCGGCGATGAGCGCCATGATCCACTTTCCCTGCGCCTCATCGATGATGCCCGAGTCGAACGAGTTGCCGCTCCAGTAGAAGCTCTCCGGGAGGATCTCCTTCATACCCTCCTCGAACTCCCGATCCATCTTGAAACGGATCCTGTCCACCCCCCTCCTGTGGTCGAAGTAGTCGTTGGAGAAGTTCACGAACACCGCCAGGAAGAAGACGTCCAGGGGTATGAGCAGTGCCAGCAGGTAGTCCGCCTCCACGGTAAGTGCGAAGGCCACCCCTGTCACCGAGGCGAGGACGAAGGGGAGGGTGTAGCTCACCCTGAGCACCTCCATCGCGAACCTTCCACGGGACATCTCGCCAGAGCCTTCCATGGACATCCTCGGTCAATCGGCTGGACTTCGGGAGGGATACTTAACCTTTCCGAATCATAGACCGAACCATCGAGCCGTTCGCCCCCGACAGCGGAGGAGTCCCAGGAGGGGGATGACCATGCCAGCACCGACCATCGCCGCCCAAATCGGAGGAACGGCATCCATGAGCCGCAGGCCGAGTGCAAGACCAGGGAAGATGAGAGGGGAGAACGCCCACCGTCTGGACCACGGGGGCGATCGATCCGGGGACCAGAGGACCGCGGTGGCCACCGCGGCCGAGCGCATGGCCACCCTATACACCGCCTTGCCCGGCCCGCCTGAGGGTCGCTTCCCCCTCAAAGTCCGTTCGACGGCCCCGAGCTCGGGCCTTCCCTTCCTCAACCCACGCCGAATGGCTTCCAGGGAAGGAGGGTGGGAGGCCATCCTCTCCTCAGTGCGGCGGTGTGAGCGACCATGTGGAGGGACCTCCCTGTCCTGCAGGTAGTGCAGGGCCCGTCCCAGCTTGTAGATCCCTCCCCATCTGTCTCCCCTGATTATCTCAACCTTCGAGGCCCACATCAGTCCCATGATGAAGTCGGGCCTAGCCCCGTGGTGTGAGACCTTGGATCCCTCCCAAATGTCCGGGATACGGTCCGGATCAACGGATCCCCTCACCAGAGATTCCTCTTCCCATAGCTCCATATCAAAAGCCCTAGCAATACCTCTCGCGATCTGGATGTGGGTGCACCATTTCAAGAGCGATCCACTGGACCTATTCATAGAGAGAGAATACCCCTATCGATGGGGTGACCGAACCTAGGGGTCCGCCCACCTCTCCACAAAGCGCTGGACGTCGAACTTGCGCTTGGCCCCGTTGAAGCTCATGTACCTGATCTTCCCCGTGACCTCCCTCTCCTTCCAGGCCCTGTCATGCACCCCACCAATGCTCCAGGCAATGCCGGCGTACCCGTTCGGGTCCCTCCCATCCATCTCATACCGGTCGTTCAGATAGACCGCCTCCTCCATGGCCCTCTCGGGCGACTCGGTCCACTCGAGTATCTTCTTGCCCCAGTACATGCGCATGTAACCGTGCATCTTCCCGACCTTTACCATCTGCATCTGGGCGGCGTTCCAGAGCGGATCGTGGGTCCGGCCATTCTCCAGCTCCTCACTGGAGTACAGATACTCCCTTGCATCCCCCCTGTGCTCGTCCAATGTCTTCTTGGACCAGTCCGGGAAAGCGTCCACACTGTCATATCCAGGCTCGTAGAAGCAGAAGTTGTCGGAGAGCTCCCTCCTCACCACCAGCTCCTCCAGGAAGGCCTCCCTGGCCTCGGAGGGTGCTTGACTGTCCCTGACCCTCAGGGCTACCCTCTGGGCAGAGATATGACCGAAGTGCAGATAGGGGGAAAGGCCGGACTGTCCCTCCCTATTGGGATCGTTCCGGTCCTCAATATACGATTTCAGTCCCTCTTTCAGAAAACTCTCCAGTCTCCCGCTGGCCTCTGCCTCTCCGGGGGCCATGGGGGAATCGCCCATGTCCTCAACCTCCAGCGACGCGAGGGCCTCCTCCCACCGGTTGTCGGCCTCTTCCGCTTCCTTGGAGGGGGCCCTGAGAGGTGGGATCTCCTTCAGGTAGCTGTCCAGCTTGGAGTTGATCTTCGGCCGGATGGTGTGGGCGGCGTACTCCCTCTTATCGGAGGACTCCCAGCACGGGACCACGTTGTGGGCGTCCACCTCCATGATGGGCACATCGACCTCCTTGGCCACCTTCTCCCTCCATCGCCTCTTGATCGTCAGGGGATCGAAGTCCGTCATCAGCAGGGCGGGGTCCTCTTCTCCGATATAGTCAGGCATGCTCTTCCCAGGATCACCGATCAGCAGGTCGAATCCGATGCCCTTTCCCCGGAGGGACTCCTCCACCTCCCTCAACCCATCGATCATGAACCGATACTGTCGGGCCGTCGCCTCCAAGAATTCGGGGACCAGGGTGAACGCTACCCTCAGAGGGAGGCCCCTCTTTTCCGCCGCCTCCTGGGCAAGGACCAGGGCCCAGTTGTCCGCGGTACGCTGATCGCGGCTCATCCAGTAGACCACCGGTCCCTGCCCCTCATCACCCTCATTGATCACGCGAAGTCTGCCCATGCATATCCCCCTGATCCGGGTCCACCCTTCCAGGGAAACGGGTGATCTCCATGGTGGAGGAGCCCCATTCCAGCAGGTCGTTGCCCTCCACCTCCTCCATTATCCCCCGGAGTATCCTCTCCCTCAGGAACCTCCTCTCCTTCGCCGGGGTGACGTACCTGAGGGAGACGTCCACCCAATTGTCGTTGGGGGTGATGAAGACGGTCGGTTCCAGGTCCTGATCCGGGACGTAGTACTTCTCCCCCATCGTCTCGAGATCCCGCCCCGCCCCCCTGGTGTACTCCGAGGTCTCCTCGATCAGTATCCCCCAGAACCTTCGGAAGGCCTCTTGGAGGTCGCTGTGATAGGAGAGTGGCAGCACAAGTTCGTCCCACAGGTATCCATGATCCCTGGTGTAGTTCCAGACGAGGGAGCCAATCACCAGTCCGTTGGGCACCGTGACCAGCCTCCCCGTGGGCTGGTCCCCGTCCACCCATGCCTGTATCTCCAGTAGGGTGGTGTACAGGATCCCTATGTCCACCACGTCACCCTTGGTCCCTTTGGCCTCGATCCGGTCCCCCACCCGGTAGATGCCGGAGGTGAAGAGCATCACACCGCCGGCGAAGTTCTTAAACATGTCCTGCAGGGCTATGGCCACCCCCGCGCCCACCAGGCCGTAGGAGACCAACAGGGCCTCGCTGTCCTCCACCCACACCCGGATGAGGATGATGAAGGTGGCGGATAAGAAGAGTATGTACACCGTCTTCCGCAGGGAGTACCTGGTCCTTGCGTCGGTGATCCGCCGGGAGACGGTCTCCTCGATCAGTATCATCAGGGCCAGGTAGACGGCGGCGAGGGCGAGCAGAGTCAGGTATCCCCCTTCGAGGTAGTCCGTGGGATAGGCCTCGTCCAGCAGGAAGAGCAGAGCCGCCCCGCCCAGCATCGCCAGGAAGTACAGTATCTTGCGGATCACCCCCTGAATATTGGAGTAGGGCGGTAATTAAGTTTCACTTCCGAAAGATCAGTATGTACTCGTGGTCGTTCTTGGGGTAGTAGGACCTGGGGTAGCCGAAGACCAGCCTGCCCCCGGTGCTGTAGTTGAGGATGTAGACGTTGACGTTGATCAGCTCCAGACCCACCTCTCTTCCCATCTGGATGTAGTCCGAGTGGATGGGACACTTGGCGTTCTTCTTGAAGAGGTCCTGGGTATTGACCACCAGGTATCCGCCCTCCTTCACGGCGTGGATCATCCCCTCGAGGGCTTCCCTCATCGCGTCCAGGAACTCCTGGTAGTCGTGCAGGTTGCCCATCTGATCGGGATGCTCGTGCCGGTAGTCCACCACATCGAAGTACGGCGGGGAGGTGACCACCAGATCCGTTCCCCCGGGGGGCATCTCCCACATGATCTCCCGGCAGTCCCCGGTGAGGACCAGGTGCCTGTTGGGATCGCCCTGACCGGACTCCCGGAGCCTGCTCACAGCCATGTTGGTGGAGTAGGGGTTGACGTCGATACCCACACTGTTCCTACCCAGCTCGCCGGCCACCAAGTTAGTGGTCCCCGAGCCGCAGAAGGGGTCCAGTACCGTCTCACCCCGATGGGAAAACAAACTGATGTACTTCCTGGGAAGCTCGGGGATGAACCTGGCCGGGTGGGAATCCTTCCACACCTGCCTCTTCTGCACGTTCAGCACGGTGGAGCCCAGTTCGTAGGTCTCCTCCCTTGAGAGGCAGTTCAACCTTCCCGGTGGGCAATCGCAGGACCTCTCGGTGGGAAGCCAATCGAAGTCCCTCTCGGTGATCACCGCCATCTGGTATCTCTGGTGAATGAGCCTCCTCGATAATATTCTTTCACCATGTGTGGGCAGGGCGATCCCCCTACGACTATTAACCCGAAGGGACGATATTCGGAGCCGCGGTATTGGAGGGATGCGAACCCTGGGCCCATCGGAAATGGATTTCGGTCGAACGAAGCAATCTTAAAATATCTCCAGAATTTTCCCGGATACCGATATCATGAGACACATATTCGAGCCAGAATCTGTCGCGGTCATAGGCGCCGCCAGGGAGGAGGGAAAGCTGGGCAACATCGTACTGCAGAACTTGATCTCATCGGGCTACGAGGGCCCCATATACCCCATCAACCCCAAGGCGGAGGAGATTCTGGGCTTTAAATGCTACTCCAGTGTTTCAGATGTGCCGGAAGAGGTGGACCTGGCCATATTCCTGGTCAAGAACACCTTGGTCCCTCCACTACTCAAGGAGGCGGGAGAGGCCGGGGTGAACGCCGCCATCATCATCACCGCCGGTTTCAAGGAGATCGGTGCCGAGGGGGCGGAGCTGGAAAGGCAGGTGGTGGACATCGCCGATCAGTACGGGATCCGGGTGCTTGGACCCAACTGCCTGGGGGTGATAAACACCTTCCACAACATGAACGCCACCTTCACTTCCAACTACCCGGGAAGGGGGCCCCTGGCCATAATATCCCAGTCCGGGGCCATATGCACCACCATACTGGACTGGAACCAGGAGACCCATGTGGGCTTCTCCAGGTTCGTCAGCGTGGGCAACAAGGCGGACGTGGACGAGGCCGACCTCATCGAGTACATCGGACGGGATGACGAGACCAGCGTCATAGGCATGTACGTCGAGGGGGCCGAGAGGGGCAAGGCCTTCATGGAGAAGGCGAAGGAGGCCTCCAGGAGGAAGGCACTGGTCACTCTCAAGTCGGGGAGATCCAGCTCTGGGGCCAGGGCGGCCTCCTCCCACACGGGGTCCATATCCGGGAGCGATGACATCTGGGAGGCGGCCATGGAGCAGGCCGGGGTGCTGAGGGCCAAGGACATGGACGAGCTCTTTGACTACTGCCTGGCCTTCTCCAAGATGGAGGTGCCCAAGGGGGAGGGCACGGCGATCGTCACCAACGCCGGCGGACTCGGGGTGATGTCCGCGGACGCCTGCAACGATTACGGGGTCACCCTGGCCGATCTCAACGAATCCACGGTGGAGAGGCTGAGGAAGGGGCTTCCGGTGGAGGCTTCCCCCTACAATCCGGTGGACATCGTGGGTGACGCCAACCTGGAGAGGGTCAAGTTCGCCCTGGATACCATACTGTCCGACGAGAACGTGCACTGCCTGGCGGCCATCTTCGGTCCGAACGACATCATCGACCTGGAGGGGATAGCCAGGGAGCTTGCCGAGATGAAGAGGAAGACGGACGTTCCCATCCTGGCCTCCTTCATAGGGGGAAAGCAGGTGGCTCCCAGCGTTCAGATGCTCAAGGATCTGGGCATCCCCAACTACGACATACCCGACCGGGCGATGAGGGCGGTCTCCGCCCTCATGAAGTGCCGGAGGGTGATGGAGCAGAGGGAAGAGGAGGAATTGGTCCATGTCAGTGGTGACAGAAACGAGGTAAGACGTATTCTGGACCAGGCCAAGGAGCAGGGACGGGCCTCTTTGAGGGAGAGCGAGGGCAAGGCGATCCTCAGGGCCTACGGTGTGGAGACGCCCCGGGAACGGGTGGCCGAGAGCGAGGACAGGGCAGTGGAGATAGCCGATTCGATCGGCTATCCGGTGGTGATGAAGGTGGTCTCCCCGGACATCCTCCACAAGACCGACCTGGGGGCGGTGGCCGTCGGCGTCGACTCGGAGGAAGATATCAGGAAGGAGTTCCGGTCCATAATGAACAATGTTAAGGTCAAGATGCCCGAGGCCACCGTGGACGGTGTATCGGTGCAGGAGATGCTGCAGGGCAGGGAAGTGCTGGTGGGGATGACCCGGGACGACAATTTCGGGCCGGTGATCACCTTCGGCATGGGCGGCATATTCGTGGAGATCCTCAAGGACGTGGCCCATCGTGTAGCACCCCTCACCCAGAAGGACTTGGATCATCTCATCACATCCATCGACGCCTATCCCGTCCTGGCCGGAGCCCGGGGCAGGAGTCCCGCCGACCTGGATTCCCTGAAGGACACCATAGCAAGGGTGGCCCAGATCGCCCTGGACTTCCCGGAGATCATGGAGCTGGAGATCAACCCCCTCATGGTGGGAAACGAGGGGAAGAGGAGCAAGGCCGTGGACGCCCTCGTGGGCCTGAAGGACGGGGAGTAGGCCTCATCGAAAAGCACATGATCGAGTTCCTCAACCCACGTCAGGGTCCCGGGCGAGGGGATTGTGTACGATAGGAATCAAGGAGGTAAGGTAGGAATATCTCGCCTCTAGGAAGGGGAAAAATCTTCGAAAAATACACCGAATGATGGGAATTACGCAACGGTATGATAAAATAGCTTAAAATAAGCTAACGACATTCACCGTTTTCACGGAAGCTAAGGGTGTTGCTATATGACAACGGTTGAGAATGCGAAATCCATCACGGGGACCAAGACCCGGGTGAAGGACGTCAGCCCACTGAGCGGGCTGTGTCCCCTGTGCATAGAGGAGTGTCCGGTGCTGTGCGAGGTGGGCAAGTCCGCGTTCAGGGGAAGGGAGACGCTGTACCCCTCTCCAGAATACTTCGGGGAGAGCACGGCATCGGCCTCAAAGGACTACTTCATCGACTGGTCGCACTTCCAGATATTGGCCGAGCTCATCGGCGCCTGGGGGGTGAGGGCGGATTCGGACGAGGCCTTCTTCGAGAACGCCGATCCCTCCACGAGGGTGGCCACCGGACACGGCCATCCCATCGATCTCAAGGTGCCGGTGATCATAGCGGGACTGGGCTCCACCAACGTGGCCAAGAGGCACTGGGACGGGCTGGCCAAGGGTGCCGCCCTGAGCGGTATAATCGAGGTGATAGGCGAGAACGTCTGCGGCATGGACCACGACGCGGTCTACTCCAACGGTAAGGTCCAGAGGTCCCCGGACATGGAGTTCAGGGTGAACTCCTTCAAGGAGATGTGGGACGGCAAGCACGGCGAGATCGCCGTCCAGACGAACGTGGAGGACCTCCGTGGAGGCGTGGACGATTACGTCATGTCCGACCTGGACGTCAACGTCATCGAGAGGAAGTGGGGCCAGGGGGCCAAGGCCATCGGCGGCGAGGTCAGATTGGACACCCTGGAAAGGGCTCTGGAGCTGAAGCAGCGCGGCTACCTGGTGGTCCCCGATCCGGAGGACCCGGATGTGCAGGAGGCCTACCGGGACGGTGCCTTCAAGACCTTCGAGAGGCACAGCAGGGTTGGCTTCCCCCAGTTCAAGGACTTCGTGGAGGACGTGGAGCAGCTCAGGGAGAAGGGGGCCGAGTACGTCTTCCTGAAGACGGGCGCCTATCGGCCCGAGGTGGTGGCCTTCACCATGAAGGTGGCCTCCGAGGCCAAGGTGGACCTGCTCACCTTCGACGGGGCCGGGGGTGGGACCGGTATGAGCCCGGTCCCCATGATGAACGAGATGAGTACGCCGACCGTGCATCTCCAGGCCCAGGTGATGAAGTGCGCGCAGATACTCAAGGACCAGGGAAGATTCGTTCCGGATCTGTCCATCGCGGGCGGCATAGTGAACGAGAGCCAGATCTTCAAGTCCATGGCCATGAGCAACCTGGGGGACGGTCCCCTGGTCAAGACCTCGGCGATGGCCAGGGCGCCACTCTTGACGGTGATGAAGTCCAAGTACTTCACCAAGCTGGCGGAGGAGGGTAAGCTGCCCAAGTCCTTCTCGGACCAGTACAGCTCCAATCCGGAGAACTTCTTCATCACCACCCATTCCTTGGAGCATCGGTACCCCGACCTGAAACCGGGTAAGGACATTCCCTGGGGCGCCGTGGGCCTGTACACCTACCTGGTCGACCGCATAGGCGAGGGGATGAAGCAGCTCCAGGCCGGTTCCAGAAAGTTCAAGCTGGAGTACCTACGCCGCGATGACATCGCCGCATTGAGCGATTTCGCCTCGAGGGTGACAGGCATAGAGACCTTCGATGCCATGGCCGACAGGATTATGCCGGGTATACTGAAGTACTGGGATTAGAGATGACATGGAAGAGCCTGATCAAGCTTTACGGCTCCGATGGACAAGGCATTCGATAGGCTTGCCCAGCTCGTCGATGAACTTCCCGACCTGACAGAGGGGAAGCTGAACACCCAGGTGATCCCCCGTGCCGGGTTGGTGATCGGGAACTGGGACTTCGAGTTTGAACGGGGGAGGGAGCCGAATGGGAAGATGATCCGCCTCCTCATGTTCAACCTTCACGAGGTCATGACAGAGATCAGCTGCCGCTACCGGATAGTGACCGTTGAGGCGTCATCGCTCGAGAGTTGAAAAGGTACCAATGATACCGTTCCTGTACGAGGTACAGCCCAGGCTTCATTCCGTGAAACCGCTCCTTTTCCCTTGTTTACTTACAACAGTTAATAAAATGGATACATGTTACTCAAAAGAAATCTATTAATATCCCGCAGGGTCATCCAATATCGTTGCTACGGCAACATCGGTTGCAAGGCCGATTGGGGGGATAAGGGGGGTGAGCCACCGACCTCTTCAGTGGCTCTACACCTCATTTTTTCATGATCAGAAATCAATATTAGAGGGCCGCTCCCTTGAATCCCCGAGGGTGGTCCGGTGCCGAACCGACTGATAGAGGAGCAGAGCCCGTACCTGCAGCAGCACGCCCACAACCCTGTGGAATGGTATCCATGGGGGGAGGAGGCTTTTGATAGGGCGGAGAGGGAGGACAAACCCATCTTCCTGTCCATAGGTTACTCGACATGCCACTGGTGCCATGTGATGGAGAGGGAATCCTTCGAGGATCCCGAGGTGGCCAGGTTGCTGAACGATGATTTCGTCTGCATCAAGGTTGACCGGGAGGAGAGGCCGGACATCGACGCGGTGTACATGGACTTCTGCCAGATGATGACCGGAACGGGGGGCTGGCCCCTCACAATCATCATGAGGCCGGACGAGAAGCCTTTCCTGGCGGCCACCTACATCCCCCGAGAATCGATGTTCGGTATGATCGGCATGAGGGAGCTGCTCCCCCGAATCGCCCAGGCATGGGAGGAGAGGAGGGATGAGGTGGACGAGGTGGCGGAGAGGGCCACCTTCACCGTGCAGTCGGAACTGACCAGGACAGCGGAGGAGGGGGAGCTGGGCGAGAGCATCTTCCACTCCCTGTACAGTCAATGTCGGTCCGTCTTCGATCCGGTGAACGGAGGCTTCGGGAATGCCCCCAGATTCCCCACGCCCCACAGGCTCATGATGCTCCTCAGGTACTGGAAGAGGTTCAGGGAGCAGAGGGCGCTGGAAATGGTGCGCCAGACCCTGATCCGTATGAGGTTAGGAGGGATCTACGACCACATCGGTCACGGCTTTCACCGCTACTCCACCGACGAGGAGTGGTTCCTTCCCCACTTCGAGAAGATGCTCTACGATCAGGCACTTATATCCCTCGCCTACCTGGAGGCTTTCCAGGCCACTGGAGATCCTCTCTTCAGGGAGACCGCGGAGGGGGTCATCCACTATGTCCTCAGGGACCTCACCTCGGAGGAGGGGGGCTTCCTCTCGGCCGAGGACGCCGACAGCGAGGGGGTGGAGGGGAAGTTCTACACCTGGACCTCGGAGGAGGTCCGCTCGCTATTGGGGGAGGAGGCCGATCTGGTCGAGCGGGTCTTCGACATGAGGGAGGGGGGCAACTACATCGAGGAGGGAACGGGGGAAAGGTCCGGGGCCAACGTCCTCCGCATGAAGAGGTCGATCGAGGACCTGGCCGATGGGCTGGGCCTCGCCCCCGGGGAGCTGAAGGCGAGGCTGGAGAGGGCCAGGGAGATCCTGTTCTATGCCAGGGAGGAGAGGGTCCATCCGTTGAAGGACGACAAGATCCTCACCGACTGGAACGGACTGATGGTGGCCTCTCTCTCCCGCGCGGCCGCCGTTCTGCGCTCGGAGGAGTATCTGGAGAGGGCCACTCGAGCGGCGGCCTTCCTCATGGAGAACATGGTGGAAGGCGACTCTGTCTACCACAGGTTCCGACGGGGAGAGGTCTCCCGGGAAGGTTTCCTTCCCGACTACTCCAACCTGATCATGGGCCTCCTTGAGCTGTACAAGGCCGGGTTCGAGAGCGATCACCTGGCCAAGGCCCTCCGATTGTCCAGGGCGATGATCGATCGGTTTTGGTCCCCGGAAAGGGGGGCATTCCTCCTGGCACCCCCGGGCTCAGGCCTGGTATTGGATAAGGTGGAGATGTTCGACGGGGCGGTGCCCTCGGGCAATTCGGTGGCGTTCTGGGCGCTCACCGAGCTCTACTCCCTGACCGGAGATGATCACCTCGGCGAGGTGGTGGATCGTATGGTCAGCACCTATTCCCGACAGGTCAAGGAGAATCCCCTGGCATACACCTTCTTCCTGTCCGGTTTGGACGAGCTGTTCGACCCGAGGAAGGTGGTCATCAGGGGAGATCCCACGGACAGTACGGTGGTGGAGATGTTGGACGCCCTGAGGTCGGACTTCCTTCCCGGTGTCTTTCCCCTTCTCCACGATACCATGGAGGACCTGCCCGAGCTGCGGATCGAGGGGTCGGCGGAAAAGCAGGGTCCAGCCGCGATGGTCTGCAGGGGGAGGAGCTGCCTTCCACCCACCGCCTCGGTGGAGGAGATGATGCGATTCCTGGAATAGGTCCCAACGGTAAGTGGTAAATATCCTGTGATGAAATCAATGGGATTACGATTGTAATCTTGGAGGAATGATTTGAAAGATTGGAAGATCAAGTTGGCAGTAGTCCTTCTGGTCCTTTCGGCCGTGGTCTACTTCATCCACTGGATAATCTTCCGGGATGTCCACCACATCTTCATCTACATGATAGGGGACATCGGCTTCGCCTTCATGGAGGTCCTCCTCATCACCATCTTGATCCACCAGGTGATCGAGCGGAGGGAGAAGAGGGAGCGGATGGAGAAGATGAACATGGTGATAGGGGCCTTCTTCAGCGAGGTGGGGACGAACCTCCTGGCCTTCTTCTCGGACATGGACCCGGAGGAGGATCGGATGAGTGGGGAGCTCACCATGTCGAAGGAGTGGTCAGACGAGCAGTTCGAGGAGGCCCTAAACAGGGTCAAATGCAAGGACTTCTCGATAGACGTGGACCGGGGGGACTTCAAGGGACTGCGGCGATTCCTGGTGGAGAAGAGGGACTTCCTGGTCCGCCTGCTGGAGAACCCCAACCTGCTGGAGCACGAGACCTTCACAGAGACCCTCTGGGGGGTGTTCCACCTGATGGAGGAGATGAGCGCCAGGGATAAAATCGACTCCCTGCCCAGTAGCGATCTGGAGCATCTGAAGGGGGACATCGAGAGAGCCTACAAGAGACTGATAGGGGAGTGGGTGGAGTACATGAAGCATCTGAAGGACAACTACCCCTACCTGTTCTCACTGGCCCTGAGGACCAATCCGTTCGACCCCAACGCCCATCCGGTCATATCGGCCTGATCTCAGGAGGTTACGGCCTCCGCCTCTCCCGAGTAACGGACGTGGAAGCGCATCTTGAACCTCCTCAGGTAGAATAGTACTGGCTTTCCCAGGGCGAAGGTGAACACCACCGTTCCCACCGCATGGGCTATGTTGAAGGGCATCCCCAGGGACAGGACGGCCACCAACCTGGCGGGGTCCACCTCGTAGAACATGATCCAGCTGCTGATGTCCAGCAGTAGACCGTAGAACAGGGATGCCCCCACGCCAAGGAGGGCGATCATCCTGAGGTCGAGGTCGGGGTACCTGGAACCGACGTAGCCGGCGATTAGGCCCACCAGTCCCCAGCCAAGCATCTGCCAAGGTGTCCAGGCCCCCTGGCCCAGGAACAGGTTGGAGACGCCAGCGGTGAGGGCCCCGCACATCATGCCCGATAGGGAGCCGAAGACCAGCCCCACGGCTATGATCAGGAAGGTGCACGGCTGGATCTGGGGCAGGGCGGCGAAGGGTATCCGGGCCACCGCTATGGTGGCCGCCATCATGCCCACCAGGGCCACCTCCTTGGAGGAGAGGTTGGAGGTCTCGTATTCCAGGAAGAACAGCCCCACCAAGGACACGATGAAAACGAAGCTCAGGGAGGGGGCGTACCTGCTCAGCTCCCCCGGATCGACCACCGAGAGGTAAAGCATCAGGGCGGCGCTTATCAGTATACCGGCGAGGGGCAGGTACCTCTTGTATCCCATCAGGAATCCCTCCAACCGTTCCCTTCTCGGACGCCTTGGGCGAAGCGTTGCCTGTCCATCTCGCGGATCCTCCCACCCTCCAGGCGGAACACTTTGATGGCGTACTCGGCTATGAAGCGGTGGTCATGGGTCACCAGTATGCTGGTCATGCCCTCCCCCTGCAGGGAGAGGATCACCTCCCCCAGCTTCCCCTTCATCCAGTGGTCCAAGCCCCTGGTGGGCTCGTCCAGGATCAGCACGTCGGGCCTGCCTACCAGAACGGTGGCCAGTGCGGCCCTCTCCTTCTCCCCGGTGCTCAGGTCCCTGGGGAAGGTGTGACGGTACCTGTCCAGATCGACCGTCCTCAAAGCCCAATCGATCCTGACCTCCCATTCCCCGGAGGGGACATCGAGATTCCTCAGGGTGAATTCCAGCTCCCTCTCCAGCGTCTGCTCGAAGAGGTAATCGTTGGGATTCTGACCCAGGTAGCCCACCCGGGAGGCCTGCTGGGCGGTGGTGGTCCTCCCCACATCCTCCCCCAGGACCTCCATGCTCCCCCTCTCCGGACGAAGCAGCCCCATGATGAGCTTCAGCAGGGTTGACTTACCCGCCCCGTTGTCACCGGTGATCATGACCACCTCCCCCTTCCTCACCTCCAGATCGAGTCCCTGTAGCACCCTGGTCCCGTTGTATCCGAAGTGGAGGTCGTTGACCTGCACCGCCCTCTCCCTGGAATGCCCGTTCTGCTCCGACGGCACCCTGAGATCACTAATCAGATCGATCTCCCTCAGGTGCTCGATCACCTCCCCGGGCTCACCGTCCATGATCACCTCCCCCTCCTTCATGAAGACCATCCTCTTGGCGAACTCCATGCATCGCTCCAGCCGATGCTCCACCAGAATGATGGCCACCCCCATCTCCCGGTTCAGGGTCTGGGCGAACTGCAGGAAGCGTCGGGCGTTGTCCTCGTCCAGCTGGGAAGTGGGTTCATCCAGGATCAGGTACTTGGGGCTCATGGCCAACACCGATCCCAGGGCCACCTTCTGCTTCTCCCCGCCGGACAGCTCCGGTATGAATCTCTTCATCAGTGGACCCAGGTCGAAGAACTCGGCGGATCGGGCCACCCTCCTCTTCATCTCCTGCCGGGGCACGCCCAGGTTCTCCATGCCGAACGCCATCTCGTTCTCCACGTTGGTCATCACCAGCTGGTTCTCCGGATCCTGGAAGACCATGCCCACCTTCTCCGCCAGTCTCGCCGGTTGCAGCTCCCTGGTATCCTCACCGTCCACGGTGACCCTGCCCTGGAAATCCCCCCCGTAGAAGTGTGGCACCAGGCCGTTGAAGGAGCGGCACAGGGTGGACTTTCCGCAGCCGGAGGGTCCCACCAATATGAGGAACTCCCCCTCCCGGATCGACATGGAGACGTCCCTCACGGACGGAACCCGGGATTTCGGGTAGCGGTAGGTGAGACCTTCCACCCTGATCATCCTCTCGCCCCCCAGCAGATCGGCGTCAGCAGCACGGCGTACAGGAGGAGGACCGCCAGGTCCACCCAACCATACATGAACAGACTGCCGTACTCGAGCGATCCGTAGCCCATGACCACCGAGACGATGCCCAGCACCATGGCGCCCAATGACATGGCGATGATGGTCCACTCCCACCTGTCCATGGGCCGGTAGGAGTAACTTGACCTTGCTCGACCAGATCCGAATCCCCTGGCCTCCATGGCCTCCGAGATGCCTATGGAGCGATCCAGGGAGTTCAGCAGCAGGGGCATGAGCACCGGTGCCCTCGCCCGGGCCTTCTCCACGAAGTTCCCACGGTCCATCTCCACCCCCCTGGCCCGCATCGAGTCCATCACCGCCCCCGAATCGGCGGCGATGGTGGGATACATCCTGGTGGCCAGAGAGAGGCCGGTCATGACCTTGTGGCCCACCCTGGAAAGTGTCCTGAGGAGGTCGTCCGGGTGCACGGCGAAGGTCAGCACGGAGAAGGAAGCCATGGCCAGGAACAGGCGGACCACCATGCTGAAGGCGAAGGCGGTGGACTCCATCATGATCATCAGGGGCCCCCACTGGAAGAGGACGGTGCTGCCCTTGCTGATCAGTATGTTGAACAGTAGGATGAACAGCCCTATGACCAGGGCGTACTTCAGCAGTCCCACGGTGGAGTCGAGCACCCTTCCCCTCCAGGCGACCACCATCACTATGAAAAGGAGGAAGGAGAGGTACAGGATGTCGGAGATCAGGATGGACAGTAGGAACACCACCGCTACGAAGACTATCTTGGGCCTCGGATCGAGGCGGTGTATTCCCGAGTCCACGTCCTTGTAGGGGAAGAACATACTTTTCCCTCCTGCTCACGCTGAATTCTCACCGATCAGAATGGGTTGGTCTGATACCTCCACTCCACCTGATCACCCTCCTTGAGATCAACCTGGCCTGCCCCCTCGCTGGCGTACTCTCCGTTCACCCAGAACTGCCAGTTACTTCCACTGGCCTGGTTCTCCGCCCTATCCAGGGAATCCACGATCCATTGGCCCATGGTGGAATAGTAGGTCTTATTGATTTCGAACCCCGCCACCTCGGACGCCCGTTCCAGCTGCTCCAGGGAGTCGGAGGCGGATATGTTCCTGAACACGTACACCGTGTTCCCTCCGTTGGATCGGGACTCGGAAACCCACTCACCGCCCTCCCTGTACCAGGTGGTCAGGTTGCCTGGATGGATGGTGCCGCGCTCCCCCATGAAATCGATGGTCAGATCGGCGGTCACCTGCTCATCCTCACCCCCATCACCGCCCAGGCAGCCGGTGAAGGGGAGGGCAAGGGCTACCATGCCCACGATCAGGGCGAGCGCGGATGCCTTTCCGGCGATGGCCCGAATCATCTCTTCCTGCCAAAGCTAACGTACATCAGGGCGGCGATCACCACGACTGCGATACCCACTCCCAGGATCACAATCAGATCGCCCAGGCCGTTCTCATCAGGCTCCGGCTCTGGGGGAGCGGTCACCTGTACGGTCTGGTTGACCTGGTCCTCACTGCCCTCATCGTCCACCACGGTCAGGGTGACGGTGTAGTTACCGGCCTGGGTGTACTCATGGGTGGCGGTCTCCCCCCCGCTGGAATTCTGGTCCCCAAAGTCCCAGTGATACTCGAGCTCACCCTGCTTGTCCGATGATCCGCTGGCATCGAAGTAAACCGCCAGTTCGTTCACCGAGTATTCGAAGGAGGCCTCCGGAGGAACATCCCCGAACGCGTAAAGATGACCGTTATCGGCCGTCACGTACATGGCATCGTCATCCATCGTGGGTGAGCACATGGAGTACTGATCCCCCGGACCTGGGAGGGTGATGTTCCACATCTCCTCGCCCTGGAAGGTGAAGGCGTGGACCTGGCTCTCATTGTCCGAGGTGGTCACGTAGATCCCGTTCTCGGCCACCAGGGGCGAGCCTTTCATCGACTGGTCGGAGGTGAAATTCCACTGCACCTCCCCTCCCTCGGAGAGCATGGCCAGTCCCTCCTCCGTGGTCACCGCTATTCCTTCAGGCGTCAGCGCCGGCGAGGTGGAGGTGGCGTTTATCCTGCTGTTCCACAGCTCCTCCCCCTGGTAATCGAAGGCCGCCACGCCGCCGTCCACGGCGACGGATCCGTCATACACGGAGTAGGTGATGACGATCCGGTCCTCCATGAGCAGGGGCGCCGACCTGATCTTACCCTCCACGCTTGCGCTCCACTCCTCGCCGGAACCATTGGCGGCGACCGCATGGAGCCCGCCGTCCTCCGTCCCTATGTACACCGTACCATCCTGGACGGCCGGGGAGGAGAAATAGACAGGGGAGCTGAGATTCGTCCTCCATGCCTGTGTACCGTTCAGGTGCAGTGAGTAGAGGAAACCGTCCCCCGCCCCCACTACTATCTGGTTCCTGTAGAGCACGGGTGAGGAGGTGATACCGGTTGGGGATGAACCCGTGGTGAAATTCCACTCCTGGCTACCGTTGTCTGAATCGAAAGCGTACAGCTTTCCATCGGTGGAGGGGAGGATCACCATGTCGTTGACCAGAAGCGGACTCGCTATCTGATAACCTGCCCCGTCGTACTCGGCCTCCCATTCCACGTTCCCCTCCTGGTCAAGGCAGAAGAGGGTGGGAGACTTGTCGTAGTCCATGGAGCTCCAGTTGTACACGCCAGCCGTGGCCACGTACAATTTCCCCTTGGCTGAGAGCACCGCGCTGTCCATGGGCCCGTTATCCAGGTCCTGCTCCCACTTCATTTCCTCGGTGATCGGCCCCTGGAGGGGGATCGTGCCCGAGTTATTGTGATCGTGCCTGAACATGGTCCAGGGCTGCTGATGGGCGGGAGTGGCCATAGGCCTCTCGCTACTCTCGTCGGGCTTGTTCTTGGCGTAGTGCCAAGAGATGGCCTCCAGCCCCTGGGCATCCACCGAGTCCGCCCCCATCGAGGAGATCTCCCACTGCCCGGCGGTCTGGTTCCATACGAGGAAGTGCCAGTACTCCTGCGACATTTGGCTCATGATCCCGTCTATGCCATTCACCATGACCCCTTCCTCGAATTCGCTGTAATTGACCTCGAATCCGAGAGAGGAAGCGGCCTCCATGGTGACGTTGAAAGCGTTCATATCCTCATCGACCTGGACCTCGTCCCAGTAGACCTGTCCATCACCAAAATCGAACTGTACCTTGCATGATCCATCAGAGTCTCCGGATGCCCCGGGGAGGGCGAGAACGCAGCCCAGCAGCATCACGGCGCAGACCAATAGCGAATGTGCCTTCATCGGTAACCTCCTTGAAAGGTGTAATTGGATGTAATATCCAATTATCCACCTACCGCAAGCCCAGTATTTAGCGTTTTCCTTGGAACCAACGGGTCCGCGGGAACGGGATGAAGAGACCGATGACCGTGATACCGATACGAATATTCCTATCAGAGCAGGTCCAGGGCGGCGGCCAGTGCCCCGTTCTCCGCCCCCTCCCACTCCCTCGCGGTACCGATGATGATCACGTCCCCCTCGTCCAGATCGAAGATCTCCCGGAGGATGGAGGCGTCCTCGGGCTGCTCATCGTCCAGGTCGTAGCTGGGGGGCATGATCAGCCTCCCACCGACCACCATGACGGTGGTGGCCCCGTCCGCACCGGCCTTGATGGCCTCGTCCCTCTGCTTCACGCCGGAGAAGACGTAATCGGCCGATGCCTTGACCTTGACCGCCACGCTCCTTTCGCCCAAAGAGAGTCCTGGGAGGTCCACCCTCTCCATCCTGATCGGCAGTTCTTTCAGGAATCCCTGACCGTAGGGGGTGATCCTCACCCCGGTCTGCTTGACCTCCACGAACTCCTTGTCCCTGAGGTACTCCAGGATGGTCCTCATGCTGCCCTCTCCCAGTCCCACGGAATCGGCCAGGGATTTCCTTCCTCTCCTCCTACCGTTGGAAAGGGCCCTGAGGGCCCTGTAGATGTGATGATCACCGAACCTGTGGACTGGACCGTACCTTCGGAGGTCGATGAGCTTCATCGTTCAGAAGACCGTTATCTCACCATTTACAATTTTCCTCGTGACCTTGTCGATGTTGTCCAGCCAGTAGTCCGCGATGCTCTCCGCCTCCGACTGCCACTTGGAGACGTCCACGCCGTCCGCCATGATCAGCTGTATGCTGGCCGTCTGGGGGTCGCTGATCTTCTGACCGATGCGGGATAGAAGTCGCGTCCTTACCTCCGCCACATCCCCGCCGGCCTCCTCGGCTACCTGCTCCGAGATGAGCTTGGCCAATATGTTGTAGAGCTTGCCCACGTGCGTGACAGGGTTCTTGCCGGCCGCTGCCTCCATAGACATCGGTCTGAACGGGGTGATTAGGCCGTTGACCCGGTTCCCCCGGCCCACCGATCCATCGTCGCCGTTCTCCATGGAGAGCCCGGTGACAGTGTTGTAGAAGATCCCCTCATCGTAGCTGTCGGCCGCGTTCACCCTGGGCTTGACCTCGAAATCCGTAAGGGCGGAGGCGTGATCAAATACCCTGTCGGTGAGCTCGTCCACCAGGCTGATGTAATGGTCCTTGTCGTCCAAGTACTTGTCCACCATGGCGCAGGCGATGGTCAGGGTGATCACCCCGTTGATCCTGGAGGCCATGACCTTGACGTCCTGACCGGTCTCCGGGAGCTTCTTCTTCAACTCGCCGTTGATGTACCTCTCTGTCTGGAGGACCACGTTCTCGGTCTGACTGAACGGGGCGTAGCCCACACCGAATGAGGTGTCATTGGCCAACAACTTCTCCGAGCTGTACACCCCTGTGAGGTCCACGCTGCCCTTGCCTATCCTGCAGTCGAGGGCCACGTCCATGTTCACATCGACGTTGGGGAATTTTTCCATCAGGTATTCCCTGGCCGCCTTCACGGCCACCGATCTGTAGGGAAGTCTCTCCCTGTCCACCTCGGTGGTGGCCCTCCCCACCAGCAGCACGTATGCGGGCTCCAGAACTATACCTCCCCCGAACCGGGGAGCGGACTGACCGCCGACGATCTGGGTCTCATCGGTGTTGTGATGGAGGATCCGATCGTACCGGTCCAAGTACATCTTGCAGAGTGCCCGGCTCACCGATTCGGCCAGGCCGTCCGCCACGCTGTCCGGATGTCCGATTCCCTTTCTCTCTACCAACTCCACCCTCTGGTCCAAGACCGGGGTGTAATCGATTTCTTCGACCACTATGTTCTTTGACATTGATGCATCACCTTAGTCGTGGGGGCGTGTGGCTCGGTGTATTCATTAATGAATCCAACCCACTGAAACCTCCCATTTTTGTTCGTATTATTTCTTCACTTATATAGATGATTGATGGAATTATTCATATAGGAATAATAGCGATTAGGGGGCGTGAAATTCCCAGATGCTTCCGAGATAAAGAAGTTGCGCCTCGCCCTGAACATGACACAATCGGAACTCTCACGCCGATCGGGCGTCAGCCAGTCCACCATCGCCAAGATCGAGCGGGGGAACATCAGGGGGAGCTACGATTCGGTGGCAAGGATCTTCCAGATAATCTACGATGAGATGGATCGGAAGAAGAGGGGGAAGAAGGTCAAGCAGGTGGCCTCCATGAATCCGGTCATGATCCAGAAGGGGGAGAGGCTGAGGAGGGCCTCCGAGCTCATGAGGGAGGGGGGGTTCTCCCAACTGCCCGTCTTCGACGGGAAGGCCCACGTGGGATCGGTGAGCGAGAAGGATATCCTCCGGCTGCTCAGGGAGGGGAAGAGGATGTCCGAGCTGGCGAAGGAACCGGTGGAGAAGCTGATGGAGGACGTCTTCCCCATAGTCAGCGAGGATACCCCTTTGGAGGTGGTCACCGTGCTCCTCTCCCACTCGGGGGCGGTCCTGGTGAGCGATGGGGGAGGCATCATCGGTATAGTGACCTCTTCGGACCTGCTAAAGCTCATCTAATCCGGGACGGTCACCTCGACCGACATCAGGTCCTCGGCCACCACCGCACCGGAGAACACCTGCCTGGCCTCCTCCTCCAGGAGATCCGGTTCCTCGTATCGGTTGGAGATGTGGTTCAGGAAGAGGGAGCGCACTCCGGCCCTGGCGGCCAATCCGGCCGCCCCCTCGGCGGTGGAGTGACCGAACTCCCTGGCCTTGTCCGCCAGGGAACTGTCCAGCGTGGCCTCGTGTACCAGAAGGTCCGCCCCTCTGGCCGCCTCCTCGAGGTTCTGGCAGGGCCTGGTGTCACCGGAAATGACCACTTTCCGGCCCCTCCTGGGGGGGCCCATCACCATTTCCGGCGTCACCTCCCTCCCGGAGACGGTGACGCTGTGGCCCCGCTGCAGCCTGGAGAACAGCGGTCCCTCGGGAACCCCCACCCCCTTGGCCCGGCCCGGGAGGAACCTCCCCGGCCTCTCATCCTCCTGGAAGACGTAACCGAGGGCGGGTACGGAGTGGTCCACCCTCACCGCCGAGACCGAATAGCCGTCCATCTTCACCGTGTCCCCGTGATCCAGCTCACCCACCCAGACCTCGAAACCTTTGGCGAAGTACCCCAAGCTGATGATCCCGTTCACCAGCTCAACCATCCCGGCCGGGCCGTGGATGTACAAGGGATCCTCCCTCCCGCTGAAGCTCATGGACTGTATCAGGCCGGGCAGGCCCAGGAAGTGATCCCCATGGAAATGGGTGATAAATATCCGCTTGATCTTCATGAAGGAGAGGGAGGACATCATGAGCTGCCTCTGAGTTCCCTCCCCACAGTCGAACAGGAGTACATCCGAGCCGTATTGGAGGGCCGCCGAGCTGACGCTCCTGTTTACCGATGGAATACTGCCCCCGGTGCCGAGGAAGGTCACCTTCATGGCAATGGGAATTCCTCCCCATGTATAATGTTTGCCGTGGCCCCCTGAATCATCGGAAGCGATGACGCTCACGGGTCGGGAGACCCCCTGTAAGGATCACCTACCCAGCTGCTCCAGCTGCCGGTCCTTCTTGGTGGCCTTCCTGAACTCCTTGTAATGCTCCTTGCAGAGCTTGGCCCGTCTACCAGAGGATTCCACCTCGAATCCTTGCTTCTTGACCTTCTTCAACGGCAGGGAGCGTTCCACCGGTTCCTGGCAGCCGGCCACGTCGCAGACCTCCTCTCCCTCGTCATCGCCGCGAGCCATGGTCTATCCATCTCCTCTTGAAGTAAAAGGTTTGCGACGTGGTGCCCGCATCCTATAATCTTTCAGGTCTCCCGATGCACATGGGCCTCCGACATCCTTATGAATCATGGGTTACAATCCAGTGGATAGGAGAAAGATGATAGGAGGGAGAAAGAGTTGGAAATCACGGATATACTTGTAGGAGTGGACGGTTCCGATAACTCGCTCAGGGCGGCCGAGTTCGCCGCCGAGATGGCATCCAGGTTCAACGCCAAGGTCACCCTTCTGCTGGCCTATTCCCCCTCGGACTCGGCCATCTTCGCCGGGAAGGACACCTACATCCCGGAGGACGAAGCGCTCCAAGACCGAAGGATGAGGAGGGGCAAGAAGGTGCTCGAGGAGAAGGGGATCACCCACGACACCAGGGTGGAGTTGGACCATCCGGCAAACGCCATCATCAAGGCGGCGGAAGAGGGATACTCCCACGTGGTGGTCGGATGCCGCGGCCTGAGCGGTTTCAAGGGCATGTTGATGGGAAGCGTCTCCACGAAGGTGGTCCACCACTGCAAGCTGCCGGTGACGGTGGTCCCCTGAGCTAGAAACATTCTTTTGGACGTTCCCCTTTCCCGGGGATATGGTGAAGATCGCCCCCTCCATCCTGTCCGCCGATTTCAGCAACCTGGGAAAGGAACTGGAGCGGGCGGAGGCCTGCGGGGCGGACTGGATCCACATAGACGTGATGGACGGTAACTTCGTCCCCAACATCACCCTCGGGCCGTGCGTCATCAGGGACGTGCGACCGTACACCTCCCTGCCCTTCGATGTCCATCTGATGATCATGCATCCGGAGAGGTTCATCCGGGAGTTCTCCGAGGCAGGTGCGGACTACATCACCATCCACACGGAGGCCACCGAAAACATCGAGGGGACCCTGGAGAGGATCTCCGCCGAGGGGATCGGGGCGGGCCTCTCCCTCAATCCCAGCACTCCATTCGAGGCGGTGGAACCCTACATGCACCTGATCGACCTCCTCCTGATCATGACGGTCAACCCCGGATTCTCCGGGCAGACCTTCATGCACGATGTGGTGCCCAAGATACGACAGGCGAGGGAGTTCATTGACCATTCCGGCCTGGAAGTGGAGCTGGCCGTGGACGGGGGGATCAACTCGGACACCTCCAGGATAGCCATTGAGGCGGGGGCCACCGTTTTGGACGCCGGATCGGCGCTATTCGGCTGCGGGGACATGGGCGGGGAGATCGAGGCCTGGAGAAGAACTCACACCATGTAGCGGGTGTCGTACACCCCGGTGGGAAAGGAGAAGGGCATGGATTTGATCTGACCCGCGGTCAGCCCGTACCGCATGGCCAGGCCGAAGACGTTGATGCTCTCCTCGGCGTGATGCCCCATCAGGTGGGCGCCCAATATACTGCCCGTCCCATTCTCCACCAGTACCTTGTAACCGGAGTACCTGGAGGCCACCCGCCTCTCCGAGTTGCTCCCGGTTCGGTCCCCCTGTTTGACCTCGAAGTCCAGGCCTTTCTCCTCCGCCTCTTTGACGGTCACCCCCACCCGGGCCAGGGGGGGAGAGGTGAATACCACGGTGGGTATCCCGGTGTAGTCCACCTCCATTTGGTTTCCCTTTAACAGATTGTTGCCCACCACGAAGGCCTCGTGATCGGCGACCGAGCTGAGGGGCATGCGGCCCGCGGTCACGTCCCCCGCGGCGTAGACGTCCGGGTTGGAGATGCTCTGCATGTGGCCGTTCACCAGGATGCCCCTCCCATCGTATCTCACACCGGCCAGATCCAACCCAAGCCCCTCCAGGTTGGGCTCCCTCCCCGCCCCGTGAACCGCCAGGTCGGTCCGGTGTTCCACCGGGAGCCCGTCGTGAAGGGCCTCCACCACCAGCTCTCCGCCTTCCCTGCGGAGCGCGTGGAGCTCTTGCCCCAGGCACATCTCCACCCCCATCTCCCCGCTGACCTCTGCCATCCTCTCGGCCAGGTCCGGGTCGAATCCCTTCAGCACGCGATCGCCCCGGTGCAGTACCCTGGTGCGAAAGCCGGCCGTCGCGGTGACGTGGGAGAACTCCATGGATACGTATCCCCCGCCCACGAAGAGTAGCCTCTTCGGAAGGGATCGCATATCCAAGAAATCGTCGCTCAGGGTGAGCAGTTCCTCGCCCTCCACCCCTAGAGGGGAGGGCCTGGCCCCTGTCGCGATGAGCATCTTGTCCCCCTCCACCAGGTAATCGCCCACCCTCAGGGAGAGGCGGTCCACGAACGAGGCTTTGCCCCTGTAAACGGTGATACCGGCCCGATCGTAGTTCCTCCTGTGCCCCTCCGGCACCTCCTTCACGAAGGTCCCCTTGAAGTCGATGAGCCGCTCCCAGTCGATACCGCTTCCCGGGGTGAGGCCCCTCCCTTCCATCCTTTGCAGCCTGTCCATCACCTCGGCCGCCGAGGTGAGTACCTTCTTCGGGTTGCATCCCCTGAGCGCACAGGTGCCCCCCGGGGGACGTTCCTCCACCAGGGCAACCCTCCACCCGCGCCCGGCGCACTTGAGGGCCACCTTGTTGCCGGCCACGCCGGAGCCTATGACCACCAGATCGTACCCGTCGGGCAAATCAAACCCCTGAATAGTATGGTGATGTTGCCAGTTAAAACGTGCACCCGGGAAGGGAAAGTTTCAATACCGGTCCTCGCCATTCCGCCGCTGGTTACCAAATGAGCGAGTTCACCAGGCCCTGGTTCATCGTACTCATCGCCGTGGTATTCCCGTTGATGCTTCTGGCCTCCTCGGTGTACCTGCAGTCCAACATCTGCACCATACTGGCCGTCTTCATTTGGATAGGCATTGCGGTGACCATGCTCTACCTGCCTCACACCGAGGAGGGGTAGCGCAACCGATATTACCCCCCCGGTGACAGATTATCCAGGTGATCCCAATGGGAGTGAACCTATCCGACATCGTGCCCTCCCGCTCTGTGGAGCTGACCGACCTGGAGGGGCGGACGGTGGCGGTGGACGCCTACAACGCCATCTACCAGTTCCTATCGGTCATAAGACAGCCGGACGGCAACCCGCTGAAGGATTCCGAGGGGAGGGTGACCTCCCACATGTCGGGACTGTTATACAGGAACGTGAATTTGCTGGAGGCGGGCATCCTCCCGGCCTACGTCTTCGACGGCATCCCCTCGGAGCTGAAGGCGGAGACAGTCGCCGAGAGGAGCGTGAGGAGGAGCAGGGCGGAGGAGGAGTGGGAGCAGGCCCGGGAGAAGGGGGACCTGAGGACGGCATTCTCCAAGGCCACCCAGTCCTCCCGGATCACCAACGATGTCGTGGAATCCTCACGCATCCTGCTGACCCACCTGGGGATACCGGTGGTCCAGGCGCCGGAGGAGGGGGAGGCCCAGGCCGCCTACATGGCCTGGAAGGGGGACGTGTGGGCGGCCTCCTCCCAGGACTTCGATTCCTTGCTCTTCGGTGCTCCCCGGCTGGTGAGGAATCTGACCCTGGCCGGCAAGAGGAAGATGCCGGGGTCCTCCCGCTACAAGGAGATCTCCCCCGAGGTCATCGAGCTGAATGGGGTACTCGATCACCTCTCCATCACCAGGGAGCGGCTGATCGACCTGTGCATACTGATGGGCACGGACTACAACACCGGCCTGAGCGGCATAGGGCCCAAAAAGGCGCTGAAGCTGATCACCGACCACGGGGACCTGGAGTCGGCCCTCTCCCACCTGGGTAGGGAGATCGAGGACTACCAGAGGATACGGGAGGTGTTCCTCGATTTCGAGAGGAAGGAGGACTACCAGCTCGACTGGAGGAGACCCGATAGGGAGAGGGTGGTGGAGTTCCTGTGTGAGGAGCATGATTTCTCCCTCAAGCGGGTGGAGAACTCCCTGGACAAGATCGAGAGGAGGTGGGGGGAGTGGAAAAGGGCATCCTCCCAATCCAGTTTGGACATGTTCTGAGCTTTGCTGGCCCCGATAATCGGACCTTCAATTTTAATTAGCCAGGACGGTAATCTTAAAAGGGGAGAACCTGCTTTAAGGCTCAGAAGGCTCAGAAGGGACATGTAATGATCAGACAAGTCCAGAGCGGTTATAATCCATCCGAGATCGAGGAGAAGGTGAGGGAGTACTGGTCCAAGAACAACATCTACAGGAAGGCGAAGGAGTCAAGATCCTCCTTTCCGGACTTCTACTTCGTGGACGGGCCGCCCTACACCACCGGACACATCCATCTGGGAACCGCGCTGAACAAGATACTGAAGGACGCTATACTGAGATACAAACGGATGAGTCGGAACAACGTCAGGGACCAACCCGGCTTCGACATGCACGGCCTTCCCATCGAGGTGAAGGTGGAGAAGTCCATCGGGGTGCGGAGCAAGACCGAGATCGAGGAGTACGGGATCGACAAGTTCGTCGGCACCTGCAGGGATTACGCGCTGGACTTTCAGAGTAAGATGACCGAGCAGTTCAAGGAGCTGGGGGTGTGGATGGACTGGGACCAACCCTACATGACCATCAACCCCAGCTACATCGAGGCGGCCTGGTGGACCCTGCGGAGGGCCTTCGACCGGGACCTGCTCACCTCGGACGAGAGGGTGCTCTCCTGGTGCCCGAGGTGCGAGACCGCCCTGGCCGAGGCGGAGATCGAATACTGGGAGGAGAGGGACCCCTCCATCTACGTCAAGTTCCCCCTGAAGGACCAGGATGCTTCGCTGCTCATATGGACCACCACCCCCTGGACCCTCCCAGCCAACATGGCGGTGGCCGTCCATCCCCAGTTCGACTATTCCCGGGTGAGATTCCTCACTCAGGAGGAGGAGAGCGGGGAGATCATCATCCTCTCCGACCTGGTGGATCCCATAGGGGAGATGATGGGGTGGGAGGAGTACGAGATCTTGGAGGAGATGAAGGGGGAGGAGCTCGTCGGCTTGGAGTACCTGCCTCCCTTGGAGGAGGAGGTCCCCTACCAGTCCAAGTCCTCTGGCGAGTGGGTGCACAGGGTCATACCCTCCGACACGGTGGAGGCGGAGAACACCGGGCTGGTCCACATCGCCCCCGGCCACGGCCCGGAGGACTTCGAGCTGGGCAGGAAATTCGACATCGAGCCCTTCTGCCCTGTGGGCGGCTCGGGAAGGTTCACCATGGAGGCCGGCGACTACCAGGGCACCTTCGTCAAGAAGGCCAACCAGGCCATCATGGAGGACCTGGATCGGAAGGGGGTCCTCTTCCACCGGACCGAGGTTACCCACCGCTACGGCCACTGCTGGAGGTGCGAGTCATCGGTGATCTACAGGGCCACCACCCAGTGGTTCCTCAGGGTGACCAGGATCAAGGACCTGATGCTCTCCGAGGTGGAGAGGGTGAGGTGGATCCCTGACTGGGCCGGTTCATCCCGTCAGTACGACTGGGTGCAGAACGCCAGGGACTGGTGCATCTCCAGACAGAGGTACTGGGGCATACCCCTGCCCGTATGGACCTGCGAGTGCGGGGAGATCAGGGTGGTGTCCTCCCTCTCCGAGCTGGAAGGGGGCGAGGGTTACCGTGAGGACATGGATCCCCACCGTCCCTGGATAGACGAGGTGAGCTTCACCTGCGACAAGTGTGGGGGGAAGATGGGCAGGGTGCCGGACGTCCTGGACGTGTGGTTCGACGCCGGGGTGACCTCGTGGGCCCAGCTGGGATTCCCCCACACCACCGAGAAGTTCGAGAGGTGGTGGCCCTCCAAGTTCATCACCGAGGCGCACGACCAGACCCGTGGGTGGTTCTACTCCCAGCTGGCCTCGAGCTGCATCGCCTTCGACCGCTCCCCCTACGAGTCGGTCCTGATGCACGGATGGGTGCTGGACCCGAAGGGTCAGCCGATGTCCAAGAGCAAGGGGAACGTGATCGAGCCGATCAAGGTCATGGAGGAGTACGGGGCGGACGCCCTCCGCTTCTACATGCTCAAGGCCAACGCCCCCTGGGAAGACATGGCATTCCAGTACGACGGGGTGAAGAACGCCAGGAAGACCCTGAACATACTCTGGAACGTACTCAAGTTCTCCACCACCTACATGGCGCTGGACGAGTTCTCCCCCGGATCGGTCGACCATTCCAGGATCTCCCCTGCCTTGCGAAGGGAGGATCAGTGGATGATCTCCAGGACCGAGCGGATCAAGAACGAGATGACCCGCTACCTCAACTCCATGGAGATGCAGAAGGCCTGTCGGGCCCTGGAGGACTTCATGGTGGAGGATCTCTCCAGGCTCTACGTCCGGCTGATCAGGGACCGCATGTGGAAGGAGGAAGGGGACATCGACAAGCTGGCCGCCTACAGGGTGCTCTACGATTCCCTGATGACCGCCGCCCGCCTCATAGCCCCCCTATGCCCCTTCCTGGCAGAGGAGGTGTACGACACCCTGGACGGGGAGATGGAATCAGTCCACATGCTGGACTGGCCCACTCCAGACCTGACCAGGGTGAACGAGAGGCTGGAATCCACCATGGACCTGATCCAGGAGCTGGTGGACATCGTGGTCAGGGAGAGGCAAAAGGTTGGACTGAAGCTCCGCTGGCCCCTGAAGAGGGTGGTCATAAGGACGGAGAACGAGGAGATGATGAAGTCCCTCAAGTCCCTGGAGCACGTCCTGAAGTCCCAGGCCAACATCAAGGAGGTGGAGTACGTGCCGCCCGGGGAGGAGTGGGGCGAGATGGTGATCTCGGTCATCCCCAATCCCAACGCCATCGGCAAGGTCTACAGGCAGTGGGCGAGCAAGATCGCCGTCCTGCTCAAGAGCCGGGACCCCTACCACATCAAGGAGCGCATCGACAAGGGCCAGTACTCCCTGGGAATAGAGGGGCAGATGGTAAAAATCGAGCCCAACATGGTCTCCTTCAGCCACTCCCTGCCGCAGGACGTGGTGGACCAGGATTTCTCCGAGGGAAAGGTGTACCTGGACTTCGAGCTGACCCGGGACATCGAGGCGGAGGGTTTCGCCAGGGAGCTGATCAGGCGGGTCCAGCAGATGAGAAAAGAGATGAAGCTGGACGTGGAGGAGTACATCCACACCGAGGTCCAGGCCCCCTCCAGGTTGACCGAGTACTTCAAGGACTGGAAAGACTACATCATGAACGAGACCCGGTCCAGGAGGCTGCTGTTCACCGAGAAGCCCGAGGGGGACCACCGGGCCGACTGGAGCATTTACGATGAGGAGATCATTATCGCCATCTCCTCCCTGAACGTCAAGGACTCCCTGGAGAGGCTTATGGTCATCCCGGGGCTCTCCCAGGAATCCGCTTTGGCCCTGGTGGAGGCGGGGATCACCTCCGTGGAGGAGCTGCAGAACAGGGACGAGGAGTACCTGGAGGAGATCAAGGACATCTCCAAGGGAGAGGTCAGGAAGATCACCCACTTCCTGGAGAACATGGGCGGACAGGCCGGGATCCGCTGTCCCTCCTGCAGGACCCTGGTGGATCCGAAGGCGGAGACCTGTCCCCACTGCGGGACCGATCTCACCGAGGGGGGAATGGGCAAGGATGACCTGGTGAAGAATCTCTCTCCCCTCGGGGTGGACGAGGAGACGGCCGAGGCCCTGTACCAGGCCGGATACGACAGCCGGGCGAAGCTGGAGGGGGCCACGGTCAACGATCTGAGAGACTCAGGCGTCGGGGACCTGGCGGAGTCCATCGTGGAGCATCTCCACTCCCCGGACGAAGAACAGGAGAGCACTCCCGAGGAAGGCGGACTGGAACTGGAGAGCGGGTCCACCTACCTGATCAAGGAGGAGCGGGCCCACCGCTCGTACGAGCTGTTCGAGAGGGCCCTGAAGGAGGGAAACCGGGGCTTCTGCGTGACCCGGAACTACCCCCTTAAGATCAAGTCCAGGTTCGATCTGGGGGAAACCCCCATGATCTGGCTTTCCAGCATCGGGAGGGAGAACTCCCTTCGGCCCAAGGACCTGGAGAAGCTCTCCTTCTCCCTGGACCAGTTCATCACCAACGAGGGAGGGGTCCTCCTCCTGGACGGTCTGGAGTACCTGATCACCAACAACAACTTCCTCACCGTCCTCAGGTTCATCCAGTCATTGCGGGACCAGGTGGCGGTGAACGAGTCCATTCTGCTCTTGGCTCTGAACCCCTCAACCTTGGAAGATTCCGAGCTCAACCTCCTGGAGAAAGAGGTGGACACCACTCTTTAGAGGGATCTCAGCACCCGCTCGAAAACGGGCGTGGTGACGAGCTCCCCTGCCCTCCTGATATCCACCCACGCGTGCTCCGAATCCAGGTCGATGGTTTCCTCCACATCGAAGATGAATGGATGTATCACCCACACCCTGTCGGATACCCGGACCATGACCTTCTCTCCCCTGCTGCTTAGCGGGGGAACGACCCCCACCTCCTCCCTCATCCTTCTGGCGGCCGCCTCCTCCGGCTCCTCCCCCTCCTGCACATGACCGGAGATCCCGGCCCAATGGTCCGTGTCCGGGCCGATTGGTTTCCCTTTCAGGAGCAGTACCTTTTCCCCGCTCCTCAGTATGCCGACGACCACGTGCTCCTCCTGGATCTTGGGCAGCTCCACGATGCCGCGGTCGCCGTCCACCCTCACCAGGTCCCCGTCATTCAACAGGTCCAGGTCCACCCTGTCCACCATGGCGATGCCGGACATGACCGCCCCGGTGGTCACGATGGGTTCCGCCTCCAGGTTGATTATTGCGGCGGGCTGTACGCCGTGACTCCGCATGTCCACCATCACGTACGAGCCCACCGTGCTTCCCTTGCCGTGGGGGAAGGCCATCACCGCCCCGCCGAGGTCCCTGTCATCGCCCTCCACGGTCAACCTACCCGTCCGGGGGTCCACCCCGCCCAGGAAGCTGAACGGCTCCCTCAAGAGGAGGAGCTTGCCCTCGGCATGCCCCGGGGATATGCTTCTGCCCTCGATCCTCACAGTACCATCTCCAGCAGTCTCTCCGCCCGACCGCACAGCACCCTTTGCCTGCCCAGCCCTGGAAGGTAGGCGCAGGCCTTGCCGGAGTTGGTGGCGGTGCAGGAGTATCGATCCTCGATGGGGGCCACCACCATGCAGGTGTCGCAGGCCACCTTACCGAACCGTTCCAGCACCTTCACCTCCTTGGGGCAGGCCGACCTCACCTGCCTGGAGGTGCAGAACCATATCTCGGTGTCCGTCCTCTTCCTCCTACCCTCGAGAAAGGAGGCCAGGGAGCGCACTTCCTGGATGGAGAGGTGGGGACACCCCAGGGCGATCAGGTCCGGCTCCGATCCGGTGGTGAGGGACTCCATGGCCTCCTCCACCTCCACCCTTCCCAGCTGGATCCTCTCAAGTCCATCCAGCTCCTGCCTGGAGGCCTCGGGCGTCACCCCCTCGATGTGGAACATGGGCACGGCCCCGGAGGCCGCCATGGCGCCTGCCAGCGTCTTCAGCGAATCGGTGGAGGGATGAATCCCCCTGAAGTAGGGGATGCCCCCTCCCAGCATCTTGCCCACGGCGTGTCCGATCATGGAGTGACTGGTGATGTCGTCATCGATGTCCACCTCCACCACGGCGGAGGGGACCCTGTTCTCATCCAGGTGCAGCCCGTAGCTCGGTGTCCTCCCCATGATGGCGGCGGCCAGCGCACCCGGTCCCCCCTCCCGGTTGGTCCTGGCCCCCAGGACGGAGTTGGCGTAGGAGAGGGCGTTGGACTCCGCCCATGCGATGGTGTCCCCCTTCGCTGGCACATTGCAGTGAAGGTAGGGGGTGCAGGTGCAGCAGGTGTCCACCCCCATGCGGGCGTAGCTCTCCACGATTGCCCTCTGCTTGGAGGCGAATTCCTCCCCCACGCCCATCTCCCTCCACCTCTCCAGGTCCATGCCGGCCGGGTTCAGGGTGGTCTTGACCGTGACATTGGCGTCCTCGGCCATGTCGGTGAGGAAGGCCAGCCCGCCCTCCCCTATGGTCTTGTAGGAAACCCCGGAGAGGTGGGCGGATTCGATGGGTATGAGGCGGTCCGCGTCGTAGATCTTGCCGAGGGCTAAAAGCAACTCCATCGCCTTCCGCCTGCCCGGTCCTCGCTCCCCCTCCAGAGCCTCCTCCTCTCCTCGGGTAAGGTACATCTGCCCCGCTATAGAGAGGCATGGCTAATATGTGTTGCGATTTCACGCTGGAAAGAAAAGGGGGGAGCGGGCCTGTCGGGAATTTCATCCCCTCATCAGGGATTTTGAACCCGGGTCTGAGGCTCTCCCCAGCGATTGGCTACCGGAGGCCTCTGTGATATCCATGCTACACCACAGGCCCGCGGGTTCCCGAAGGCGCAGGTGGTGAATAAAGTTTGCCCTCCGGGGGAGGGATATTTATAGGCACCTGGCCATCCTGGGAGGAATGGTGCGGCCGGGTAGGAACGATCTTTGGGGAGTGAAGAAGGCTCTGGAGGAGAGAAGTATCGTAATACTCCTGGTGGCACTGCTACTGCTGGATGTTGGTGTAGGCTACTTCACCATCACCAAACGGTGGCCGACAAGCCCTCCCAGATCCACTCGGTGGGCTCGAACATCCTTGAACTGAGATGGGCGGGAGGCGCGCCCTCATTCTGACGGGGGAGGGGGTGCAGATGCTCTCCTCCGGTCAGCTCGTGTAGTACCGGGTGAAGGGGAGAGCGGTGGACATCGCCCTGGGGGATGATACCGGGGCGGCGGCCGTCCTGGTGGCGGGCGGCACCCTCTCATACTTCCCTCCCGGTAAGACCACCCATTCCTTCCAGGTACATATCGCCCAGCCCGCCTCGCTGCTCGGTGTGGTGGAGAGGTACACACCCCAGGGTCACGTCCCCCATGGGATCGCCGTGCTGAGCGACGAAGGGGGCCAGGAGAGTCTGTCCCTCCTCTCCATCGAGGGGAACGGGTCGACGGACTGGGACTACAGTTTCGGACTAGACGTGGTGGGCCATGACAGGTCGAAGAACACCGGCTACATCGCCCTTCAGACCGAGGATGGAAGGGTTTACCTGTTCAGGAGCGGCAGCGATTCCCCCCGGATGACCTTCGATGCCGACCTCCTGGGGCAACTGATACTCTCCGGGTCGGGGACCAGGTTGTGCGTCTCGAACGGTTCCACCTTCCACCTCTACACCAGCACCTCCGGGGAACCCATCCACCAGGTGGACCTGCCCCCAGGGAGCACGAGCTTCGTCATGCAGGACAACGGGGAGAGCGTCTACGCCATGAGCGGCGATCGGGTCAATCCGCATTGCGGATGGCGACTGGGAGGTCAGGTGGGAGCGAGAGGGCCTGGTCAACTACACCGTTCCCAGGGTGATCGACAAGGGCTTCTTCTCCGCCCAGGGGCAGATCGCCGGGGTCAAGGGGGACCGGTCCGTGCCCAACTGGAAGACGGACCTCGGTTTCACCGTCACTCACCTGGCCACCGACCTGTCCTCGGACCTGATACTCGCCCACGGGGACGACCGGATCGCGGTGATCGAGGACCTGGACACCCCGCTCGGCTCCGAGGTGATGTGGCACTCCCTGGGATTCCTGATCATCGGGGAGGCGATCGCCCTTCCCTTCATCCAGTGGTGGAGGGAGCTCCGCCGAATCAGGCGGGAGACCCTGGTGGTGATGGCCCTGGGTGCCGCCGCCGGGGTGGCCGTTCTGGGCCTCCTCCCCGAAATCGAGATGGCGGCACGATTCGGTGACTCCGCCTACCTGGCCGTGGGGGGCCTCACCGCCGGGCTCTCCACCCTGATCTGCTGGAGGGCCGATGCCGGCCTTGCCAACCTGGTCATCGGCTTCACCGTTGGCATATTGACCGTGATACCTCTCTCGTTGGTGGCCCACTTCCTCCTGATGGTGGGCGGAGTCGGGCCAACGGGATTCTTCGACTCCATCGTGCTCTCCCTGATGTCCGGTCTGAAAATGGGCCTGGTGGGGGGAGCCGTGGGCTGGCTGGCCCGAGAGTACTTCCGTTGAACAAACAGAGGGTTCTGGTCACCGCTTCTTGAACTCGGTGTACCCGCACTTCCCGCAGGACACCCGGTCCTCGTGCTCCGCCATGAACACCCCGGGGCCGCACTTCGGGCAGTTCTTCTTCTTCCTCTCCACCTTGTCGTCCTTGATCTCGTAATAATCCTTCTTGGCCATGTGAACACCTCTACTTGGACTCGGCCAGGCCTTCCCGGACCAGGAGGTAATCCCGTTCCAGGCGTTTTGCGCTCTCCACCGAGTCGTACACCTTGGCGTAACCCGAGCTGATCTGCCTTCCGAAATCGCTCCTCACGTGGTCCAGCACGATCCTCTCCTTCTCCACGTTCAGGGCCGACGCCAGCTGATCCTTCACGGACTGACGGTTCGGCGTGGCCTCTCCGACATGGTCGAGGGTGAAGTCGACCTCCAGCCTCTCCATGAGGGGATTCTCCTTCTTCCTATCGATCTCCAAATTCAACGCAATACCTCCATCTTGGATAACAGTGATTCAGCCTTATTACTTGATGTTTCGTCCACCCGGACTAGTACGGCCCCCCTGTCGGGGCATCCGTACACGACGCAAGAACCTTTCGGGGCAAGGGCCACGCATACCAGGGCGGCGAGGTCCTCCTCCCCCTCCACCAGGATGTAGGTGTCGTCGTTCTCCAGTGCCTCCCTTATAGCCTTGGTCATCTCCAAGGAGATGGTGCCCGGGGGATTCTTGACCACCGCGTCCGGTCCCCCCTCCTTCTCCACCCTCTCGGCGAGTTCGCTGGACTCGCACCTCTTCGTCCTCCCGTCGTAGATGACCAGGTCCGGGAATACCCTGGATTCGATGAGGTCCCTGGACACCACGTCCCCCACCGACACTATCCTGCGGCAATCTCCCAGCGAGGCCAGGAGGAGCTCCAGGGAGAACACCTTGCCGAAGGGCAGCTTGAGCTCTGCCCTCATGTGGTCCGGAAGAAGCAGATCCTTCTCCTCCCAGGGCCTAGCTCCGGACCCTGAGGGCGAACCTGCCGTTGACATTGATACCCATCCTCTTGGCGATCTCGGACTTCTCGTGATCGAGGATTATCACGTAACCCTGCCAGTCCTTGGATGTCTCGTTGCCGCACAGGGGGCATGTATCCTCCTCGGTGATGTAGGTGCAGTGCTTGCAGGCCTTCGGGTTCTTCATGAGGCCTCGACCTCCTCCCTATCCTCCCTCAGCCACTCCAGCTTTCCAAGACCAGGCTGGCGCATGGTGAGCCCTATCTTGCTCTCCCGGGGGCTCCTCTCGTTTAGGGAGAGGGCCACGATGCGAGCCCTCACCTTGTCTCCCACCTTCAGGTCCCTCTTGGAATCCTTCCCGATGAGTCGCTGGTTGTCGGAATCCACATCGATCCTGTCATCCATCACCTGGCTGATGTGTAGCAGCCCGTCCAGTGGACCGAACCGGATGAACGCCCCGAACTTGAGCACCTCGCAGACCGTGCCCTCCACCACCTCCTGCAGGTAGGGCTTGAACACCAGGGCGTCGTACTTCACCTTCTGGTACACCGCCCCGTCCCCGTGCACGATCCGACCAAGGCCGATGGGTTCCACGTTCTGTATCATGACTGTGAGCATATCATTTCCCTCGATCCTGCCCTCGAACGCCTCCCAGGTCAGTTCGCTGATCACCTGATCGAGCTCCTCCCCCAGCCTGCTGGGAGGAATGCGAACGACCTTTTCCTTCTGCGTAAGCATGTACATGATACGCCCTCTTAGATACTCGGGCATGTGGGACCACTTATTTAAATGTTGAGCTTTTCCGGCCCCGTTCACAGAGGGTCTGGACGAATAAAAAGGACGAAGGAGTTTTTTCCCGGCTCACACGATGAACAGGGCGGCAAAGACCAGCGTGACGGTGGACAACAACTTCACCAGCACATGGAGGGAGGGACCGGCGGTGTCCTTGAACGGGTCGCCCACGGTGTCGCCGACCACTGCGGCGCTGTGGGCCTCGGTCCCTCTACCACCGTGATGGCCTTCCTCGATGTACTTCTTGGCGTTGTCCCATGCCCCGCCACCGTTGTTCAGGACCGTGGCCAGCAGCACGCCGGCGATGGTGCCCACCATGAGGAGGGCGCCCACAGCCTGGGTGGTGGTCTCCACGCCCATCAAGGCGAAGATCCCTCCGAAAAGCACCGGCACCACCACGGGAAGTATCCCGGGGAGTACCATGGCCTTCAGGGATCCCTTGGTGGCGATGTCCACGCATCTGGCGTAGAGTGGCTTGGCGGTGCCTTCCAGCAGACCCGGTATCTCCCTGAACTGCCTTCTTACCTCGTTGATCATGAGGTAGGCCGCCTTTCCCACCGCCCTGATCGCCAGGGAGGCGAACAGGAACACCAGCATGCCACCGATGAACGCCCCCACGAACACGGGAGGCTGGGCCAGGTCGACCATGAACACCTCTGCCAGGGTGCTGTCGGTCAGATGGGCTATCTCCTCGAAGTAGGCGGCGAACAGCAGGAAGGCCGCCAGGGCCGCGGAGCCCATTGCGTATCCCTTGGTCAGGGCCTTGGTGGTGTTCCCGATGGCGTCCAGCCTGTCGGTCCTCGCCCTGATCTCCTCGGGATGGTCGGTCATCTCGATGATGCCGCCGGCGTTATCGGTGATCGGCCCGAAGGTGTCCTCCGCCAGAACGAAGGCGCAGGTGGCCAGCATGCCCATGGTGGCCACAGCGGTGCCGTAGAGCCCGGCCACGAAGGCATCCACCCCCGCGGGGGCGCCCATGGTCCCTAGCCAGTAGGAGGAGAGCAGGCCGACGACGATCGCCACTACGGGCATTGCCGTGGTCTCCAGTGCGATGGAGAAGCCGGTGATGATATTGGTGGCCGGTCCAGTCTCCGAGGACTCGGCTATCTCCTTCACCGGTCTCCATTCGCCGGCGGTGTAGTACTGGGTGATGTACACGATGACGATGCTCAGCACGATGCCGATGAGACCGCAGTAGAAGTAGTAATGACTGCCCAGCAGCTCTATGGTGGTGTAGTAGAAGGCGATCGCCGACAGGATGCAGGTGACGAAGTATCCCCTGTTCAGGGCCTTGGTGGGGTTCTCCTCCTCATTCCTCATCTTGACGGTTAGGATGCCCACCAGGGAGGCCAGCAGACCGAAGGCGCGCACCACCAGCGGGAAGAATATCCAGCCGGTGTCCCCGGTGATCGACCATATGGAAAGACCGAGGATCATGGCGCCGATGTTCTCCGCCGCGGTGGACTCGAACAGGTCCGCCCCACGGCCGGCGCAGTCTCCCACATTGTCCCCCACCAGGTCGGCGATGACCGCCGGGTTCCTGGGGTCGTCCTCGGGGATCCCCTCCTCGATCTTCCCGACCAGGTCCGCCCCCACGTCGGCGGCCTTGGTGTAAATACCCCCACCGAGCTGGGCGAACAGGGCGGCGAAGCTGGCCCCGAAGGCGTATCCCACCGCGTAGAACAGTGCGTCCCTCGTCCCGAAGTATACGTCGTAGACGAAGAACAGGCCGGCAACGCCCAGCAGGCTGAGGGCGACCACGGCTATACCGGAGACCGCCCCTCCCTGGAAGGAGGTCTCCAGGGCCTCGCTGAGTGTTCTCCTCGCCGCGCTCGCAGTGCGGATATTCGACTTGACAGAGACGTACATCCCAATGTACCCGGAGAGGGCGGAGAAGAAGGCACCCAGCAGGAAGGCCAACCCCACTTCCGGCTGCAGGCCGATGCCGATGATCGCTGCCAGGATCACGCTTATGACGGCTATGGTCTTGTACTGCCGTGCGAGGTAGGCCATGGCCCCCTCCCTGATCGCGTCCCCGATCTCGTTCATCTCCGAGGTGCCGGTATCCTTCCTGAAAACTTTCCGGGTGAGGAGGGCCGCGAAGAGAAGACCTATGGCGCCTGCCACCGGAATGACGTAACCGATTGGATCCATGTATACCATAAGCAAGACCTCGTTTGGCGATTTCGGGCCGGTAATTATGATGCTTGTATATATCATTTGTCGCGATTTATCCGTCCAGATGCAATTCTGCCCCCCTCCCTGTGCATCTGCGAAACCTTTTTTTCAGCTCCGGTCAATAATTATTGGGAGCACATGGATCTGGGATTCGTCTACGGCCTCCTGGTATCGATCGGCATAGGGGCCCTGATCGGTCTGGAGAGGGAGCATCGGAAAGAGGGGGACACCATACTGGTAGGGATCAGAACATTCCCACTGGTGGCCATGAGCGGATACATCCTCGCCTACCTGGGCCAGGGAGGGATCGAGTATCTCGTGCTGGCGGGCCTGGTGCTCTTCGGGGCCCTCTCCCTGGCCCTGATCTACATCCGCCAGGTGATGGGTTTTCCCGGGTTCACCACCACCCTGGCATTCATCATCGCCTACCTGGTCGGGGTCCTGGTGGCCCACGATTTCGTGCTGGAGGCGGTGATCGTGGGGGTGGCCACCACCACCATACTGATCTCCAAGCAGAGGCTGCACTCCTTCGTACGCGTGCTCTCCGAGGAGGAGATCATGGGGGCCCTCCAGTTTATCACCATCGCCTTCATACTCTATCCCCTTACCCTCAACCTGGAGCTCACCGGCCCACTGGAGATATTTGGCCAAGGGCAGCCGCTGGACCTGAACATGGTGCTCCTGATCATCCTCTTCGTCTCCGGCATCTCCTTCGCCTCCTTCCTGGTGGTTAGATGGCAGGGGCCCTCGATAGGTCTCCGGATCTCGGGTCTGCTGGGAGGATTGATCAACTCCGAGGCGGCCACCGCCTCCCTGTGCGGGCTGGCGAAGAAGGGGGAGAGGATGATGAGGACGGCCGCCTGCGGGATCGTGCTGGCCAATGCCACCATGTTCCTGCGCAACCTTGCCGTGTGCGTGGTCTCCGACCCCACTCTGGGAGTGGCCTCCTTGACCGCCCTCCCCCTGGTCCTTCTCTGCGGCTTCGGGATACTGCTGGGGATATCAAGGGTGGGGGAGGAGCCCTCCGAGCCCCTGGAACTTGGCAGCCCCTTCGCCATCAAGCCCGCCCTGGTCTTCGGGGTCATCTTCTTCATCATATCCGGCTTCGCCCTGCTGGTGGAGGAGCAGCTTGGCGGCGGCCTGGTCTACATCGCCGCGCTGGGAGGGTTCGCCTCCTCGGCGGCGGTGGTGGCCTCGGTGTCCTCCCTCTCCCTGGCCGGCTCCATCGGACCCCAAACCGCGGCCGAGATCGTCCTCCTGGCCTGCGGGATCAGCTCGATGAACAAACTGATCATAACCAAGCTCATGTGCCCCCGGCTCTCCAGGGCCTCGGTCCTGCGCCTGGTGGGCATCACGGCCCTGTCCTTCCTGGCCGCGCTCCTGCTCCTCTCGGCTAGAACCTGGCTTTGAGCACCACTATGCCGTCCCTACGGGTGATGTCGATGGACTGCTTTCCGGTGATGTGGTTGGTCCCTCTCATCTTCAGCACCTCCAGGTACTTTCTCCTGGCCCCGGCCTCCTCGGACAGCATGAGGAGCACTATGCCGTCCACCGCGTAGGAGATCTCGGGGGGATACAGCTCATCGGGCTTCACCTCTCCGGTCAGAAGCGAGGTGGAGTTCCAGTTCTTCAACCTGTTCATGAGGTCGAACAGGAAGTTCCGGTACTCTCCCCCCATCATGCCACCCACCACGGTGATGGGGTCGATGACGATCCGCTGGGGGAGCTCCTCGGCGATCTTCTGCTCGATGATGTCCAGCAGTCCTTGGGGATCCGGGTCTATCAGGTTCCGCCCCAGATCGAAGTAGACGATCTCCTCCCCGAAGTAGTCCTGATCTATGAAGTCGAACTGGGAGGCGTACCTCAGCATCCACTGGGTGGGCTCACTCAAAGTGGTGAAGAACAGCCCCTTCTCCCCGTTCCTGGCACCATCGCACAGGAACTTCATGGCGAAGGTGGTCTTCCCAGTGCCTGCGCTGCCGGAGACCAGCACCACCGAGGGAAAGGGGAAACCCCCCTCGATCATATCGTCCAACCCCGGCACGCCGGAGGTTATTCTGGCCAGCTGCGGTATTTCCCTGTCGTCGTTTCCATCGTTCATGGCATTCCGCCCCCCTTGGTGTGGTCGATACCAGACCTCTTTCCTTTGACTGACAAGTGCTCCCTCACGTCGATCTCCCTCGTGCAAAGCATCTGGGCGGACCTGAACAGGGAGGGATGCCTCTCGCTGTCCACCACCAGAGGGATGGTGACCCTTCCCTGGGACTTGGCCACCAGGATGAAGTTGTTGATGAACAGCTCCACCGCCGGGTTCCTGTTATAGGTCAGCAGGGCCGCCAGGTTGTCTATCATCGCGAATCCCTGATCGTTCAGGTTCTCCAGGGTGGGTCCCACTCCCTCTTCCTGCATGGCATGGGGCAGAGCGTCGATGTGGAACGGGCCGCCAGCGTGCCCCACGTTGCCGTCCCCTCCCTTCCTGTCCCCGGAGAACCTGCTTATGACGTCTATGAAGGTGATCTTCTGGAGGTCGATACCGTGCATCTTCATGAGATGAACCATGTACTGGTGGGGCCGGTCCACGGAGATGAATATCCCGGTCTTACCCATCGTCTCCAGCATGCCCTTCAGCAGCACCAGGTTGACACGAACGAACTGGGTGGAGGGGGAATCGAGAAGTACGACACCGCCCCTGAAGGACCCTCCAAGGTCCTCCATCAGGGAGTGCATCAGATTGGTGTCCCGTTCGTTCATGCCATACCAGGACCAGATGGTAGACTAATAAAGCTTTTCAGTTGATTATCCGACACGATACGGATGACGTCTGAAGGTCCCATTGAAGTCTCAGCACCTCGAAAGTGAAATAAGAGCAGACGGCCATCCAGGGGTGCCATGCTCTCCCCGGGAGACGTTCTGGGACTGACCTTGGTCTACCTCTATCTGGGAGGCGTGGTGGCACTCACCAAATTCCTCGCCGGGAGGGGGAAGGGGAGGTACAACAGGAAGGTGGTTCACATACTGGTGGGCAACATCGTGTTCATATGGTGGCTGTTCGACGACCGCCTCGTCATGGCCCTACTGGCGGCGGCACCCTTCATCCCCCTGCTCTACCTGGTCTCCCCACGCTGCCCCTTCACCAGGCTCAAGAGCGGCTTCCTGGGCACGGCCTCCTCGCAGGGACACGACCTGGGGCTGGTGTACTACGCCATCTCCTGGACGGTCCTTGCCCTGCTGTTCTTCGACCTGAGGGCGGCCGCCTCGGTGGGGATAGCGGCCATGGCCTACGGCGACGGAATTGGGGGGCTGGTGGGGGCCAGGTACGGAAGGAAGAAAACCTCCAACGGCAAGTCGGTGGAGGGCACGGCGGCCACCTTCCTGGCCACCGTGACCGTATCGGCGGTGGTACTGGCCTTTTACCAGTACCTCAGGGGGACCGGGGCCTTGGAGAGCGCACCCATAGGTGGATGGGTTCTGGTGTGCACCGCCCTCGGAGTGGGGGCCTTCGTCACCATCATGGAGTACATCACCCCGGGACAGTACGACAACCTGGTCGTGCCCATCTCCACCGCCCTCGTACTCTACATCGGTGGTATCTGAGCATGCGCTGGATCGTGGTGGACGGCATAGACGGGGCAGGGAAGAACACCTGCGCTCACCTTATAGGGGATCATTACAGGTCCAGGGGGGAGGAGGTGAGGATCATCACCCATCCCTCCGACCGTCGTACGGGGCGTGTGACCCGCAAAGCCCTGCTGGGTCGGGGGAGGATTATGCACGCCCTGGCCGCCCTCTCCTTCCTGGCGGACATGCTGATCTCCCTCAGGGAGGCAAAGCGCCTGGACGGCACCGTCATCTTCGTCCGTTACCTGATGGCCACCGCCTACCTCCCGGGGAGGGGGGCGGAGATGACCTACCGGCTCTTCCGGCGGCTGTTCCCGCCTCCCGACCACCTGCTGCTGGTGGATATCGATCCGCAGGTGGCCCTGTCCAGGATCACCGAGAGGGAGGAGGAGAGGGAGATGTTCGAGACCCTTCCCCGCCTGAGGAGGATCAGGAGAAGGATCCTCCACCTGGCGGACGAGGAATGGAGGATCGTGGACAACTCCTGCTCCCTCGGGGACTCCAGGAAGCAGCTGGAGATCATCCTCGGGGAGTGGGACCGTGACGGCATCCGGGAAGGATGATCACGCAGACCAGGATCCCCCGATCCGCAATAACCTTATGAATCGGCCCCTCCATGCGGGGAGAGGTGGCACCCACAAAGTCCCAGAAGAGATATCTGATCAGGGGGTTCATAGACGGTGTGTTATCGAGCCTGGGAGTGGTCATCGGGGCCAGCACGGCGATCGGGGCCACCATCGCATCGGGCGATGGTACGGCGGCGAGCTCGATCATCATAGCCGCGGGCATCGGGGGAGGCGTGGCGAACGCCCTGTCAAACCTCCTCGGCGCCTCCGTGGGGGAGAAACTGGTCAAGGAGATCGAGATCGATGAGCTCGAGAGGGCCATGCTAAGAGGGGGAGGGGACCTCCGGGGGACCCTCGTCGATAAGAAGTTGAACGAGGAACTGCGTTCCTGCGCACTGTACGATGGCCTGGCCACCTTCGGAGGATCCATTATACCGGTGACTCCCTTCATCATCGGGTCCGCTCTACTCATACCCGACATGGTCTCCCTGTACGCCTCCATACTCCTCTCCCTGGCGCTGTTCTTCCTTCTGGGCGTCTACATCGGTAGGATCTCGAAGGAGAATCTGATCATATCTGGCCTCAAGGTTACCGCATTCGGGGTGGTTACCGTCGTGATCACCACTTTGATCCGGACATTACTCTAAGTCCGCGCGATCGAGGGCGCGTCCGATGCGTGTGCCCCGTTTCAAGGACGATCGACCTCGGATCCGGACGATGGGGCTAAGACTCCTCATCTAGATGCCCGGAGAGATATCCGATTATGTCCCCCCTGGCCACGATCCCCACCACCTTTCCGTCCTCGACCACCGGGAGCCTGTTCACATCCCCCTTCGTCATCCTCTCCAGCGCCACCTTTACGCCGTCCTCGGGGGAGAGGGTGATCACCTCCCTCCCCATCACACTGGAGACGGGCGTTCTCTGGATCTCCCTCACCACCTCCACCAGGTCCCTCCCCTCCGAGTCCTCCTCGAAGGTCACGCTCATGAAGGAGAGGGAGGGATAGACCAACCGCAATCTCCTCTGATGCCGGGCGACCGCCTTCACCATATCCGATTCCGAGATCACGCCGATGAGGTTTTCCCGCTCGTCCACCACCGGGGC
>JBKHFJ010000008.1:0-77347 GCA_046540255.1 Methanomassiliicoccales archaeon | reverse complement strand
TCCGAGGAAGTCAAGGAATCCGAGAAAGTCAAGGAGGAGAAATAGATGTACGGCGGAGGAGGAGGCAGGGGTCGCGGCGGTGGCTACGCCATGGGCCCTGGAGGGGACTGCGTGTGCCCCTCCTGCGGGCACCGGGAGCCCCACCAAAGGGGCGTCCCCTGCTTCCAGATGAAGTGCCCCAAGTGCGGGAACCCTATGATCAGGGAGAGATGATCCAGGAGGATCCAACATGAAGATCTGCGTGACAGCAACAGGAGACGATATGAGCTCGGAGGTGGACCCCAGATTCGGCCGCTGTGCCTACTTCATCGTGGTGGACACCGAGAGCATGGAATTCGAGGCAGTGTCAAACGAGAGCGCGGTCGCGGCCGGCGGCGCCGGCATACAGGCCGCCCAGACCGTGGCCGACCTGGGTGTTCAGGCGGTCCTGACCGGCAACGTGGGACCGAACGCCTTCTCCACACTGGACGCCGCCGGGGTGACCGTGTACACCGGCCTCTCCGGGACGGTGAAGGAGGCGGTGGAGAGGTTCAAGTCCGGTGAGATCGAGGAGAGCCAGGGCCCCACCACTCCGCCCCACTCCGGCGTGGGCGGCGGAGGGGGCGGCCGCGGCAGGAGACGGTGATCCGGATGAAGGTGGCCGTTCCCTCCGCCGGATCCGGAGGACTGGACGACATGGTGGGCGAGCACTTCGGCAGGGTGCCCTCCTACACCCTGGTGGAAATGGATGACCTCTCGGCGGAGGTGGTGGAGAACACCTCCGAGCATCGCGGGGGCCAGGGCCTGCCGCCGGAGATCATCCACCGGGCCGGGGCGAACACCATGATCGTCTCCTCACTGGGCCAGAGGGCCATCAACATGTTCGAGGAGATGGGCATCATGGTCTACGTGGGCGCTTCCGGCACGGTCAGGGACGCCATCCAATCGTACAGGGAGGGGAAACTCAAACCGGCCACCGACGAGGAGGCCTGCAAGCAGCACGCCTTCCACGACCACTGAGTGAGAGCATGAGGATAGCGATAGCCAGCGGCAAGGGAGGCACCGGGAAGACCACCGTGGCCGTGAATTTGGCACTCTCCCTGGGCAAGGGAACGCTGATCGACTGCGACGTGGAGGAGCCCAACTGCTCCGTGTTCCTGGACGCGGACCTCGAGCTGGTGGAAGAGGTGTACATGAAGGTCCCCGAGTTCGACATGGACAAATGCGACTACTGCAAGGAGTGCGCCGACTTCTGCATGTACAACGCCATCGCCGTCTTCCCCGAGACGGGGAGGCTGCTCTTCTTCCCCGAGCTCTGCCACGGCTGCGGCGGCTGCACCATCCTCTGCCCAAGGGAGGCCATCACCGAGAGGGAGAGGTCCATCGGCAAGGTGGAGCATGCCACGGTCGAGGGTGTCGACTTTTACCAGGGAGACCTGAACGTGGGAGAGCCGATGGCCACCCCGATCATCCGCAGGGTGAAGTCCTACGGGGGAGGGGATGTGATCCTCGATTCGCCGCCCGGGAACGCCTGTCCTGTGATCGAGACGCTGAGCGACTCGGACTACGCCATCCTGGTGACCGAGCCCACACCGTTCGGGCTGCACGACCTCCGGCTGGCGGTGAAGGTGGTGCGCCATATGGACATCCCCTTCGGCGTGGTGATCAACCGCCACGGTGCGGGGGATGAGAGGGTGGACAGGTACTGCGAGGAGGAGAACATACCGGTGATCATGCGCATCCCCGAGGACCGCAGGATCGCCGAGCTCTACTCCAAGGGGGTGCCGTTCGTGGAGGAGATCACCGAGTACCGGGAGAAGTTCCTGTCCATGTACCGGGAGATCCAGGAGGCGGTCGGATGAAGGAGATCACCGTGATCAGCGGGAAGGGCGGCACGGGCAAGACCACCCTGACGGCGGCGTTCGCCTCCCTGGCCTCCAACATGGTGCTGGCCGACTGCGACGTGGACGCGGCCGACCTACACCTGCTCGCCACCCCCGAGGTGCTGGAGACCAGGAAGTTCTACGGTCTGATGCTGGCCTCCAAGGACGACGATCTGTGCACGGACTGCGGGCAGTGCTACGAGCGCTGCCGCTTCCAGGCGATCGACCGCGACTACAACATCATCCCATCGGCCTGCGAGGGCTGCGCCGTCTGCGAGCTCGTGTGCCCGGTGGACGCCATTCAGATGGTCGACCGGGAGTCGGGCGTGGCCTTCCTCTCCAAGACGAGGTTCGGCCCCATGGCCCACGCCGAGCTGCACACCGCCGAGGAGGCGTCCGGCAAGCTTGTCGCCGTGGTCCGGGAGATGGCCAAGGCGAAGGCCAAGGAGGACGGTCAGGACCTGATCCTGATCGACGGCCCCCCGGGCATCGGCTGCCCGGTGATCGCGGCCATCTCCGGGGTGGACATGGTGCTCGTGGTCACGGAACCCACCCTCTCCGGCATACACGACCTGGAAAGGGTGCTGGGCGTCGCCGATCACTTCCAGATCCCGGCCGGCGTGGTGGTGAACAAGCACGACCTCAACCCGGAGAACACAAAACGGATAAGGGACTACTGCGCTGGGCTCGGGGTGGAGGTCCTGGGCCTCCTGCCATACCACGGGTCGGCCACCGCCGCCATGATCGAGGAGAGGACCCTGATCGAGCACGGCGGTCCCCTGGCGGAGGAGGCCCGGAGGATCTGGACCCGGGCGGAGGAGATCCTGAATGACCAAGGATGATCTGGAGAGCTTCGTGGAGCAGCTTCAGGAGGAGATCGACCGGGAAGAGAGGGAGCTGTACTCGGAGATCGTCATAGAGGAGTCGAAGAGCCCCTACCACATGTACCGGATGGAGAACCCGGACGGAAGCGCCGAGTTCACCGGCACCTGCGGGGACACCATGTGGATCTACCTGCGGGTGGAGGGGAACAGGATAGTCGAGGGCTCCTTCCTCACCGACGGGTGCGGGGCCACCACCGCGGTGGGCTCCAGACTGATGAGGATGATCGAGGGGAAGACCATCGATCAGGCCCAGATGATGACCGACGACCAGTTGATCGAGTCCCTGGGAGGCCTGCCGGAGGAGAACCTGCACTGCGCGGAGCTGGCCATGACCGCCCTGTACCGGGCGATCGACGATCTCTATGCCAAGGGAGTAGCTACGTAAACTTATAATGCCTCGGGCCCGTGCGGTGGACTAGAGGTCAGTTCATTGAAAAGCGAGAGGGCACTCAGGGAAAGCGTCATCCAGGCTCTGCGCACCGTGGGTTTCGCCGAGGATAACGTCTACGACCTGGAGATGATAAAACACCTGCATGTGGAGGATGACAGGGTCTCCCTGACCTTCTCCCCCTCATCCGTGCTCTGTGCCTCCATCCACGTGGCCTTCGACATCCGGCGGGCCGTGAGGCAGGTTCAGGGCGTGGGCAGGGTGGAGCTGCGCGTGGAGGGTGGACAGGCGCTCCAATGCCCGCTCATGAAGGAATGAACTGCGGTTCCCTGGGGATCCTCAACCTCCTTTCCTCGGAGCCATCTCCATCTCGGTGGCCAGGTGCTCGTGATCAGTATGGGCGCCCAACCGGCTCTTGGAACACCCTCGGATCGACGGTGAGGTCCGGCTCCAAGGCCTGAGTAGCGGTCGGACGATCAGGGCGGGGAGCGCCAGGGCCTCCGGGACCGGGACGATACCGCCCACGGGATCCTTGCTCGTTCTCATGCCGTTCATATATCAGTCAGGTCCAGATATGATCTGCCCATACCGTGGGGTGAAGAAACGCTCACAGGGTGGAATGCCGATCGAACCGTTTCCCGATGGAGAAGTCTACTCCCATTCCCTGTCGATCCGCTCGTCCATCACGGTGAACAGGTTCCCGTCCAGGTCCAGGAAGCGGGCCACAGTGCCGCCCCACTCCCTCCTGGTGGGGGGAAGGGTGAACTCCACCCGATCCTTCAGTTCACGGTGGAACGAATGGAGATCCCTGGTCACGGTGTGTATCCTGGTCTGCCCGCCGACCTCCTCGTCCTGGTACAGGGCTATCCTCCCCATGGCCTCGGCCGGCCCGAACTCCACCCAGTTGAAGGCGGAGGCGTCCACCCTCAGCTCCATCCCCAGGACCTCGCCGTAGAACTCCTTGGCCCTCTCCAGGTCCCTCACCGGGACGGCGGTGGCCCGGACGTGCGATATTCCCTCCATGGTCCCCCCTTGGATCCGGTGGGTAAAGGCTTCTCCGGTCCTCCCTTATAGTCCGGGCTCCCTTCTCCACCGCATGAAGGTGTGCGTTTGCTCGGAAGGACCGGACCTGGAGTCCGAGGTGGCCGAGGACATCGGCCACTCCCCATACTTCCTGGTGGTGGAGACCGATGACATGGGGTTCGAGGCGGTGGAGAACGAGGCGGCCCAGTGGGACATGGGCGCCGGGATGAAGGCGGCCGACATCATCATCGACCTCGGGGTGGAGGCGGTGATCTGCGACATGATCGGGCCCCATGGGTACTCGAAGCTGACCGAGGCCGGCATCACCGTCTCCTCGGACGAGGAGGGGCCCGTCCGGGAGGCGATCGCCAGCTTCCTCCGCAGGCGCCAGTGATCAGTTGTCCCTGCCCTTGCGCCCCTCGAACCTGGTGCCCCGCACCGTCTCCCGCTTGATCCTGCCCAGCAGGTCGGAGATCGAGTTGAGGACCAGGGCGGAGATGATCATTACGAACCCTATGGTGAAGACAAAGGCTCCCAGGAGCGTCTGGAAGAGCCAGCCCCACTGGAACAGGGTGATCTCCAGGAGGCTGAAAATCCCCAGGGAGAGGCCCAGGAGCACCATGGCGAACCCGGGGACGCCGATCAGCAGGAGGGGGCGGTTCTGGCTGACCACCTTGATCACCCTGCCCATCAGGCTCAGTCCATGGGACAGGGGGTTCTTCTTATGGCTGTTCGGCACCTCGTAGTTGGCCGAGATGGACATCTCCTGCACCCTGAGGCCTCGGTCGACGAAGTGGTAGATCATGTCCGATTCGATGTTGTAGCCCTGGGAGTCGAAGTCCAGGTGCTCCAGCGCCGTCCGGCTAAGGGCCCTGAACCCGGACTGGGTGTCGGTCACCTCCTTCATACAGGCCAGGTTGGTGAGCCTGTTCAGGACCCTCTGCCCCGCCTTGCGGTAGGAGGGAATGCCGTTCCCCCCGTTCAGGAACCTTGAGCCGATGACCAGGTCGGCCTTCCCCTCCAGCACCGGTTTGACCAGCTCGCCGATGTCCCGGTGGTCGTGCTGACCGTCGCCGTCCATGGTCACCACCGCCTTGAAGCCGTTGGTGTCGGCGTACTCCAGTCCCTTTATCAGGGCGTGGGCCTTGCCCATGTTCTCCTCGAACCGGATCACCTCGGCCCCGGCCAGGCGGGCCAGCTCGGAGGTGCGGTCCCATGATCCGTCGTCCACCACCACCACGCTCTCCGAGTGCCTCATGGCCCCCAGGACCACCGAGCCTATGGAGACCTCCTCGTTGAACGCCGGTATCACGGTAACAATGCCTCTGGCGGACTTCATCGGTGTTGCACTTCCCCTGAATGATAACGGGGCCAGCAATTAAAGTCTTTCTGAGGTCTATCAATACTGATATCCGATGGTGGGCTATACCACCGAATCACCGAGCGTCGATCGTGTAGGCGGAGGAAAGGTTCATATCTCACCGGAGGCGTTCGAGGGAACCATGGGTTTCAAGGCGATTGATTACAAAGAAGTGCCCCTTGAGGAGGCGAACGAGGAGGGGGCCGTGGGGGCCAAGATACGTTGGCTGATCTCGGAGAAGGACGGTGCCGAGAACTTCAGCATGAGGTACTTCGAGATCGACGAGGAGGGCAGGTCCCCGGTCCACAATCACCCCTGGGAGCACGAGGTGTTCATCCTCAAGGGCAGATGCAGGGTCGTCTGCGACCAGGAGGTCGCCGAGCTCGGTCCCGGGGGGGTCATCCTGGTCCCGGAGAACACCGATCACAACTTTCAGAACGTGGGCGAGGGTGCCCTGGAGTTCATCTGCGTGATCCCGAACGTCGACTGAGCTGGAACTCCCCCAAGGGCTGGGCCGGCTGATGGCTCAGTTGGCGTACTCCCTCTCCACGCTGCGGTCGAAGAGGGCGCCCCGCAGGCTCCTCCTGATCTCGCAGCATCCGCACTCGGGGCAGCCGTCGGGTCGGGGTGCGTCGTAGGGTATCTCCCATACCTTGCCGCACTCCTCACACTCGAAATACCTGGCCGCGAACATCTCGCACCTCCATGACGTTAACGGGGTTTACCCCTCTTCAAGGTTGTCCAAGAGTATCTTCAGCCTCTCGATGCTGTCCTCGCTCACCTCGTGCTCGATCCGGCAGGCCTCCCGAAAGGCGCTATCCCTGTCCGCACCCAGCATGCACAGGAAGTCCACCAGGATGCGGTAGCGCCGCCTGACCCTGCGGGCCATCCTCTTCCCCTCGTCGGTCAGGCTCACCCCGTGGTAGGGGCTCCTCTCCAGGTATCCCTCCTTCGCCAGCTTCTTGCAGGTCTCGGAGACGGTCGCCGGGGAGAGGTTCATCTCCTCCGCGATCCTGGAGGTCCTCACCGGCTCCCCCTCCATGGAATCGATCACCTTCAGGTACTGCTCGACCGTGGTCCTCCTCATGTCCACTAAAAAAGGTTTGGGGGCAGGGCGCTGCCTGCCCTTTTCGGCTACCAGTAGGGATCGTAGACTGGATAGCTGTACGGGGACGCGGGGAACCTGGGGCCCCGGTAGCCCCACCTTCCCCTGAACCCCCTGCCGAATCCGAAGCCCCGACCGAATCCTGGACCGAGGCCGAAGCCCCGACCGAATCCTGGACCGAGACCTCGGCCTCGGCCCCATCCCATGCCCCGCCTGGGCACGTGGGGATTGGCGAATCCAGGTACTGGGAAGCCGGCGCAGTAACCGGCCCGGCGGCCGGTCATCGGCCCCCTTCCCATTGGTCCAGTTCCGTCACCACCTGGCATCTATTCACCTCCCTTTCTCTTTTCCAGCTCTTCCTTCAGCTCCCCGATCTCCCTGTCTAATGCTTCCCGATCGTCCTCGAGGGCCTTCTTCTGATCCTCGAGCCAGGCGAGCTCGTCCTCCATCATGCGGAGCTCCTCCTCCTCGGTCATCCTGCGGGGAGGATAGTCGTACGGCTCAAAACCCGGGTCTGGGTAGGGATCGGGATAATCGAAAGGGGGATATCCATACGGTCCGTAGAATCCCCTGCCCGGTCCGAAGCCTCGACCCAGGCCTCTTCCGAAGCCGCGGCCTCTGCCCCACCCCATGCCCATCCTGGGCACGTTGGGGTTGGCATATCCAGGGACTGGGTAGCCCGCGCAGTACCCGGCCCGGCGGCCGGTCATCGGCCCCCTTCCCATTGGTCCGGTTCTATCTCCTCTTGGCATCTATTCACCTCCTTCTCTCTTCAGATCCTCTTTCGTCTTCTTCAGTTCCTCTTTCAGTTCCTCTATCCTCTGGCCGAGCGATTCCCTCTCGTCCTCGAGGGCCTTCCTCTGATCCTCCAGCCAGGAGAGCTCCTCCTTCATCATGCGGAGCTCGTCCTCCTCGGTCATCCTCTGCCGGCCGTAGGGCCTGAGGCCCTGGTCCGGATAGGGATAGACCATGTCCGGAGGGTAAGGGTGGTACGGGTAGTCCGGAGGCGGGTCCCTGGCCCACCTGGGCAGGCCGGTCCTCCGGTAGATCCAACGGTACCTGTTCCCTCTGCCGTATCCGCCTGGCATGTTCATCACCTGTTCCTCTCAATTATGAACTAAGAAGCGGAAATATATAAATATTGCGTTTATTCGCACCAAACTTAATGAATTATTACGCCATGAAGAAAAATTCAGAGGGACCGCTCGGCCCTCTCCGCCCACCACCCCCGGAGGCCGGTGACCCCCTCCTCCATGGCCCTACCCAGCGGGTTCGGGCCCAGCTCCTCGACGTCATGGATGAAGGAGTCGATCTCCTCCGCCAGCTTCTCCGGCTCGTCCCGGTTCACCCAGGACACGCGGAACCTCTCCTCGCCGAAGCCCAGCTGATTGAGCAGGTTCCTCAGCAGGGTCATCCTCTTCCTTGTACGCAGGCTCCCCACCTCGAAGTGGCAGTCCCCCGGCTCGGCCCCGATGACCATGACCCCGTCCGCCCCGGAGGACAGGGCCCTGAGGATCCACTCCGGATCCACCCTGGCCGAGCACAGCGTGCGGATCATGCGGAACCGGGGGTCCATCTGGATGCGCATGATGCCGGCGGTGTCCGCCGCCGCGTAGCCGCACCAGTGGCAGCCGAAGACCACGATGTGGGGGAAGGAGTTACCACCGTTCGCCCCCTCCACCGCGGCGTCCAGCTGGGCCAGCACCTCTCGGTTGGCGAAGGACTCCATGTCCATCGCCCCGGAGGGGCAGGCGGAGACGCAGACCCCGCATCCCTCGCACGCCCCCGGGAGGACGTGGGAGAGGTACTTGCCCTCCCTCTCCGGATCGGGGATGATCTCGATGGCGTTCGCCTGACAGACCGTCCTGCAGACGCCGCATCCATCGCACAGCTCCTCGTCGATGCAGGCGATCACCCCGTGCGGGGAGGGGACCATCTCCCTGGCCCGGGAGAGGGACATTTCCATCAGGTCCTTGGCCTTCCGGGTGGCCTCCTCGGGTTGATGGGTGTGCACCCAGGCGCAGTGCTCCCTCAGGTTGGCCATCTCCACCATGTACCGGTTGAGGCCGGCCCTCTCCGCCAGCTCCTCGAACCTCTCCTGGTAGAGCCTGGGGGAGCAGGCCCCGATGACCAGGGCGTTCACCCCCGCCTCCCTGATGCTGGAGATCAGGTTGTCCTCCATATCCCCGGAGCAGAGGAAGTCGAATATCTCCACCACTGACACCTCCTCCTGCTTCCGGCAGTAGTCCGCCACCTCGACCATGTCCACCGCGCCGGTGGTGCCCCCGCAGTCGCAGAGGAACACCCCGATCCTGTTATCGTCATCTCCCATGGGACCTCACTTCCTGGTTCTCAGATACCGCCCGCTGTATAAATCCGTGCGGTTGATACCATCTCGTCTCTTCCAAGGGCCCGGTGACGAATTCCATTTCTCCCGGACATATCAGGTCATACCCCTATCAGGAGCAGTCGGAGCATTATCCCGATGATCAGGGCGGCGGAGAGCATGATGGCCACCGACTTGACCATGTCCTTCGGCCCCAGCTCCCGGAAGATCACCGCGAAGGAGGCGGCGCAGGGGAAGTAGATGGTGAGTACGGTCATGGCCACCGTCAGCTGGGCGGCGGACATGCCCAACGGGGCAAGCATGCCCACCGCCAGGTCCTTCCTCAGGAAGCCGGCCACCAATGCCACCGAGGAGCCCTCCGGGAGCCCCAGGAGGCCGGTGATCAGGGGGGAGAGGGCCTGCCCCACCAGGTCCAGCACGCCGGTGGCGTACAGCAGGTTGATGAGCAGCACCCCGCCGATCAGCCAGGGTATGGCGTCCTTCAGGAACCACCTGACACGCATCCAGGTCTTCTTCCCGGTGGCGGTCAGCGAGGGCCGGCGGTAGGGAGGTATCTCCAGGAAGATCTCCATGGACTCCCCACCCATGAATCGGTTCAAGAGCATGCCCGCCAGGACGTAGAGTAAGCCGGCGGTCAGGAACACGATCATGATGTAGGCCATGCCGTACGGGCTGAGAATGCCGAATATCATGGCCGTCTGGGCCATGCAGGGGACCGACATGGAGATCAGGGTGATGGCTATGAACCTCTGCCTGCGGGATTCCAGGATCCTGGTGGACAGCACCCCGGGGACGTTGCATCCCAGCCCCAGCAGGGTGGGCACGATGCCGAATCCGTGCAGCCCCACCCGGTGGAACAGGCCGTCGACCAGGGTGGCCAGGCGGGGAAGGTACCCGGTGTCCTCCAGGAGGGAGAGGACGAAGAAGAAGCCCAGAACGTAGGGGAGGACCATCGCCAAGGGCACGTAGATGCCCGTGGTGATCACCCCCAGGGACTCCACGAAGTCCACCTGGCCATCGATCATCTTTCCCACCAGGATCTCCCTCAGGATCCCGTCGCCGAGTTCCACGGCCAGGGATTCCACCAGGGGGCGGTAGAGTTCGAATATCGGGTCCATGACGTAGGTGATCAGCCCCTCCCCCACCGTCCTGACCAGGAGGAAGGAGCCGGCCAGGATCAGCATGGCCAGGGGGATGCCGGTGACCGGCTTGATGGACAGCTCCTCCAGCCGGTCCTTCAGGGTGTGATGCCGGTGCTCCATGGTCTGCACCGTCTCCACGATCTCCCCCACCTTCCCCCACCTCTCCCGGGTGTCCATCCGGGGGAAGTCAGGTCTCCTGGCCCGGTGGAAGGTTTCCACCACCTCCTTGACCCCTTCCCCTGTGAGGGCCACCGTGGGGACCACCGGCACCCCGAGCTTCTCTTCCAGTGCCTCAGTGTCGATGTGTATGCCCAGGTGACCGGCCTCGTCCCACATGTTCAGGGCCACCACGGTGGGCAGACCCTTCTCCAGCAGCATCAGGGTCAGGTTGAGGTTCCTCTCCAGGTTGGTGGAGTCCACCACGTTAAGGACCAAATCCGCCCCCTCGGCCATCTCCTTGGCCACCTCCTCCGCCTTGTTGGTCGGCTCCAGGGAGTAGGTCCCTGGGGCGTCTATCACCGTCCACCTCTCCCCGTCCAGCTCGGCCTCGCCTTGGGAGAACTCCACGGTGGTCCCCGGGTAGTTGGAGGTGAGCACGGAGGCCCCGGTGATTCGGGAGAAGACAACGCTCTTCCCCACGTTGGGGTTCCCCACCATCACCAGCTTTCTCATTGAGGCCTCACCCTCACCTTCTCGGCCATACCCCTGCCCAGGGTGACGCACTGCCTGCCGATCCTCACCACCAGCGGTCCCCGGAAGGGCTGCACCGTCACCACGGTCACCGTGCTCCCCTCCCTGAGACCCATCGACCTCATCCGGTCCTGGAAGGTGGTCCCACCCTGCAGCTCCACTATCTGGGCCATCGATCCCTGGGGGATCTCCGTTAGCATGGACAATTCTCTAGGCATACCATAATTCGGAATGCCTAAAAATTAGATAAAACTTGTCGTGTAACTCGCCATGGCGAAAAAATGGGTAAGGGGTTTCCGGGGCTACTCTCCCCACCACAGGCCGTGCACGTTGCAGTGCTCCCTGGCCTCGACCGTCTCGGCCGAGACGCAGAACTCCGCCTGCGGCTGGTCACCGGCCTTCAGGAACTTCCTCTGGCACTTCCCGTCGTAGACGATCTCGATCCACTCGATGTGGTGCTCCTCCTCCATCGGGTGGGGGTTGGCGCCCACCTTGACCAGGACGCCGTCCTGCGTCTTATCGATGACCGGGACGTGCTTCTCGTAGCCCTGGTCCTCGGTCTTCGTCTCCAGCCGGTTCATCGGCTCCCCGCAGCAAACCAGCTCCCCCACACCTGGGCGGAGGACCTCGATCAGGTTGCCGCACACCTCGCACTCGTATATCTCCATCTGCTCAGTCATTCTCTCACCTCAGAACTCCTCGCTCATCCTCTGATAGTAGGACCGGGGATGGTCGCATGAGGGGCACTTCTCCGGGGGCTCGGTGCCGAAGTGCTTGTATCCGCACTCCCGGCAGAACCACCAGACCTCCCGGTCCTTCTTGAAGAAGGTGCCGGCCTCCACCTGCTCGAGCAGCTTTGAGAACCTCTCCTCGTGATGCTCCTCGGCGATGGCGATCGCCCTGAGCCTCTCGGCTATCTCGTCGTAACCCTCCTCCTCCGCCTCCTGGGCGAACTCGGGGTACATGGTGGTGTTCTCGTAGTTCTCCCCTGCGATAGCCGCCCTCAGGTTCTCGGCGGTGGTCCCGCACACGGTGGGGGCCTGGGCCTCCACCGTCAGCTCGTCCATGTGATCCCCCTTCAGGCGGTTGATCAGCTTGAACAGCCACTCGGCGTGCTCCTTCTCGTTCTCGGCCGTGATCCTGAATATCTCGGCGATCTGCTCGTACCCCTCTTTCTTGGCCACCTTGGAGTAGAAGGTGTAACGGTTCCTGGCCTGGCTTTCCCCGATGAACGCCTTGGTCAGGTTCTCTATCGTTCCCATCGTACTGACTCCTGCTTCTGGGATCGGAGGAGGATCACTCCTCCAGCATCTCCTCGATCTCTTCCTTCCCCGCGTCCATCTCCCTGACCTGCTCCTCGTCCCTCATCAGCAGCATGGTCTGGAACTCGCCCACGTGGGTCTTCTCCTCGCCGGCGACGTCCAGCAGGACCTCCTTGAGGCTCTCGTCCTCGGTCATGGCCGCCATCTCCTCGTAGAGGTTGATGGCGTCCAGCTCCGCTATGATCGCCGCCCGCAGGATCGCCTGATCCATGTTCTCCTTCTTTACCTTCTTCAGGTCTATGGGTATCTGATGCAACATCTCCTTTCCTCCGTTGACCTGTTATCCGATTTCAACTGTTCGACCATAAAGGTTTCGAACGGACCCGTAGGTCGGACATTGGATCTAAAGTTGCAGGATTAAAAAGTAAAATACAGATGGCCGGACGGCCACCGTGAAAGATTTTGAACGGGCTCAATCGATGCTGAGCTCTTTTCCGCCGCCGGTGTCCTTCAGCTTGGCGCTGACGGTGAGGACGCCGTCCTTGAACTCGGCCTTGGCGGTGTCAGCGTCAATGGTGTAGGTCAGCGGGAAGCACTTGTGCACCGGGTTCTTCTTCTGGGGGGCGAAGTCCAGGCACATTCCCTTGTTGTGGATCTCCACCCTCAGGTCGTCCTTACTCACACCAGGAAGCGGCTGCATGACGTACACCAGCTTCCTGTCGTCCGAGAGCATCACTTGATGCGTAGGCATTACGTAACGATTTACAGGATATCCTCCCATGTTGTTCAAACCTCCTTTACTTAAAGCTGATAATGTTTAGTAAGGATACAATATTTATAACTTTTCAAAGAGTTCGTGAACCCGGCCCTTGAATTACATTGAGCACGCGCAGGGGTTAGAGCAACAATCGACTGTTCTCCCCGATGACCAAGCGGTAGCCCTTGGGCAGCCTGTCGTCCGAGGGGGTGATGCTGCATCCTCCCCCGATCAGGCTGTCCACGATCTTCTCGGAGCACTCTATGGTGCCGTCCTCCATCACTATGGAGGACTCGATCTCCCCGCCCCTGAGGCTGCAGCGGTCGCCGATCGAGGTGTAGGGTCCTATGTAGCTCCGGGGCCCGATGTCGCAGTCCTCCCCGATGATGGCCGGCCCGCGGACCACGGTACCCTCGCGGAGGACCGTGCCTTTCCCGACCTTGACCCTGCCGATGAGCCTCACGCCCTCCTCCATCCGGCCCTGCATGTCGCCCTCCACGTCGTCCAGGACCAGGTGGTTCGCCGTCAGGATGTCGTCCGGCTTCCCGGTGTCCTTCCACCATCCCTTCACCTCCATGGCCTTCACCCCTCCCCTGGTCCTCCGGAGCTCGTCGATGGCGTCGGTGATCTCCAGCTCGTTCCGCCAGGAGGGTTCCAGCCCGCGGATCACCTGGAAGATGCTCTCCCGCAGGAAGTAGATGCCTATCAACGCCAGGTCGGACCTGGGCTCCTTGGGCTTCTCCTCCAGCGAGAGTATGTGCCCCTCCTCGTCCAGCTCGGCGATGCCGAACTTCTCCGGGTGGTCCACCCTGCAGAGGGCCACCATGGCCTCCATCCCGTCCGACTGGAACTCCTCGGCCATGTAGCGTACCCCCCCCTTCAGGATGTTGTCCCCCAGGTAGACCACGAACGGTTCGCCGTCCATGAACTCCTCGGCGCAGCCCACCGCGTGGGCTATGCCCCTGGGCTCCCCCTGCACGATGTAGGTGATGTTCACCCCGTACTCCGATCCGTCCCCAAGGAGGGACTGGACCTTCTCGGGCATGTTGTCCCCCAGGATGATCCCGATGTCGGTGATCCCGGCGTCCCTCAGGTCCTCCAGGCAGTACAGGATGTTGGGCTTGTTGGCTATGGGGATGAGCTGCTTCGGTCCCGTATGGGTCAGGGGGCGCAGCCTGGTGCCGCTGCCGCCGGCCAGTATCAGCCCCTTCATCATTCCACCTCCCTCATGTGCTCCAGCGCCTCTCGAAGGGAGGGGAGCTCGATGTCCAGCTCCGCCTCCACCTTGCCCACGTCCAGGCAGGAGTACCCCGGGCGGGGCGCGGTGAGGTCCATCTCCTCCAGGGTACCCTCGGAGATCAGGGAGCGGTCCAGTTCGAAGACATCGGCTATCATCAGGCCCAGCTCGTACCTGTCGATGCACTCCCTACCGGAGAGGTGGTAGATGCCCCTGGACTCCTCCTGGAAGAGGCTCAAAGCGGACCGCTCGGAGAGGGCCAGGTCCAGCGTGTGCCCGGCGGCGAAGGGGGCGTAGGTGGGCGACACCCGCTGGTCCCGGAAGAGGGAGAGCTCCTTCCCCTTGCGAAGGGAATCGATCACCCAGGTGACGAAGTTCCCCTTTCCGGTCACCCGGTTCCAGCCGAAGACCACGGAGACCCGCGCCACCATGTTGTCCCTGGAGGCGTCCAGGGTGGCCCTCTCCCCCTCCAGCTTGGTCCTGGCGTAGATGCTCAGGGGATCGGGGAAGTCCCCCTCTTTATACGGGGACTCCTTGAGACCGTTGAAGACGTAGTCGGTGGAGACGTAGAGCACGGGGCACTCCAGTCCCAGGCATGCCTGCACCGTGTTCATGGTGCCCTCCACGTTCACCTTCCAGGCCGCGTCGGGGTACCGCTCGCACTCATCCACCCCGGTCATCGCCGCCGGGTGGAGGAGGAAGTCGGGGGAGAAGTCCTCCAGGACTCGCTTCACCTCCTCCCAGTCTGTAATGTCCATCTGCTCCACGCGGAAGGGGAGGTCCGGTCTGGTCCGGTTGTAGGTCCCCAGCACCTCGTGCCCCCGGTCATGCGCCTCCCGTGCCAAATACTGACCCAGCAGGCCGGAGGCGCCCACTACTGCCACCCTCATCGCCTAGTGAATGAGGACGATGATAGATATTTCTTCCCCGAGTGATTAAGTTAATGTGGGACCACTCCCTTGGCGCTCCCATGTCAAAGGAGCTGATCGACGGGGTCATGGTCCGGGAGCTGAGGCCCATACCGGATGAGAGAGGGTGGCTCATGGAGATCCTGCGCTCGGACTGGGAGATATTCGACGAGTTCGGACAGGTGTACATGACCAGCTGCTACCCCGGGGTGGTCAAGGGATGGCACTACCACAAGATGCAGGACGACCACTTCGCCTGCGTCAGGGGGATGGCCAAGCTGGTCCTGTACGATTCGAGGGAGGGTTCGCCCACCTTCGGCAGGGTCAACGAGTTCTTCATGGGCGAGAGGAACTTCATCATGGTGAAGATCCCACGGCTGGTCTACCACGGCTTCAAGGGGATCGGGGACCAGGAGGCCTGGATAATCAACGTGCCCACCAACCTGTACGACTACGAGGAGCCCGACGAGTTCCGCCTGCCCCACGATTCGGACGAGGTGCCCTACGACTGGGACCTCAGGATGGGGTGACCTTCGATCCTCGGGAAGGCGAGGTGATGCCATGAGGGTGCTGGCAATAAACGGAAGTCCGAGGGAGGGACACACCGCCGCCCTCTTGGAGGAAATGGACGGCAGGGTCCGAGCTCGCGGCCATCACATGGAGACGATCAGGCTGGCCGAGCTGGACATCGAGGACTGCCAAGCCTGCATGAGCTGCAAGGAGGGCGAGCCCTGCCCGCTGGAGGACGACCTCGCTCCCCTGCTGGACAGGATCGACGAGACCGACCTGCTGGTCCTCGCCTCCCCTGTGTACATGGGGGCGGAGACCGGCCCGATGAAGTGCTTCCTGGACCGCCTCTACCGATTCCTGGTGCCCTCGGAGGGCGACAGGATCTACGACTCCGCCCTCTCCCAGGGGAAAAAGGCGCTGGCCTTCTTTCCCTGCGCCAATCCCCGGGGTCACCGGGACTACGCCGCCTTGGAGGAGAGGTACGAGGACGTGCTGGGCCTGCTCGGCCTCCAGGAGGTGCGCTCCTGCATCATCTCCGGGACTGCCGAGATGGAGGACATCAGGGACTGCTGCCAGTCCAGGAACCTGATGGGCCTGCTGGAGGACATGATGGGAGAGGAGGATCCGGTCCCACTGCCCCGCATGGACCTGCCGGAGGGGGAGAGGTATCCCCAGGAGGACGGGGAGGACCTGCTCCTGGCCGAGGAAGACGATCCCTGGGAGACCGAGACCCCCATCAGCCGGACCGGGAGGGAGGTCTACCCCCAGGAAGACGAGGAGGACGCCCTCTTCGATGAGGGGTGAGCTCGAAACCATTATGACCGAGGATGACCCAGTCTGCATTGAAGGGTGAGACGAGATGGCGAAGGATGTGAAGGCCTGCCCGCGGTGCGGTAGCACCAAGATACTGCCCAAGATGCTGTTCGGCGGGCCCCTGGCGGGCGTGGACAACAAGGACTACAAGTACCGCTGCCTCGACTGCGGGAAGGAGGCGGTCCCCATCAGCTTCTCCGCCCCGGAGGAGAGGGAGAGGTTCAGCAGGGAGGAGCCCGAGGCGGAGGAGGAGGACTTCGTCCTGGTCCCCATGGTCCCCCTGAACACCGAGGCCCTCCTCTCCATGGGAGGTATAGAGATGCCCCTGGGCAAGGTGGCGGAGGTGGTGGACGTCTCCTGGGACGGCGGCTTCGTGCCGGGGGAGTACAGGGTGCCCTTCCTCAAGTACTGGAGGGCCATCTCGGGTAACCGGTACAACGCTCAGCGGATCATGCTACTGGACCTCATGGGCATCGGCCGGGGGAAACCCAACTTCGGGGCGCTCAAGGAGCTGATCAAGCACCGATACGAGGTGTGGCTGGACCTGGGCCTCAGGGACGTCCATGACCTCTTCGACTCCTTCGCCATGGACATCTCCTGGGCGGTGGTCAACACCCTCACCTGCCCCTGGATGGACCTCTACCGGGAGATGTTCGAGCTCTCCGACCGCTGCATGCCCTGCGTGTACTTCGACGACGGGGTGCTGTGGGGGGACGGCGGCGGTCCAAGGGATCTGAGCCGCACCCTGAAGGAGTTCGAGCGCATAGGGTTCCAGGAGGTGAGCGTCCTTGACCTCCCCCGGATCGGGACCAGCACCGGCGTGTCCGAGTGGATGCTGGAGGAGCTGGAGGGGCAGGAGATGAGGGTCTACCTGGGCGGCGGGGTGACCGAGACCGCCCTGGAAGAGATGAGGGAGAGGGGGCTGGCCGGGGCCATCATGGACCCCTACACCCCGGTGATAAGGGACCTGGTGGCCGGGAACGAGGAGCCGGAGAGCGAGGCGGTGAGCAGGCCGATGCCCGACCTGGACAGGCGACCCTCCCCACACGGCCTACCCACCGATTCCTGACCTTGACGGCGTTCCCTGCACCGATATTTGGGGAAATGCTTTTTCACCCGATGAACACATGTATCCACCAACGGAGGGGGCGATTGGTCAATTGCCTTATCGTGGGAGGCCATAGCGGGGACAGGCAGCGCCTGGCCGAACGGTTCCGGAGGACCGGCGTGAATGTCGGCCTGGCCAAGGATCATCCGGGGAGCGAGATCGGTGACCTTCCGGATATGGTGATACTCCTGGAGGACGATCCAGGGATGCAAGACTGCCCGGTGCCCGTGATCGTCCTCGAAAGCTCCGAGACATCGGCGAGGATGTACCTGCCCCGTGAGGGCGGCTTGGAGAGCTTCGTCGACCTGATGGGTTGCATGAACGATCCCCGTAACCAGAGCCTCGGCGAGCTGGCCGGTTCAAGCCACGACATCATCTGGAGCATCGACGGGGAATTCAGGTTCCGATACGTCAGCCCTTCGGTCGAGAGGATCCTGGGATATCGTCCGGAGGAACTGCTCTCCCGCGACTTCACGGAATACCTCACTACCGAATGCCAGGAGAGGCTGGATCGCCTGATCGAAGATCGGGCGGAACGGCCGGTGGAACTGGAGTTCCTCTGCCCGTCCGGGGAGGGCAGGTGGTTGGAGACCAGCATCGTGGGGTCAGGGGAGAACTCCTTCACGGGGATCTCCCGGGAGATCTCTGGAAGGAAGAAGGTGGAGAGGGAGTGCCGGAAGCCGGCAGAGCTGCTTTCGGCCACGGAGAGGATCAACGGCCGTATGATGGAGGGCCGCCCGGAAAAGGAGACCCTCCAATACATATGCGACACCCTACAAGGGATCGAGGGCATCAGGAACGCACGGGCGTACCTGCTGGACGGGGAAGAGGTCCATTGCACCGCCAGCGCCCTGGAGGGGGAGGGGGAGTTGTCCAGGATGATACTGGAGGGTGAGAGGCCCCATTGCCTTCAGAGGGCCCTCGACTCGAGAGGCATGGCGATCGTCGAGGAACCGACCGAGACCTGTGAGCTGTGCTCCCTGGAAAAGAGGGAGGGGGAGGTCGCCCTGGTCCGAAGGCTGGAGCACGGGGACCGCCTACTCGGGGTCGTGTCCGTCCTGACCACCGAGGATTACTGGAAGGGGATCGGGGGGTTCAGGCTCTTCGAGGACCTGGCCGACACCATGGCCCTGGGACTGTACAGCATGGAGCTGAGGAGGGAGAAGGAGAGGTCCGAGGAGGAACTCAGGCTGGCCAGCCTCAAGCTCAACCTCCTGGGGAAGATGACCAGGCACGATATACTCAACCAGGTGTCGGTGGCCCGGATGGCCCTGGACATGCTGGAGGAATCGACCGGGGGATCCCGTCTGATGGGGCGGATCTGGGACTCCCTGTACCATGTGGAGAATCAGCTCGATTTCTCCAGGGACTATGAGATCATGGGCAAAAGGATGACCTGGATGGTCGTTGCCGACGCCTTCCGGTCCACCGTCGCGGATCTCGAGCTCGGCGAGGTCCGGGTGGAGATCGACGTGGGTGACCTGGAGATCCTGGTCGATCCCCTCATGGTCAAGGTGTTCCGGAATTTGGTGGAGAACTCCCTGCGGCACGGCGGGGAGGTGACCAGGATCTCACTGGGTTTTGAGGAGGGGAGGCTCGTCTACGCCGACGACGGGAGGGGAATCCCCGAGGGGGGAAGGAGTCCATCTTCATTAGGGGGGTGGGAAGGAACACCGGGCTGGGCCTCCACCTCTCCAAGGAGATCCTCCACGTGTCCGGGATGGGGATCAGGGAGGTCGGCCAGGAAGGGGAAGGGGCGGTCTTCGAGATCACCGTTCCCCCCGAGAGGTGCAGGGGATGGAAGGCCCATTCTCCATAGTTAAGTATTAGGAGCGCTTTCATTCGAAGAGCATGACGCGCCTACTGGTCACCGGTGGGATGGGGTTCATCGGCAGCAACTTCATACGCTACATGGTCCAGCACCGTCCCGAGGTGGAGATCGTCAACCTGGACAAGCTCACCTACGCCGGGAACCCCCAGAACCTGGAGGGCGTGGAGGGCCGCCATCGCTTCGTACAGGGGGACATATGCGATCAGACCCTGGTGGAGGACCTGATGCGGGACTGCGACCGGGTGGTCCACTTCGCCGCCGAGACCCACGTGGACCGGTCCATCTCCCGGGCGGGGGACTTCATAAACACCGACGTCTACGGCACCTACGTGCTGTTGGAAGCGGCCAGGAGGCACGATGTGGAGAGGTTCGTCCACATCTCCACCGACGAGGTCTACGGAGAGGCCGGGGAGAGGCCTTCGCTGGAGGACGATCCGCTGATGCCCAAGAGCCCATACGCCGCCAGCAAGACAGGAGCGGACAGGCTGGCCTTCTCCTACCACTGCACCTACGGCCTGCCGGTCACCATCACCAGGTGCGCCAACAACTATGGCCCCTACCAGTACCCGGAGAAGCTCATACCGCTGTTCGTGACCAATGCGCTGGAGGGGAGGGAGCTTCCGGTGTACGGTTCCGGGAGGAACACCAGGGACTGGATCTTCGTGGAGGACCACTGCTCGGCCATCGACCTGCTTCTGGAGGCCCCGGGGGTCGATGGGGGGGTGTTCAACGTCAGCGCGCAGGAGGAGAGGAGCGTGCTCGAGATAGCCCACCTGATCCTCTCGGTCCTCGACAGGTCGGAGGAGTTGATCAGGCACGTGGACGACAGGCCCGGTCACGTGGAGAGGCACGCGGTGGACCCGACCAAGCTCAGTGGGCTTGGTTGGGAACCCGGATACGAGTTCGAGGACGCCATGAGAAGGACCGTCGAATGGTACAGGGACAATCCCCAGTGGTGGGGACCGATCAAGTCCGGGGAGTTCAGGGAATACTACAGGGAACAATATTCTTAGTAGACGACTCTTCCGGTCCGTCCTAGACCCAACCTCTCCAGGAAACTCTGGACGTGCTGAATTCCGATAATATTACATTTGTAAAGGAGTTGTTCATCGGTCCGGAAATTCCGCCGTTGTATGTCACAGAAAGGAAGATTAATTTTATCTTGGCCGTTTTTCAGCCGTTCCATATCGCATAGGAAAAACTTACATGTATCTGGCCTATCTGAATCTTTGGACTAAACGGGGTTTATCAACCCATATTTTCATCAATGGCGCAAAATCTCACTTAAGAGTGTAAATTGACCATTCTCAGACATACTGGATGGTCGAAGAAGACTTCTCATTCATCTCCTTCTCGATTCGTTTGACAGTTTTGGAAACTGCATGAGCGTCCTGCCCCCGCGAAGGAGCATGATCACCGGGATGGAGAGCCTGAGATGACTGAACGAAGGAACGGATAATTCCTCATCTGGCCCCCGTCCAGATCAAGCGTTATCCTAACATATATTAATCTACTTATAAACAGGCTTTACCTTAGTAAGGGCCATTATCGCTACCTTTAAGTATCAAGAAGGAAGTAACCTACCTTCGCAATGGCCGTCTACATGACGACCACTTAGGGGGAAAACAATGGGACTGAACGCAGTAGGTTTCGGAATGATGGGACTGGTCTACGGTCTCTGCCACTGGATCTTTTACACCAGTGGTGTCCGGGCCAGCTCTGCATGGTGGGGAGAGAAGCCCGCGGAGGGCGAGCTCATCCCTGAGCAGGGCATCGGTGCCATGGGATCGCTGGCAGCGGCGATAGCGCTGCTTGTGATGGCCATTTGGCACTTCGCCACGGACCCGTTCGGCAATGACCAATCGACCATGTTCTCCATCGTCCCCGCCCTGTATGGATTCCTGTTCCTTGGCACATTCTTCTGTGGCACGCAGGGTTGGGACTGGAGACCTGTCGGAGACGCAGCCTTGTGGGGTGCGACCACCCAAATGCTGCTGCTCCCGTTCGCAGCGTACATCGGAGTCACCTGGGACTTCGTCGTGGGCCTGTGGGTATATGGCTTCACCGCCAGCACCTGGGGCCTTGTCATCCATGGCAAGGTCAGCCCGAGGATACACCAGATCAATCTGATCCTGTCGATGATCGTGACCTGGTGGTACATGATCTTCGGCGGTAATCTGTACCCGTGGGGCGAGCAGGGAACCGAGTTCCTGAACGATGTCCAAGGTGCGCTGAACACGGAGCAGTGGATGTGGCTCTGGCTCATCATAGGGATCATCAACATGATCATGGTGGTCTTCACCTACAAGAACGGACCTGATAAGCAGTTCATGTGGTGAGCCGGTCCAAACCTGATAAAATCCTTTTCCTTTTCTTTTTACTACCCTTCTCGATCAGTTCATCCCAGGGAATATGAGCGGGACCAATTCGGGAAGCGGAGGCAACTATTATATTATCCTCAGCGTTCCCTCGGGCAAGGTAACGACGAATTGCCAGTGATCCGATGCCAGGCGAAGACGGTCACAAGAAGATCTTGGTCATCGATGACGAGGAGGGGATACGTGGCGTCATCAGCGACCTGCTTGCCCAGCATGGGTACCTGGTGAAGACCTGCTCCCGGGGGAAGGAGGCCCTGGATCTCCTCTCCAGGGAATTCCACCACCTGGTCATACTGGATGTAAGACTTCCGGACATGACCGGCATCAAGGTCATGAACCGGATGGAGGAGATCAGCCCGGACACCCAGGTGATCCTGGTCACCGCCTATGCCTCGGTCAACACGGCGGTGGAGGCCCTCAAGGGCAGGGCGTTCGACTATTTGTCCAAGCCCTTCAAAACGGAGGAGCTTCTGGAGTCGATCGCCTCCGCACTGGAGTACCAGGGTCTGAAGTTCCAGAACCAGAGCATGCTGAGAAGGCTGAGCTTCCTGAACGATCTCTCCAGCAGCATGGTCAGGACATTGAGGCCGGACGCCGTGCTGGAGCTGGTGCTGGACAAGACCATCGAGTTCTTCGAACTGGACTCCGGGGCCATCTATACCGAGAGCCGGGGACAGTGGGTACTCCGCAGGTCCAAGGGGGTCTCCGATCTTTTCCGCCGTGACTTCGGGCGCATCGACAAGGAACATCCCATCGTCAGGAAGGCGCTGGAGCACCAGCTTGCGGTGCTGGGCAAGGGGAAGTTCAACTCCACCGGGGCCACCTGGGCCTCCGTCCCCTTCGCGTTCGGGGACCGCATCCTGGGCATCATGGTGCTGGCAGGGAAGGGGACCGAGCACCTGGAAGAGGAGGACCGGAAGATCCTGAGCACCATGGGGGCCCAGGTGGGAACGGTGCTGAACAACGTCTTCATGTTCGAGAAGACGGAGCGCACCAGGGGCTACCTGCAGAACGTTCTGGACAACATCACCGACGCCATCGTCACCTACGATCTGAAGGGCAACATAAAGAGCTGGAACTCGGCCGCCGAACGGATCTTCGGGTACCACAGGGAGGAATCCGTCGGAAGACGGATGCTCACCGTCCCCCGGGAACGCATGGGCGAGGTAAAGGGGATCCTCGAGGAGGTCAGGAACGGGGGGAGGGTGGAGGATTTCGAGACCGTGAGGGAGAGGAAGGACGGGTCACTGGTGGATGTCTCCGTCAGCTACTCTCCCCTGCACGACCCGGGGGGGAGGTTGATAGGGTTCTCCGCCATCCTCCGCGACCTCACCTCCCAGAGGGAGGCGGAGTGGCAGAGGACCCGATCCGGCGTACTGGAGGCCCAGGGGAAGATCAGGGACGTGCTGATCGACGTGATCCCCCTCCTCCTCAGAAAGGGGATACCCCAGGAGGACAAGAACGAGTTCGTCCTCACCCTGTCCCGGAAGCTGGAGGAGGCACTGTACGATGACTATGTTGAGGGGGAGGTGGATCAGGAGGGGATCGCCGACAGCATCGCCCGGGTGTTCAACGACATGGGAGGGGAGTTCGACTACCTGGTGGAGGACAACCTTATCAGGATCGTGGGGAACAGGTGCCCGTGGGGGAACCAGAACAGGAAGAATCCGGTGATCTGCATGCTCACCAAGGGCATCTGCGCCAGGTTCGCCAAGCGGGCGCTGGGGGACATCCAGGTCTCCCTGGACAAGACCCTGGCGAACGGTGACGACCGCTGTCAGGTGACCGTCACGGTGAAGTGACCTGGAATGCTTCCACCAGATCCCTTCCCATCCGGTAGGCGCTGTCCAGGACCTCCTTGCGCTCCATGATGGCCCCCTTGCCGTCCACCCCGGGAACGGTGAGGGAATCGAAGAACTCCACGTCGATGTTCAGGAAGAACACCTTGACCACCGAGAGGGCGTTGCTGAAGTCCGAGTCCTTTCGGCCCCCCACGGAGAGGAAGGCGCCCAGCCGTCTCCCCTCCATGCGCCTCTTCAGCAGGTACTTCCTCGCCCATATGGCCTGGCATCGGTCTACCACCATCTTGGTCTGGCTGCTAAGACCGGAGAAGAACACGGGGGAGGCGACGATCAAAGCGTCCAGCTCCTCCAGCAGCGTGTAGATGCGCTGCATGTCGTCCATGATCACGCACTTCCCCGTCTCGGAGCAGGCACAGCACTCCTGGCAACCCTTCAGGTCGAGGTCCGTGATGGTCACCTTCTCCACCTCCCCACCGGCCTCCCTGGCCCCCTCGAGGGCTCTGTCCAGCAGCATGTCCGTGTTCCCCCCCTTCCGGGGGGAGCCCATCAGCCCGACCACCTTCACCATTCGATCACCCCATCAGCGGCACTCCTCGAAAATCTCCCTGATCCTCTCCTCCAACTCCTCGAAGTAGTGGAAACTCTTGACCATGTAGTCGCAGGCGCCCTTCCTCCTGGCCTCGAAGCTCAGGTCGGGATCGTCGTGTCCGGTCACGAATATCACCCTGAGGTCTATGCCCAGCCTGTTGATCTCATCGAACAGATCCATACCGGTATGGTGCTGAAGCTCGTAGTCCAGCACGACGAGGTCGTACTGGCCCTCCTTCAGCTTGTCGAGCCCCTCCTCGAAGCTGGTGGCGCTGTCGACCAAGAAACTGTCATCGGAAAGGTGCTCCCTGGAGAGCTCGATGTGCTCCGGGTTGTCATCGACGATGAGGATCCGTACCATGGAATCGGCGTCCAAAGCGCTCCCTCGGTACTATCGTCCCATGAAGTAGTGACATGGTACTTAATACGTCCGTATCATCCGCTCGGGGGCAGGAGCACGGTGAATCTGGCCCCGCTCTCGGGGCGCCCTTCCTCCCGGTCCCCCACCCTCAGCTCGCCCCCGTACCGGTGGCACAGTGCCTTGACCACCGAGAGACCCAGGCCCTTACCCTCCGCCCTGCGGTCCGAGCTGTCCTCCCAGAACCTCCCCAGTATCCTCCCCTTCAGCTCGTCGGATACCCCTTTCCCCCGGTCCACGACCTCCACCCTCAGCCCCTCCTGACCCTGATGGACGGTTACCTCCACCGGAGCGCTCCCGTGCATGCAGGCGTTCTCCAACAGCTCGACGAAGATGTCCGGGAGCATATCGTCGGCCTCCACCACTGCCCGATCCAGATCGCCCCACAGGGAGATCTCCCTTCCTTCGCACCTCGTCTCCCTGACCCTGGAGATGGCCTCCTCGATCACCGCCATCAGGTCCATCTCCCTCAGACACTTCCCCTCCCCGGTAAGCCTGATCTCGGCGAGCTTGCGGACGTTGTTGACCAGGGAGGAGATCCGGTCCGACTGGGAGAGGGCCTTTCTGACGTAGTCCCTCTGCCTCTCGTCCAGCTTCGGATCGGTGAGCAGCATCTCCAGGTAGCCGTGTATGGGCACGTTGTAGTTGGCCACGTCATGGGTGAGCAGATCGTTGTAGGCCTGCAGCTCGGACGCTATACGGTTGGTCCTCTCGTAAAGTACGGCGTTCCTCATCGCCAGGGAGGCCCCGGTGGAGAGCATCTCGATCATGCGGAAGCTGGACTCGTCGAAGCCCCGGGTCCGGGAGTGCAGAACGAGCACACCGAAGAACTCCTGCCCGGAGACCAGCGGGACGGCGATGAAGGCGTTCTCGCCGAACCTGTCCTGCTCCTCCCCCTTCCTCACCAGCACGCCCCTCTCCGAGTCCATGACCTCTTGGCCGACCTGCCTGGCCATCAGCATGTCCGAGACCTCGCCCTCCCCTGAATCCCAGTGGAGGAGGCGTGCCTTTCCCTCCTCCCGCTCGAAGAGGTAGCTGACCCGGGCGGAGACCATCTCCCTCGCCAGGATCAGCACGGCCTCCACCAGATCGTCCAGTCCCAGGGTGCTGCTCAGCTCCTGGGAGGCGGCGTAGAGGGAGTGGAACTCCCAGGTCCTGGTGCTCAGCGTCCTCATCATGCGGTAGTAGCGGAAGGAGGCTCCCACCTGGTTGCAGACGATCCTCAGGAGGGTCCTTCTCGAATCCAGGACCTCCGCCGGTCCACCGAAGAGGGCGTGTCCGAGCACCTCCCCCCTCATGGTCATGGGGATGCGGAGGACCGATTCCACCCCCTCGGTTCCCTCCACCCTTCCGGGCACCCAATCGGAGATGAACTGCTCCACCTGGATGTGATCGAACTCGTCGGTGCGGTACGCCCTCTGCACCACCTCCATCACCCGGGGGGAAATGCCGTGGAGCAGGTGCAATCCGTCCTCCTCGTCCTGCAGACCGAAGAAGGCGAAATCCAGGCCCTGGATGTCCACCAGCCTGGCGATGTCGTCCTCCAGCGCCTCCAGTGGGTCCACCGCCTCGATTAGATCGGCGGAGCAGTCCTCCAGGAGGGACAAGATGTCAGCGGCCCTCCTCCCGGCGAGGGTTCCCCGGCCGAAGGCGGCGAACACCCTCCCCATCTCCCCCACCACCGCGGTGGACATCCTCCAGGATTGATCGACCACGCCCCCGTCCCGTGACATCAGAGGGATGGAGCATTCCACCCTCTCCCCCCTTGACGCGCGATCGAAGGCGTCGGAGAGCCTCTCCTGATCCGCCTCCCTGGAAGAAAAGACGGCATGCAGGGGCCTTCCCCTCAGCTCGTGCCCCCGGAACCCGGTGGAGTCCTCCACCGCCCTGTTGACCTGAACGATCCTCCCTTCCTGATCGGCGATCACCACCGGGGAGCCTATCCTGTCCATCGCACTGTCCACCGCCCGGGCGAAGGATCCCAGGTCCGGGGGACGGTGCTCCGCCTCCCACTCCGCCATGGAGAAAGCGACCACCCGGTGATCCCCCTCCAGAGGTTGGATGACCATGTGCAGCCGTCGCCCGTCCAGAGCGGGGCCGCCCCGTATGTCCAGCCTTCCTTCGCTGGACCGCGAGATCGTTCTGAGGAAAGCCTCCCGGTCCGAGGGGCGGATCAGTTGAGAAAGGGAGGCCCCCGGGCGCATGGAGGGCACGGCCTGCACCAACCCCCTGCTGGCGTACTTCACCTCGCCCTCGCCGTTCACCACGGCCATGTACTCCGCGGCCATCGTCCTCCCCTCAAACATCTTCCCCGCGCCAATCTCAAGTGGTTCTCAGTATATAAGAATAGACCTGACATTTCTTCCCGGCGACTCTCACCGGTTCCCTGGAGGGGAGTGTCGCTCACTACATGACGATCGCTCCCCACCACCGGGAGGAGGATCATCGCATCATACCGGTACAGCGGAGATCGCCACATGGTGTCGTCCGAACTTCTTAGAAAGTTTTATATATGGGACCCTCCTACGCCCAAACAGCGCTCGGGATAGGCTCACCCCCCTATTCTCCTCCTAAAGTGGTTAGCATGTTGCGCCTTGCAACGCCTTCCCGGGCGTTTTTTCTCCCCCATTGACATTGTCGGTACCATTCCCCAGTTGAGTTGATACCGATCCTTCGTGAACGATCGCATATGAAGGGGAACGCTTCCTGCGGAACAGGTCCATGAGATCATCACATCGCCCCGGGACGATATCCGAGGGATCAGACCCCCATGGCTATCCTGACCAGGTTCCTGGTGCCCGGAGCCATCCCCAGGAAAATGACGGCGAACTTCATGATGCTCGGCAGGCCGGGGTAGTCCCTCAGGTCCTCCCGGAACATCACATCGATCAGCAGTATAAGTAGCAGTACGAGGGCCAGCTTGAGCAGCAGCATCACCGCCGCGGTGTCGAACAGGTCGATGAGGGCCGTGGGGAGCACGTGCCTTTCCCCGTACCCGTACAGGTCGACCCCGCGGTAGGTAGCCGCCCCGTCCAGGAGGTGGGCGAAGAACATGCCCAGGTTGAGCGGCAGGGCCAACAGACCCGCCCTGGGCGCCAGCCGTCCGGCCGCGCCCAACCCGGCCGTGATGGCCAGGGCGATACCGGGGATGATCACCCCCTCCCAGGGCCGGAGCACCAGGGGACCACCCTCCTGGGCGATGTAGAAGGACTGCCACACGTCCGCAGTGGAGAAGGCGACGGCGTAGGTGGCGGAAACCAGCAGGGCGAACAGGCCGGTGCACAGGATCGTCCCCCGGAACGGTTCCACCCATCGGCGGGAGAGGTGGAAGGCCAGGATGCCGAGGAGGGCCGCCACCGCCGGCAGAAGGGGATGCACGGTGTGGGAGAGCTCCTTTTCCAGGAGACAGGTCCCCAGGTAGTAGAGGGCCAGGAGCAGGGCGATGAACAGGGCGAAGTACCTCACCTCGCCCCATCGGCCCGGCCGCCGGTCGACGATCAGGTAGCCGACCACCCCTCCCATGAGGAAGAGGGCTATCACCACCAGGTAGATGAAGGGGGAGATGAAGAGGAAGGCGATCCCGCCCTGGAACAGGTGGGCGTCCTCCAGGGCCCTCGTGATCCCCCCGAACAGGATCACTGGAACGGTGGACAGCACGAAGGCGGCGTCCACCCTGATCCCCAGCCTCTCGAATCCCTTGTAGAGCAGGAAGAGGGCACCGGCCAGGAGCAGGGCGTAGACCACCGTGTTGACCACGTTGTATCCCTCGGCGATGCCGTCGATCACCTCCCCCTCCACGTCGGAGACCAGCGGTCCCCAGAAGTACCTGTACAGGAAGTCGTCCCAGAAGATCTCGGGGAGGAGGAGGGAGCCGACCACCAGAACCGCCACCGGCAGCAGGAGAACGGTGGCCCACACCGCCGCCTTCCTTCGCCTGTAGATGGAGGCCAGCCTCTCGGACAGAATACCAGACACCGATAAATAGAAAAAGTGAATGACATATATGAGGGTTTGTTCAAGGTGCTGGGATGGATGAGGGCGATTTCAAGAAGGCGCGCTCCATGCTTTTTCCCCGGAACGTGCTCGCAGGCCATGGGGTGTTGGACTCCATCCCGGAGGTCTGCGAGGACTTCGGCCTGAGGGGAACAGGCGTGATCGTGACCGGACAACACACCAGGGGGCTGGCCGGGGAGTACGTGGCCCAGGTGATGACCGAAGGTGGCTACGAGATTCAGTTCGCCGTGGTGGGGGAGGCCAACACCGATAACCTGGAGAAGGTGGAGGAGGTCTGCGAGGAGACCGACGCCTCCTTCCTGCTGGGAGTGGGCGGGGGCAGCAAGATCGACCTGTGCAAGATGGCCGCCGAGCACCTCGGACTGGTCTTCATCAGCGTTCCCACCTCCGCCGCCCACGACGGGATAGCCTCCGGTAGGGCCTCCATCCGCAACGACCAGGGGCCCAGGTCGCTGGAGGCCAAGGTCCCCCTGGGGATAGTGGCCGACACCAGCGTCATAGTCAAGGCGCCCTACAGGCTGCTGGCGGCCGGCTGCGCCGACGTGATCTCCAACTCCACCGCCCTGAGGGACTGGGAGTTCGCCAGGAGGATGAGGAACGTGGAGTTCTCCCGCTCCGCCTACGCCCTGGCCAACTACACCTCCCAGACCATCATAGACAACGCCGATCTGATCCGGCCGAACCTGGAGGAGAGCGTGTGGATCTCCATCCGCCCCATCATCATCTCGGGGGTGTCCATGAGCGTCGCCGGGAGCTCCCGCCCCACCTCGGGGTCGGAGCACATGTTCTCCCACGCCCTGGACATGATCGACTCCAACCGGGCCCTGCACGGGGAGCAGTGCGGGGTGGGCTGCATCATGATGATGTACCTCCACGGGGGCGATTGGGAGAAGATCAGGGACGCCCTGCAGAAGGTGGGGGCCCCTGTGACGGCCGACCAGCTGGGATTCGACGAGGAAGAGATAATTCAGGCACTGGTGAACGCCCACAGGATCCGGGAGGACAGGTTCACCATCCTGGGCCACTCCGGTCTGACCGAGGAGGCGGCCGGGAAGATGGCCAGGATCACCGAAGTGATTTGAGGAGGATATAATGGTCACCATTACGCTGATCGGAGAGCACCAGGCCAAGCAGGGGGAGGAGTTCGTCTACCTGGGACCGTTGACCGACTGCAGGGACTGCAGGCTCAAGACGGTCTGCTTCAACCTGAGCCCGGGGAACAGGTACCGGGTGATCGGGACCAGGGACATCCATCACGACTGCAGGATGCACGAGGACGGGGTGAGGGTGGTGGAGGTGGAGACGATCCCCATCCGCTGCGCGGTGAAGCGCAGGTACGCCCTGGAGGGATCGACGGTCAAACTGGACTGCGTCAAGTGTGGCCGCGTCGGCTGTCAGAACTTCCAGCTCTGCCACCCCCCCGGGGTGGCCGAGAGCAGCAAGCGGAAGGTCACCGCGGTGAAGAGAGAACTGGACTGTCCCGCCGAGCTCAGGATGGTCGAGGTGGAGGTGGAGTGATCACCGGAAGCTCTCCCCGGTGATCCTCTCGAAGAGATCGATGTAGACCTGACTGACCCTCTCCACCATCTCGGGCGGCAGGGGCGGTATGTCCGGCTCCTCCTGACCGTTCCTGCGGGCCTCCATCAGCTCCTCGTGGTAACCGGTGTCCCGGTAGTACTGGCGGACCAGCTCCTTGCTCAGCTCCTGGTACTTCCCGGAGGCATAGTCGTCCTCGTCCCACCACCGGTCCTCGTCGGCCGTGCCGAAGGTGTCCACCACCATCAGGCGACGGTTCTCGTCGAAGGCCAGCTCCTTCTTCCCGTCCACGTGGATCAGGCAGCGCTCTTCCGCCTCCTGCTCTATCAGTCCGTCGATCCTCCGGATGATGTCCATGATCCTCTCGTACTCCTCGTGGGTAAGCCCGGATATCTGGACCGCCTCCTCCCGCTCCACCGGCCGGTCCACCTTCTCCAGCTTGGTGGTGGTCTCGTAGAGGGAGCTGGGCAGTTTCTCCCCGTAGGAGACCTCGTGACCCGGTGGGAAGCCCAGGTCCTCCGGGGTGGTGTCCCCCCTCTGAAGCCTGTCCCACAGGGAGCCGGCCACGTAGTGCCGGCCGATGAACTCCAGCGGTATCAGGTAATTGGTGGAGGAGCATCCCAGCTTGTCATAGTCCGGGATGACGTCCACCTTCTTCACCCTCATCCTGTTGGGGGGGATCAGCTCGGTGAAGTGGGTCAATACGCCATTCTTCCTCAGAAGCTGGAACCAGAAGGCCGCGGTGCGGCACAGCGTCTCCCCCTTGTAGGGAATCTTGGTGGGAATGATCTTGTCGAAGACAGAAACGTTGTCGGTGAACAAGAACTCCAGTTGGCTCTGGTCCACCTCGTATACCTCTTTTACCTTTCCCCGCCGGAACAGCTTCATCCGAATTACCGGCTATCGTAAACGGGTATCCGTTCATATTGTTTACGGTCCCCACTGGACCCGGTGGAAGGGACTGGATGGTGGACGCGTCGAAGGACGGATTTTATATATCGCAAGCTCCGACGTGTACGATCGCCATGAACGATGATGGTCCCCGCCCTCCCGGTGAGGGCATCGTCAAATGGGTCACCCCAGAGTGGCTGGAGGCCCATCTGGATAGCGACATCACCGTGGTGGACGTCCAGCCGAACATCCACGACTACATACAGGAGCACATCCCGGGGCGGTGTATCTGAACGAGAACTTCATCCGCTCTTACCTGGTGAAGAAGCCAGGGGTCTTCAATCCCCCGGAAACGGTGGAGCCCTACCTGCGCAGGGCGGGCATACAGAGGGGGCGGCCGGCGGTGGTGTACACCGGGAAGGGCCCCTTCAAGGGATGGGGGGACGGGCTGGAGCAGACCATGATTGCCTACTCCCTGGCCAGGTACGGTCATTATCCGATCTACGTCCTGGACGGGGGGATCGATCGCTGGAAGTGGGAGGGCAGGGAGCTCTCCCAGACCTTCCCGCTGATCAGGCCCACCGAGTTCCAGGCCTCGGTGCGGGAGGACTACCCCATGGATTACCAGGAGTTCCTGGAGACCAAGGATCGGGAGGACGTCACACTCCTGGACGCCAGGGCGAGTAAGTTCTACGAGGGACAGGGGCCCTGGAGGAGGGCAGGGCACATCCCCGGGGCTGTCTCCCTACCCTGGGCCTCCCTCATGGACCCGGAAAACACCAGGAGGCTGAGGCCGGAGGATGAGGTCCGGTCGATGGTGGAGCAAAGGGGGACCACCAAGGACAGGACGGGGATCTGCTCGTGCGGCACCGGCAGGGAGGCCACCAACGAGTTCATCCTGTTCAAGTGGTACCTGGGCTACCCCGACGTGAGGATCTACGAGGGCTCCTTCACCGAGTGGACCTCCCACCCGGACAACCCCACCGTCACCGGAAAAGAGCCCCGGTGATCAGACCGCCACCACCGATCCCCTGGGTCCGGGGGAGACCGGCGAGTGTTTTTCCAAATGATCCCTGAGGGCATCGATGGCCCGCAGGGGCAGGTCCCTGCGGTCCACGCCCACACCCTTGGGAACCCCCTGCTCGGTGACGAAGGCGGCGGTGTACCTCTCCCTGGGATCCAGCGGCTTACCGCCCACGAACATCTCCTGGATCCTCCACCCCGAAGGATTCTCCACCTTGAAGTAGAGGTTCAGCCCGGCGCACCTCTTCACGGATCCCCCCATCCGGGCGTAGGGGTCCCGGGAGAAGGTCCTCTCCAGGTTCCCCTCCATCATCTCCCAGATCTCCCTGCCGGTCAGCTCCACCGTGGACACGGGGGGATCGACCGGCACCATGTTCCACAGGTCGTTCATGGTGATCGGCCCCGGGGGTACGGGTGCACCGTACCGCCAGCCGTTGGAGAAGGCCACCCGGGCCCCGGTGGCCTCCATCATCGCATCCAGCAGCAGGTTGTCCATGGAGGACCCCATGATGGTGTACCTGTGCAACCCCCTCCCGGTCCTCCCCACGGTCTCCGATAGCATCTCCCGGTGGGGGTCCAGGAGGTCATCGACCCTCGCCTGCACCTCCGGGTGGAAGGGTACGGTACCGTCCAGCACCTCCATCCGGTGGCTTACTTCCCTGATCCCTCCTTCCACAGTCAAGTCCAGTCGGCCCAGGAAGGAAGCGTGGCATCCCGACTGGATGATCACGGTGCCGTTCACCCGGGCGGGGGACCTCAACCGGTCGTGGGTGTGACCCGAGAGCAGGACATCGATCCCCTCCACCTCCGAGGCCAGCCTCATGTCCTGGGGGAATCCCAGGTGGGAGATCACCACCACCAGGTCGGCCTCCTCCCTCACCCGGGCGATCCAGCCGGGCAGCTCCTCCCTCCCCAGGGTGAACCTCAACCCCTGGCTGAAGGAGGGGGGCATGGTCTTGTCCACGATGTTGGAGGCGATGCCGATGACGCCGACGTTCAGGTCGCCCACCTCCCTGATCAGGAAGGGAGGGAGGAAAGTACCGCCCGATTCCCGGTGGCAGTTGATCCCCAGCACCGGATGGTCCAGGGAGTGCATGATCTCCTCCAGCCCGGAGGGGCCGTAGGCGAACTCCCAGTGGGCGGTCATCGCGTCCAGGCCCATCGCGTTCAGGACGGGCACCACTCCCATGCCCCCGGTACTGACGGCGGGATAGGTGCCGTGCAGGGTGTCCCCGCAGTCCAGGGCCAGCACCCTCTCGTCCTCCTCCCTGGCCTCCTGGATCAGGGAGGCCGCCCTGGCCATACCACCCACCCGCTCGTACGCCGGACGGTCACCGGCCCAGAAGAGCTCCTGGTGCGGCTCGACGTAGGCATGGCTGTCGTTCATCTGGAATACGGTGATGGTCTCCATGGACCAGGGATGCGAGCAGGTGGGATATATCCCTTTCAGAACACCTCGGCCTGGGAGTGCACCAGTATGCCCTCGGAGGAGATCGAGTAGGGCCTCACCCTCCTGGAGTGGTCGGTCCGCCTCATCTTCACCACCCTCAGGGTCAGACGGATCTCTCCCTTGTCCGCCGGCTCCTCGTACTGCAGGACCACCACGCCGTCCGCCGTGTACTCCACCAGCCCGTCCCGGGAGGCCACCGGGTTGTCGTCCCTCACCTCGGCGGTCATCACGCATGTCGCCCCGGTGTCCTTGATCATCTTGCTCAGGTTGAACAGGTTGCTCCTCTTCTCCTGCTCGCTGTCGAACATCATGTTCAGCAGGGAGATGGAATCGAGGACGATGCGGGAGGCACCGAAGGACTGGATGAACTTGGGGAGGTCGCTCTTGATCTTGGATACGGTGGAGAGCGCGTCGGTCGGTTCCAGCTTCACGATATTCAGCCGCTCCTCCTCCACCGGCGTCCGCAGGTCCCAGCCGAAGGCTGATGCGTCCGCTATGATGGACTCCTCGTCCTCCTCCAGGGTGATGAAGATGCCCTTCTCGCCCTCCCTCAGCCCCTGGGCGAGGAACTGGAGCCCGAAGGTGGTCTTGCCGGTGCCGAAGGAGCCCATGACCACCACCGTGTGGGACCTGGGAACCCCTCCGCCGAGCATCTCGTCCAAACCGCTAACGCCTGTCTTCACCTTGTCCATTCGTATCACCCAATCCTCTCGGTATCGATCACCACCAGTCCGCTCTGGGAGGTCACCACCGTGGCGAACCGGGCGATCCTCTCCTTGTCCAGGTGGGGTAGGATGCTCATGAACTTCTCCACGTACAGGTACCTCTGCCTCTTGGAGGACTGATGGAAGCGGCTCCACTCGAACACCAGGGAGCCGTCCACACTGTCCATGATCATCTTCTGCTTCATCCCCTCCATGATGTCCTTGGACAGCACCAGGTAGACCACCCCCCTCCACCTCTTGGCCACCCGCTGCATGCCCCTGAGCACGGAGACCAGGTCGTAGGGGTCGATCTTGGTGCTCACCACCAGGTCGGTGACGGAGTCGATGATCACCAGGCTGTCGGGGGCGTTCTGGTCCAGGAAGTTCACCAGACCCTCCAGCACCTCCTCGTCCTCCCCCTTGGAGAAGATGGAGGAGTGTTCGCCGGCCCAGGAGGAGGGCACCATGGTGTGCTTGAAGTAGGAGGAGGAGAAGTCCTTGAACAGCACGTGGTCCCGGAAGGCCTGGTAGAACTCCTCGTTGAAGGAGGCGTAGATCTCCCGGAGGATGTCCTCCCTGGAGCGGGAGAAGGTGACGTAGCATATCTTCTCCGGCATCACCCGGTTCTTTCCCTTCTGGCCCAGGAAGAAGTCCGCCGATTCGGGATGTTCCTTGACCAGGGAGAGCTTGGCCGCGGAGGTCATGGCGAACTCGATCTGACCCGCCCCCAGCTCGCCCAGCAGCAGCACTACCGATCCGGCCGGAAAACCCCCGTTGATTATGGAGTCAAAATCGGACACCCCGGTGGGTATCCTCGGAACTGGTGCATCCATTCCCTACACCTGACGGCCGGGTGTATTCCAGTTACCGCATATAGAACTTGCCATAGGTTTCCCTAGGAAGCTATCCATTCATGGCGTCGATGGCCATCTGAAGGGCGTGCCGGGCCGCCTCCCTCTTCACCCGGGTCCGATAGCCGGGGAAGACCCGATGGTCGGTGATCACACGGTCCTCCAGGGAGACGCAGAAGTGGACCAGCCCCACCGGCTTCTCCGGGCTACCCCCGCCCGGGCCGGCGATGCCGGTGGTGGAGATCCCCAGGTCCGCCCCGGTGGACCCCCGGACGCCGACCGCCATCTCACTGGCCACCCGCTCGGAGACCGCCCCGAACTGCATGAGGGTGTCCGCCCTCACCCCCAGGAAGTCGATCTTGGACTCGTTGCTGTAGGTCACCAGGCCGGCCAGCAGGTAGTGGGACGCCCCGGGGACGTCGGTGATCATGTCGGAGACGAGGCCGCCGGTGCAGGATTCGGCCACCGCCACGGTCAAACCCCTCTCGGTCAGCAGAACGCCCAGCTGCTCGGCCAGCATGTCACCACAGGTCCTTCATCAGCTCCTTGATCCTCTCCTGGCCGGAGATCTCCTCCACCACCTCGGCCACCGCCGGGGGGACCAGGGACCTCCACTCCTCCCCGTCCAGCATCCGACGGCGGATCTCCGTGCCCGAGTAGATGGACCGGTTGAAGAGGGGGGAGGCCCGGACCTCGTAGCCCGCCTCGGAGAACAGTCTCCTGGTCAGGGGATTGTTGGAGTAGATCGCCTTGAACGGGGGCACCAGGGAGACCACGTGGGCCACCCAGACGGCGTAGCGGTTGATGTCCACCACCGGTACCAGGTAGAAGTCCTCCATCCCCTCGTCCTTCAGGGCGTTGGAGATCATCAGGTGCCTCTCCCCCGCGGTGAAGGGGTTCTCGTAGGTGTGGGAGACGTCGGCGCTGCCGATGCCCACGATGACGTGGTCGCACTCCTCCGCGATGCTCTCGATCACCTGCTTGTGGCCGCAATGGAATGGCTGGAAGCGTCCGATGATCAGTCCGGTGAAGTCGTCTCTGTTCAGGTCCCTTCCTCCGCTGGTCCATGGGGAACCTGCTCACGGGGTAGAAATAGTTTGCTCAGGCCATGGGCATGCGGGTCGCCCCAGTGGCCGTCCTCTCCACCAGCTTGGCCAGCTTGTTCATCAGGCCCTCCTTCTTCTGGCCGCTGACCAAAGCGTGGTTGAGCACCTCTGAGAGGTTCTCCACCGGCACCACCTCGATCTTGTCCATGTACCTCTCCTCCAGGACCACATCGCTCATGTTGTCCATGGGGATGAGCACCTTCCTGATCCCGGTCTCGGCGGCCGCCTCGATCTTGGCCGTCACCCCGCCGACGGGCAGGACCACGCCCCTGACGCTCAGGGACCCGGTCATGGCCACCGTCTGGTCCACCGGCACCTCCTCGAAGGCGGAGATGACCGCCGTGGCCACCGAGATGGAGGCGCTGTCGCCCTCCACCCCCTCGTGCGTGCCCACGAACTGGACATGGACATCGTGGTTGCTGATGTCCTCCCCGGTGTACTTCTTGATCAGGGCCGAGACGTTCTGCACCGCCTCCTTGGCGATGTCCCCCAGCTGGCCGGTGGCTATGATCCTACCGCCGTTCCTGGTCTGCGCCGGGGTCACCTCCGCCACGATGGGGAGCACCACCCCGGAGAACTCGGACATGGAGGAGTCGGCGTTCAGCGCCGCCAGGCCGTTCACGCTGCCGATCGACTCCCCCTCGGTCCGGAAGGTCCGGTAGGTCTTCCTGATCTCGATGTAGCGGTCGGCGATCTGCTGCTCCAGCGAGCGGGCGATCTTCTTCGCCGCTATCACGTGCTCGTCCGAGACCACCGGGCTGGACCTCTCCCTGGCGATGTCGCCGGCGACGCGGACCAGTCCGCCCAGCTCCCTCAGCCTGAGGGTGAGCTGGTTCCTCCTGCCGGCCCGGCGCTGGGCCTCCTTGAGGATCTCGGCCACCGCCGCCCGGTCGAAGTGGGGGATCTTCTTGTCCTTGGCCACCTCCTGGGCCACGAAGCGGATCAGCTTACTCCGGTTCTCGGAGGTGTCGGGCATGGTGTTCTTCATGTACACCTCGTACCCGTATCCGCGTATCCTGGACCTCAGGGCGGGGTGCATCCCCCGGATGGCGTCCAGGTTGCCGGCGCACACCAGCACGAAGTCGCAGGGGACCGGTTCGCTCTTCACCATGGCCCCGGAGCTGCGCTCGCTCTGGCCGGTGATGGAGAACTTCCCCTCCTGCAGCGCGGTCAGGAGGGACTGCTGGGACTCCATGCGGAGCATGTTGATCTCGTCGATGAACAGCACGCCCTTTGACGCCTTGTGTATCGAACCCACCTCCAGACGCTCGTGGGCCGGGGTCTCCAGCCCGCCGCTCTGGAAGGGATCGTGCTTCACATCGCCCAGGAGGGCGCCCGCGTGGGCCCCCGTGGCGTCCACGAAGGGCGGTCTGTCCCCCTCCTCGTGGGAGACCAGTAACTTGGGCACAATGTAGTTCTCCTGCCTCTGGCCGGTGTAGCGCATGGCGAAGAATATGATGGCCGCCGCCACGATGCCCATCAGGATGATGGTGGGATCGTTCATGCCGGACTGTATGTACAGTACGACCGTCAGACCGACGATCATGAACAGGATGGCGGTCATCATGGAGGCCTTCTGCTGCTTCTTCTGCATGGCCTCCCGCTTCTGGGAGTTGACGATCTCCTTGCCCTTCCCGGCGGGCACCACCCTGACCTTGGGCTCGTTGGTGTCCTCCGAGTTGTGGTAGGCGATGAGGTCCTGAAGCTCCTCGGTGGGGAGAAAATCGGTCATGGAGCTGGCCAGCATCGACTTGCCCGTCCCGGGATCGCCGATGAGCATGACGTGCCGCTTCTGCTCGGCCGCCTTCTTGATGACCTCCACCGCCTCGTCCTGGCCTATCACCTGATCGGCCAGGCTGTCCGGGATCTCGATGTCCGCGGTGGTATCGTATTCCTGCTCACCAATCCAGGTCTCCACATCGGGGAGCCCTTCGGTCTGGTTATCGCTCATAAATCACCTTCGAGGACTCTATCCAATCCGACTCATGAAGGTACCCCTAATTAAGGATTTGCATACCGATTTGTTTTCTGTAAGCATGAGCCAGACTTTCATTTTTCAGCGCCTTATGAGTTCCTCAAGCAGGAGGCATCTAATAAATCTATCCCTCCTAACCCAAGGAGGTTAAGTAGCCCTCCGCCATTCCCCCCGTATGCCCCGGGAACCGGGCGATCCGCTGTCGGTTCTGGCCGTCCTCTCGGCGGTGTTCATGTGGGGGGCCTCCTTCCCCATGATCACCATCGGCCTGGAGTACCTGCCGGCGGTGGGCTTCGCCGCACTGCGCTTCGTGGTGGCCGGCTCCGTCATGATCGTGGTGATGGCCTGGAGGTGGAGGTCCCTGGGAAAGATGTGGGCGAGCTTCCGGTCCGGGTGGAGGATATTCCTCCTGGCCGGTCTGGTGGGGGTGGCCCTGCCCAACGGGGCCCTCTCCGTCGGCCTGCAGTACACCACCCCCTCGGTCTCCTCCATCATCCAGGCCGCCGGCCCGGTCTACACCATGCTCCTGGCGGTGGTCTTCCTCAGGGAGCACCTGGGCCCGGACAAGGTGGTGGGAACGGTGGTGGCCATCGCCGGCACCATGCTGCTGGTCACCTACCAGGGGGTGAACCTCAGCGACGCCACCTTCGTGGGGAACGCCATCGTCCTGGTGGCCGCACTCGGATACGCCATGTCCGGTCTGATAAACAAGGTGGCCATGAAGGAGCATCATCCCCTGGACGTGACCGCCTGGGGCCTGGTGGTGGGCTGCTTCGGACTGCTGGCCCTGGCCCCGGTGGAAACGGCCGCCTACGAGTTCACCCCGATGGCCCTGCTCATGATAGTCCTCCTGGGCCTGTTCCCCGGGGCCATGGCCTTCATCCTGTACAACATCGTGCTGCAGAGGAACGAGCTGTCCACACAGGTGTTCTTCATCTACCTCATCCCAGTGTTCGCTAACATTTTATCCTTCCTCGTGCTTGATGACCTGATCGATGTTGAAGGGGCGGTCTACGGTATGATCATCATCCTGGGCGTGGCCATCGCCCAGTACCGGCTGATAAGCCGCTGGGGGTGTAAGGACGGATAGGACCAGCGTGGAGTATCTGGGCATGCCCCGGGAAGTGGTGCGCGTCCTGAGGGAGGAGGGGATCACCGAGCTCTACCCTCCCCAGGCCCAGGCGGTGCCGCACGCCCTGGAAGGGAGGAACGTGGTCCTGTCCATACCCACCGCATCCGGCAAGTCCCTGGTGGCCTACCTGGCCGCGATCCGCCACGTGCTGGAGAGGGGAGGGAAGGTGCTCTACATCGTACCCCTGAGAGCGCTGGCCCAGGAGAAGTACGAGGACCTGAGGCGCTTCGAGCCCCTGGGCATCCGCACCGTCAGATCGGTGGGGGACTTCGACTCTCCCGATCCCCGACTGGAGGAGTTCGACATCATCGTGGCCACTTCCGAGAAGGCGGACTCCCTGCTCCGGCACAGGAGCCAGTGGCTCTCCTCCCTCTCCCTGGTGGTGGCGGACGAGGTCCACCTGATACACGACCCGGGGAGGGGGCCCACCCTGGAGGTCACCCTGACAAAGCTGAGGAGGTTCAACCCCTCGCTGCAGATCATCGCGCTATCGGCGACGATCAGCAACTCGGTCGACCTGGCCGAATGGTTGGACGCCGAGCACGTGGCCTCCGAGTGGAGGCCGGTGCTGCTCAAGGAGGGGGTGTTCCTGGACGGCAGGATCTTCTTCACTGACAACACCTCCAGGGAGGTGGAGGTCACCGATGACCCGGTGTGGAGCCTGATCAAGGACTCGGTGGAAGGGGGAGGTCAGTGCCTGGTCTTCGTGAACACGCGCAGGTCCACCGAGTCCCTGGCTACACGGTTCGCTTCGGCTATGGACGACCTCCTGGAGAGGAGAGTGGAGGTGGAGGAGGTGGAGGGGGAGGAGACCTCGGTGGGCAAGAGACTGCGGAGCTGCGTGTCCAAGGGGATCGCTTTCCACAACGCCGGTCTGACAAACGACCAGAGGCGCATGGTGGAGGAGGCATTCAAGAGGGGAGACATCCGCTGCATCGTGGCCACCCCCACCCTGGCCGCCGGGATCAACCTCCCCGCCCGCAGGGTGGTGATCCGGGACGTGCAGAGGTTCGAGGGCGGCTACGGCCGGGTGGCCATTCCCGTCCTGGAGATCAAGCAGATGTGCGGACGGGCCGGCCGACCCAGGTACGACTCGGAGGGCGAGGCCGTTCTGGTGGCCAAGGGCGACCGGGAGAAGGACTTCCTGATGGACAACTACCTGCTGGGGGAGACGGAGGAGATCTTCTCCAAGCTGGGGAGCGAGCCCGTCCTGCGGTCCCACGTGCTGGCCATCATCGCCACCGGCACCGCCGATTCCAGGGAGTCCCTGCTGGAGTTCATGGGATCCACCTTCTTCGCCCACCAGACCGAGGTGTACCACCTGGAGGACTCCATCGACCGCGTCCTGGACTTCCTGGAGGGGGAGGGGATGATCCGAAAGGGGGAGGAGCTGAGGGCTTCCTTCTTCGGCCGCCGGGTCTCCGACCTGTACATCGACCCCATGTCCGCCGTCTCCCTGCGGGACGCCCTGAGGACCATGGGGGAAGTCCCCACCCTGGGCGTGCTCCACGCCCTGTGCTCGGCACCGGACATGCTCTCCATGTACCTTCGGAGGGGCGACCACGAGTGGGTGGAGGAGGTGCTCATGACCCGGGGGGAGGAGCTCCTCCTGCCCGTTCCGGAGGACCTCACCGAGTACGAGTTCTTCCTCTCCGACCTGAAGACCGCCCTCTCCCTGGAGGCGTGGATGGAGGAGATCGAGGAGGACAGCCTGCTGAAGAGGTTCAACATGGGCCCGGGGGACCTGAGGAACAAGGTGGAGGTGGGGGAGTGGCTGCTCTACTCCATGAGGGAGCTGGCCTCCATCTTCAACAAGAACGCCTACCCGCCCCTGACGGAGCTCATGTACCGCATCCGGTACGGGGTGAAGGGGGAGCTGATGGACCTGGTCAAGCTCAGGCACCTGGGGAGGGTGAGGGCCAGGGCGCTGTTCGATCGCGGCTTCCGCGGCCCGCAGGAGCTGAAGGAGGCGGACGTGGACGCCCTCTCCCGCATCCCCGGCATCGGGGAGGGGATGGCCAGGCGGATCAAGGAGCAGGTGGGCGGGGAGCTGCATCCGCCGGGCGCCAAAGCGCCCGAGCCGGAGGAGCAGGAGGGGCAGCTGCGCCTCACCGACTTCTAGAAGTCGGAGATGGCCCTGGTGACCGAGAAGCCGTAGTCGCTGACCAGGAAGGAGAAGTAGGAGGTGGCGTGGTTGGTCTCCCTCATCTTCACGCACCTGATCCTCCTGTGCACCTCCGAGTCGCCCATCTGGGCCATGCTCATGTGCAGGATACCGTCGGCCAGGAAGTCGGTCTCGTAGGTCCCGTAGCAGGTGAACGGCCCCACCGGCATCTCCGAGATGATCAGGGTGGTGATCTCCAGCGAGCGCAGCCACTCGAAGAAGCGGAACATGTCCTCCCGGGGGGAGGAGAACCTGGACATGAGCTCCATCGCCCCAAGGGAGTCGACCACCAGCAGCTCGTAGTTCAGCCGCCGCTTGGTCTCCCCCACGGCGAAGCGGAAGGTCTCGAACCAGTCCGGGCTGTCCGAGCTCAGCCTGATGCCCCCCATGTCCAGCACCTCGAGGGACCCTTTGGTCTCCCCGGTGAGTCCGAAGCCCTCCATCTGCCGGAGCAGGGTCTCCTTGCTCTGCTCCAGGGAGATGTACAGCCCGTTGACGCCCTCCTCCCTGGCGTTGTTGAACAGGATGGAGTATGCCAGGGAGGACTTCATCGAGCCGGCCTCGCCGGCGATGAACACCACGTGCCCCTGGGGTATGCCCCCACCGATGTTCTCGTCGAAACCGGTCACGTAGGTGCGGTATCTCCTCCTCTCCATGCGCACATGTATCGGTGGAAAGGGTAAAGCAATTTGTGATTCTCTCACAGCAGGTCGAGCACCGCGTCGACGTCCGGCGGCACCCTCTCCGCCTCCCCGAAGGAGGAGATGATCACGTCCGGGTCCTTCAGCAGGTTGCCGGTGCAGATGCACACCACGCTCTCGTCCCGGTCCATCTCCCCTGACTGAAGGAGGGACCTCACCCCGGCCAGGGAGGCGGCGGAGGCCGGCTCCACTCCCACCCCCTCTCGACGGCCGAGGGCCCGCTGGGCCTGCAGGATCTCCTCGTCCGAGACCTGGAGCGCCGTCCCGCCGGTCCGGTAGATGGCGTGCAAAGCCTTCTTCCCCGAGACCGGGTCGCCGATGCGGATGGCGGTGGCCACCGTGTCCGGGGTCTCCACCGGGTCGAAGTCCTCCCTCCCCTCCCGGAAGGCCGAGACCAGGGGGTTGGCCCCCTCGGCCTGCACTCCGGTCAGCCTGGGTATGTGGTCGATCCAGCCCACCTCCTCCAGCTCCCTCAGGGCCTTGTACACCGCCCAGATGTTGCCGGCGTTGCCCACCGGGAGCACGATGCGGTCGGGGAGGGCGAACCCCATCTGGTCCACGATCTCGTACCCCACCGACTTCTGCCCCTCCGGGCGGAAGGGGTTGATCGAGTTGAGCAGGTACAGCACTCCCCTGTCGGAGAGCTGCCTCACCATGCCCAGGGCGTCGTCGAAGTTACCCTGGACCGCCAGTATGCGGGCGCCGTAGAACATGGCCTGGGCCAGCTTGCCGGCGGCCACCTTCCCCTCGGGTAGGAGGACCAGGCATTTGGTGCCGGCCTTGGCGGCGTAGGCGGACAGGGAGGCGGAGGTGTTCCCGGTGGAGGCGCAGCCCACCATGTCCGCGTCCAGCTCCACCGCCTTGCTCATCCCCACCGTCATCCCCCGGTCCTTGAACGATCCGGTGGGGTTGGCCCCCTCGTACTTCACCCGGAGGGTGGAGAGGCCCCAGTCCTCGGCCAGGGAGGGGCAGGGATAGAGGGGGGTGCCCCCCTCCTGAAGGGAGATCGGTTCCCCGGTGACCGGCAGGAATGGGGCGTACCTCCACACCCCCAGGGGGCGTCTCTTCAGGTCCACCGGGTGCATCTCCTTGACCCCTTCCAGATCCATCTCTATATCCAGCAGTCCCTGGCAGGAGGAACAGACGGTGGACCACTCGTCCTCCACCGCACGGCCGCACTCCCAGCACCTGATCCGGTACATCACTCAGACCTCCTGCAGCCCTCCCCCCAGGTGGTCACCCAGGAGGCGCAGTCGTGGCCGTTCCTGCGGTAGAGCTCGTCCATGGCCCTGCCGATCCTCCCCCCGTCCACCAGATCGCTGTCGAAGACGGAGGCGATGGCGGGGCCGCTGCCGGCCAGGAAGGAGCCGGAGGCCCCGTACTCCAGGGCCAGGTTCTGCGCCTCCCTGAGCAGGGGTATCAGGTGGGCCCTGGCCTCCTCGATCACCGCGTCCTTCATGCTCCTCCCGATCAGATCGATGTCCTCGTTCCTGAACCCGAGGACCACCCCGGATGCCCTGGAGACGTGATGGACCATGTCCTTGAGGGCCACCTGAGAGGGGAGGACCTCCCTGGCCCGCCTGGTGGGCACCCGGATGTCCGGGAGGGAGATGACCACCCCCAGGTTCCTGGGAGGGGTGATCCGGTGGATGTGGAAGGGGCGGTAGGAGGAGACCATGGTGAACCCTCCCAGTAGGGAGGGGCCCACGTTGTCGGCGTGCAGGGCCCCGGAGACGGCGTGCTCCCCCCACATGGCGCACTCCACCACCGTTCCCAGGGGCAAGGGCTCCTCCAGGAGCAGGTTGGCCGCGTAGGCGCCCCCGGCGGCGGAGCATCCGGAGGAGCCGAGCCCGGAGAAGGGGCGCACCCCCTTCTCCAGCCGGAGGGACAGGCCGAAGTCCGCGCCGCCCCTCTCCAGCACCTGGCGGGCGGCCACGGCGGCCGAGTTGTTCCCCGCCTCCATCGGCACGTCCGAGGCGAACCCCCCGGTCACGCTCTCCACCGTCACCCCCCGCTCGGCCCTGCTGGCCTCCACCACGTCGAAGGGACCGTCTAGGGCCAGACCGAAGACGTCGAACCCCGGCCCGAGGTTGGACAGGCTGCAGGGGGACCTCACCGATACGCTCTCCCTGGGCTTCATCAGATCACCGACTGGACGGCTACCAGGATGGGGGATGATAAAGGTTTCGAATGGGGGAAAGGATAAATCGGGGTATGAGCGTTGCCACCGCCATGATCCACATCCTGGGCGCCCGGGGCGATGTGGGGGATCCGGAGGAGGTGCTGGATATCCTGCGGTCGCTGGGACAGGGCGTTCCCATCGACCCGGACATGGTGGTGGGGAGGGACCACCTGGAGAGCGCCGCCGAGCACGCCCTCCGGGCGTTCGAGAGGGGGACCAACACCGCCTCCTCCCTGGGCATGGAGACCCTGATGTACGCCTCCGGTGAGAGGCAGATCTCCAGGGCCACCGAGAAGATGGGGGTGAAGGGGCACTCCCAGGGCATGGCCCTGGTCCTCTTCGACCTGGACCCGGAGAAGGCGCTGGAGGCCCTGGGGATGGAGAGGGACTACTCCCTGCTGGAAGGGGACCTGGAGAAGCTTCGCAGACACGGCATCGGGGAGGAGGAGATCCTGGCCGCGGGCGACCTGGCCTTGGACCTGGTCCTGGAGAGGGTGGCCTTCGTGGAGATGACCAAGCGGTGATGATAACGGGGACAAAACTTTAAAGGTCGACACGGGGCATATTCCGCACCCCTCGTCCAGGGAAGGATCGCGCGATCGGAGCTGAACCCCTTGACCGGCGGATATCTTAGGCAGCTCCAGCTCACCAAGCAGCTGGAGAAGCAGGCCAAGAAGGCGGCCAAGTACCGGGAGATGGCGGAGCAGACGCTGTCCCGGGCAGAGGACTCCCTGACCACCGCCAAGGAGATGGGAGCGGGTGTGGCCCAGGCCGAGAAGGCCCTGGTGGAGGCCAGGGACCTGTTCTCCAGGAAGGACTACGAATCCGCACTGGGAAAGGCCAGCAAGTCGCTGGAGCTCATGGAGGAGGCCAAGAAGAAGACCATCTCCTCCGTCCTGGATTCCGCCCAGGGGCTCTTGGAGGGTCTGGGTGAGACCCGAGGGACCGCCGGGGAGGAGTTCTCCCGGCTGGATAAGGCCCGAGAGCTGCTCTCCCGAGGGGAGCTGGAGGAGGCCTACCAGACCGCGAATCGGGCCTGGGACAAGATCGAGCAGTTCGTCAACTCGAGGATGGCCGACCGCTTCGAGCGGGCCCAGTCCCTGCTCCTGTTGGCCGAGCAGCAGGACCTGGACATGGGCAGTGGAAGGGAGCAGCTGGGGCAGGCCAGGAGGTCCCTGGAGTCGGGGGACCACCACTCCTCCATAGATCAGATCAACTCCTGCCTGGACTCGGTGACTGACGCGCTGACCAACCACTTCCACTCCCGGATCCAGAAGATGCGGGGAAGGGAGGAGAGGGCCAGGAGCCTGGGGGCCGACCTGTCCAACGTGGAGAGGGAGAGGGCGGAGGCCGAGCTGGAGGAGGGGGACCTGGAGGAGGCGTTCTCCCTCCTGACCATAGCGGAGGGGGAGCTGAAAAAGGCCTTCTCCCGGGCCATTCTGACCCACCTCTCCTCCCTCGGCTCCAGGGTGGAAACCCTCAGGTCCTACGAACCAGGGTTGGGCGACCTGGCGGAGCGGGTGAAGGGGGCGGTGGGGCAGACCAGGTCAGGCGAGCTGGAGAGCGCCATGGAGGTGCTGGAGGAGCTCAAGGAGTGGACCAGGGAGCTGGAGGCCGACGCTCTGGTCTCCCGGATCGCCAGGTTGAGGCCCAAGCTCCAGATAGCCCGGAGGGTGGGCGCCGAGGCCGAGCAGGTCCTGGAGTACCTGGAGAGCGCCAGGACCAGGTTCAGGGAGGGGAGCTTCCAGGAGGCGATGGAGGAGGTGCAGGATGCCGATCGGCACCTGGAGGAGGAACTCAAGGAGTTCCGGGAGCTGGAGGGGGAGCTCTCCAGCACCGAGGAGCTCATGTCCAAGGGCAAGGAGTTCGGTCTGGACCTGGAGCGGGCCAGGGTAGCCGTGCGGGAGGCCAGGAAGCTGGCCCTGGGCGGGAAGGTGGGGAAGGCGATGGACCAGCTCGGCTCCGCCCGGAAGAACATCCACCACGGTATCCAGCAGCACCTGGGGAGCAGGATCATGGAGCTGGAACTCCTGCTGGCGTCGGCCATGAGGATGGGTTTGGAGGTGAGCGAGCTCAGCTCCACCGTCGACAGTCTCATGGAGAGGGTGAAGAACGGGGAGTACGACCGTACCCAGGAGCCGCTGGAGCGATGTCATCGAGAGCTCGAGAGCAGGCTGAAGGGCGCCGCCGAGCAGGCGCTGGAGGAGGCTGCCGGCGAGGTGGAACGTTACAAGGAAGTGGCGGAGGTGGAGTCGGCCGAGTTCAAGGTCCAGCAGGCAGAGGAGGCCTTGGCCAACGGCGATCCCACCCGGGCCTACCATCTGGCCAAGGGGGCCACCGAGGAGCTGGAGGAACACAGGTCCTCCGCCCTGGACGATGGACTGGAAAGGGCCAAGCGGCTGATGGACATCTCCAAGAGGATAGGGGAGGAGAGCTCCACCCTGGAGAGAAAGATGGCCAGGGCGGAGAGCCTGCGGTCAGAGGAGGGGGACGAGGAGGTCATGTCCCTGGTCCACGAGGTCCTGAGGCTATCGGGATCGGTGGTGGTGGACTGGGTGGAGAGGGGCGTCTCCTCCCTGAGGCGGGCCATCTCCACCGCCAGGAAGCGGGGGGTGGAGGTGATCGCGGTGGAGAGGATGGCCGACCGCATCCGCCAGAGGATGGAGGAGGGGGAGGTGGCCGAGGCCTTCCACCAGCTGGAGGAGGCGGAGAGGACCCTGAGTGAGAAGATCACCCAGCATATAGAGATCTCCGAGTACATCGGGGAGATCTCAGACCTGCTCAAACAGGCCCCCTCCGGCGGAGAGGAGTTCGACCAGGTCCGCCAGATGCTGGAGCGCCTGAAGGAGCACTTTGAGCGTGGGGAGTACGATCAGGCCCAGGAGATGGCCGGCGAGTGCATGTCCAAGGCCGAGGGGTTGTTGGCCCCCCTTATGTCGCCCAAGGCCCTCCGGGAGGCGATGAACATGGTGGCCACCGCCAACCGGCTGGAGGTGGACGCCTCCGCCGAGGAGGGAAGACTGGAAGAGGCAAAGGAGCTGATGGAGTCCGGGGACCATCAGCAGGCCCTGCAGATCGTCGAGGAGGCCAGGGGGGCCGTGGAGAATAAGCTGAACGGGAGGATGCATCGGGAACTGGAGAACGCCAGGGAACTGCTCTCCCGGGCAAGGAGCTCCGGCGTGGACGTCTCCTCCCTGGAGAAGGTGGTCGGACGGGCCGGGAACCTGCTCGAGGAGGGTAGGATCCCGGACGCTTTACGGGCGGTCGAGCTGGTGAACCAGGAGCTGGACCAGGGCCGACTGGTGGAGAGGAAGGCCGGGGAGGGGATCGACCGGGCCCAGTCGGTCATCGACACGGTGGAGAGGGCGGGTCTGGATCCCGGGGGGGCCTCGGAGATACTCAGGCAGGCCAGGGACCAGGCCAGGGAGGGGAAGTCCGGGGTCGCCCAGGAGCTGGCCAAGAAGGCCGCCGACCAGGCCGCCTCCGGGGCCAGGGCCAAGCTGATGGAGAGGCTGAAGAACCTGGAGACCAACTCCCGGGCGATGGAGCTGAAGGGGCCGGACCTGGACAGGGCCCTCGCCTCCCGGGAGGAGGCCAGGGAGAAGATCGAGCAGTGGAAGTTCCAGGAGGCCCTCCGCCTGCTGAAGGACATGGAGGAGGAGCTGGAGAGGGTCGACAAGCAGAGGAGGATGAGCGATCACACGGTAAGGGAGACCAGGGCCAAGGTGGAGGAGTCAAGGGAGAGGGGGCTGGTCTCACCGGAGATCGACGATCTGGTGGAGCGCTCGGAGGGGAAGCTGGAACAGGGCGCCTTCTCCGACGCTTTCTCCCTGGCCATGCGGTGCAACGATGAGCTCCGGGCCATGGAGGACATGTACGACCGCAGGCGCAAGGAGCTGGACTCGCTGCGCCGCCGGATGGAGAGGATGGCAGACGAGGGCAAGGACATCCAAGGGGTCCGGGAGCTGGTGGAGGGGGCGGAGCGGGCCCTCGGCGACCTGGATTTCGAGGGGGTCAGCCTTAATCTCAGGAGGGGGGAGAGCGCCCTCCACAAGGTCACCCGATCACTGCTCGAGGACAAGCTGGAGGAGCTCGGGTCCCTCAAGCTGCTCCACCGTGACCTGGGGATGGACGAGGGGGAGATGCCACCCTCGGCCGACCTTCCGGAGAGCCCTGGTTCGGAGGAGATCGACCGCATCAAGAGGGCCATCGGGGAGATGCGGTCGCTCATCCAGGCCCGCCTTGAGAGCAGGTTGAGGGAGGCCGAGGGAAGGATAGAGATGGGGAGGAAGGCCGGGGCGGACGTCTCCGGCAGCATGGAGCTGATCTCCAGGGCCAGGGAGGCCCTGGAGGGGGGTAGGCTCCAGGAGTCCATGGACAGTATCAGGGAGAGCGAGGAGAGCATCGGGGTGGCGGTGGAGAAGAAGAAGGAGTACACCGATCTGAGGATGAGGTGCCAGAGCATCCTGGAGAGGGCGAAGCGCAACATGATGCGCATGCGGGAAGTGGAGGAGGTGTTCGACCGGGCGGAGGAGGAGAGGAAGACCGATCACCAGCAGGCCATCGACAGCCTGAGGGAGGCCCTCCGCATGGCCGAGGAGCGGGCCGACTCCTACCTGCCCGAGATCGGGGTGGACATCGAGTTCCTGGACCGGCCGATCAGGGAGGGCTGGATGAGGGCGGTACTGGAGCTGACCAACGAGAGCAGATCGATGGCCAGGGACTTGGAGGTGTCCATGGAGGGGCCGATCGAGGTACGGGGGCTGGAGAGGCTGAAGAAGCTCCGGGGTCAGGAGAGCGTCCGCATGGAGATCGAGATCAAGCCCCTGGTCAGCGGCACGGTGGAGGTGCAGCTCGGCCTCTCCTGCCGCCCCGTCCTGTCCGACGATCCCTATGGGTACGAGTCCACCTTCCAGATCGAGGTGGAGTGATCAATCCAGGGGCACCTCTGACTCCACCCTCTCCACCAGCTGGGACAGGTGGGAGGCGATCCATTCCACCTCCCCTCCCAGCGGGCGGTCCTCCGCCAGGGGGTCCACCCCCTCCCGGATGAACCGGTGGGCGGCCCGCGCCCCTCTCCCAGGCGAATGGTCCCGGAACTCCAGGGCCTGGGCCGCCACCAGTAGCTCCACCGCCACCACCCGCTCGGCGTTCCAGACCATCCTTCCCAGGCGGGCGGAGGCCACCGATCCCATCGAGTTGAAGTCCTCCTGGTTGGCCGAGGTGGGCAGGGAGTGGGCCGTTCCGGGGGAGGACAGCATCAGGTTCTCGCTCACCAGGGAGGCGGCCAGGTACTGGGGGATCATCATTCCTGAGTCCACCCCCTCCTCCCTGGTAAGGAATGGGGGGAGGCCGCTGAGCTTCCCATCCACCAGCCTGGCCGTCCTCCTCTCCGAGTAGGCGGCCAGCTCGTTGATGGCCAGGGCCAGATGGTCAAGGACCATGCCAACTGGCTCCCCGTGGAAGTTGCCGCCGGAGATCCCATGTCCGTCGATGATCAGGGGGTTGTCGGTGGCGCTGTTCATCTCCACCTCCAACGTCTCCTTCGTCCGGTGCATGGAGTCCCGGACAGCCCCCAGCACCTGCGGGCCACACCTGAGGGTGTAGGGATCCTGGACCCGGGGGCAGTCCCGGTGGGAGCACACGATCCCGCTGTCTTCCAGGAGGGAGTGGAGGTTGGCCGCGACCTTCACCTGTCCAGGGTGGGGACGGGAGCTCACCAAACGATCGTCGAAGGCTGCATCCGTCCCCATGAGGGCCTCCAGGCTCATGGCCAGGGCCATCTGGGCCGCCTTGAGCAGCGTGAGGGAGCGGTGCAGGGCCAGGGCCCCCTGGGCCACCATCAGCTGGGTGCCGTTGACCAGGGCCAGACCCTCCTTTTCCTTCAACTCCAGGACCGGGATGCCCGCCCTCCCCATCGCCTCTCCCCCGGGAAGGAGCTCCCCGTCCAGGTAGGCCCGACCCTCGCCCATCATCACCAGTCCGATGTGGGCCAGCGGCGCCAGGTCGCCCGAGGAGCCCACCGATCCCTTGCTCGGCACCAGGGGCACCACCCCCCGGTTGAGCATCTGGACCAGGGTCTCGACCACCTCCACCCGGACACCGGAGAGGCCCTTGCACAGGGCGTTGGCCCTCAGGGCCAGCATGGACCTGACCGTCTCACGGTCCAGGGGTTCCCCCGCCCCGGAGGCGGTCGACCTCAGCAGGTTCCTCTGCAGCCGGAGCAGGTCCTCCCGGGGAATAACCACGTTCTGGAAGTCCCCCACCCCGGTGTTGATGCCGTAGGCCACCTCACCGCTCTCCAGGATGGACTCCAGCGCCTCCCTTCCCCTCACGGTCCTCTCCCTTGCCTCGGGGTGGAGGGCGCATCCCTCCCCCAGAGACACCAGGACCAGTTCATCCAGGGTCAGACCCTCTCCGTCCAGCTCGATCATCCGTCATGGTATGGTGGAGAGTAAAGAAAAAGTATGGGGAGGAAGGGGTTTGGTGAACATGGGGGATTCAGTACCCGTCGGCGGGGACGAACTTGTAGCCGTAGTGGATGACCCCGCCGGGGCCCTCCTCCCCCAGCTTTCGCATGGTGCTCCTCACCCGCATCCCGATCCGCAACTCGGAGGGGTCGCAATCGATCACCTGCGAGGTGATCATCACCCCCTCGTCCAGCTGGATGAGCGCCACCACGTAGGGCTTGATCAACTCGAACTGGGAGGGGGCGTCGTGGATGAGGGAGAAGGAGTACACCTCCCCCTCACCCTTGAACCGGACATTCTCCATCTTGCCTATGGACTTCCGGTGACAGTCCGGGCACACGCTCCTGGGAGGGAAGAACGGCTTCCCGCAGGAGCCGCAGCGGACCCCGATGAGGTTGTACCTGGCAGGGTTGTCGCGCCAGTACCTCGGTGCGGTCACTCAGATCACCCCCAGCAGATGTACCACGGCGGTGGAGCCGGTGCCCCCGACGTTGTGGGTCAGGGCCACCTCCGCCCCGTTCACCTGCCTGTTGCCGGCCTCCCCCCTCAGCTGGATGACCGCCTCCACCACCTGGGCCACCCCGGTGGCCCCGATGGGGTCCCCCCGGGCCTTCAGGCCCCCGGAGGTGTTGACGGCCAGCTCCGCCCCGAGCTCGGTCAGGCCCTCCTCGGTGGCCTTGCCGCCCTCCCCTTTGGGGAAGAAGCCCAGGTCCTCGATGGCCAGCAGCTCGGAGATGGTGAAGTTGTCGTTCACCTCGGCCAGGTTCACGTCCTTGGGGCTCAGGCCGGCCCTCTCGAAGGCCTTGCGCCCGGCCTCGGCGGTGGCGTCGAAGCGCACCAGGCTCTTCCGGTGGTGCAGTGCCAGGCTGTCCGAGGCCTGGGCGGAGGAGAGTAACTTGACCGGCGTGTCGGTGTACCTCTTGGCCCTGTCCATGGCGCACAGCACCACCGCGGCGGCCCCGTCCGAGTTGGGTGCACAGTCGAACACCCCCAGCGGCTCCGCCACCGGGGGAGCCTGCAGCACGTTCTTCAGCCTGATCTCCCTCTGGAACTGGGCCTTGGGGTTCAGGGAACCGTGCTTGTGGTTCTTCACCGCCACCTGGCCGATCTGCTCCCTGGTGGTGCCGAACTCGTGCATGTGTCGCCGGGCCACCATGGCGTGCAGGGAGGGGAAGGTGGCCCCCATGATCGACTCCCACTGCTGGTCGGTGGCGGAGGACTGGATGGCTGAGGAGGACGCGTCCCCCACATCGGTCATCTTCTCCGCCCCGCCGACCACCACGATGTCGTGCATGCCGGAGGCCACCGCCATGTAGCCCTGCCGGACGGCCAGCCCTCCGGAGGCACCGGCCGCCTCCACCCGGGTGGCGGGAATGTGATCCCTGGCCATGCCCGAGTAGTCGGCGATCAGGGCCCCTATGTGCTCCTGATCGATGAACCGGCCGGCGGACATGTTGCCCACGAAGAGGGCGTCGATCTCCTCGCCGGATAGGTTGGCGTCGTACACCGCCTCCAGGCCGGCCTCGATCCCGATATCACGGAAGGAGTGGTCCCACAGCTCCCCGAACCGGGTGCTGCCTATGCCTATGACCGCCACCTCCCTCATCAGGCTCCCTCCTTCATCCGGATCTTGCCCCGGTACTTGGCGTAGGTCGCGTAGTCGATGAACTTCTTGTTCTCTACCAGCACCTTGACGGAGGGGGCGGCCGTTTTCCTCAGCCGCTTGATCCCCGGCGTGATGGTCAGGTCGAAGCCGTCGGACCCGGCGCCGGAGCCGTAGGCCACCGCCAGCACGCGCTCGTTCGGCCTGGCCACGTCCAGTATGGCGGCCAGTCCCAGGGGCACGCAGCCGCTGTAGGTGTTCCCGATCACCGGGGTCAGGAGACCGGTGTCGATCTGGTCCTCGGTGAAGCCGAGCTTCTTGGCCACCCGCACGGGGAACTTCCCGTTGGGTTGGTGGAAGACCACGTGATCGTAGTCCTCCGCCGAGGTCCCCATCCTCTCCATCATACACTCGGTGTTCGCCAGGGTGTGCTTGAAGTAGGCGGGCTCCCCGGTGAACCTCCCCTCGTGGGAGGGGTAGGGCTGCCCTTCCCTGCGCCAGAAGTCGGGCGTGTCGGTGGTGTAGGAGCAGGTGTGGTTGATCTTGGCGATCAGTTTCTTGCGGCCGATCAAAAAGGCCGCGCCGCCGGCCGACGCCGAGTACTCCAGCGGATCACCGGGTGCCCCCTGGGAGGTGTCGGCCCCGATGGCCACCCCGAAGTCGATCATCTCCGAGCCCACCAGGCCCATGCAGGTCTGCAGTGCGGCCGTCCCGGCCTTGCAGGCGAACTCGTAGTCCGCCACCGTCAGGAGGGGCGAGGCCTCCAGGGCCTCGGCCACTATGGTGCCGGTGGGCTTGACCGCATAGGGGTGGGACTCCGATCCCACGTAGATGGCCTCGATCTCCTGGGGGTCGATGGAGGTCCTCTTCATCATGTTCCTGGCCGCCTCCACCGATATGGTGATCACGTCCTCGTCGGGCGAGGGAACCGACTTGCTGAAGATGAGCAGGCCGCGGCTCATGGCCTCCCCGTCCGCCCCCCACACGCCCCCTATCTCCTGGGGCGTGATCCTGTACCGGGGGACGTACGCTCCGTAACTTACGATGCCGATGTCCATTTCGATCCTCCTATTCTATCCTCTCCAGCCTCTCCACGAGGCCTTTCATTGGCAGGTCTATCTTCACTAAGGGCACACCCTCCAGGTGGGCGAGCCGGACCGCCAGCTCGTCGACGTGCTCCGGGCGGTGGTAGGCCACCATGGCCGGCTTCAGGGGATGGGCCCGGATGGCTATCATGGGCGACCTGCCGAACTTCACCCCGGTGAAGATGAGGACCCTCTCACTGCTCCAGCCGTAGATCTTCAGGTAATCCAGGGAGCTGAGCGAGGTGATGGCCTTCATCGAGTCTATGATGGTGAAACCGTGTATGTCCCGGTCCAGGGAGACATGCCTGGTCATGTTCTCCCCGCCGATCAGCTGCATGAACTCCTGGGCGGAGACGCTGTACTTGAACTCCTTGATGGAGATGATGCAGTCGCTCTTCTCCCCCAGGTCGAACTTCTTCAGGGTCTTTCCCCCCTTCCTCTCGTCGATGTCGATGAGTCCGTTGACGATCCTCCTGACGATGACGATCCCGGGGGATTTCCTCCGCCCGGACTCGTAATCGCTGATCACCGAGGGGGAAACCTGTAGCTGCCGGGAAAGCTCCTGCTGGGAGATGTCGAACTCCTCCCTCCACTTCCTGATGGTCTTGCCAGCGTCCTCGGAGAGGGTGATCTCCCCAGCGATCTTCTCCCTCAGCTCGTCGCGCATGGTGGACGGTAGAGTATGGGTTTATTTAAAAGTGTCGTAGTCTGTGTACGACACTATATGAATATCACAGAAGGGCCTCCCCCGCACTCCTCACCTCTTCCCGATCGGGATGCATCCCGGGGTGCGGGGCGGACCAGGCATAGGCGATCCTGCCCTCCCTGTCCACCAGGAACACCGCCCGGTTGGCCATCATGGAGAGCATGTCTCCCCGGATCATCACGTCGTAGGGCTTCGTCGCCCGGGCCTCCCGATCGCTCAGCAGCGGGAAGGGCAGGGAGAGCGTTTCCACCAGGTCCCGGTTGACCTTAGGGGTCCCCATGGTCACCCCCAGGGCGCCCATGCCACGGTCCATGAGCTCGCCCACCATCCGGTGGAAGCTGTCCGCCCTGGAGGAGAAGATCGCCCGGTGATCGTTGGGGTAGAAGAGGAGCATGACCGGCCCTTCGCCCAAGAGGTCCTGGAGACGGTGTTCCCTTCCATCCTGGTCGGCGAGGCGGAAATCGGGGGCCTCCTCCCCTTCGCTCAGCATGTTCCCGGGGATGGGCGGGTGAGGTTAATCTCGTTTTCCCCGGCCCAGCACCAGGATCAGGGGGACCAGCATGATCAGGAAGAGGGCCGCCCCCGAGTTGAAGACCAGGGAGAAGCCCCCCAGGGTGAACAGCAGGCCCATGGATAACGGTCCCACCGTCTGACCGAGGCGGAGAACCAGCCCATTTATGGACATGAAGGCGCCCCTGGACTCCATGGGCGCCCGCTCGGCCAGCAGGGTGAAGATCAGCGGTATGTTCATGCCGTTGCCTATGCCGAAGATGAGGGCGGTGACCAGGAAGAGGGGGAGGGAGGGGACCAGGGGTATGAGGACCAGGGCCAGCATGTAGAGGAGGTAGGAGGCCTTGAGCAGGGTCAGCGGCTTGTACCTGGCCATGAGGTTGCCCAGCTGGGTGGCCATGACCGCCGTGGTCAGGGACATGGCCCCCATGATCGCCCCTATGACCGGGGAGTCGGCGGCGAACTCCTTGTCCAGGAGAAGGGGGAAGTAGTTTAGGTAAGAACCGAAGATCACCAGCAGGGAGACCATGCTGGCCATGAACAGGACGATGGCCTCCTTCTGCATGATGACGTTCCATGTGGAGGCGAAGTAGTCCCTCAGCCTCTCGTGGTTCTCCGGTTCCGGGTTCTTGAGCCGGAAGATGACGAAGAGCGCCCCGGGGAAGGCCAGCAGGGGCAGGAAGAAGGGGTAGTTCCAGCCGAACAGGGCCATGGCGCCCCCGATGGTGGGGTAGACCCCCACCGCCACCTCCAGGACGGAGGCGTTGTACCCCATGGCGGTGGCCCTCCTCTTACCCTCGTAGAGGTCCCCTATGATGGTGGTGTTCAGGGATCCCAGGGAGGCGGCGCCGAATCCCTGGAAGAACCTGGCCAGCAGGAGGGTCTCGAAGTTGGGCGCGAAGGCGCAGGAGGTGCCGGCCACGCCGAAAAGTATCAGGGAGGGGACCAGTATCCTCTTCCTGCCGAACCGGTCGGCCAGGACGCCCAGGGGGGGCGTCATAAGCACCCCGGGGACGGTGAAGGCGGTGATCAGCAGTCCGACCTCGGTGTCCGATATGGCGAAGTGCTCCACCATCTTGGGGAAGGCAGGGGTGATGCTGGAGACCCCCATCACCGACACCATGGTGATGGCGAATATGGCGTGGAGGTTCCGGTCCTTCATCAGTCCCCTGGGGTCGCTGCCGATCCTCTCACCCCTGTCCTCTCAGTCCGACGAGTCGCAGATCAGACTTCCGCCGACGGCCACGTTCTCCGCCTGGTTCTCCTTGATGAGGACGACGATGGACCCCTTGGGCATCCGATAGATCTGGCTGGCGGTCTCGGTGATCCCCTCGACCAGCTCCCTTTTCCTCTCCCTGTCGATCTGTGGACCTTCCACCGTTATCACCGGCATGGTATCACAGAAGGTCCTATCACTAGGGGGGATAAGAATATTGCCCGGGTCAGAGACGCTCCACCGCCTCCCCGACCTCCTCCATATCGGGGGAGGTAGCGGGCTCCGGCGCCACCCACCTGTACCTGATCGTCCCCTCCTGGTCGATCAAAAAGACGGCCCGGTTGGCCATCCGCTTCAACATACCCATCTCCTCCTCCAGGTAGACCCCGTAAAGGCGACTGACCTCCCCCTCCTCGTCGGCCAGCAGTCGGAAGGGGATCCTGAGCTTCTGCTTCCAGGCCCGGTGGGTCCTGGTGTGATCGATGCTCACCCCCACCACCCTGATACCCAGCTCCTCCAGCCGCTCGCACATCTCGTGGAACTCCCTCATCTCGATGGAGCAGATGATGCCGAAGTCGGAAGGGTAGAACAGCAGTATGACCGGATTCCTCCCCAGCTCCTCCTCCAGCCGGAAGGTCTCCTCGTCGTCCTGGGTGAGGGAGAAGTCCGGTGCCTTCATCCCCACCTTCAGATGCGAATCCGGACGCGTTCTCATGGTATCACGATTCCTCCCTGACGCCAATACATCTGTCGGCGTCCAGGTCCGAGACGGCCTGAACCAGCTCCTCCACGTCCGGCTTCCAGGCCGGATCGGGGGCCACCCACTGGTAGCGGACGATCCCGTCGGCATCCACCAGGAACACCGCCCGGTTGGACATCCTCATCACCTCGTCATCGATGAGGACCCCGTACCTCTGGCACACCTCCCCCTCTGGATCGGAGAGCAAAGGGAAGGGGATCTTCATCCTCTCCTTCCAAACGCCCTGGATGCGCGCGTCATCTGTGCTGACGGCCAGCAGCTCCACCCCCAGCTCGTCCAGTTGATCCTTGACCGCGGCTATCTCCCTGATCACCGCGTTGCACAGGTAGCCGAAGGCGGCCGCATAGAAGTAGACGATGACCGGACCCCTCTCCAACTCCTGGTAGAGCCGAACACGCTGACCCCGGGCCCCCTCCAGCTCGAAGTCGGGTGCCTCCTCTCCTACCTGCGGTATCCCGGTATTAACCATTGTGTAGTCGAATCCACGCATCGGGTATATGTGATTTGTCCACCCATGAGCCCTCTCGCAGGAGGTGCAGAGACCGGTGCAGTGGAACGAGACTCCGATCAGCCAGGGGTCTCTCCTGACGATCCCCAAGCGATCGGCGTGGGGCGCATATCGGTATGGGTGAAGAATATCGATTGGTGAGTCCTTTCGCGGGGCCGCAACCAATATGTATATAAGATGACTCGTGATTGAGGCGCAGGCACAGAGGGGCCGTGGGGTAACTTGGTCATCCTTGTGGCTTCGGGAGTCATAGATTCCGGTTCAAATCCGGGCGGCCCCATCCTCTCCCGTCTAACACAACGGGGGAATGTATTTCTACATAAGACTACGAGATCTCTCTGACGGTCCATGGACCGTCCGGTGAGACCGATGGGATTGAATGCGGTAGCCTTCGGAATGATGGGACTGGTCCACGGCCTCTGCCACTGGATCTTCTACACCAGCGGCGTGCGGGCCGGATCGGCCTGATGGGGTGAGAAGCCCAAGGAGGGTGAGCTCGTCCCCGAGCAAGGCATCGGTTCCATGGGCGCGCTGGCGGCGGCCATCTCCCTGCTGGTGATGGCCATCTGGCACTTCGCCACCGACCCCTTCAATGGAACCCAGTCCACCATGTTCTCCGTCGTCCCGGCCCTGTACGGGTTCCTCTTCCTGGGCCTGTTCTGGACGGGCACCCAGGGATGGGACTGGAGGCCCGTGGGGGACGCCGCCCTATGGGGCGGGGTCACCCAGATGCTCCTGCTTCCCGTGGCGGCCCACATAGGCGTGACCTGGGACTTCGTGCTGGGAATGTTCATCTACGGCATCACGGCCAGCACATTCGGCCTGGTCATCCTGGGAAGGGTGAGCCCCAGGATACACCAGGTCAACCTGATCCTCTCCATGATCGTGACCTGGTACTACATGATCGTCGGAGGGGGCATGTGGAACGCGTGGAACATGGAGTTCATGAGCGACGTCCAGAATGCCCTAGATGCCGAGGGGTGGATCCTGTTGTGGGCCGTGCTGGGGATAATCGACGTCCTCATGCTGCTCTGGACCTACTTCAAGGGGCCGGACAAGCAGTTCATCTGGTGAGCTCCCAAACCACTTCCCCCTTTTTCCACGGGTCCAAGGGAAAAGCTGATACCCTCTCGAACCTATAAATATGGAAATCGGGATATCCCAATAGTTCATAGCTTAGGTCAGAGGATACGGTGACGGCGTCCCGTTCTGTGGAGAGGAGCCCCCACCACATTTGACCAAGAAGTGAAGTGACTTTGTGCCCCCTACAGGGCGAACCACCGGACAGCTCAGGAAGAGGGAGAAGAAGATGGAGACCGGGGATTACACCGACCGAGGTCTGCGCGGCCTGACCGTGGCCACCACCAGGGTCAGCAAGATCGACGGCGAGAAGGGCATGCTGATCTACCGGGGATACAGCGTGGAGGAGCTGGCCAGGAACTCGAGCTTCGAGGAGGTGTGCCACCTGCTCATCCACGAGTCCTTGCCCAACCGCAGGCAGCTCCACTGGTTCTCCCGCTGGATGGCCGAGCAGAGGAAGCTGCCCCCGGAGATGATCGAATACATCAGGCTGCTTCCCGAGAACACCCCGCCGATGTCCTTCCTGCAGTCGGCGGTGGCCCTCCTTGCCTCGTTCGATCCGGAGCTGGAGGACGATTCCCCCGAGGCCATAAGGAGGAAGGGGGTAAGGATGATCGGGAAGATGCCCACCCTCCTGGCCTCATGGCACCGGATAAGGAGCGCCCAGGAGCCCCTCCAGCCCGATCCGAGCCTCCCCCATGCCCATGACTTCCTCCGCATGCTCCGCGGGTTCAGACCGGACGACCAGACGGCGAGGGCGCTGGACATCGCCCTGCTGCTGCACGCGGAGCACTCCTTCAACGCCTCCACCTTCACCGCCAGGGTGATCGCCTCCACCAGGGCGCACCTGTACGCGGCCGTCTCCGGGGCCATAGGCTCCCTGTCCGGGGACCTGCACGGCGGGGCCAACACCAGGGTGATGAACAACATCCTGGAGATCGGTCACGAGGGCAACGTGGATGAGTGGGTCAAGGACCAGTTCGACCGGGGGAACCGCATCGCCGGCATGGGCCACGCCGTCTACAACACCATGGATCCCCGGGCGGTCATACTGGACGAGATGATCAGGGAGACCATCAAGGACCGGAAGGATTACCGCTGGTACGCCATCACCAAGAGGATGGAGGAGGTGACCCAGAGGGAGTTCAAGCGCCGTAAGGGGAAGGACATCTACGCCAACGTGGACATGTACAGCGCCCCCTTCTACTACGCCCTGGGTCTCCCCATAGACCTGTTCACCTCCATATTCGCCGTCTCCCGGACGGCGGGTTGGGTGGCCCACATACTGGAGGAGAAGTACCCCGACCCGCCGGTGAAGCCAATGCTCTACCGGCCCTCGGCCACCTACGTGGGTGACTACTACGGTCAGGCGGAGAGGAGTTACCTGGCCATGGAGAAGAGGGAGGACGATCTGGGGCACCGGTGAGGCTCACATCTCCAGATCGTGACCCATGTTCCTCTCCAGGGCGTTCCTGTATACCAGGTCGGCCGCCATGGCGTCCTGCACGGCGACGCCGGTGGAGTCGAAGACGGTGACCTCCCGATCCGAGGTCCTGCCCTCCCTCTTTCCGGCGACGATGTCCCCCAGCTCGGCCCACACGTCCTTCTTGGAGATCAGGCACTGGGCGCAGGGCACGTTGATGTCCCCGCTGTGGAAGGCCTGCTCCCAGTCGTCCACCACGATCTTGGCCCTGGTCCAGAATTCCATGGAGAGCTCCTGCTTCCCCGGGGCGTCCCCGCCGATGGCGTTGACGTGGGCCCCGTCCTCGATCCACTCCGACCGGATGCACGGCTCCCTGGTCGGCACGGTCGCCACCACCAGGTCCGACCCCCTCACCGCGGCCTCGGTGCTCTCCACCGACTCCATCTCCAGGCCCAGGGCGGAGGACATCTCCCGCACGAAGGCCTCCCGGGACTCGTTATGAAGGTCGGTCACCCTGACCTCCTCGATACCCTGGAGCACGGAGGCGACTGCCATCAGCTGGGTCCTGGCCTGCACCCCGGCTCCCACGATCCCCACCGTGCGGGTGTCCGGCCGGGCCAGGTACTTGGCCGCCACCCCGCCTGCCGCCCCGGTGCGCATGGCGGTCAGCCAGGTCCCGCCCATGATCGACTTGACCGCCCCGGTGGCGGTGTCGATCAGCAGGAGGGTGGCCATGACCGTGGGCAATGAGTACCTCCCGCGGTTCTCCGGGTGGACGTTGACCACCTTGATGGCGGAGATGTCCGGCCCCTCCAGGTAGCAGGGCATGGTCCTCACGTCCCCCTGGTGCCTGTGGTAGAACAGGTAGCTCTTGGGTGGCATCTGGACCCGCCCCAGCCCCTTCTCCCTGAACCCCAGCTCTATCGCCTGAATGGTGCTCTCCATGTCCATCAGTTCCCTGACCTCGGTCTCTGAGATGAACCTGATCATGTCCTCCCTCCGTTGCCCTGAGACCAGACGGGGATAAGAATGTTGCCTTCCCGGGTTCGCTCAGGCCCTTGGGATGACCGAAAAGATTGAATCCTTTACCGATGGTTAGGGGGAAACATGCCCCGGGTGGTGCTGACCGCGGACAGGACGCTGATGTCCGAGTACAACGGGGAGATCTTCATGGGGTTCGCCGCCTGCGCCCCCAACTTCCTCCCTGGGTGGCTCTACAGGAAGATCTTCTGCCCCCCAGTGAGGACCGAGGGGGGACGGGCCCTCACCGGGCACTGCGGGCAGAGGAAGTTGGAGGCCGCCCTCCTGGAGAGCGGTCTGGATCCGGAGGACGTGGTGGTGGCCAGTCCCGAGGAGCTGGAGGAGGTCATGGACCAGGACACCGAGGTGCTGTGCATCACCACCCATGACCCCCTGGGCCTGGGACCGGCGTCCACAACCTTCACCGAGCTGGTGGGGAGGGAGACCTACTCCTCGTACTACTTCCGAGGTTTGATGGGGAAGAAGGTGCTGAGGAAGGTGAACCCCACCATCATCGTGGGGGGTAGCGGTGCCTGGCAGCTGGCCGACGAGCGCCTGCTCATGCGGATGAGGGTGGACACCGTGGTCCTGGGGGAGGGGGAGATCACCGGGGTGGAGATGGTGCACCGGGCCCTGAACGGGGAGGAGCTTCCCAGGATCGTCCAGGGGGAGGTGGCTCCGAAGGAGAGCATACCCCTGATCAAGGGGCCCACCATCTGCGGCCTGGTGGAGATCTGCAGGGGGTGCGGGAGGGGCTGCGACTTTTGCAACCCCACCATGATGAACTTTCGCTGCCTGCCGGTGGAGAGCATCATCAAGGAGGTCAAGCTGAACGTGGGGCAGGGTAACGGCATCGTCCTGCACGCGGAGGACGTCCTCAGGTACCGCGCCCGGGGGCCGATACCGGACAGGGAGGCGGTCACCGAGCTGTTCTCCCGGGTGAAGGAGGTCACCGGCAACATCAGGATCAGCCACTTCGCCCACTCCTCCGCCGCCTGCTCGCCGGAGCTCATAGAGGAGCTCTCCGGCATACTTGAACTGGGGTCCACCCTGCCCTTCATCAGCGGGCAGGTGGGGATCGAGTCCGGCTCCCCCAGGATGATGGAGGAGCACATGAAGGGGAAGACCAGGCCCTTCTCCCCCCAGGAGTGGCCGGAGATGGTGGTCCAGTCCCACCAACTCCTCAGGGACAACAGGTGGATCCCGGTCAACACACTGATCGCCGGCTTCCCGGGGGAGCGACCGGAGGACCTGGAGATGACAAAGGAGCTGGTGCAGGACCTGTGGGACTACCGCTCCATGGTGGTGCCCCTCCACTTCGTCCCCCTGGGCACCCTGCAGGAGACCACCTTCTTCCGATCCAAGAACGCACCGCCGGAGTACTGGATGCTGCTGGCCGCCTGCCTGAGACACAACTTCCACTGGATGTACGACATCATGGAGGAGCACCGGGGGTTCCCCTGGGCCAAGGGGTGGAGGGCCTGGGCGGTCCCCCGGGTGGTGAAGAGGCTGGAGAACAGGCTCCGCCCCTACCTGGAGGAGATGGAGGAGGGGCGGGACCCCCGGAGACAGACCTTATGACCTTCGGGCTGCAAGGGGATCGTGTGCCCGGAGGTGTTGGATCCCCCGCGGGATCGGAGCCACCGGGAAGGTGATGGCGATGATCGAGGACCTGAGATCCACGGTGGAACTGAGCAACGGAGTGAGGATGCCCTGGCTCGGGTTCGGCACCTACAAGATCCCGCCGGGCCGGGGAACCTTTGAGGCTGTGAGGACCGCTTTAGAGGCGGGATACAGGCATATCGACACCGCCTCCTACTACCGCAACGAGGCCGATGTCGGGCGGGCGATCAGGGAGAGCGGTGTTCCCAGGGAGGAGGTGTTCGTCACCACCAAGCTGTGGAACGACGAGCAGGGCTACCGGGAGGCCCACCGGGCCTTCCGTTCCAGCCTGGACAGGTTGAACATGGATTACGTGGACCTGTACCTTATACACTGGCCCGTCTCCGGGAAGTACAAGGACTCCTGGAGGGCCCTGGAGGAGATCCACGATGACGGGGGAGCCAGGGCCATAGGGGTGAGCAACTTCATGATCGAGCACCTGGAGGACCTGATCGACTCCGTCCAGGTGAGAACGGCGGTAGACCAGGTGGAGTTCCATCCCCACCTCTACCTCGGCAACCTGCTGGAGTACTGTCGGAACCAGGCGATCCAGCCGGAGGCATGGAGCCCCCTCAAGCAGGGACGCCTTCCCGGTGACCTCCAGCTGGAGGAGATCGGTTCCCGCCACGGAAAGACGGGAGCCCAGGTGGCCATCCGCTGGGTGCTGCAGCACGGCCTGGTCGCCATTCCCAGGACGGTGAGGGGGGAGCACATGGTGGAGAACGCCGAGGTGTTCGATTTCCGGTTGACGGAGGAGGAGATGAGGAGGGTGGACTCGATGGACCGCCGGGAGAGGGTGGGCCCCGACCCCTACTCCTTCTGAGAGTACCTGCCCAGCAGGATGGCGTTCAGGGTGACCAGCAGGGCCATGCCCACGTCCCCCACGCCAACGGCGATCCACAGGGTGACCATTCCCAGGAATGTGAACGCGGCCAGCACCGCCTTCACCCCGATGGAGGAGTAGATGTTGAACCTGATCACCCGCATGGCCCTCCCGCTCTGGTCCAGGAGGTAGAGGATCTTGGAGAGGTCGTCCTCCATGAGGGCGATGTCCGCCGACTCCATGGCGGTGTCCGATCCGGCCGCGCCCATGGCGATCCCCACGTCGCTCCTCACCAGGGCGGGGGCGTCGTTCACCCCGTCCCCCACCATGGCCACCTTCCCCTCCTTCCCCAGCTCGTCCACCGCGTAGAGCTTGTCCCGGGGCATGAGCTCCGCCCTGTACTCATCCAGACCGAGCCTCTCCGCCACCTTCCTGGCGGTGTCCTCGTTGTCCCCGGTCAGCATCACCGTTCGAATGCCCCTGGCCCTGAGATCGGAGATCACCTCCGCTGCGCCATCTCGCACGGTGTCCTCCACCGCTATGATGCCCAGGGGGCCCTCCTCGTTCCCCAGGACCAGCACGGTCTTCCCCTGATCGGACAGGCTTTCCAGGGACCCCTGGTAAGGGCTCATGTCGAACATGGCCGGGCTTCCCAGGTAGTGCGTCTTCCCTTCCACCACGCCGCTGATCCCCCGACCGGGGAGGGAGCGGAAATCCTCCACCTCCAGTAGGGCCGGTCCCTGGAATTCCTGATACCTGGAGATGATCGAGGGGGCCAGCGGGTGGGTGGAGTTCTTCTCTAGGCTGGCCGACAGCCTCATGATCCGATCCTCTCCCATATCCTCCACTGGCAGAACGTCCGTCACCTCCGGGGTTCCCCTGGTGAGGGTGCCGGTCTTGTCGAAGACCACTGTCCTCACCTCCCTGAGCTCCTCTATGAACGAGCCACCTTTGATCAGCACCCCCCTCCGGGCGGAGGAGGTGATGGCCGAGAAGATGGTCACCGGGGTGGAGATGACGAAGGCGCAGGGGCAGGAGATGACCAGCAGGACCAGCGCCCGGTACATCCAGTCCTGGAAGGGTGCCTCGAGGGCCAGGGGAGGCAGGGTGGCGACCAGGACGGCCAGTACCAGCATCAGGGGGGTGTAGTAGCCGGCGAAGCGGTCCACGAACATCTCGGTGGGGGACCTGGCCCCTTCCTCCTCCTCGATCAGGTCCACGATCTTGCTCAGGGTGGAGTCCTCGGTCCTCCTGGTGGACTCCACGTGGATCACCCCCTCCTGGTTCAGGGTCCCGGCGAAGACCTCGTCCCCCTCCTCCTTTTCCACGGGCATCGACTCGCCGGTTATGGGGGCCTGGTTCACCGACGATCTGCCGGAGACCACCCTGCCGTCGACCGGCACCCTCTCCCCCGGCCTGATGAGAACGATCTCTCCCACCTGGACCTCCTCCACGGGCACCTCCCGCTCCTCCTCCCTCTCCACCACGGCAGTCCCAGGGGAGAGGTCCATCAGCCCCTTCAGGGTGCGCCGGCTGGAGAACACCGAGTAGTCCTCCAAAGTCTCGGCCACGGAGAACAGGAAGATGAGGGCTGCCCCCTCGCCCGGGTAGTCGATGAGCACCGCGCCGATGGCCGCGACGACCACCAGGAGGTCGACGTCGAAGTCCCTCTCCCTGATCAGGTCCTCCAGCCCCTCCTTGGCCAGGGGAACGCCCCCCACCACAATGGCGGCGAGCATGAACAGTTCCGGCAGGGGAAGAAGGAGCTCCGTCCGGATGTCCATGAGGATGAGGAGAGCGGCGATCAATAGCAGGAGGCCGGTGACCACGGTCACCCGGGCGTCCATAAGGAACTTGCGCATGCTCATCTCCCGGTGCCGTAGCTCGATGTGCCTCTTCAACCTGGATGTCTTGATCCTGCAGTAGGGGCATTGCCCCGGATCGCTCATCGCTCTCCCCTGTCCGAGTATAGGGCGGGGATACCTATATGACGCTATTTCCCACGGACCGCCGTGCACCGCCTCAGATGACTGGCTTCGTCCGGGAAGAACAAATACTTATATAGAAGAATTAATATAGGACCTGCCTTTCTCTGTAGTAATAGCCTGATCCGAATCAGCGTGAGGAGGACAAACAATGGGAATGGGCAATGCTCCTATAATGATAATGAAGGAAGGAACGGAGAGAGAGCAAGGCAAGGATGCACAGCAGAACAACATACAGGCCGCCCAGGCCATCGCCGATGCGGTGAGGAGTTCACTCGGTCCCAGAGGAATGGACAAGATGCTGGTGGACTCGATGGGCGATGTCGTGATCACCAACGACGGGGTGACCATACTGAACGAGATCGACGTGGAGCACCCCGCCGCCAAGATGCTGGTGGAGGTTGCCAAGGCGCAGGACGAGGAATGCGGCGATGGCACCACCTCCGCCGTGGTCATGGCCGGTGAGCTGCTTAAGAAGGCCACCGACCTGATCGAGTCCAACGTTCACCCCACCGTCATCGCCGAGGGTTACCGCCTGGCGGCCGACAAGGCCAACGGTGTCCTGGAGGACATGGCCGTCCCGGTGGACATCGAGGACGCCGAGGCCCTGAAGAGGATCGCCATGACCTCGATGATCAGCAAGGCCGTCGCCGGGTACCGGGAGCACATGGCCGAGATGGCCGTGCGCGCGGTGAGCGACGTGGCCGAGAGGACCGACGGCGGCTACACCGTGGACCTGGACAACATCCAGACGGTGAAGAAGGAGGGGGGCAACATGGACGACAGCGAGCTGGTGGAGGGCATCATCGTGGACAAGGAACCCGTCCACCCCGACATGCCCAAGCTGGTGAACGATCCCAAGATGGCCCTCATAGACGCCGCACTGGAGGTCAAGAAGACGGAGAACGAGGCGAACATCCAGATCGACGATCCCTCCCAGATGCAGGCCTTCCTGGACCAGGAGGAGAACATGCTCAAGGATATGGTGGAGAAGGTCAAGGCCTCCGGGGCCAACGCCGTCTTCTGCCAGAAGGGCGTGGATGACCTGGCCCAGCACTTCCTGGCCAAGGAGGGCATCTTCACCCTGCGAAGGGTCAAGAAGAACGACATGGAGAACCTGGCCAAGGCCACCGGCGCCAGCATCGTGAACAACCTGGACGAGCTGCAGGAGGAAGACCTCGGCGAGGCAAAGAACATCGAGATGCGCCGCGTGCAGGAGGACGAGATGACCTTCGTGACCGGCTGCAAGAACCCCAACGCGGTCTCCCTGCTGATCCGCGGCGGCACCCAGCACGTGGTCGACGAGGCCGAGAGGTCCCTGACCGACGCGCTGAACGTGGTCGCCGTGGCCATCGAGGACGGCAAGGTGACCCCTGGCGGCGGCTGCACCTCGGTCGAGCTGGCCAAGAGGCTGCGGGAGTACGCCGCCTCCATCGGGGGAAGGGAGCAGATCGCCATCGATTCGTTCGCCTCGGCCATGGAGGCCATACCCACCGCGCTGGCCGAGAACGCCGGGCTGGACCCCATAGACACCCTGATCGAGCTGCGCAAGGCCCACGAGGCGGGCCAGCAGCGCTCCGGGGTGAACGTGTTCTCCGGCGAGGTGGTGGACATGTTCGAGGAGAACGTCATCGATCCCCTGAGGGTGGCCCAGCAGGCCATCAACTCGGCGACCGAGGCCGCGGTGATGATCGTCAGGATCGACGATGTCATCGCCTCCAAGGGCGACGGTCAGGGTGGAGGGCAGCCCAACCCCTACGCGGGCATGCCCGACGAGGCCTTCGCCGAATAAAACCCCAAAACCACTTACACCTTTTCTATATTTCTAATAGGCATTCCCGTAGCGCAGAATGTGGGTAGAATGAATATTTACAGGTATATTAGTAACTATATAATATTATTCCTCAAGATGCTGGCTAGCCTAAATTTATGCATATTTAAAGATATATACCATCCCTAAAGTATATATATAATAAACCGATTAGAAATGCCAAGACATGAATGCCCTTGGATCAGAGGTCGGTCGAACCGGTCATCCACCGGTCGAGTGGCTCGCCCATTCTATGAGCCCTGGCGACCGATCGCTCTGATCGGCAATGGAGGTAGTAAGATTCTGAAGAAGATAAGCAGCGTGGTCATCGCCACGTTCATGGTCGCCCTCATAGCGGTGGGAGGTGCCGGCTGTCTCGGGGGAGACGACGACAACGGGACCGAGACCATTACCATGGGGGTAAGCCAGTGGACCTGCGATATCGCGACCGCGGAGATACTGAAGCTGACGTACGAGCAGGCAGGCTACGAAGTCGACATGGAATCCGGTGATCTCGGACCGCTGTACCAGGCGCTGTCCGACTCCCAGTTCGACATAGGGTTCGGATGGCTGCCGGTGACCCAGGGCAACTACTGGGACGAGTACAGTGACGATATCGAGTGGGTAGGGAACGCCATCAACGAGGCCAAGTGCGGCCTGGTGGTGCCACAGTACGTCTACGACGCCGGGGTGACCAGCATCTACGATCTGGCCAACCACACCGAGGAGTTCGACGGCGAGATCATCGGGATCGAGGCCGGTGCCGGTATCATGCAGAACACCGAAGACAAGGCCATACCCGATTACAACCTGACCGATTACGACCTGGTCTCCGGGGGCTCCGCCAGTGCGTTCGCCGACCTTCAGTCGGCCTACGACAACGACGAGTGGGCCGTCATCACCGGATGGACGCCCCACTGGTCCTGGGCCCGGATGGACCTGGCCTACCTGGAGGATCCTCTGAACGCCTACGGTGAGGAGGACCACATCGCCAACCTGGCCAGGCTCGGATTCCAGGACGACATGCCGGAGGCCTACTCCATACTGGAGCGGTACAACCTGCCCCTGGAGGAGCTGCACTCGGTGATGCTGGAGATCGAGGAGAACGAAGTCCCCGAAGAGGAGGCGGCCCAGAACTGGGTGGATGACAACCAGGACATGGTGGACTCCTGGATCAACGGTTGATCCGTCGGATGCTCCGACCCCAAAACACCTTTTCTTTTTACCCTCCTTTTTCTTATGATCTCTGAGTTATGCCGAATCCTCTATAGAATGCTTCAGTAAGTCGTTTTACGTAGCACAGCACCAGAGCTGAGAAGGTGGCATTTGGAGAGCCTGGTCAGGGATATCAACTGGCTATCAGCGCGATCATGATTATCCAGAGGACCACGACGAGCAGTGCCGCCGGTGGGAACACCCACAACGACCCGAGTGCCAGGGCACCCATGGAGAGTGTCGCCCCTGCGCCGGCCATCATCTTGTTCTCCCTCTTGGTCTTGGCTGGGCCTTCCTTCCCTTCCACCTGGACCTCTCTGCTCTTCTCGGCCTCCTCTCTGATCTGATATCCACAATACGGGCAGGTGGCCGTCCCCACGGGGACCGTCATCCTGCAATCAGGACAGGTCTCGTCTATTACTTCCTCGTACGGAGTATCCTCGATCACATCCACTTCTACGTAACCCCCCTATCGGTTAATAAAGAATTATAGCTACGTTGATATATAGATTTGTTGATATACATGTACGCCTTGGAGCGGTTCCGATACGATATCCTCCCCTTTCCATCCAATTCCTGGCAAAAGATTATCCGCCCGGGAGGCGTCCCTCCGATCATGGAGGACAGGAAGACCGTGCTCTTCATCTGCGTGCACAACTCGGCACGCTCCCAGATGGCCGAGGGGCTGATGAACTCCCTCATGGGGGACAGGTACCATGCATTCAGCGCGGGTACCATCCCGCGGGGCGTGCACGAGTGCGCCATCCGAGCCATGTCCGAGATGGGTATAGACATCTGCGACCAGAGGTCCAAGCATTTGGATGAGTTTGGGGACCAGGTCTTCGACCACGTGGTCATGGTGTGCGACGACGAGGGGGAGACCTGCCCGTTCTTTCCCGGGGGAAGGAGCTACGTCCACAAACCTTTCCCCGATCCCTCCCAAGCCGCGGAGAGGAGGCTGGAGGCTTTCCGAGAGGTCCGCGATTCCATCCTGGAGTGGCTCAGGGATCACTTCTAGAGATCCAGCCCGATGGTGACTATCTCTCGTGTCCTCGGTTCGATCACTTCTTTCTCCCGGACGACCTCCTTGTCGAACCGGATCCCTCGTCCATCACAGAATGGTGACGGCGTCCGCTCGAGCAAGGGATCCAGTTTCTCCCTTGGAACCCCGCATATCCAGGGCTCGGGCTTCTCCTCCGAGTGGTATCCGATGACCTCCTGGACCTCGTTGATCCTGAGGGGACCGAACATCTCCGCGTCCATTGGCACCTCGAGCAGCATGACGGTCCCCACCTTTCCCATCCCCTGGATTGGTGACAGGTTAAACATCGGTTTTTCCAAGGATGAACGGTGATCCCATGGGACCGAGCGATGATGGATCATGATCGGAGCGATGGTGCGGGCCCCTGGATGCGGAGCGCCGGCCAGCGTCCATGGAAGCGGATTGGTACCCGGAGGCGGCCGGCCCCTCCGTGCCTCCATCGGAGGGGGAGGTGCATGCCTTCCGACCGCTAATCCCGCAGCCACTGGAGCCAGTCGGTGAACGCTTCCAGGAATTGCGCCCTCGCTTCCTGGATCCCGGGATCCAGGGAGCCCAGCCTGGACTCCTTCTCCTCCAGGGGGGAGGTGGTCTCGTGGACCTCCAGCGGCTTCACGCTGAGGGGCATGTCCTCCCCCGTCCACTCGTTCACCACGAAGCACCCTTCGAGGCCCCGATCGAAGGTGGCGTCCGCCTTGATCCACCGTCCGTCCAGCTGCACCTCGATGAAGTCATGGTAATCGGGAACCCCGTCGGCGGACAGGGCCAGCTCCCTCAGGGTCTGGGGATAGTCCGTCCGTCGGGGCAGGTCGGCGAACCTGTGAAAGGCCAAATGGTGCTTGACCGGGAGGTCCAGCCTTTCCAGGAGGTCGGCCAGGAGCAGGTGCTTGCCGCCGCAGGTGCCCATGTTCCTCCCGTAGACCTCCAAGGGATCCCTGGAGCCCATGCCATAGGGGATATCCCTCACCCCTCGGAAGATGGAGGCCACCGCCTCCTCCCCCTCGGATCCACCGGTCATCTCCCTGAATATGTCGTCAATTTCCATCCTATCAGGGTGTACCATGGGTCGATGCATCAAAACAGTTCCGGAGGCGGAAGATAGAACTACACTCCACTCGATTGTGGAAATGATGTACTCGGCCATCATGGTAGGCGGGGTGGGCACCAGGCTCTGGCCCATCTCCAGGGAACGGTTTCCCAAGCAGTTCACCAGGATCATCGGGGGGCGGTCCCTGTTCCAGGAGACGCTGGACAGGGCGGCCAATCTCTCATCCCCGGAGAAGGTCTACCTGATCACCAATCGGGAGCAGAGCATCCTGGCCCGGGAGCAGATGTGGGAGATAGGGGTGGAGGTCCCGGAGGAGAACGTCCTCATCGAGCCGGAGGGGAGGAACACCCTCCCCGCAGTGCTCTACTGCCTCAAGACCCTGAGGGAGAGGGAAGGGGACGTCAAGGTGGCCGTGCTCCCCTCGGACCACATCCTGGAGGAGGACGAGGATTACTGGGAGGCGTTCCGGAAGGCGGAGGAGCTGGCCGACGAGTACCTGGTCACCTTCGGCATACGCCCCAAGGGGCCAAACACAGGGTACGGGTACATCAGTCCGGGGGAGGATCTGGGCCCGGGATACCTGGTGAGGGAGTTCGTGGAGAAACCTGACCGGGAGACTGCCGAGGAGTACCTGGAGAGGGGTTACCTGTGGAACAGCGGCATGTTCGTGTTCCGCACCACCTTGTTCCTGGACGAGTGTCGGTGCCTGCAGCCCGAACTCTACCAGGCATTCAAGGGGGACCTGGTCACCGCCTACCGGGAGTCCCCGAGCATCTCGGTGGACAACGGGATCATGGAGAGGACCGACCGTGCGGCGGTGGTCCCCCTGGGCTCTTACTGGAACGATGTGGGCAGCTTCGACGCCCTGTGGGAGCTGCTAGACAAGGACGGGGAGGGGAACGCGGTGCAGGGGGAGTGCCTGGCCGTCGACTCCAACGACAACCTCATACTGGGGAACCGTCTGGTGGCGGCCATCGGTCTCAGGAGGCAGGCGATCGTGGACACGGAGGACGCCCTGCTGGTATGTCCCCTGGACCGGGCGGAGGAGGTCAAGGGCCTGGTGGAGCGTCTGAGGGATATGGAGGACCGCAGGGCCGAGGTCCACCGCACCGTGAACCACGAGTGGGGGTACACCACCCTCCTGGACGAGGGAAGGCAACTGGTGGAGAGGGTGGGGGTCAAGCCCGGTTACCGTGCCGGACTGGAGGTGCTCGAGGGGGAGACCTGGGTGGTGCTCTCCGGTGAGGCGGAGCTGGGCGAGGAGATCTTTCGGGAAGGTCAGTCGGTCCCGGTGGAGCCCGGGACGGTGTTGAGGAATCCAAGAGGGGAGATGCTGGAGATACTCAGGGTCAGGCGCAACCCTTATCCCTGAGCGATGTCCGGTGGGATACCATGGATGTCTGTCCGATCTGTGGCTCCGATATTCCGGTCACCCCACCTCGGGGCGTGCAGGGAATGCATCGTGGAGGGGCGAGCGGACAGGATCCGCGTGGAATGACCGGTGGGCGGACGCCCTGCTGACCCATTCAATGGATCCCATTCCAGGCGTTGAACTACCTGACGATCAGCCACCGGGTCGGGGGCACTGGGGATGTGGTTCACCGTCCCCCGGTGGATGGAACGATCACGGGGTCCACCAGGCAGAGGACCTAGCGTACTCCATCCCGGACATCTGCCGGTAGAGGTTCCACCGGCGGTCCACGTCCTCCTGGGCAAGGCGGGCCAGCTCCTCCGCCCGCTCCGGATCCATGGATTTCAGGATGCGGTAGCGGTTCTCCCCGTACATGTACTCCTCCACCGGGATTGACGGTTCCTTGGAATCGATCTGCAGGGGGTTCTTCCCCTCCACGGCAAGGCGGGGATCGTACCGGTACAGGATCCAGTGCCCGGACCTGACCGCCTTCTCCTGCTCCTCCAGCTGGTCCCTCATCCTGATGCCGTGGGCGATGCAGGGGCTGTAGCAGATGACCAGGGAGGGCCCCGGGTAGGATTCCGCCTCCATCATGGCCTTGACCGCCTGTCCGGGGTCCGCGCCCAGGGCCACCTGTGCGATGTACACGTACCCGTAGGACATGATCATCAGGCCCAGGTCCTTCTTGGGCACCGGCTTCCCGGCCACCGCGAACTTGGCCGTGCCCCCCCGGGGGGTGGCCTTGGACATCTGTCCCCCGGTGTTGGAGTAGACCTCGGTATCCAGCACCAGCATGTTCACCCTCTCCCCCGAGGCCAGGACGTGGTCCAGGCCGCCGAATCCGATGTCGTAGGCCCAGCCGTCCCCGCCGAAGACCCAGACGGAGCGGCGGACCAGGAAGTCGGCCAGGGACCTCATTTGCTCGTCCCCCCGATCGGAGGCCAGATCCTTCAGCTCCTCCACCCGGGCACGCTGGGCCTCGATGTCCGCGTCGGTCTCCTGCTCCGCCCGCAGCAGGGCCTCCTTCAGGTCCCGGGGCAGGTAATCGGCGGCCTCCAGCCTCTCCTCAGCCTGCCTGGCCAGCCGGTCGCAGGTGAGCCGGAACCCGTATCCGATCTCCCCCGCGTCCTCGAAGAGGGAGTTGGTCCAGGCCGGTCCACGGCCGTCGGACCTCTTCGCGTAGGGGGTGGTGGGCAGATTCCCCCCGTATATGGAGGAGCATCCGGTGGCGTTCCCCACCATCAGGCGGTCCCCGAACAACTGGGTGACCAGCTTGACGTACGGGGTCTCCCCGCAACCGGAGCAGGCGCCGGAGAACTCGAACAGCGGCCGGAGGAACTGGCTCCCCTTCACGGTGCCCTTGCTGAAGAGCTCAAGGGGCACCTCTGGCAGGGATAGGAAGAAGTCCCAGTTCCTCGCCTCCTCCTCCCTCAGATCATGCTGGGTGTGCATGTACAGGGCCTTCTCTCCGGTCTCCCTGTCCACCCCGGGGCAGATCTCCACGCAGTTGCCGCACCCGGTGCAGTCCTCCGGGGCCACCTGGACGGTGAATCTCATCCCCTCCAGACGCTTTCCCCTCGCCTCCAGGGACTTGAAGGTTTCTGGCGCCGTCTCAAGTTCCTCGGGCCCGTAGACCTTCATCCGGATGGTGGCGTGGGGGCAGACCAGGGAGCACCGTCCGCACTGGATGCACAGCTCCTTCCTCCACACGGGAATCTTGACCGCGATGTTCCTCTTCTCGTACCGGGTGGTGCCGGAGGGCCACTTCCCGTCCTCCGGCATCATGGACACCGGGAGTAGGTCCCCCTCCAGCCTGATCATGGGGGCGGTCACCTCCCTGACGAAGTCCGGCGCGCCCTCCGGTACGGTAGGGGGCATGGCGATGTCACAGGTCGGTCGATCCGGGTAATCGACCTGGTGAAGCTCCTCCAGTGCCCGGTCCACCGCCCGGAAGTTCTGCTCCACCACCTCCTGCCCCTTCTTCCCGTAGGCGGCCTGGATGTTCTTCTTGATCAGCTCCACCGCCCGGTCTATGGGGATCACCCCGGCGAGCTTGAAGAAGGCGGTCTGCATGATGGTGTTTATCCTGGATCCCAGGTAGAGCTCTTCCGCCAGGTCCTGGGCGTTGATCGCGTGGAAGTCCGCCCTCTTGTCGGTGATCTGACACTGGACCTTGTATGGAAGTCGGTCCCAGGTCTCCTCCGGACCATAGGGGGAGTTCAGGAGGAAGGTGCCCCCCTCCCTCAGGTACTTCAGCATGTCGTACTTCTCGACGAAGGACCAGTTGTGACACCCCACGAAGTCCACCGACTGGCACAGGTAGGTGCTCTGTATGGGGGAGTCCGAGAACCGGACGTGGCTGGTGGTCCGGTTCCCGGCCTTCTTGGAGTCGTAGACGAAGTATCCCTGGGCGTACTTGTCCGTGGCCTCCGATATGATCCTGATGGTGTTGCGGTTGGCGCTAACAGTCCCGTCAGATCCCAGTCCCCAGAACATGGCCTGGTAGGCGGTCCCGCAGGCCTGGACGATGGAATCGTCCCAGTCCAGGCTGCTACCGGTAAGATCATCCAGTATCCCCACGGTGAAGTGGTTCCTCTTCTCCCCCTTCAGATTGTCCAGGACGGCCTTTACCATGCCCGGGGTGAACTCCTTGGAGGAGAGGCCGTAGCGGCCGCCCAGGATCAGGGGCCTCTCTTGGAAGGGGGCCACGCCCCCCTCCAACATCTCGTCCACCGCCGAGACCACGTCCAGGTAGAGGGGTTCCCCCTGGGCCCCGGGCTCCTTGGTCCGGTCCAGGACGGCGATGGCCCTGACGGTGGACGGCAGCTCCCTGGCCAGGTGCTCCACGCTGAACGGCCGGTAGAGGCGGACCTCGATCACCCCCACCCTCTCCCCCCGGGAGGAGAGTAGGTCCACCGTCTCCTGGGCGGCACCGGTCCCGGAGCCCATCAGGATCACGACGCGCTCCGCCTCCGGGTGTCCGTGGTACTGAAAGGGGCGGTACTCCCTACCCGTGAGATGATGGAACCTTTTCATGACCTGCTCCACGATGCCGGGGGCCCGAAGGTAGTGGGGATTGACCGTCTCCCTCCCCTGGAAGTAGACGTCTGGGTTCTGCGATGTGCCCGAGATCATGGGCCTCTCCGGGGACAGTCCGCGCTCCCGGTGCCGTATGGCGGCGGCCTCATCGATCATTTCTCCCATGGTCTCCCGGTCCAGCACCTCGATCTTCTGGACCTCGTGGCTGGTGCGGAAGCCGTCGAAGAAGTGCAGGAAGGGGAGGCGGCACTCCAGTGAAGCGGCGGTGGAGATCAGGGCCATGTCCATGACCTCCTGCACCGAGCCGGAGGAGAGCATGCAGAACCCGGTGGTCCGGCAGTTCATCACGTCGGAGTGGTCCCCGAATATCGACAGGGCCTGGCAGGCCAGTGAACGGGCCGCGACATGGAAGACGGTGGGCAGCAGCTCGCCCGCGATCTTGTGCATGTTCGGTATCATCAGCAGCAGCCCCTGGGAGGCGGTGAAGGTGGTGGCCAAGGCCCCCGAGGCCAGCGCCCCGTGTATGGTGGCGGAGGCCCCCGCCTCGGACTGAAGCTCCACCACCCTGGGGACGGAACCCCAGATGTTCGTCTCCCCCTGGACCGACTTCTCGTCGGCGATCTCCCCCATGTCGCTCGAAGGGGTGATCGGGTATATCGCCACGATCTCGTTGCAGGCATGCGCCACGTGTGCGGCGGCCGAGTTGCCGTCCATGGCCTCCATTCCGCTCATGTTGTTACTCTCCTGGACTAGACGATTCTTGTCTACTGAAATTATAAGTATCTATGCACTATACGGGAGGTGCGTGACCCCCGCGGGGTCAGAGAGGGAGGGTAGCATCTGAAACTCCAGGAACTATGGACACTGCTTGACCTCATCGAGGAGCTCCCCGGAATGCCGAACGTCACCGAACCCGATCCGGAGGCGTTGCGCGCCGAGGCAGAGAGGACGGGCACCAGGACCGAGTTCGGCAACTACCTGTTTTCGAGCAACGTCAGGAACCGGAGCGCGGGATCGACCGTGTACGTCGGCGGGGAGGAGGTGAGGCAGAGTAAGCTGAACCCCAGGCAGGAGGAGATCGTCCGGAACATGCCCCAGACGCTGGGAAAGGTGATCGAGTACCTGGGTAAGGCCCCCCTTTACCACCTGCGTATGACCATGGGGGACAACCCCTACTTCACCCCCCACTGCGACATGTTCGCCTCCAGGCACAAGAAGGACTTCTCCCGACTGCCCTACATGGCCATGCAGACGCTGTTCCCCCGAGGGGAGGGGCCGGGGCCGACCATGACGCTGATCGACCTACCTGAGTGGCAAGAGAAGGACCGGCAGGTCCTGGTTTTCCCGGAGGAGAGGGTGACCGTGGCACTGGGGAGCGACTACTACGGGGAGGTGAAGAAGGCCTTCCTGCGCATGGGCATGTACTCGGCCAAGCGGTCGGGCATGCTGGGCCTGCACGCCGGGTCCAAGTACCTGAGGGCCTCCACCTCCTCCGGTCTCCGGGACCTGGGCATGATCATCTTCGGTCTCACCGCGACGGGAAAGACCACCCACACCTGCCACGACCACTACCTGGACAGGGAGGGGGAGAGGGTGAAGATCGTGCAGGACGACGTGGTCTTCCTGAAGAGGGACGGTGGAGCGCTGGGCACGGAGAGGGGCTTCTACATCAAGACCGACGGCCTGAGGGAGGAGACCCAACCCCTGCTGTACCAGGCGGCCACCAGGCCGGACGCCATCCTGGACAACGGGGTGATCGACCACCAGGGAAGGATGCACTTCCAGGACCTCACCCTGACCGGGAACGGCCGGGGTATCGTGCAGAGGGATGACCTGGGTGACTACAAGGCCAAAGGCCTCAACCTTCCCTCTCTGGAGGAGATGGACTCCCTCCTGGTGGCCTTCATCACCCGCCGGAACACCGTGCTGCCGATCGTCTCCAGGCTCACGCCGGCCCAGGCGGCCGGCGCCTTCATGCTTGGCGAGTCGATAGAGTCATCCGGGGGAGATCCCAAGAGGGCAGGCGAATCGGTGAGGGTGGTGGGCACCAACCCCTTCCTGATCGGGTCGGAGGAAGGGGAGGGGAACTGGTTCCACCGCTTCCTGCAGGAGAACGAGGGCAGGGTGGAGTGCTACCAGCTGAACACCGGCGGAGTGGGGGAGATCATCGAACGGGATCGGTACGGGAACAGGAGGATCGTCCAGAAGGTCACCCGCGTGGAGGTGCCGGAGATGGCCAGGATCATCCGGGGCATCTGCCGGGGGACCATAGAATGGGTGGAGGAGCCCCATTTCAACACCTTCGTTCCCAGGGAGGTGGAGGGGGTGGACCTGGACCGTTTCGAACTGGACCGATTCTACACCGAAGAGCAGGTGGACAGCATGGTCCGGGAGTTGAAGGAAGAGAGGGTGGAGTACCTGAAGGCCTTCCCCGACCTGCATGAGGAGATCATCAGGGCCTACGAGCCCTGATTCTCGGGGCCATGCGGTCAGATACCATCCCGTTCATCCGAGGCAGCGAACGGAGTGGGAGGATCCTCGATGTTTTCCTGGCCTTGAGGGGGATCCCGGGACTACGGATGGGACCGGACATCGAGGGGAGGTCTTCGTCCACCATGGACGCATGTTGAGGACGCTCTCAAATAGTGTCTTCCGACGGTGTCATACATAAGAGATTTCTATACGGGGTTGGATAGAGGACGTTATCCTAGAGTGGGGAGCCATGTTCATACCGCCGGAGTGGGGATGGATCGTCCCCGTGCTACTGCCGTTCATCGTGGGCCTACTGGTGG
>JBKHFJ010000007.1:0-77517 GCA_046540255.1 Methanomassiliicoccales archaeon | reverse complement strand
GGAGGACGATGACGGGGACCAGGACGGCACCTCCGTCACCGTCACGGTGGACAGGTTCCAGATATCGGTGGGGGAGGAGGAGTCCTCCCTCAGCTACCTGGTCGCCGGCCTGGTGGGGAGTGGCATAGCCGTGATGGGCACCTTCCTCTACGTGAAGAGGAGATTCGCCGTGGACGACGTGTTCGTCATCTACCAGGACGGGTGCCTCATCTCTCACGAGACAAGGCGGCTGAAGCCGGGGATGGACAACGAGGTCCTCAGCAGCATGCTGGTGGCCCTGCAGGACTTCGTCAGGGACTCCTTCAAGGACGAGGAGGTCACCACCCTGAAGAGGCTGGACTTCGGGGACAAGACCATCGCGGTGGAGAAGGGACACTACCTGTACCTGGCGGCGGTGGTCCAGGGGAACGGCGGTGATCGGATCCAGGAGAAGATGACCAAGGTCCTGAAGGAGATGGAGGGGACGTACGAGAGCAACCTGGCCGATTGGGACGGTGGCCTGGAGGAGCTGCGGGGCATCAAGGAGAAGTCCAGGGACCTTTTCACCCTCCCCGTGCTCAGGGGGACGGAGGAGAGATTTCCGCTGAAGAACCTCGTGAAGATGGATCTCCTGAAGAGGTTGACCAGGGAGAACAAGGACAACGAAGGTCGCTGACAGGATTTCTTTAGATATCCCTCGTCGATCATGACCCCACAAAAGAATTATTGCATACCTCCCTTTCCCCATCGATGATCGGCATCTGGGACCTGGCCATAGTACTCGTTCTATGCGGCGTGCTCTCGGTCCTCTCCTTCCGATTCCGGCTGCTGACCATGAGAGGCAGCCTGTCCGCCTTCGTCTTGGGAATGTTCATCGGAGTCCTGGGGTCCATCGGATGGCTGCTCATCCTGGTGATCTTCACGGTGTTCGGATTCGCGGTCACCAGGTACAGGATCAGGCAGAAGATGAGCGGTGGCCTCCAGGAGGGTGTGAAGGGGGAGAGGGACCACAGGAACGTGCTGGCCAACGGTCTGGTCCCGGCGATCATAGCCATCGCCTCCTTCGCCTCCGGCGCCCAGGGGGAGGTCATCTCGGGGGCCGTGTACCTCTCGGCGATCAGCGTGGCCGCGTCCGATACCGTGGCCAGCGAGATGGGGGTGCTGAGCGACGACGTCCGGCTGATCACCACCGGCGAGCCGGTCGAACCCGGCACGGACGGGGGAGTGTCGGCGTACGGGACCGCCTGGGCCGTCCTGGGGGCACTGGTGGCCTCGGTGGTCGGCTGGGCGATACTGTTCCCCTCGAACCTCCTGGACGCCAGGTTGCTGGTTCCAGTGGCCATCGGGATCATCGGATGCAACATCGACAGTCTTATAGGGGCCACCCTGGAGAGGCGGGGGTCGGTGGGGAAGCTGGGCAACAACATCGCCTCCATGGCCATCGGGTCCCTGATCGCCCTCCCACTTCTCCTTCTGATGTGAGGAGATGATAGATGGAAGCACGGTATTAATTAGACGTCGCACCGTGAAGAGATGGAGTCAACAGAACGTAAATGTGTGTCCTGTGATCGGGAACGGGGAGCAGATGGCCGTGGATATCAGACCGGGAAACTTCTACTTGATGGAAGAGAAGAAGGCCAGGAAGATCTTTCGCCTCTACCACCGTCTCAGGGAGGCGGGAGCGGAGGTGCTGTGCGTCAGCAGGGTCCACCCCGATCATCTGGAGGAGGGTTTCGGCATTCCGCGGGAGAGCACCCTGTGGCTCTCCAACAAGGTGGGCGATAGGAACATCAACCCGATGAACGTGGGCATACTGACGGACAGGCTCATACGCTTCCTGGAGGGAAGTGAGAGGGGAGCGGTGCTCATCGAGGGGGTGGAATACCTGGTCATGCAGAACGATTTCGACAAGGTGCTCAAGATGGTGAACTTCCTCTACGAGTCGGTGGCCATCACCAAGGGGACGCTTGTGATCTCCATCGATCCCCGCGCCTTCAACCAGAAGGAGCTGGCCTTCCTGGAGAGGAGCGCCACGGTGGTGGAGGAGGGGGACGAGCTCTTCGTCCCCTGAATCGGAATATATTTATATCACCGCTTCTTTTGGCCATTCAACGGAATGGTATGACGGCCATAGCGGCGGGGTCACACCTGGTCTCATCCGAACCCAGAAGTTAAGCCCGCCCGCGTTGTCAGCGGTACTATGGTGCGCGAGCCCATGGGAACCTGGTAACGCTGTCAACCATTCCATTACCATTATTTGCCTGTTACACTCGAAAGCGGATCACGTCGGGCCAGAGAGAAATGTAAAAGCGGGAGCGGAATTCCCGTTATGGTTTCCAGCAAACTTCACATTCATCGTCGTGCGGGCAGCACTCCACCGGTATGCGCACAATCTCGTAGCAACCTACACCGAGTACCTCGACCGCGTTGTGCAGGTACTATCCGTTGTCGCACCGGTTCCAGTCGAGCGGTACGGTGAATGAGACCGTGAAGCTCACCGACTCGCACGGGTCCAGGCACCATATCACCTCGTCCAGGAGCACGGACATCTCACCGTTCTTGTCGCTGATGATATCCTTTAGGGGTGGCAGTCTGTCGGGGTCGGGAAGTGATCAGGATCTGCGAACTTACTCTCCCTGCCCCTCGTTGAGATTCAGTTCGACACCAGGGCCCAAGCTCTCCAAGAGAGAGTAGAAAAATAGGGAAAAGTGGGAGCGGAGCTCCCATTATGGTTTTTAGCACTCTTGGTCGTGCGGGCAGCACTCCACCGGTATGTGCACGCTCCAGCAGTCGTAGTCCATCACGAACGGATCGTCCCAGACCAACGAGTAACAGCCACAACCCCATACCATGACGTGGTTGTTCAGGTACTCACCGTTGTCGCACCAGTTCCAGTCGAGCGGTATGGTGAACGAGACCGTGAAGTTCACTGACTCGCACGGATCCAGGCACCATATCATCTCGTCCAGGAGCACGGCCATGTGGTTACCACGATCATCGGTCACCCAGTCCATGATGTGCAGGCAGCAGATCGGGGCCCATCCGAGGTTGCTCACCGTGATGGTGTAGGTGACCTCGTCACCCGGACAAGCCTCCTCAGGTCCCGTCTTCTCTACCTCCACGTGGTAGGCGTCGATGACCATGGTGGTCTCGTTGGTCTCGGCGTAGACGCGTTCACCGCATCCCCAGCCCTCGACCCAGGCCGTGTTGATCAGCCACTCGCCGTTGGCGCAGTAGCTCCAGTCGTCCGGAATGGTGTACTCGACCTCGAAGCACTGCGCCTCGCAGGACTCCAGGCAGTCGATGTTCCACTCCTGACCGGTCAGCTCGTCGTAGACGGTGACCTCGGACAGGTCCATCATACCGATGTTCTTGACCCAGATCTTGTAGTAGACCGTGTCACCCGGGCGGGCGATGTCGAATTGGCTGAGGTTCTCCTTCCAGATGCCGATCTGGAACTCGGCGTGTATGAACGTGTCCACCGTATCGGATGCGCATACCTTCTTGCAGCAGGACCAGCCCTCGGCGACCGCGATGTTGGTGAGGTTCTCACCAACGCGGCAGTACGGCCACGGGTCGGGCACCGTCATGGTGACGGTGAACTCCTGCGACTCGCAGGGCATCAGACAGGAGATGGAACCGATGTGCATCTCGTTGCCCATCCAGATGTCCGACACCTCGACGCAGGTTACCGCCGTTGGACCGACGTTCTTCACGGTGATGGTGTAGGTGACCTCGTCACCCGGCCATGCCTCCTCCGGACCCTCCTTCTCCACGATCAGGCTCGGACTCTCTATCCAAGTCGATGTCATCGCGGAGTCGGAAGCCTCGCAGTCACAGCATACGCCGGAGACCTCCACCGAGTTGTTCAGCCACGATCCGTGGGAGCACCATGTCCAATCCTCCGGAACGCTGTAGTTCACGGTGATGTTGTGCCACTCGCACGGCTCCAGGCAACCGATGATCTCATCGATGCCCAGCAGCTCGTCGACCACCCTGATGTGGGTTAAGTCGACGATGCCGTCGTTGTGTATGGAGATCTCGTACTCGATGGTCTCACCGGGTTGCGCAACCTCGGGCGCGTCCTTGAACACCTCGATCGAGCAGGGAGGCAGCACCTTCAGGGTGTGCTCTGCCTCGGCGCTGAGGCGGCAGCACTCATCACCCTCACCGCAGCAGGTCGCCTTGACCATGGCGGTGTTGATGAAGTCGTAGTCGCCGCACTCGGGCTCCTCGGGTATCTGGAACCTTATACTCTTGTTGATCCAGTCACCCGGCGACAGCGGGCCCGACCTGTTCAGGTAGAACCCGATGGCGGGATCGGAGATGTTGATGCAGTTGAGGCTGCGGTCACCGGAGTTGTGCACGCGTATGGTGTACTTCACCTTGTCACCCGGGTACGCCTCCTCCTTGTTGGCCTCCTTGTAGATGTCCACCTGGCAGGGCGCGATGATGGTCACGTCGTGCGAGTCCTCTGCAGTCAGGTACTGATCCTTCATGTAGGTCTCGACGAACACGGTGTTGGTGATCTCCCCTTCCTCGCAGAAGGTGTAGTCCTCCGGAACGGTCCACTCGAATGAGCCTTCCCAGACCTCACAGGGCTCCAGGCAGCCGAGCTCCATGCGCTCGATGCCCAGCAGCTCGTCGGTCAGGTAGACGCATCCGATGGCGTTGCTGCCGCAGTTCTTCACGGTGATGTCCCAGGTGATGGTCTCGCCGTTCTTGGCGGTCTCCGGTCCGGTCTTCTCGACCTGGACACAGGCCTCCTGGTGGATCATCACTGAAACTTCGGCGCTCGCCTCGACCATCTCACCGCAGCAGAAGCCCACGGCCTCGGCGGTGTTGGTCAGCCACTCACCGTCACAGCAGTAGGTCCAGTCCTCCGGAACTGTGTACTGCATCTCGTAGGTAACGGACTCGCAGGACTCCAGGCACAGTATGTGCTCATCGAGTCCGAGCATCTCGTCCGTCACATCGACGCAGCTGATCGGGTTCATGCCCGCGTTCCACACGGTGATGGTGTAGTTGATGGTGTCTCCCGGCTCGGCGTCGGTCACATCGGCGGACTTGTAGACCCTGAGGTCACAGCAGTCCCAGATGTAGACGTCCTCCATATCCTCGTCCGACACGTACTGGTCGAAGTAGTAGCCTTCCACGAAGATCTCGTTGATCAGCCACTCGCCGTCCTCGCAGTAGCTCCAATCGGCGGGTACCTGGTAATCGATGCGCCAGACCACCTCAGAGCAGGGCTCCAGGCAGCAGATGTACTCGTCCAGGCCGAGCATCTCGTCGACCACATGGATGCAGGAGAGGGCGTACTCGTTGGGGTTGCTTATGGTGATCTCGTAGGTGATACACTCACCCGGAACAGCCTCGTCGCCACCGAGCTTCTCCTTCTCCACATCTATGGTCGGCGGTATGTCCACGATCTCCGTGACCATGCAGGCCTCATCCGTCACCACGCAGCAGCAGCACTGACCGAACAGTTCCACATGGTTGTACAACATGTCGCCGTACGCGCAGTAGGTCCAGTCGTCCGGTACGGTGAACTCCACGGTGAAGTTATACCACTCGCATGGCTCGAGGCAATCGATGGTCATGGAGTCAACCGGCCACCAAACAGGTACGGAGTCGGAGTCGTCGATTGTCAGGTAGTCCGCGACGCGGATGCAGCACAGCGGGTTCTTGCCGGTGTTGTGTACGGCGATCTCGTACTGGATGGTCTCACCCGGCACGGCGGTCTCCGGACCGGTCTTGTACAGCTCGACGCTGCAGTCGACACAGATCTTCGCGGAGGCAGAATCCTCGGCCGTGACCTGCTGGTCGCAGCACCATCCGCTGGCGTAGGCGGTGTTGTTGAACCACTCGCCGTCCTCGCAGTAGTTCCAGTCACACGGCACCTGCCAATCGACTTCGAAGACCTCACTCTCGCAGGAACTCAGGCCACAGATACTGGCCTCCCAGTCCAGGGCCGGGTCCCACACGCCTATGCAGGTTATCGGGTTGGAACCGTGGTTCATGACCTCGATGCGGTAGGTGATCCACTGACCGGGGTAGAAGCAACCGTCGTCGATGCAGCAGGTCTCAGTCTGTTCTGGCCTTACATCATCGGAGACGATGGACTTCTCTATCCTCAGATCGCAGGGATCGATGATGTCCAGGACCTCCTGGGCCTCATCGTCCACCCACATCTCGCACTCGCAGCAGTAGGCCTTGACATCGACCTCGTTGACGACGTACTCACCGTCACAGCAGAGGCTCCAGTCGGCCGGCACTGTCCAGCTGACCTCGAAGGTCACCTGCTCACCGGGAGCGAGGGTCTCGATCTGCTCGTGGAGCATCTCCATTCCCTCCAGGTTATCCCAGATCTCCACGCACTGCAGCGGGAAGCATCCGGTGTTCTCCACGGTGATGGTCCAGGTGACCGTCTCACCGGGCTCGGCGCTCTCCGGTCCGGTCTTCCAGACCTCGATGTCGCAGCAGCCCTTCACGTGGGTGATCACGGTGTCGCTGTCGGTCGAGTCGGACTCGCACGGGCAGCAGTAGCCGTCGGCGTAGAACTGGTTGTAGATGTCGTAAGGTCCGCAGTCCTCGGAGCACGGCTCTACGTAGTAGTCCTCGGTGGTGTTGCACCAGGTCTCACCGGGCTCCAGCACGCAGATGGTCTCGTCCAGTCCGGTCAGATCGTCCCAGACCGTCACGTTTACCAGGGTGTTGTTACCGGTGTTGGTGACACAGACCTCCCAGTTGATCCAGGTGTCCGGGCATATCTCGGCGGGGCCAGTTGCCTCCACCTCGATGGAGCACGGGCAGACGATCGGGGTCTCCAGTACGAAGACGTCCTCCACACTGCACTGATCGCAGCACCATCCGGTGGCTGTGACCTCGTTGACCAGGTACTTACCGTACTCATCACAGCACCAGTCCTCCGGTACCGTGTACTCCACGGTCCACGTGTGGGACTCGCAGGACGGCAGCAGCTCGATTCCTTCGCTGAAATCGAGCATGGGGTCGGTCACCTCCACGCAGTGGAGCGACTCGTAGCCCACGTTCATCACGGTGATGTCGTAGGTGATGTTCTGTCCGGGGTAGGCGTACTCCGGACCCTCCTTCACGACCTCGATGTTGCACGGATCGTCTATGTAGACGACCCATGAATCGGAGTCCATGACCTCCTCGCCACAGCACCATCCGGTGGCGGTGGCCTCGTTGATCAGCCACTCGCCGTCCTCGCAGTAGCTCCAGTCCTCCGGAACGGTGTACTCGATGGTCCGCTCCACGGACTCGCAGGAGCACAGGAACTCTATGTACTCAGAGAACCCGAGCACGGGATCACTGACCTCGACGCAGCCGATGGGGCAGGAGCCCTCATTGGACACATTGATGGTGTACGTGATGGTTTCGCCGGGCACGGCGTACTCCTTGTCGGCGGACTTCTCCACCACGAGTATGCAGCAGGTGTCTATGAAGACGTCCCAGGTGTCACAGTCGGAGATCCACTCGTCCTGGCAGCAGCAGAACGCGTCCACCGTCGCCTCGTTGGACAGCCAATCGCCGTCCTCACAGTAGCTCCAGTCCGCGGGTACGGTGTACTCGAAGCTCTGTGTCACCGACTCGCACGGGTCAAGGTCCCCGATCTCCCATATCCAGTCCTCACCGAACATGGGATCGGTGACATTCACGCAGATCAGGCGGCACTTGCCCAGGTTGCTGACGGTGAAGTCGTAGGTGATCGTCTCGCCTGGCTCAGCGCCCGACGGGCCCACCTTCTGGATGTCGACTATGCAGTCGACGTCCATCAGCACGCTCCAGCTGTCCTCATCGCAGCAGAGCATGTTGCAGCACCATCCCTCCACCGAAACGGTGTTGTTCAGCCACTCGCCGTCCTCGCACCAGTTCCAGTCACTTGGGATGCAGTACTCCACCTCGAATGTCTCTGTATCGCAGGGCTCCAGGCACCAGATCCACTCATCGAGTCCGATCATCTCGTCCACCACGTGGACGTTGGTGAGCGGGCTCTTGGCGATGTTCTTCACCGTGATGGTGTAGGTGATGCAGTCACCCGGGGCAGCGTACTCCGGACCGGTCTTGGTGACCTCTATGCAGTTGAGCAGGCACTCGCTCACCTCAACGCAGTGATCATCTGTATCGTTCACCTCGACGCCGAACGCCTGTCCGGTGGCCGTGGCCTCGTTGCAGATGTAGCCGGTCTCATTGGCTATCTCCAGGTCGGCCATGGTGGTGTGGGTGAACTCCCAGCACTCGCCGGGTGCCAGCGCCTGAGCGTACTCCCAGGTCATGCCGAAGAACGGATCCTCGACCGTCACGTTGGACAGTGTGTAGTTACCGGTGTTGCAGACCTCGAAGGTCCACTCGATACTGGATCCGTTGGACACCGTGGCGGGTCCGCCCTTCTCGATGCTGATGCCAACATCGGGCGGTGCGACTATCCTGACGGTCACCAGGTGGTCGTCGCTGGCGTTCAGCTCAGCTCCGCATGGTCCGTCGGCGGTGACGTATGCCACGTTCTCTATGTTCGTTCCGGCCTGCTCGGCAACGCTCTCCAGGGTGAACTGCTCGCAGTCACCCGGTTCCATGGTCCCGATCTCGATGGTCTCTCCAAGGTATGGATCGTCCACGGTCACGTTCTCCAGGGTCTCGTTGCCGGTGTTGCAGACCTCGAAGGTCCATGTGATGGTGTCTCCGGGATCGACCTCGTCAGGTCCACCCTTCTCGATGGTGATGGCGGGACAGACGATGTCCACGGTGTGATCGTCGCTCATGTTGAACGAGGATCCAACAGGCCCCTCGGCCGTCACGTAGGCGGTGTTGGTGATGTCCTCACATCCCTCGGCCATTGAGGTGCGGGTGAACTGCTCGCACTCGCCGGGCTCAAGGGTCCCGATCTCGATGACCTCATCGAGCAGCGGGTCGTCCACCGTTATGTTGTACAATGTGTCGTTGCAGGTGTTGCAGACCTCGAAGGTCCACTCGATCTCGTCGCCCATGATCACGCACTCGGGACCGCCCTTCTCGAAGGACATGTCCACGCAGACGATGTCCACGGTATGGTCGTCGCTGACGTTCAGTCCGACGCCGCACTCGCCCTCCGCGGTCACGTAGGCGGAGTTGTACGCCTCATCACAGCCCTCTGCCACGCTGGTAAGGGTTATGTTGCGCCACTCGCCCGCTTCAAGGGTACCGATCTCGATGGTCTCCCCCAGATCCTCGTCCACGAGGACCACGTTGCTCAGGGGACCGTCCCCTGTGTTCTGGATGGAGATGGTCCACTCGATCTCCTCACCGGAGACCACGCAGTCGGGACCGTCCTTCTCGATGCTGATGCTCGGGCAGACCACGTTCACGGTGTGATCGTCCGTCACGTTCAGGGAAGCGCCGCACTCGCCGTCAGCCTCCACGAAGGCGTAGTTGGTGACGTCCTCGCAGGTGTCCGCGGTCGTCACGTAGGTGGTGTTGTACCAGGCACCAGCGGCCAGGTCACCGACGTCGATCGTCTGACCCACGGGCGGGTCGATGATGACGACGTTGCTCAGGGGTCCGTCACCGGTGTTCTGGATGGAGAAGGTCCACTCGATCTCATCTCCAGCCTCCACGCACTCGGGACCGCCCTTCTCGAATGAGAGACCCGGGCACTTCACGTCCACTGTGTGATCGTCCGTGACGTTCAGGGAAACACCGCACTCGGTGTCGGCCTCCACGAAGGCGTAGTTGGTGATATCCTCACAGCCCTCTGCCGTGGTGGTGTAGTTGAACTCGATGCACTGTCCGGGCTCAATGGGACCTATGGGTATCGTCTCTCCCACCGGAGGATCGATCACGGTCACGTTGAGAAGTGTCTCGTTACCGGTGTTGCAGATCTCGAAGGTCCACTCGATCTCCTCACCCTCGACCACGCACTCAGGACCGCCCTTCTCGAAGGTCATCTCCGGCTCGCAGGGCGCGCACACCTGGACCGTGACGGAGGCGTTGTCCTCGCCGCAGCCGTCACACATGGTGAGCTGAGCGTCGTTGATCACGTCGAAGCACTCGTTCGGAGTCGCGTTGACGTTCCTTATGGTCACCGTGTACTCGGCCGTGCCGGTGTCATCGAACACCCAGGGACCACCGGGACCAGAGACAAGCTCGAATCCCTCTGGTAGGGTGATCTCATCAGTCACCGTCGCCTCACATGAGGCCGCTGGGATTATCGTAGGCTCATCCGGGAGCGAGAAGTCGTCAGCAGGCGAAGGCCCAAACTCCTCACCTAGATGGCCGGAATGGTTGGTGATCGTTACATCGGCCCTGTTCTTGTACACCGCATCCTCCACGGGTTCAAAGTTGAACGCGTAGGAGTACAGGTACGAATCACCGGGCTGAAGCACCGGCATCACGCTGGTGTCCACATTGAAAGATTTGAGCTCCTCGAACTGAGACATCCCCTCGGTCTTGTAGAGGACCACATCCGTTATGGTCAGATTCTCGGTGGGATTGTCCCCACCGTTCTCGACCCAGATGGTTCCCTCCACACCACATGAGATGCTCTCAGATAGAACAGTATCCTTCGTTGCGGTGATGTTGTAAGTAATATCTCCTGTCTCTCCGCGTTTTATGTCTTGTATTGCTGGTTGTGCGGCCTTATCTAGAGACCACACATACTCTTGTGTTTGTCTACAGAAGCCATCGGCAGTCTTTGTTACGCACAAAGACGTGCCTGATTCTCCTTGCGAGACCGTGGCGTCCTGGTCGAGATTCATCGCTCCGTAGCCGGCGACGCTTATCATCAGCACGGCGACGATCGCGACCATTAGGGCCACTAGTCTAACATGCGCTCTTTGGTCTATTCTTTATCCCCCCTTTAAGGTTGATAATGAACTATTGCTCTCAGGAGGTATTTATCGATTTCGATAATCAATAATAAACATATGATATTCGATATTCTACTTGGCATTATTATTCTTGACTTCTATAAACTGTTTCGATTATCAAACGTAATAATCAGACGGTAAGAAGGGACTTCCAGGGTTTTCTATTGAAGTTTTCAATTGTAAACGTCCGGGAACCGTTCCCCCCGTTTCAATATCCGTCCGGAGGTTAGTATCCACATGGATTAAGCTACATCTCAAGTTTGATGCGTTTTAACAACAGGAGGTTAATCAGATTTCTATAGACCCCGCATTGTGACGCTCAGGATATAATATCAGAATATTCCAATCACATGAAACATTTTAAACTGTGTCCCATGCATCCCATCTTAGACCGGGTGCCGCCATGCAACTCGACCTCACCCTGAAGATCATCTTCCTGGTCGCCCTGATCGGTGGTCTTGGCCTGGTACTCTACATCGAGTTGAGATACATGAGGAAGAAGAGGAATCCCAGAATAGAGGCGAAGCTCAGGAAGGACGAGGCCTACAACGCCATCGTCACCACCAGGGCCGTGTCCAGGGTGCTGAGGGAGAGGGGAAACGACGTCTCGGAGGCGGAGAGGGTGATCGAGCAGGCCAGGATGGCGTACGACGCTCGGGACTACTCCAGGACCATCGAGCTCGCCGAGGAGGCCAAGGAAGTGCTGCAGAGCTCGGAGGTGAAAAAGGAGGAAGAGGCCGATCTCTCCGCCTTCGATCAGGTGATCTCCCCAGGGAAGGAGGAAGAGACCCATAAGCTCTTCGAGGAGAAGAAGAAGATGCCGGACAACTACCTGGAATCGAAGTTCATGATCGGCAACACCCAGCACGCCATCGATGAGGCGGAGGGATCCGGGAAAGAGGTGGGGGAGGCCAGTGAGCTGCTGGAATCGGCCAGGAAGAGCTTCGACGGCGGGGATTACGGCGAGGCCTTCACCCTGGCCTGCAAGGCCAAGAGGTCCCTGATCGGTGCCAGCGACGAGTTCATAGAGGAGTCGGTGGTGAGCATGGAGGAAAAGGCCGATTCCCCGGAGGTGGAGAGCGGGGCCCGGGTAGAGCCGCCGGAGGAGGGGATGGAATCCGAAAACATCTGCAGGGAGTGCGGGGCCCCCCTGGAGGAGGGGGACCTCTTCTGCGGGCAGTGCGGGTCCAGAACGAGGAGGGAGTGTCCCTCCTGCGGGTCCGAGCTCAGGGAGGGGGACAGGTTCTGCCGAAGATGCGGTGAGCCGGTGGAGTGAGCCCCGGGAAGTGTTTTTATAATCCTCGTGGCATGAGGAGGGCTGATGCACCTGGTGAAGCTGGGAGGCAGTGCTATCACCGACAAGAGGGATTACAAGACCCTCAAGGGGGAGATCCTCCGAAGATTGGCCGGGGAACTCACCGCATCTGGGCAGGAGCTGATGGTAGTGCACGGGGCCGGCTCCTTCGGTCACATCCTGGCGAAGAGGCACAGGCTGCACCTTGGCTTCGAGCGGAGGGAACAGGTGTCCGGGATGGCACAGGTCATGACCGACGTCAGGGAGCTTAACCTGCAGGTGCTCAGGACCATGATCCAGGAGGGCACGCCCTCCGTCTCCATACCACCCTCGTCGGCGGCCGAGATGGAGAACGGGGAACTGATCTCCCTTGCACTTGACGTCTTCGAGAGATACCTCACACTCGGGGTCACCCCTATCACCTTCGGGGACGTCTGTTTGGACAGGGAGAAGCACTTCGGCATCTGCTCCGGGGACCAGCTCATGGAGATCCTCGCCCAGCGGTTCCGCCCGGAGAGCATCGTGTTCTGCACCGACGTGGACGGGGTGTTCACCTGCCATCCTATGGAGGAGGACGCACGGCTGCTGCGATCGGTGGACCGTGACCTATTGGACGATCTGCCCAGGGCGGATACGGTGGATGACGTGACCGGTGGAATACACGGCAAGCTGGAGTGCATGCTGAGGATGTCCCACTTCACCGACCGCTGCCTGGTGGTGAACGGTCTGGAACCGGGGCGTTTGGAGGCGGCCCTGAAGGGGGAAGAGGTGAAGGGATCGAGGATCATCGGCGGTGGTTGAATGAAGGACATAGAACGAAGGAAGGCCGACCATATCGACATAAGCGTGAGCGAGGAGGTCCGCTCCACCTACCGCTACTGGGAGGACGTGCACCTGGTGCACTCCGCCCTCCCGGACGTGGGCATGGAGGAGGTGGACACTGAAGCCACCTTCCTGGGAAGGAGGCTCTCCTTCCCCCTGATCATCACCGCGATCACCGGGGGGTACGAGAAGGCGGGAGAGGTGAACCGCAACCTGGCCGAGGCCTGCGAGCGCCTCCAGATCGGGATGGGCGTGGGTAGCCAGAGGGCCTCTATGGAGGGAGGGGAGAACTCCAGCTATCACCTCCTGGGGGATTACGACATTCCCCTTAAGATCGGAAACATCGGTGCCCCCCAGCTCATAGACCAGGGGGGCGAGGTGGCCTTCGGGGGAGAGCGCATGAGGGAGGCCATGGACTCCCTGGGGGCGCACGCCATGGCGGTCCACCTGAACTTCCTGCAGGAGGTGGTCCAGCCGGAGGGCGACACCCAGGCCCGGGGTTGCCTGGAGGCGATCAGGGAGCTGGCAGCGGAGGTCCCGGTAATGGCCAAGGAGACCGGGGCGGGCATCTCCAACGAGACCGCCAGGCGGCTGAAGGGCGCCGGCGTGGTGGCCATAGACGTCTCCGGGATGGGAGGAACCAGCTTCGCCAAGGTGGAGAGGTACCGGGCCGAGAGGGTGGGCTCCTCACGGGGTGCCCGGCTGGGGCAAACCTTCGGAGAGTGGGGTATACCCGCGCCGGTCTCCTTGATCTGGTCCAGGGTGGGCCTCCCGCTGGTCGCCAGCGGGGGTGTCACCAGCGGCCTGGACATGGCCAGGGCGATGGCCATGGGGGCCTCCTGCACCGGTCTGGCCGGTGCCATACTGCAAGATGCCCTGGAATCGGCCGATCGGGTGGTGGAGACCCTGGAGACATTCAGGGAGGAGCTCAGGGCGGCCATGTTCCTCACCGGCTCGAGTGACCTCGACCAGCTGTCCAGGGGAAGGTACGTCGTCATGGGCCGGACCAGGGAGTGGCTTGATTCCGAGGTGTTCTGATGGATCTGATGGAAGAGTTGGAGCGGAGGACGGAGATCATCGCGCCGCTTCTCCTCTCCTACCTGGATAGGGGGGAGCACCAGAAGCTGAAGAGGGCGGTGATGCACTACCCGGAGGCCGGGGGCAAGAGGCTCAGGCCAGTGCTCGCCCACCTGGTGGCGGACGCCATCTCCGGCTCGGGGGAGAGGTCTCTTCCCTTCGGATGCTGCCTGGAGATCATCCACAACTTCACCCTGGTGCACGACGACGTGATGGACCAGGACCCGGTGAGGAGGGGCAGGCAGGCCGTACATGTCCTTTACGACACGCCCACGGCGATCATCGCCGGGGACGCCCTGTTCGCCAGGGCCTTCGAGGTGCTGGCCGAGACCGAGGTGGGCCCGGAGGAGATGCGTAGGCTGCTCAAGCTGGTCTCCATCACCGTGTGGAGGATCGCCGAGGGGCAGCAGATGGACATCGACTTCGAGAGCCAGGGAGAGGTCTCCACCTCGGAGTACCTGGGGATGATAGAGAAGAAGACCGCCGTGCTCTTCTCCTGCGCCGCCGAGGGAGGCGCCATCGTGGCCGGGGGCACCGAGGAGCAGGTGGAGAGCATGGGGGAGTACGCCCGGCTGCTCGGGATCAGCTTCCAGATATGGGACGATGTGCTGGGGATCACGGCGGACCAGGAGGACCTGGGGAAGCCGGTGGGCAGCGACATCAGGAACGGCAAGAGGACCCTGATCGTCCTCCACGCGTTGGAGAACGGGAGCCGGGAGCAGAGGTCCCGGCTGAAAGAGCTGCTGGGCAGTAGGGAGGCCAGTGAGGAAGAGGTGGAGGAGGCCATCGACCTGCTGGAGGAGATCGGCAGCATCGAGTATGCCAGGAATATGGCCATGGAATACGTGGAGAAGGCCAGAAGATGCCTGGACTGCCTGCCCCCGAGCGATCACCGGGAGATAATGGACGAACTGGTGATCTACTCCGCCAAGAGGAAGAGCTGATTCAGCAGACGATCCCGTTCTGGACGATCCTGAATTCGGCTGCCAGCCCCTCGGGGACGTGACGGTGCTTCATCAGCAACGCCTTCCTCCTGCCCACCCCCAGGCGGTCCAGCCTGAGGATCACCTTGGCCGTGTGATGCAGGGCGTGACCGCCCAGGGCCTCATGGGTCCCGGTGTCCACATCGGTGAACACCTGGGAGGTGATGACCACCGGGATCCGATTCTTCCTGGCGGCCTGGAGCAGGCTGGTGGCCTGTCCCCCCACGCTCCTCCGCTGGAACCGGTCCCCCCGGCTGAGGGCCCGGTAGAACATGCTTATAGAGTCCACCACGATGAGCCCCACGTCCTCGTTGGCCTCCGCCAGCTTCACCGCCTTCTCCACCATCTTCTCCTGCTCGTCGAAGCCATGGACCTCGCTCACCAGGATGTTCTTGACCAGGGCATCGAAGTCGTCCCCGGACACCTGCCGGAAGCGCTCCATTGACACCCCCTCGGTATCGATGTAGACCACCTTCTTCCCCTCCCTGGCCAGGTTCCTGGAGAGGATCATGCACAGGTTGGTCTTCCCGGTGCCCGCCTCCCCGTAGATCAGGGTGATGCACCCGGGCTCCACACCTCCCCCCAGTATGGAGTCCAGGGAGCCGCATTCGAAGGGTATATGGTCCACGCCCCGGGAATATCCTGGGGCATCATAACCTTTGTCATGCTCAGCGACCCCTTCGATCGTTCGGGTCCTTCAGGTCCTCCAGACGGTAGTCCCCCCATTCAGGATCCTTCCGCTTGAGGAAGTAGAAGGGGATGGCCGACAGGGAGACAAGGATGCCGAGCACGATCGCTCCTATGGCCGCGGCCAGCAGGACCGCCGCCGCCAGGGCGAGTAAGATCGGCCATCCCACCAGCAGGACAAGGATCAGCGCGATCCCGAGGAAGACCGCGGTGATCAACCCCAGCGCGGTGAGCAGTATCTGGAAGGGGGTCATGCTCATCCCTGATCAGCCGCTGTTATTGCTGGGAAGGAACGGCTTCAGCGAGTCGGCCAGCTTGGCCATCGTCAGGGTCTGGAGTATCACCTTGCCCGGACCTGTGAGCCGGGTGACGAACAGGCCCTCCCCACCGAAGAAGGCGGTCTTTATCCCCAGGGACTGGATGTCGTAGTCCACCGAGTCCTCCCAGGCCACGCAGTGGGCGGTGGAGACCTTGGTGCTCTGCCCAGGTTCAAGGTCGAACTCGACCATGTCCCCGGCGGTGTGGCCGAAGACGTGACCTTCCCCGGTACACCTCTGGAGGATGAAGCCCTCTCCACCGAAGAAGGTGGATCCCAGCTTCTTCTGGAAGGCGATGTCCAAGTTGACCCCTTCCTCCGAGCAGAGGAAGGTATCCTTCTGCATCACCCAGTTCTTCCCCCCGGTGAGGTCCAGGGCCATGATCTTGCCGGGAGAGTTGCCGGCGAATCCCATCAGTCCGGTGCCCCCCTGGGCCTGGAAGTGGGTCATGAAGAAGGACTCGCCGGTCAGCTTCCTCTTCAATCCTCCCATGAGCCCTCCCCTCATCTTGGAGTCCATGGAAACGTTTCCGCTCATGTATATCATGGTCCCTGCTTCCCCGAATATGCTCTCCCCGGGGGAGATCTCTATGTTCACGACCTGCAGATTGTCGCCAGTGATGGAGTACTTCATGCGGGCGGGATTCACTTCACACGGATTAAAACTTTCTTCCGAATCTCATTCGGGGGAGCGGTCCAGCCGGCGGAACGGGAGGATGAAGAGGATGCCCAGCGCTATCGCCCCGGCCATGATCACCAGTCCGAGGTCGTAGGAGCCGGTGAGGGCAACGGCCATGCCTATGATCATCGGACCGATGATCCCGGCGCCGTTGGCTACACCGTTGACGATGCCGGTGGCGGAGCTCATCATCTCGGGCTCCACCAGGGACTGGAGGATGGTGAAGACGTTCACCGGTGCTATACCCAGGAAGAACCACAGAAGGGCCATGACGAAGAGTATCTGCTCCTTGCTCTGGGTGATGGAGACCACCATCAGGGTGGCGGCGCAGAGGGCCATGAAGGTGGCGGTCAGGAGGGCCCTCTTGCCGGTCCGGTCGCTGATCCAGGAACCGAAGTACATGCCGACCATCCCTCCCAGGTAGGGAAGGGAGGCGGCCCACACCAGGTCGTTGATGGGGAAGCCCCTGGCCCCCTCCAAATAGGTGGGCATCCATAGGGAGAATCCCCACCAGACCACGTTGACGCAGAGGAACGCGAAGGTCAGCAGGAGCAGTCCCTTGACCCTCAGCGCCTTTCTTATGTTCTCCCAGGTCTCCGCCAGCAGGTCCTTCAGGTTCACCCTCTCCCTACGGGCCTCCCCTTCTGGCGTATCCTTTACGATCCTCCATATGGGGATTAGCAGGAGGAAGCCCAACAGCGCCACCACGAAGAACATGATCTCCCAGCTGGTGACCAGTATCAGGGGCAGAAGGACCAGAGGCGCCAGGAGGTTGGAGGCGAAGCCCGAGCTCAGGTAGAGTGCGTTCACCCTGGACCTGACGTAGGGGGGGAACCAGGCCTGGGTGGCCTTGGAGGCGGAGGGGAAGAGTATGCCCTGGCTGAGTCCCAGCATCAGCCTAGAGAGTATTATGATGGAGTAGATGGCCCCCAGGGCCCCGGTGAGCAGCGTGAAGAGGGACCACAGGGACACGCTGACCATGAGCCCCTTCCGGGGCCCGAAGTAGTCCACCAGGGGGCTGATGAGGATGTTGGATATGCCGTACCCGACCAGGAAGATCCCCAGGAGCAGTCCGCCCAGCTCCCCCAGTTGCCCCTGGCTCCATCCGTAGTCGTCGGCGATGAAGGGGAGGGCCACCGAGACGTTAACCCTGGCCAGGTAGCCCACCAGGGTGCACAGGAAGAGCATCAGGGCTATCAGGACGGCGTAGCTCCGGATGTTCACGCTCTCCTCCTGCATGCGAACGCACCCATCTAGTGATAGTATAAGTCCCTTTCCCCCCACCTCCCCCCGCGAAGGAGTGGACAGATTTAATAAGGGGCCAGTTCGAATTACTCGCCCGATAGCATGAAGGACGATGCAGAGAAGGCGGTCAAGGAGCTAGGCGATCAGATGGGGGGCTACGTGCCCATCACGCTCAAGCACATCAAGGAGCACCATCCCGAGCTCGCCATACTGATCAGGGAGATGGACCAGGTGATGGTCAAGGACGGCGCGCTGGACAAGAAGACCAAGCGGCTCATCGCCCTGGCCTGCGTGGCGGTCAGGATGTGCGACCAGTGCGTCTACCCCCAGGCGAAGGTGGCCAAGAACTTCGGGGCGTCCAAGGAGGAGATCATCGAGGCGCTGCACGTCGCCGTCCTCACCGGGGGGGTGCCCAGTTGGTCTGCGGCCAAGCAGGGCATCTCCCAGCTCTTCTCCGAGTGGGACGAGGAGGAGTGAGCGGCTCAAAGCTTATTTCTATCCGGAGGGAGTTGACCGGCCGGTGGAAGTGATCAGGAGGGGCGCCGAGGCCGAGATCCGCTCGGGCAGATGGATGGGCAGGCCGGTGGTCATCAAGAGCAGGGTGGCCAAGGCCTACCGCCACCCCGAGCTGGATTCCCGGCTCAGGGCCCAGAGGACCAGGAACGAGGCGCGCCTGATCCAGGAGGCCAGGCGGAACGGGGTCCCCACCCCACTGATCTACGACATCGACCTGGAGAGGGCGGAGATCACCATGCAGGACCTGGGAAGGTCCAGGGTGAAGGATCTCCTCTCCCAGGGCTCTCCCGAGGAGGCACGCTCCCTCTGCCGGGAGATGGGGGAATTGACCGCCAGACTCCACCGGAACGACATGGTGCACGGGGACCTCACCACCAGCAACATGCTGCTCCGGGAGGGGATCTGGCTGATAGACTTCTCCCTGGGCGCCACCGGGGCCACGATGGAGGAGAAGGGGGTGGATCTCCATCTGCTCAGGGAGGCCTTCCTGTCCGCCCATTCCGAGATCTTCGACCTATTCCAGGAGGTCCTGGAATCGTACCAATCCGCCTACATGGGGTCGGACGAGGTCATGGACAAGGTGAGGCAGATAGAGAGAAGGGGTAGGTACACTTGACCACGCTGAGACTGATCACCTCGAACCCGGGCAAGGTGAGGGAGTTCGAGGGGGAACTGGGCCGACTGGGCATCTCCATCCAGCACTCCCGTGTGGGTTACCCGGAGATACAGGGCGATGACCTGGATGAGGTGGTGGAGTTCGCCCTGGACCATCTCCAGGGGGAGATGTCGGATCTCATCATCGATGACTCCGGACTGTTCATAGACGCCCTGGAGGGTTTTCCCGGGGTCTACTCCGCCTTCGTCCTGAGGACGCTGGGATGCGAGGGGATACTCAGGCTGATGGAGGGGAGGGAGTACCGGGAGGCCGCGTTCCGCTGCTGCATCGGCTGCCAGCTCGGTGACGGCGGGAGGTTGGTGATCACCGAGGAGACCCGGGGCTCCATAGCCAACGAGGAGAGGGGAGAGGAGGGGTTCGGTTTCGACCCCATATTCGTCCCCTCTGGGCATGACATCACCTTTGCCGAGATGGACCTGGAGGAGAAGAACCGCATCTCCCACCGGGGAAGGGCGGTGAGGGCTTTCGCCAAGGCACTGGAGGAAAGGCATGGAACTGGGTGACCGCAGGATCATGGTCACCGGCGCCGCCGGCTTCATCGGCAGCCACCTGGTGGACCGCCTGCTGGAGAGGGGTAACCAGGTGGTGGGGGTGGACAACCTCTCCGCTGGCAGGAGGGACTTCCTCGGGGGCGCGCTCTCCGATAACCGCTTCCAGCTCGTGGAGGGGGATCTGCTCTCCCTTCCCCTGGGGCGGATGATGGGTGAGGTCGACGTGCTCTGTCACTTCGCGGCCAACCCGGACGTGAGGATCGGTGCATCGGACACCAGGACCCACTTCGATCAGAACATAGAGGCCACCTACCGGCTGCTGGAGGCCTGCCGGGAGGGTGGTGTGGACCAGGTGATCTTCCCGTCGACCTCCACCGTCTACGGGGAGCCGGACGAGATCCCCACGCCCGAGTCCTACGGACCGCTGAAGCCGATCTCGGTCTACGGGGCCTCCAAGCTGGCCTGCGAGGCCATGATCTCCGCCTACTGCCACACCTTCGATATGGAGGCGGTGATCTACCGCTTCGCCAACGTGGTGGGGCCCAGGAGCACCCACAATGTCCTACACGACTTCGTGCGGAAGCTGAGGGAGGACCCGGCGGAGCTGGAGATACTGGGGGCGGAGCCGGGCACCAGCAAGTCCTACGTCCACGTCAGCGACTGCGTGGACGCCATGGTCACCGGCGCCGAGAACGCCCACGATCCGGTGGAGATCTTCAACATAGGTTCAGAGGACCGTACCTGCGTGAGGGAGATCGCGGACATCGTGGTGGAGGAGATGTGCCTGGAGTCCGTGAGGTACAGGTGGACCGGCGGGGTGAAGGAGGGAAGGGGGTGGCTGGGCGACGTGCGGGTCATGCTCCTGTCCATCGACAGGCTGAGGGGGTACGGATGGGCCCCCCGGTACGGCAGCTCGCAGGCGATCAGGCGGGCGGTGAGGGAGATACTGTCATAGGGCGAAGGGCCAGAACGATCCGGCCTGCCTCTCCCCGGTGGCGTCCACCGTTCTCAGCGAATCGGTATCATCGAAAACCCACTGGTCCTGGGTGCCGTTCTGCAGCGGGGAGGATTTGGCCGGCAGCCCTCCGGGGTAGAAGAACCCGGTGGTGTCGGTGATCAGCCAGTACCCGTAATCGTCCTGCAGGTAGGACATCGGGAGATCGGTCCAGTAGACCGACTCCAGGGTCTCCTCCACATCGGACAGCGACCCGGAGTCGTTTCCCACGTACACCGAGGCGAAGGCGTGTTGGTCGATGATGTTCACCCTGCCCTGCAGCCCCAGGGCGCCGTAGATGGAGCAGAGGAGTATGGCCTGGTCCTCGCAATCCCCTGTCCCCCTCTCCAGCGTCTCCGAGGCGCTCTGCCAGTAGTCCCCGTAGGCGTCGGACTTGTACTCCACATTGTCCCTCACCCACTGGAAAGCGGCGGCTATCTGGTTGATGCTCCGATCCACCGGGACATCCGATTTGATCCGATCGGCCGCCCCCTCCGCCGCCTGGTAATCGACCTTGCCGTTGATCCTGTTGTAGTACTCGATAGGATTGTGTGACACGGTGTGGTTCCTCTCCTCCGCACAGGCCTTCAGGGGGGTGGACTTGTGGGCACCCACGGTTTCCCCGTAGTCGTGCCATTCCTCACCTGACAGGTCGGCGACCGCCATCCAAATCAGGATCTGATAGATGCCGCTGTCGGCTTCCCCGGGGGCCCGGAGAAAGAGCAGACCCAGCTCCTCGGTGTTGCCTGGCTGCACCTGGACCGAGCAGTTCCGGGTGGTCTCGACGGGGGAGTTGACCCAATTCACCCCGAAGCCGTAGACGTAGATGGAACGGTCCCCCGTGTTATCCATCCTCAGGTCCATCACCCCTCCATAGGACCGGTAGACCTCGGTGATGGTCCAGTGGAGCTTGTAGGAGTGGTTGTGCTCGGCATGGGTCTGGGGAGATGGGGACCCGGTGTCCGGCCTGTCGATGACGGTGTGCACCGGTTCCACCAGGTCCTCCTCCGAATATCCCATCATGTCCCCCAGCTCGATGCATCCGGAGAGGGGGACGGCGAGCATGATCAGAACGGTGAGGAGCGCCGAGGCCTTTCTCATCGCTCGGTAAGAAGCCGCCACCGAGTAAAAAGGTTGTCTCGCCACCCATGATTATTGAATTCCAAATAGGTAACCTTTATTCGGTGGTCACCCATTCCACGGCTTGAGGGGCCGTAGGGTAGCCTGGTCATCCTTCGGGCTTTGGGAGCCCGTGACCCCGATTCAAATTCGGGCGGCCCCACCTAATCCTCTACCCACCTGTACCTTTCTGGGGGGACCCTGATAACGAACAGGGCCCCCGCTCCCTCCTCCCCCTCCTCGCATATGGAGATGGAGTTGGAATCCAGTATCTCCCGGCACAGGAAGAGGCCCAGTCCCCTACCGCTCCCGTATCCGTACTCGAAGATGTGCTCCTTCCTCTCCGGTGGGATCCCCACCCCGTCGTCCTCGATGAACAGCTGCAACCGATCGTCCTCTAGATCCCAGTACACGTGTATATAGGAAAGGTCCCCGCCGTGCCGCAGAGAGTTGTCCAGCACGTTCAATATGACCCTCTCGACGATGGAGTCCACCAGCAGCTCCAGAGGTGGCAGGTCCATTCGGAGTTCCACCTCCCCCATATCTATCAAGGAGTTCGGGCCGGTCAGGATGCTGTCGATCCTGGTCCACTTGGGGGCCTCCACCCTCATCCTCTCCAGATCCCTGGTGAAGTCCATCAGATGGTGGATATTCCTCAGCCCGGACTCCATCTTTCCTATGTACTCCGAGGCCTTCCCGTCCGGGATCATCCGTTCCAGGAGGAGGCGGTAACCCTCCATGGTGGAGATCTCGTTCAGCACGTCGTGCCTGGTGGTGCTCCCCAGCAGGTTAAGCTTTCGGTTGGCGAACTTCAGCTCCTCCTCCACCTTCTTCCTTTTCTCGATGTCCTCCTTCAGCTCTCGATTGGAGATCTCGATCTGCTGGGCAAGCCTGAACCTCTCCATCGAGTACCTCATAGCCCGGGCTAAGAGATCCCCGTCCACCTTTCCCTTCACCAGGTAGTCCTGGGCCCCCATGTTGATCGCCCACAGGGAGGTGTCGATGTCCACGTTTCCCGTCAGCACGATGATCGGTTGGTTCCCGTACTCGCCACTCAGCCTTTGAAATGTCTCCAGGCCCTGGCTGTCCGGAAGCCCCAGATCCAGCAGGACAAGGTGAAAATCCGAGCTCTCCAGAGTCTCCATGGCCGCACCAAGTGTCCGGACATGGGTCAGTTCCACTGAATGGTCACCTGCATCCTCCAGCATCTCCTCCAGAAGGTAAGCGTCCCCCTCGTCATCCTCCACAAGCAGCACGCTCGTCCTGTCCATGACCTTACCCCTTGGATGGGTACCTGACCACGGTGAACCAGAAACGGTCTACGGAGTCCACCACCTTGGCGAACTCCTCGAACCCCACGGGCTTCTTTACGTAGCAGGCCGCACCGTGGGTGTAGCTGTTCGCGATGTCCTCCTCCGCGCTCGAGGTGGTGAGGACGACCACGGGTATCATCTTAAGTTCCGGGTCACACTTTATCTCATTCAGCGTCTCCCTTCCGTCCTTCTTGGGCATGTTCAGGTCCATGAGGATCAGATCCGGTAGACGGGAGGGTGAGTTTCTCTTCATCTCGTTCAGGAGAGCCATGGCCTCCACGCCGTCCATGGCCACCTCCAGTTTGATCTTCAGCTTGGAGTCCTCCATTACCTCCCTGGTGAGCTCGATGTCCCCCTCGTCATCCTCCACCAGCAGCACCTGTATCGGTTCGCCGATTTCTACGCTGTTCATTCTATGCCTCCCGCGCTCGTCGTTTCCTGATCGGCCTGATGACCGTTGAGGGTGAAGAAGAATGTGGAACCCTCCCCCGGCTCGGATTCCATCCAGATCTCCCCATTATGCCTCTCCACGATCCGGCTGACCAGGGAGAGGCCTATCCCGGTACCCGGATACTCCTCCTTGGTGTGCAACCTCTGGAAGATGGTGAATATCCGGTCCGAGTACTGCGTATCCATCCCGATGCCGTCATCTCTCACCGAGAAAAGCCATCTCCCTTCCCTATCCCGGGCGGAGACGTGCACCTGGGGCGGGTCCTCTCCTCGGAACTTCAGGGCATTGGATATCAGGTTCTCGAAGACCTGTACCAGCTCGTTCCTCACCCCGGACACTGTAGGGAGGGGGTCGTGGGTCACCCTGCCCCCGCTCTCGCTGATTTTCGATTCCAGATCCTGTAGGGCCATCTGAAGGACCTCCTCCAGGTCCACCTCCTCGAACCTCTTGTCCTGGTTCACCACCCTGGAGTAGGAGAGGAGGTCGTCTAAGAGGTCACTCATCCTCTGGCTGGCGTCCACTATGTAGCGGATGTACTTGTCAGCCTTTTCATCGATCTGCCCCTTGTAACGCTTGGAGAGAAGGCCGGTGAAGGAGTTGATCTTCCGCAGGGGCTCCTGCAGGTCGTGTGATGCTACGTAGGCGAACTGCTTTAGCTCTCGGTTCGACCAGGCCAGGGCGTCCTTGGCCTCCATCAGCTGGTTCTGTACCCTCTTCTGCTCCGACATGTCCGTTCCCAGCACCAGGATCCGATCGATCCTCCCCCTCGAGTCCCTGAGCGGGGCGGCCCTCATGAGCAGGCACAGGTCATTCAGCTCAAGCTCGAAGGTCCTCCTACCTCCGTTCAGTACGCTTTGGAGATTGGTCATGGACATCTCCGCCGCATGAGCGGGGAGTACCTCCGTGAGGTGGCTCCCGACCACCCATTTACCGGAGAGGCCCAGGTCCTCCAGCAGCTCCCCCTCGGCGTAGAGGATGCGGAAGTCCGCGCTTAGGATGCTCGCCATCCCACGAGGCAGGTTTTGGATGATGGTGGAGAGCTGTTGCTCCCTCTCCATCAGCTTGCCCTCCACCTCACTTCGATCGGAGACGTCCACGAAGGAGGACATGGTGCCGATGGGGGAACCCTGTGGATCGTGCACCCTGCCCACGGAGATCTGCACGGATATGGAGGACCCGTCCCTGCGGTAAGCGTCCATCTCCCCGAACCAGTTCCCGCTCTCCTCGATGGAGCTCATCATCTCGGAGTGGTCATACCCCAAGAGATCCTGAATGTGCGATCCGAGTACCTCCTCTTCCTCCTGGTAACCCCACAGGCGGAGGAAAGAGTGGTTGACGAAGGTCAGATTGCCCTCCAGATCCGAGAGGGCCACGGCGATGGGGAAGGAGTGCAGGGCCTGGGTGTTTGAGGTCAGCCTCTGCAGGCTCTCCTCCTGCACCGCGGTCCAACCCCTCCCGCTTCCCTGGATGACCTCCAGGTTCATGAGGTCGTGCTTCCCGTCCCCCAAGGCGCGATGGCTGACGCGTACGGTGCGGCCACCCGGTGATTCGGCCTTGTCCCCCTGCAGAGAGGCTGATCCCAGGTCCTCTTTCCCCAAATGGGCATCGGAGAAGGTGGACAGCACCCAGCTATAGCTCCTGCCTTCCAGGCCCTCCCATGAAAGATCGAGTATTTCCCTGGCGGCCCGGTTGGCCATGACGCATTTCCCCGCTCGATCGAACAGCAAATAACCTACCGGGCTGCTCTCGATGACCTGGCTCATCAGGTCCGGGGCGCTGATCCACCTTTTCATATTCTCTTCGCCCCGCTCTGGGCCAGATGAGTTGTCACTGACCATCGAATACCTGGTCGTCCAACTGATGAGGATATTATTAGATGATTGTCGCACAATCATCACCGGTGATAATGGTGCTCATATCCCCTTTCGTAGCTCCAGATGATAGTAACCGCACAGGTCCCACCTCCTATCGAGGGTCATCCGGCCGAAGACCCGCATAGCCTCCTCCGGGGATAGCCGCTCCCACAGCGGTGGACCGAATGGGGCCTCCTCCAAGGGGAAATCGATTAGGGTGAGCCTTCCCCCCGGCCTTAGGATCCTCAGCACCTCGCTGGAGAGAAACTCCCGCTCTTCCACCTCGTGCAGGACGTTGACTAAGATGGCCCGATCTAGGGAATCGTCCCTCAGGGCTATGGGGGGCATCTCGGACAGGACCGGGCAAACTCTGGTCCTATCCTGGTTGTCCAGCCTCTCCGATAAAGCATCTAGCATCTGCCTCTGGGCGTCCAAGGCGATCACCGAGACGCCCCTTTCCGCCAGTGGCAGGGTGAAGTATCCCACCCCACAACCCAGGTCCCCCCACCTCTCCCCCTCGTTCACCCTTGCCCTATCCAGTATCCTCCCGGCCGGCTGCCTGTACTGTCGGTCCTGGTCCACCAGTATGTCCCTCTTCTCCACCTCGAACCTATGTCCCATCCCTCTCCCCCGTATCGGCACGAACCACCCGCAGGCGTCCGCCGTCCCTGGAGGTCTCCATCTCGCTCTCAGTGATGAGCAGTGGGTGTCGATGCAGGGGTGAATCAATGACCAGGGTCGCGTACTCTCCCCCCTCGCCCGAGATGTTGATCCCGTACCTGGACTCGATCCTCTCAAGCTCCTCCAGGGCGGCGGGGTCGATCTCCCTGCCCAGCCATCCGGGTCCCAGTCCCTCGGCGGCCACCGTCACCAGGATCGTCCTCATCCCAGCCTTGACCATGTCGTGCATGAGCATTCCCTGGTCCTTCCTCCACAAGGGGGAGTGGACCGGCAGATCGAGGCGGTGGCATATCCCGTTGATCCTGTCCCACTGGTAGTCGGATGCCAGGGCCCCGGTCACCACCCCGTCCACCTGGAGGTCAACCAGGGCATCGTGCAGCGCCTCCAGATCCCCCTCTTCGGTACCCGGGCTCTCCCTGGTGATCAGCTCCTTGCCCATGGCGGAGGAGATGGAGGGCAGGAGATGCAGGTTGGGGGTGTGGAAGACCCAGGAGTCCTCGTTCGCGGGGAGAACGCTCACCAGGTGGTCCACCCGGTGGCCCATCTGCTCCATGATGTAGGCGGCGTAGGTGGAGTCCTTCCCACCGGAGAAGAGGGCGGCCAGTTTCATATGGGGTCATTCCAGTTCCTCGCATTTCAACCTTTCCCGGGAATCGGTATTATAATACCTGAGCCTGTTACGGTTCCCCGATGTACTGCCCCAAGTGCGAGAAGACCATCCGGAGGGAGAGGCTGGAGGATCTCTCCGAGGACCTCAAGAGGAGGTTCAACATCGACGCGCTCGACCAGGGGGTATGCCCGGTGTGCGGTACACGACTGATCGACACGGGGAAGGGTGATGAGGATTAGAATAGAAGAGCTGACCCGAGACGAGCTGGAGGAGCGGTTGAAGGGGGATCCGGTGATCGTCCTCCCGGTGGGAGCCACCGAGGCCCACGGCCCCCACCTGCCCACCGGCACCGATTCGCTGCAGCCGGAGCATGTGGCCGACCGCCTGGCGGAGAGGTTGAACGGGCTGGTGGCCCCGCCCATCCGCTACGGGCACCACAGCTCCACCAAGAACATGGTGGGGACGCTCGCCATCGGATCCGACACCCTGAGATCCCTGGTAGGGGACGTCCTGATCTCCCTGGCCCGAAACGGGGCCACGCGCGTGGTGGTGCTCAGCGGACACGCCGGCAGCGTCCACATGGCCGCGCTGAAGGTGGCCTGCGAGGAAGCCGTGAGGGGGCTCGATCTGAAGGTCATGCTGCTGACCGACTATGAACTGGCAAGTGAGCTCTCCGAGGATCTGGGCATACCCGCCGGGGACAGTCACGGCGGCCTGGTGGAGACCTCCAGGGTCATGTCCATCGCCCCCCACCTGGTGAAAGGGGAGAGGAAGAAGGGGACCTTCGTGGACCAGGAGTACATGATACTTCCGAACCCGGAGGTCTGCTTCCCCCAGGGATTCGCCGGAAGGGCGGACCTGGCCACCGTAGAGACCGGGGACCGGTTGAACCGGCACGTGGTCGACAGGCTGGAGGGGATCGTCAGGAGGCGCATGGCATGAGCGCGGAGGATCACAAGAGGAAGGCGGGGGAGAGGGCGGCCGAGTACGTGGAGGACGGCATGGTCCTGGGTCTGGGCACCGGGTCCACCACCTACTACGCCATCCAGGCCATCGGCCGCCTGGTGAAGTGGGGATACCGACTGGAAGGGATACCCACTTCCAGGAACACGGAGGAGCTGGCCAGGGATCTGGCCATCCCCCTCACCTCCCTGGAGGAGGTGGAGAGCATCGACCTCACCATCGATGGGGCGGACGAGGTGGACCCCTCCTTCCGCCTGATCAAGGGCATGGGCGGGGCCCTGCTGCGGGAGAAGATCGTGGCCGCCGCTTCCAGGGAGGAGATCATCGTGGTCGACGGCTCCAAGATGGTCTCGAGGCTGGGCACCAGGTCCCCCCTGCCGGTGGAGGTGGTCCCTTTCGGGCACGCCAGGACCGCTGACAGGCTGGAGGCGCTGGGCTGTCGGCCCGCCCTGCGGGGCGATCCGTTCATCACCGACGGGGGGAACTACATCTACGACTGCCGCTTCGATGCGATCCAGGATCCCGAGGGGCTGGAGAGGGAGATCGATCTCATCCCCGGAGTGGTGGAGAACGGGATCTTCCTGGGCACGGCCACCAGGGTGGTGGTGGGGAGCGAGGAGGGCGTTGAGGTGCTCGAGAGGCCTAGGTGAACTGCTTCAGCCTGCGGATGTTCCTCTCGATCTCCTCGATCCGCTTCCTCTCCTCCCTCTCGATCGTCTCCACGATCTTGCGGAAAGGGATGGACAGCCGATAGGAGTGGACCGGGCGGCCCTTCCCCTCCTTCTTGATGTCCTTCTTGGTCACCCAGTTCCGCCTCCTCAGCTCCTGCATGGCTATGGAAACCTCGGGCTGCCGGAGGGCGGTGGAGGTCTCGATCTCGACCGAAGTGGTCTCCCCCTTCTTCCTCAAGAAGGCCAGTGTTCTGGCCACGTTCTTGGGCATGCCGGTATTGGTGAGGAGGTCGACCAAAGTCTCGTCCTCGTAATCGATTTCCTCCACCATCATAATCTATAATCATTTATAAATTCAAATCTTATATATTCTTTTCTATTCTATATAAGAAGGGGAATAAGTTTCTCTACACCGGTCTCCACGGTCCCCATAGTGGGTCCAACGATCCCGCATCGAAACCGCCCAATCGGTGATATGGCCATTGCTAAGCATTTAAATATCAAATGCGTATTAGGGCAACTTGCCCCGAGAAGGTGACACGATGAAGATGCCCAGGAACATCAAGACTTATTGCCCCCATTGCAAGGTTCACACCTCCCACGAGGTGGAGAGGGTCAAGAAGAAGAAGGCCAGCGAGCTCAAGTGGGGGCAGAGGCGTTTCAGAAGGGTTACCGCAGGATACAGAGGTTTCCCCAGGCCCAAGCCGGAGGGGAGGGAGAAGCCCACCAGGAGGGTCTACCTCAGGTACAGGTGCAACGACTGTGGGAAAGCCCACCAGAAACCCTGTTTCCGGGCCAAGCGATTCGAGCTGACGGAGTGATATTCATGACCGACAAAGTCGAGGGAAAGTTCATCAGGCTGAAGTGTCCGGACTGCGGCAACGAGCAGATCTCCTTCAACAAGCCGGCCATGACCGTCACCTGTCATGTCTGCGGTTCCACCCTCATAAAGCCCAGAGGGGGCGTGGGTGAGATCAGGGGAGAGATGATAGAGGTGGTTGAGTAGATGGCCAAGGCCAGCGAGTTCCCCGATGAGGGGGAACTGGTGGTGTGCACCGTCAAGAACGTCAAGAACTTCGGTTCCTTCGTCTCCCTGGATGAGTACGAGGGGAAGGAGGGCTTCATCCACATCAGGGACGTCGCCACCGGCTGGGTGAAGTACATAAGGGACTACGTCCGGGAAGGCCAGAAGATCGTCTGCAAGGTACTCGGGGTGGATCCCGGAAAGGGTCACATCGACCTCTCCCTGAAATCGGTCAACGAGCACCAGAAGAGGGAAAAGATACAGCAGTGGAAGAACGAGAACAAGGCCGAGAAGCTGCTGTCCATCGTCGCCGATAGGATGGGGAGCTCCCTGGAAAAGGTCTACGATGACTTCGGTTACGATCTCTTGGATACCTTCGGCACCCTCTACTCCGCCTTTGAGCAGGCCGCGGTGTCCAGGGAGAACCTGGTCGAAGAGGGCATGGGGGGCGACTGGATCGATGCTTTCGTTGAGGTGGCCGAGGAGAACGTCACCCCTCCCTACGTGCAGATAGACGGTTATCTGGAGCTCAGCTGCCCCACCCCGGAAGGAGTGGATCGGATCAAGAACGCCCTGGTATCGGGCATGGAGATGGCCGATGAGAGGATGACCATACAGTACGTGGGGGCGCCCCGCTACCGCATGATGGTCACCGCCACCGACTACAAGTCCGCCGAGGAGGAGATGAAGAAGGTGGCGGACCACATCGTGGAGCAGATCGACGAGTGTGGTGGGGAGGCCGAGTTCAAGCGGGAGACCTGACCGTTCCTCCTACCAGGGGCGTTAGGGAAAGATTAACTATGAGGACCTTACTTAGAAAGTGCCAGAGGTGCAACGAGTACACCCTGGGAGAGGTGTGCCCGGAGTGTGGTTCCAGTACCGTGGTGCCCTTGCCACCGAGATACTCGCCCGAGGACAGGTACGGCGAGTACAGGAGAAGGCTGAAGAAGGAACAGCATAGCGAATGAGCGCGTGATGAGTATGGAAAGCATAAAGACCATTTTCTTTGAAGAACCCGATCTGAAGGAACCGATAATGATAGAAGGCCTTCCCGGCGTAGGGAACGTGGGAAAGCTGGCGGCAGAGCATCTTCTGGACCAGATCGAGGCCAAGAAGTTCGCCGACATCTACTCCAAGCATTTCCCCCCGCAGGTCGTGGTGGACGAGGAGGGTATCATCAAGCTGGTGAACAACGAGCTCTTCTACTCCAAGGGCGAGGGGGACAGGCCCGACATCATCCTGCTGATCGGGGATTACCAGGGACTCACCCCCGAGGGGCAGTACGAGCTGTCCGACGAGATTCTGTCCATCGCCAAGCGCTTCGGGGTCTCCAGGATCTTCACCCTGGGAGGGTACGGCATCGGCAAGATGGTCGAAGAACCCAGGGTCCTTGGGGCGGCCACCACCAGTGATCTGGTGGAGGAGATGAAGGAGAGGGGGGTGATCTTCTCCTCCGGGGAGCCGGGCTCCGGCATCGTGGGGGCCTCCGGACTGCTGCTCGGTCTGGGCAAGATCTATGACATCGAGGCCGTCTGCCTCATGGGGGAGACCTCGGGGTACTTCGTCGATCCCAAGGGGGCGGAGTCCGTCCTCAGGGTCCTGGCGGAGATACTGAAGGTGGAGGTCGACTTCGGCGATCTGGAGGACAAGGCCGAGCAGATCGACCAGATCACCTCCAAGCTCAAGGAGATCGAGAGCCCGACCGAGACGTCCAAGGACGATCTCGGCTACATCGGCTGAAACCCTTTCCAGGTGCTCAAATTTCCCTTCCTGCTGTGGAATAAAAAAAAGATTGGGGGGAGGTTAATCGTGACCTCTGTCCCAAGTAGAGTGCATCCCATCTCCGTATCTACTTCTGCAGATACTCCTCCTCGAACAGTTCCATGGATGCGAGTGTCTGCTCCGCTTCCTCCAGTTTCTTCAGCTTCTCCATCACCAGATTGACCCTGTCGTAGACAAGGTCCCTGACGGCCGCCCTGATCGCCTCGGAACGGGAGGGGAAATCGTCCACCTTCACCAGGAAATCCAGCGCGTTGATGTATCGTTTGGGAAGGCGTATGGTGACCTTCTCTAGCTCTGACTCAACCATCCTCGCACCCCAAAGAGGTACAACAGACCTCTTTTGTCAGACAATGGTATGTCCCTGAGATTATTTAAGAGTTGTCATGTCTGAAAGGTTCTGAAGGGGCTCCAGCACACCGATGAGCAGGGAAGCCTCCAGACAAAATCGCTAAATATGGAATCGGTATTATGGTCAACGGAACCCGACTTAGCTCAGACTGGCTAGAGCGGCTGACTGTAGTGGAGTTACCGGCAGCGCCGGTGTAGGCCGCCGATATCAGCAGGTCCCCGGTTCAAATCCGGGAGTCGGGACCATTCCCATCATCCATCGGTCAGGTGTCGGACGGCCCCTTCCGCCCGCCGCTTGACCTCCTTCTCATCCATGGTCAGGACCGATCGGTCCTGCATGATCACCTTTCCGTTGCAGATGACCGTCTTCACGTCGTGGGAGGAGCAGGAGTACACCAGGTTGGAGACCACGTTCCGGGGCTCTGAGGGCACCATGTTGGGGGCCTGACCGTCCACCAGCACCAGGTCCGCCATCTTCCCCTCCTCTATCGATCCCAGCCTATCCCCCCAACCCAGGGCCCTGGCACCGTTGACGGTGGCGATGTCCAGCACCTGCTGACAGGGGAGCACGGTGGAGTCCCAGCGGAAGCACTTGTGCAGCAGGGACAGGGTCTTCATCTCCCCGAACATGTCCAAGGAGTTGTTGGTGGATGATCCGTCGGTACCCAGGGATACGTTCACCCCGCTCTCCATCATCTCCGGGAGGGGAGGGAGGCCCCCGGTGGCCAGCTTCATGTTGGAGACCGGGCAGGTGGACACCGAGGTACCCGAGGAGGCCAGCATGCGCACCTCGCTCAGGGTCAGCCAGGCGGAGTGGGCGGCTATGCAGCCCGGGCCCAGGAAACCGATGCGGTGCAGATGCTCCCCCGGCCTCTCACCGGTCCGCTCCTTGAACTCGTACACCTCCTTCCTGGTCTCCGAGAGGTGTACGGTCAGCGGCGCCCCCTTCTCGTCGGCCAGCTCCCTCGCCCCCCTTAGGGTCCCCTCCGAGCAGACGTACACTCCCTGGGGGCCCACACCGGGAACGATGAGCTCCGAGTCCCCGTAGTCGTCCAGGAACCGACGGCAGTTGTCCAGGGGGGTACCGCTCTGGGTGGTGAACTCCTCGTTCAGGACGGCCCAGCACAGAACACCCCGGATGCCCGCCCTCTCCACCTCCTTGGCGATGATGTCCTGCGAGTAGTAGAGGTCCACGAAGGTCGTGGTACCGCCCCGGATCATCTCCAGCAGGCCCAGAGACGCTCCGGCCGCGAGGTCCTCCTCTCCCCGGCGGCCGTCCACCTCGAAGGTCCTCTCCAGAAAATCCTCGAAGGGGATATCGTCCACCATCCCCTTCATCAGGGACATGGAGACGTGGTTATGGGTGTTGATCAGCCCGGGGATAAGGATATCGCCCCCGGCATCGATCTCACGGTCCGCGGCGGAGTCCACCGTGCCCACCTGAGAGATGAAACCGTCCTCCACCAGCAGGTCTCCCCGGATCACTTCCCTCTTCTCGTTCTGGGTCACTATCAGGGCGTCCCTTATGGCCAAGTTCATCGTTATCGTCCTTTCAAACCGATGATGGATTAAATAGTTTTCAGTTGAGGTCCCCCCAGATGCCTTCCTGGTAGGGACCTCAGAGAGAAAAGGCTTATCGTATGATGACAATGGCGCGAGTACCCGTGGAGCGTACGAACGTGGCCAGAATCACCTTCCTGGGAACCGGTGGCGGCAGGTTCGCCACCATATACCAGATCCGGAACACCGGTGGCATCTTCCTGGAGGACGGGACCAGGCTACACCTGGATCCCGGGCCGGGGGCGTTGGCGAACATGAGGAGGCTTTCCATCGACCCCGGGAAGCTGGACGGGCTGCTGGTGTCCCACTGCCACCCCGACCACTACACCGAGGCGGAGGTCCTGCTCGAGGGGATGGTCAGGGGAGGTTTCAAGAAGCGGGGGACGCTGGTGGCCAGCGAGAGCGTACTCTCGGGGGTACAGGGGATCGGCCCGGCCATATCCGAGTACCATCAGGCCCTGCCGGAGAGAGTGGTCACGGCCAGGCCGGGGAGCAAGGTGACCGTGGGAGGGGTCCTCATCGAGGCCACCCGGACGGTGCACGGCGATCCCACCGGGGTGGGCTTCAAGTTCCACACCTCCGGAGGGCTGATCTCCTACGTCAGCGACACCCAGCTCACCCCCGAGGTGGTGGACGACCACCGGGGAGCCAGGGTGCTGGTGGTTCCCCTCACCAGGCCCCTGGCGTCGGGCGTTCCCCACCATCTCAGCACCGAGGGCGCCTGCTCCATGATCGGGGAGATCGGACCGGAGATGGCCGTACTCACCCACTTCGGGATGAAGCTACTGCACGACGGTGTGCAGGAGCAGGTGGACTACATAGAGAGGGGCACCGGGGTGAGAACGGTGGCCGCCACCGACCTGATGAGCGTGCGGATCGGGGAGAGAATAACGCTGAGGTGAGCATTCACCCGGGGGGATCGGGGGGGACCGGGGCCATCCATAAAGATTTCTTGTTTCTGCGACAAATGACCGGAAATAACGCCCGAACTTTAAACAAAATACTTATACTAGTGCATAAATGAATGCAACAGGTGTCTGAGGTCGGTGGTTCAACTTTCCTCCTAGGCAGCTTTTCTGGAATCCCCACCATCATCGGCCTTGGACACCAACTCCCATCCCTTCTGAGGCCGGTTAACCGCAGTAATCATTATTGAGCTAAACCTCATGTGGGAATTCGATGTCCGTGGAACGACGGGTCATATCCAGGATCTCCCCCGATGAGGAGCATAGAAGAAGGGTGGAGCGGGCCATATCGGAGATCGAGGAGCTGGTCGAGCGGAAGGCCGAGGAACTCGGCTACGATATCGAGGTCCGTCTGGTGGGCTCTGTGGCCAAGGACACCCACCTCCCCGACCCAGACATCGATCTCTTCATGATGTTCCCCCCCGAGGTTCCATGGAAGGAGCTGGAAAAGGAAGGCCTGGAGATCGGGAAGGGGGTCCTGGACGGCGAGGAGAAGTACGCCGAGCATCCCTACGTCCATGGAGAGCACCGCGGATTCAGGGTGGACCTGGTCCCCTGCTACAGGTTGAAGGATGCATCCGAGCTCAAGTCATCGGTGGACCGCACCCCCTTCCACACCGACTTCGTGAGGACCAGGCTGAAGGACGATCAGAAGGACCAGGTGCGTCTGCTGAAGCGGTTCATGAAGGGAATCGGGGTCTACGGGGCGGAGGCCAGGACGGAAGGTTTCTCCGGATATCTGGTGGAGCTCCTGATAATGAGATACGGGGACTTCCGCTCGGTGATCGAGGCGGCCACGGAATGGGAGGCCGGGAAGGTCCTGCGCCTGACGGAAAAGGGCAGGATCAAATTCGATGATCCCCTGGTATTCTACGATCCGGTGGATCCGAACAGGAACGTGGCCTCCGCCCTCTCCAAGGATTCCTTCGCCCTCTTCATACAGGCCTGCTGGGAGTACCTGGAACGGGAGGATGAGAGGTTCTTCTTCCCCCGGGAGAGGAGCCCCTTCGACATAGGGACGATCAGGGGGGAGATCGAGGAGCGGGGTACCTCCATCATGATCGTGAAGTTCCCCCGGCCGGGGATCACCGATGACAACCTCTATCCCCAGGTCAGGAAGACCATGCAGGGCCTCATCTCCCTGCTGAGGAACAACGACTTCGAGGTCTTGGACTCCGCTTATCACGTGGACGAGGGGGTCTCCTTCGTCTTCGAGCTCGAGTCCGAGGCCCTCCCCCGGTGCAGAAGGCACCAGGGCCCCCCGGTGTGGATCTCCCACTCGGAGAGGTTCCTGGAGAAATGGAGAGGGGGAGCACTTCGCTCACCCTTCATCGAGAACGGCAGATGGGTGGTTATGGCGGAGAGGGAGTGCCACCGGGCCACCGATCTGGTTACGGAGAAGGTGGACAGCACCTCCATGGGGAGCGAGTTCCGGGGCATGGAGTGCGGTGCGCTGAGTACCAGCGAGTCGCTCGTCCAGGGCAACGAGTCGATACTCTCCTCCCTGATGGACAAGAGATTCAACTGGGAGGTGTAAGATCAGCCGTTGACCAGGAAGCTCCCCTCGTGCTCCTCGATGTTCCCGGCCTCGTCCTCCGCCTGTATGATGTAGTAATGGGTGTCGGCGGTGCCGTAGGAGTTGTTGTACTGGTAAACGTTGTCCTCGACATGGGTCATGTTCACGAAGGTGCCCGACTCCCCTGAGGGGAAGACCTTGATCTTGGCAGAGTCGAGTTCCCCGTTATCCGTGATATTCGCGGTGATGTTCACCGGATCCCCGGTGTTGACCAACGTTTCCTGGTTGTCCCGGGTGAGCTTCGTCCATTCCCCGGTGGCCGAGCTGTCCACCCACACCTCCAGATCGGTCACCTTCGGATCGGTGTGATCGGAGAACGGGGGATTCATGATCAGTATGAAGATCCCCAGGAACAGGAAGAAGAACAGCAAGTAGTTGCCGGCCAAGGACTTCTTCTCGATGTTGTCCAGGTCTATCTTGGTGAGCCTCCAGATGTATCGGAGGAGAACCATGCCCACGACCAAGGCGATGAAGCCCACCATCATTTCGGTGACTTCACCAATCAAATATCCCAGGACGGAGAAGGCGACGCCGCATATCACGGTCACCACGAGGGCCCAGGTGGACTTCATGTCCTTTCTGAGGAAGGATTCCTCATCGAACTCTGGAGGAACGAACTCGTACTCCTCTTCCTCCTTCTTCTCACCCTTCCTCTTCTTCCGGGCCATGGGACCCCTAACAACAATTTGTATATAAATCCTTTATCCGGTCATCAGGTGGTCCAGGGAACTGGATCCTCAGCCCTCTGAGAGGATCCTTCCAGACTTATCGTAGCAGAGGACCTTCCCCTCCAACTCTGGATGCCTGCCCAGCAGTCCTTAACGGATGTCCTCTGGAGCGATCGCCCGGATCTCCCTTCCATCCGATCTCGACTCCCTGATAAACGGGTTCCGGTCCCGGTCCCAGGTGAACCCGGTCACCACGTATCCCAGGCATCCGCTCCCATTCCCCTTGCCCTTTCGCTGGCTCCCTGAGGGCCCTCTCCATCTCGTTGCCGCCAGGGAACATGATCGGGCCAACCGGATGCGGGATATGACGGTTTCGACGAGTCTCTAGTGTCAGGTGAGGAGAGCTACCCGCAATCGAAGGTTTATTGAGAACGGTGGAAGGTTGAGGGTTGATGATGCAAGTTTCATTCATCCCCGTAGCATCTATTATTAATACTCGGGAGATTAGCAAGGGAAGGTGCACAAATGGCAGAGATTAACCTGGAGAATCTGCCCGGAATAGGGCCTGCGACGGCCGAGAAGCTGAAGGAGGCGGGCTACGGCGACCTCATGGCGATAGCCGTGGAGTCCCCCAAGAACTTGGCCGAGGTGTGCGAGATAGGAGAGAGCACCGCGGTGAAGATCATCGCCGCGGCCAAGAAGGAGGCCGACGTGGGCGGCTTCGAATCCGGGGAATCGATCCTGGAGAGGAGGAAATCGATACACAAGCTGACCTCCGGATCCCAGGCCTTCAACGACCTCATGGGCGGCGGTTTCGAGACCCAGTCGATCGTGGAGTTCTTCGGGGAGTTCGGGAGCGGCAAGACCCAGGTCTGCTTCCAGCTGGCGGTAAACGCCACCCTCCCCCATGACCTGGGTGGCCTGGACGGCGAGGTGATCATGATCGACACCGAGAACACCTTCAGGCCTGAGCGGATAGTGCAGATGGCCAAGGCGGCGGACGCCGATCCCATGGAGACCCTCCAGAAGATCCACGTGGCCAGGGCTTTCAACTCCCATCACCAGATGCTGCTGGTGGAGAGGGCGCTGGAGATGGCCAAGGAGCGGAAGATAATGCTGCTGATCGTGGACTCCCTCACCGCCCACTTCCGGGCCGAGTACGTGGGCAGGGGGGCGCTGGCCGAGAGGCAGCAGTCGCTAAACAAGCACATGCACGACCTGCTCAGGTTCGCCGACATCAACAACTCGGTCATCGCCGTCACCAACCAGGTCTCGGCCAAGCCGGACGCGTTCTTCGGCGACCCCACCCGTCCCATCGGTGGGCACGTGGTGGGGCACACCGCCACCTTCCGCATCTACTTCAGGAAGAGCAAGGGGGGCAAGCGGATCGCCAGATTGATAGACTCCCCCAACCTCCCGGAGGCGGAGGCGGTCATAACCATAAGCGAGGATGGCGTCAGGGACTGAAGCCGGGCCATGAATACCTTCCTACTCCATCTGTCCGGAGAGCACCCCACCCTTCCGGAGGCGGAGGCCATGGCCTGCCTGCAGGCGGAGGCACCCGATCGTCCGGTTGACTCGAAAGGGCCAGGATACATCGTGGTGTCCCTCCTCCAGGAGGAGATGGAAATGGTGGCGGACAGGATCGCCCTGTGCCACTCGGTGGGCAGGTACCTGGGGGGATGCCCCCCTGACAGTCTGGACCGGTTCCTGGAGAGGATGAGTCTACCCGAGGGATCCATCTCGGTTCGGGTCAAGCGGGTGGAGGGCGGACTGCCCGACCTCCACCCCCATCCCCTGGCCGGGAGGATAGGGGCAGTCCTGGCCAAAGACCGGGAGGTGGACCTGGAAACACCCGATCTGGAGATCAGGGTGCTCCTCTCCGACCGACTGATGTTCTTCCTGAATGATCGTCCCGTCCCCCGGAAGCTGTTCGAGGAGAGGAAGGTCGGCTCCAGGCCCTACTTCTCCCCCATATCGCTGCATCCCAAGTTCGCCAGGGCGCTGGTTAACCTGACCAGGGTCAGGAGGGGGGAGACCCTGCTGGACCCATTCTGCGGCACCGGCGGGGTGCTCATGGAGGCCTCCCTCATCGGTGCCAGGGTGATGGGGTCCGACCTCTCCCCCGACATGGTGGAGGGAGCCCGGATGAACCTGAGGCACTTCGGGGCCGGTTCGGAGAGGCTTGAGGTGCTGGACGTGGGGGAGATCCACCGCACCTTTAGGGAGGTGGACGCGGTGGCCACGGACCCCCCTTACGGAAGGTCCACCTCCACCAACCGGGAACCCCTGGAAGGGCTCTACCATCGCTCGATCGACTCGATGGCCAGGGTACTACGCCCTGACGGATGGATGGGGGTGGTGGTGCCCACCGAGTGCCCCGAACATCCCCTGCTGGAAGAGAGGGAGGGGCATCTGCAGCGGGTCCACAGGTCCCTAAGCAGGAGGTACTGCGTGTTCACAAGACGGTCACGGTGAAGTGATCGCTGTTCTCCTGGTAGGCGTCCGATCCTTCACCGTAGGACGCCGTCTCCAGCATCAGCGTGCGGTTGCCCGGTAGGGCATCCTCCTGGACCTGTACCTGCAGGGTCAGTTCCTCCTGCCCCTCATGGGGAAGCTGGAACTCCAGGGAGTTGGTGGCGTTCTCTGGCGATTGACCGGTGGGGAAGATCACCGCGCCCCATCCCGCCGGCACCTCCTCCACGTTCATCTGGATGCGGCTGTCGGTGTTCCCGGTGTTGTTAATGGTGAGATGGAACTGGACCACTTCCCCCGGGTGTCCCGTGGTCTCGTTGTCCCCCTGCACGGCCAGGTCGAAGGACTGGTCCGGGGTGATCTCCACCACCGGCACCGGGACGAAAGTGGTGGCCAGTATGATGAGGGCCACCGCCCCCACCACCTTCCTCTTCACCCCCAGGGTGGTGATGTCATTCAACGGTGGGGGATGCCTCAGCCCCAGGAACAGGATGATGATGGCGAAGAAGAGCCAGCCGGAGAAGAAGAGCCCCATGATGAACAGTGCCCCGATGGTCAGGTAGCTCAGGTAGCGGGCGTTGTCCCCCAGAAGGGCCCTGGCTATGTGTCCCCCGTCCAGCTGGCCGGCCGGCAGCAGGTTGATGGCCGTCACCAGGAACCCCACCCAGGCGGCGAAGGCGGTGGGGTGGAGCGCCACCCCCTCCGGAAGGGGGACCAGGAAAGTGAACAGCATGAACAAGGGCTGCAGGTTCAGCCCTATCCCGCCCTGCGGGCCCAAGGCGCCGCTCTGCACGTCCCCCTGGGCGGTCAGGAATAAGCCCAGTATGGTTACCGGAACGGTTACCGCCAGGCCGGCCAGCGGACCGGCCACGCCGATGTCGAGTAGGGCCCGGCGGTTGGGCATGGGGTCCCTCATGGAGATGAAGGCGCCGAAGGTCCCCAGGGGCGGTACCGAGGGGATGAAGAAGGGGAGGGAGGCGTCCACCCCGTGCCTCTTGGACATCAGGTAGTGGCCGGTCTCGTGCACCCCCAGTATGGACAGCAGGGGTATGGAGAAGAAGATCGCTCCCCACAGGAAGCTGCTTGGATCGAAGAGGTCGATTCCTTGGTAACCGGACCACAGGAAGGCGCCGGCGAACACGGTGGAGATGAAGGTGGCCACCAGCATCACCCTGTTCACCCAGATGCTCCTGGTCTTCATCTCGGGACGCTTGACTATCTGGATGACGTGCTCGCCCATCTGCGTCCTCAGCGCCGGAATGTACTTCTTGGTATCCATATCCTGCCGAAGGGCCTCGAAGTCCTTCTCCAAGGTCGCCTCGACCGGGTTGATGTACAGGGTCAGGGCCTCGTAGCTGACCTTCACATCGTAGATGGGGAAGTACTTGCCCACCATCGACTTGATGTACTCGATCTCCTCGGCATCCGTCTGGGGCATTCCGACCCACTATCAAGAGAACGACTATAAATGTTTACCCGGGCCGGTGGACCGGTTGCGCAAATTGTAATAGAGGGCAACTGAATCCGACGGTGTGAACAGGTTCGCCCAGCTCGTCCGTGTGGGCAACTGCCTGATGGGGATAGTTGGCGTGCTGTTGGGAGCCCTCATCGCCGAGGGGCCCGGGATCGTCGATCACCCGTACAGCCTGGCACTGGCCTCGGCGATCGTCTTCTCCTTCATAGCCGCCGGCAACTCGCTGAACGACTACATGGACCGGGAGGTGGACAGGCGGGCCCATCCTGAAAGGCCCATACCATCGGGAAGGTTGGCCCCCGAGAGCGCCCTTCGGATCTCCGTGCTACTGTTCTCTGCCTCCATTGCCCTCTCCCTCCTCCTGGACCTGGTCTCCACGCTCATCGTGATCTCCGCCGTCGGGGTCATGCTACTGTACGAGCTGTGCACCAAGAGGGCGGGGATCTCCGGGAACCTCTCCATAGCCTGGCTTACCGGCGCCCTGTTCCTCTTCGGGGGCGCGGTGGTGGGATCGGTGGAGAGCACCGCGGTGATCGCCGCCATGGCGGCACTGGCCACCCTGGGAAGGGAGGTGATCAAGGACATCCAGGACATGGAGGGGGACTACGACAGGAGGACCCTCCCTCAGAGGATCGGCGTCCGACCCGCCGGGTACCTGGGGAGCCTGGCCTTCCTGCTGGCGGTGGGACTGTCCGGCGGGCCCTACCTGTCCGGATCTCTGGGACTGGGATATCTCGCCGTGGTGGCGGTGGCGGATGCAATATTTATATACTGTTCCATTGTTCATTTCCGGAATCCGGCGAGGGGGCAGAGGTATGCCAAGTACGGCATGCTGATCGCCCTGATCGCCTTCCTCCTGGGAGGGCTCACATGAGGACAAAGGAATACCTTGTCGAAGGAATGACGGACGGGCACCTGCACATGACGCTCATCGACCCTGCCAGCCAGGATCCGGCGAGGGCGGGCGAGATCGCCGGGAAGGCCGAGGAGTTGGGGACCAACGCTATCATGGTCGGAGGGTCCACCGGGGTCACCCAGGAGAACCTGGACGCCACCGTCGTGTCCATAAAGAGGAGTGTCTCGCTACCGGTGATCTACTTCCCCTCGGGGGCCCACGCCATCTCCAGGCACTGCGACGCCATCTACTTCATGAGTATTCTAAACTCCAGGAACGTGAGGAACGTCATCCGGGAACAGGTCGCCGGGGCACCGGTGGTCAAGAAGCTGGGTCTGGAGCCGATCTCCATGGGCTACCTGATCGTGGAGCCCGGCATGAGGGTGGGGGAGGTGAGCGACGCCGAGCTTCTGAACCGTGAGGACGTGGAGACAGCGGTCTCCTACAGCCTGGCCGCCCAGTACCTGGGCATGGACGTGGTGTACCTGGAGGCCGGGAGCGGTGCCCCCCAGCCGGTCTCCGAACGCATGGTCCGGGGTGTTAGCGAGAACGTGGACATCCCCCTGATCGTGGGAGGGGGAATAAGACGGCCGGAACAGGCCGCCGCCCTGGCCAGAGCCGGCGCGAACGCGGTGGTCACCGGCACCCTGATCGAGGGCGACGACTTCGGGAACACCCTGGAGCAGATAATCAAGGCCCTGAGATAGCTCACGCCATCTCCAAGAGCATCTCGTGGACCCGGGTGTCTTCGGACAGTTCCGGGTGAAAGGCGAGACCGATCATGTTATTCTGCCTTGCCATCACGATGTCCCCCTTGAACATGGCGCAGACCTCGGCGTCCCCCCACACCCTCTCGATCACCGGGCCCCTGATGAAGACGGCCTGGAAGGGCGTGTCGATCCCCTTGATGTCCAGGTTGGTCTCGAAGGACTCCCTCTGCCTGCCGAAGGCGTTCCTCCGCACCTCCATGTCCATCAGGCCCAACAGGACGGTCCCCGTACGGTTCACCTCCTCCCCCCCTTCCTTGGCCAGGAGGACGCAGCCGGCGCAGGTGCCCATGATGGGAACACCCGATTCCACCATCTCCCGCATGGTCTCGAACAGCTCGAAGCGCCGGAGGAGCTTTGAGATGGCCGTGCTCTCCCCACCGGGCAGGGCCAGGCAGTCCACCCCGTCTATGTCCTTTCTCCTCCTGACCGTCACCACCTCCCCCTCCAGACCAAGGTTGGACATGGCCTGTTGGAAGGACTTGATGTGCTCGAGGAAGGCACCCTGTACAGAAACCACTCCTACCTTCATGCTTCCGCCCTACTACGGAACCCGAAGATGAAGGTTTCGGCCCTCAGTCGCGCTCCCGGGTGTCCACGATGAGCTGGGACTTGGGGACGTAATCCACCGACCCCGGTTCCAGTACCTCCACCACCGGCTCCTCCAGGAGGTCCCTCTCCAGACCGGATCGTATCTCGTCCAGCCCCTTGACCGCCTCCTTGATCCTCCCTTCGCCCTCCTCCGGGTCCCCGATCAGCTCCACCCGGAAGACCAGGCGATCCCTGAACCCCTGCCTCTCGATCCTGGTCTGGTATCCCACCACCCCAGGGACGGAGAGGATGGCCTCGTCGAACAGCAGGGGATAGACCTTCTCCCCGAACCCTATCTTGGTCTGCAGGTCCCTCCTGCCCCCGATCTTGCCGATCTTGCCTATGGTGGCGAAGCCGCAGGCGCAGGGCGACGGTATGTAGGAGGTCAGGTCGTAGGTCCTGTACCTGATCAGGGGGGTCCCCTGGGCCTTGAGGCTGGTCAGCACCAGCTCGCCCTCCTCCATAGGGGCGGTGTGCTCCCCCGTATCGGGGTCGATCACCTCCACCAGGAGGTCGGCCTCGTTGACGTGCAGGCCGTCCTGCACCGGACACTCGATCGCGTTCGCCAGCCCCATCTCGGTGAGCCCGAACTGGCCGAGGGCCTTGCACCCCCAGGACCGCTCTATCTCCCGCCTCATGCTCTCCGGAAGGGGCTCGGCAGACAGGATGATGACCTTGATCCCCATCTCCCTCAGGTCGTGGTCCTCCCTGGCGAGCATGGTTATCCTGTGGATGAAAGAGGTGAGCCCGATGAGCACCGAGGTGCCGGACTCCCTCATGATCCTCAGCTGCTCCTCCACGTCCGGGGTGTCGGCGATGACCGAGTTTAGACCAGCGATCTTGCAGGCGTTGTCCAGCATGTACCCCGGATCCCAGGAGGCGATGGTGGGGAACATGATCTGCAGGGTGTCCTCCTCGGTCATCCCCACCGTCCTAAGGGCGGCAGAGATGGCGTCAATCACCCTGAGCAGGTCGTCCTGGGTGAAGAATATCCTCTTCCTGCGGCCCGAGGTCCCAGAGGTGGTGAACGGCCGACTCACCTTCCCCTGGGAGACGCACAGGAAGTGGAAGGGTTCCTCGGCCAGGTCCTCCGGCTCGGTCAGGGGCACCCGGGTCAGGTCGTGGAAGGTCTGGATGTCGGAGGGAGAGATGCCGACCTCCTCGAAGGTCCTCCGGTAGTAGATGGAGTTCTTCCGCACGTAGGCCATCTGCTCCCTCATCCGATGGAGCTGATACGTCTCCAGGTCCTCCCTGGTGACCTCGACCAGGCGAGATCTCCCCACGGCCTCCCTCAGTCCGGGATGGGAGCTGAACTCCTTCCTCACCTGGCCATGGATCCAGGCCTCCAGGGGATTCGCCTCCGACCCGATCCCCCTGGAGGAGAGCTTGCTCCTGGCTATGGTCAGCTTGATCATCTTCAGGGGCCGCACTGTTGCTCTGAAGGTGCCCTCACTCTATATATTTTCCTCACAGCGTCACCCGCAGGCCCACCTGGCAGGGGGTGGCCTGTGAGAACCTCTCGAGGATCTGGGACTTCATCCTGGTGCAGTGGCAGGGCACCACCAGGTCCAGGCTATCCAGCCGTTCCAGGTCTGAGAACCCGTGCAGACCGCCGATCAGGCCGTTCACCCGCCCCCACCTGGAGGCATCGGCAAGGATGTGCCCCACCCCCGGATGCGCACAGCCAGTCACCACGGTGATGTCCCCCTCGCCCACCAGCAGGGACTGCTCCTTCAGGGATCGACCCAGGCCTCCGTTGGTCATCACCCCGGGAGCGATCTCCGCCGGTCCGTTCACCTCCCTGAGCGCGGCGTTCGGGTACCGCCTCACCTGCTCCCGCAGGCGCCGGGCGAACGAGGGCAGGAGGTACACCTCCACCTCACCCATCTCCTCCAAGATGCCCATACCTCCGGCATGGTCCCCGTGGTCATGGGAGATCACCACCTTGCCCACCTGCCCCAGGTCCACCCCTAGGGTCTCAGCGTTGCGCCCCAGGAGGCCCGCGTCGCCCCCGGTGTCGAAGAGGATGTCAGGTGTGATCATGCAGGAGAACCCCCAGGCGCTCTCCAGCCCCTGGGGTGCGTCGTTGTCGTATAGCACTACCAGTTCGCGGTCCACGGTGAGCAATCCTCCGAAGGGGCGATAAGGTTTGTCCCTTTTTGGCGCAAGCTAGTTATAAAATCAGTAAGTTCCAACTACCATGGCCCAGAGGGATTGGACGCAGATCACGGAGACGCTCCGGGACAGCGTGAGGCTGGCCACCTATCCAGTGGGGGTCAAGATGCTTCCATCCGCCGGGGAGTTGACCGAGCACAAGGAACTCAAACTGCTCAAGAAGACCGCACCGTGCCACATGGCGGCGCTGGCCAGGTACTACCGGAAAGAAGGCCTGGTAGGGGCCTCGGCCCAGTCGACCAGATGCGTCTGGGGAGCTGCCTGCCTGGGCATGGTGGATACCCCGGAGCGACTGGAGGAGGGGCTGCTGTACCTTCCATTCACCGAAACCCTGGAGACCGGAAAGAACCTGCACCGATCGATAGGCATGATCGGGGACCAGGGGAAGCGGTACGGGGCCATCATGATGGGTGCGCTTGACCTGCTCCCGGTGGAGCCGGACGCCGTGGTCATGTACATGAACCCGGCCCAGGCCCTCAGGCTGGTCATCGCCCAGCTCTACCAGACCGGAGAGGGGATAGAGAACACCATCACCGGCCAGGTATCGCTCTGCACCTCCATCCGGAAGGTGCTTGAGGGGAAGGAGTTCCTGCTGGACCTCCCATGCGGGGGTGATAGGGCATACGGGATGCTGCAGGACCAAGAGATGCTGGTGGCGATGTCCCCTCGAGCGGCCGAGGGGCTGATCGTGGGGATCGAGGGCACCGAGGCGATGGGGTCGTATCCCTTCAAGCCCTTCCTCAACTGGCAGGTGCTGATGAGACCAGAGATGGAGACGATGGACTCCGACCTGTAGATCCGGGGAGCTGGAAGGCGCTTTAGGAAGCATTTAAATAAGTTGTAATTGCTCAACAGGCCAGGAAGGGTTGAGCATGGTACTGACCTCTCACATGAAACAGGTGGGCGTTAGCAATAAACTACTCAAGACCACCAAGAGATTGACCTGCCCAAGGTGCGGGAAGGAGTTCAGTCTTTTCCAGTCCCGGGCCATAGCCTGCAAGGGATGCAAGTTCGCTACCATGGGATGCAAGTTCGCCAGGTGCCCGTTCTGCGATCAGGAGTTCCCACTGAGCTCCATGTGGGTGGACTCCAAGGAGAAAGAGAAGGTGCTCTCCAACTACATCAACAACGTGGTGAAGAACTACCACGACAGCGTTGGTGAGAAGCCCAACCGCTAATCCTTTTTTCCGAATTCGCGGAGCACCTGGTCCCGGTAGAGGGTCTCCCCACGGCAGGAGCTGATGTTGTAGAGGCAGAAGGGGATCAACCTGCCGTCCGGGGTGACCATGTGGATGCAGCACCTCTTCAGCCGCTCCGTTTCCACGTTCCACACGTCCTGAAAGGGCATCATGGATATGGTCAGGTAGTGGGTCTTGGCCCTCTGCAGGAAACCGGTCCAGGTACCCTCCCCTCCCTGGTCCCCACCGATGACCTCGTCTATGAACCTCCACAGGTCCGAGATTTCCTCCCTGGTCCGGTGGGCGATGTCCTCCGTGTTCGTGGGCGGCCCCAGGGCCTTGCTGGTCATGGGGAACAGGGATCCATCCTCCATCTGGAACGATAGGGACTTGGCGTCGCAGTGGACGTTGGCGCAGGAGGTGGGGATGAAGTTCTCCTTCCTCACCTCCCCCTCCGTCTGCCTCTCGATCTCGTCTATCAGATCGGGCATCAGCATCCGGTCCTCGTCCCTGGGCTCCTCCGGGTAGCGGCCGAAGAAGGCTATGGGCTGGAAGTGCACCCCCTTGATAGTGGGTATCCACTCCTTGGCGAACTGGATGATGTCCCCCACCTGTTGGAGGTTGATGTGGGGGGATACCACGGTGACCAGGGTCACGCCCATCCCCACCTCGGCGCAGTTCTCCAGGGCCTTCTTCTTGATCTCCAGCAGGTCCTCCCCGCAGGTCTGCTCGTAGATGTCCCCTGTGACCCCGTCGAAGGAGAAGTAGAGGGAGTCCACGCCCGCCTCCTTGATGCTCCTCAGGTAATCGATGTCCTTGCCCAGTCGTACACCGTTGGTGTTCACCTCGATGTAGTCCACGCCCATCTCCTTGCCCCTTCTGACGATCTCCGGCAGGTCGTCCCGGATGGTCGGCTCCCCCCCGCTGATCTGCACGCAGATGGGGTTCTCCACGTAGTCGACCACCGTCCTCCACATACGGTCGATCTCCTCCCCGCTGGGGTGGTAGCGGATACCCTCGTTGGAGCGGGCGAAGCATATGGGGCAGTTGAGGTTGCAGCCGTTGGTCACCTCCAGGACCACCAGGCAGGTGTGCTGGAGATGGTCATGACAGAGCCCGCAGATCTTGGGGCAATCGCCCTCGTCGTCCACGGCCACCGACTCCGGCTTGGAGGGCACTCCGGCGTAGCGGTAGAGGTCCTTGTATTCCTCCACGCCCCTCCATATGAGGGTCTTGAAGGTCCCGTGCTCCGGGCACTCCTTTACCAGGTAGACCCTCCCCCCCTCGGCGATCTTCTCCGCCTCCACCGTCCTGAGGCACTCGGGGCACAGACTCTCCGTCTCTCCTATCTTCTCGCTCATTGGCTCACCAGGGCTGGAGCCCCAACTCCATGGGAAGATTTCTACTTTTCGACCTCACCGCTGGGAAGAATGGTAAAATAAAAAGGGATGGCCGCGGAGCGACCTAAGGAATTTAGGCTCTCTTCTTCTCGAAGAGCCCCTCTACCGCCGCCAGGGTGTTGATGGCGAGATACTCCTCCACGAAGACGTCGTTGCACTCCTGGCAAACAAGGGCCGGACCGACCCTCCTGACGCCCATGTAGAACATCTCGCAGTGACCCTTCATGGCGGTCTCGCCGCAGTTCGCACACTTGAAGTCGGACTCCTCGGTGGCGTTGACGATCTCCCCCATATCCATCCTGGTGGAGTAGGCCGTCTGCACATCGGCGCCCCCGTTGGAGGCCTGGTACACGGCATAGACAGTGGTCTCCCCGATCTTCTTCTTGCCGATGTTAAGTCCCGCGTCGTTGGTGAGCTTCTCGTTGGAGGACTCGGCCGCACTGACCACATCCTGAACCTCTTCCTCCTTGATGCCTCTCTGACCGAGAACCTCTTTGACCTCGTTGGAGATATTCACATCCATTGTCTCACCTCACCATTCTCCGTAAGTACCGTAGTCCCTGGCAGCCTGAACCATCGCGTGCATGCAACCGGGTACGGTGTACGGCGGGCATTCGCAGGAGTTGCCAAGGATGTATCCGTTCTGGGCGTCCCTGCCCTTCAGGAGCTGCTCCTTGGACTGATCGTAGACGACCTTGGGGTTGGGGTTGATCATCAGCTTGGTGTCAACCGACCCCATGCAGGTGGCCCGGTCCTGGAACTCCTCAGCCAGAAGATCCGAGGGGAAGACCTTGTTGCCCTTGTAACCGACGTGTATGACGGTGAAGGGCGACCAGATCAGGTTGTCCTTGAAGACCTTGTAGTCGGTGACGTGGTTGCCGCACAGGTGGTAGAACAGCTGTGGTCCGGCACCTCCCCGGAAGGCCTTGTCGACCAATTTCCTCATGGTCTTGGCCGAGTACTCCTCGACGGTCTTGTCGTCGAAGATGTCGTTGTTGGCCAGCACGGAGCCGATGGTCATCATGGCACTGCCGTACCTCTCCGCCATTCCTATGGCGCCGTTGACCGAGGTGTCGCAGTAGATGTCCACCAGCTTGTGGGCCGCCTCCGGCTCGGTGAAGGTCCACATGATGAAGTTCTCTATACCGCACAGCTCACCGGGAGCACCGACCATGTCGAACCCGTACGAGATGGGAACCAAAGTCTGAGGGAGGTTCTTCTGGACGTAGTCGTAGATGTTGTAGAACATCGGAAGGGTCCATCCCTTCTTCAGCTCCTCCACGTCCGGAACCTCGAACTGGTCAACCTCGCCTGGCTCAGAGATTATCGGTCCGGTGGATATCGGCGGCAGTGTATCCTTGTATTCCAGCGTCAGACCCAGTTCCGTGACCCATGGCAATGAAAAGAACCAGTGGGTCACCGGTAGTAGATCGTACATCTGGGAGGCGTACTGCACGCAGTGTATCCCCAGTTCCGGTTTCTCGTAGAAATCCCTGATGGTGTATCCCATCGAAACGGCCGCGTGGGCCAGGATGATCGAGTCGACCGATATCCTGTCATACGGGTTGTCGACGAAGGGACTTGCGAACTGCTTGTTGGCCTTACCATGCCACTTCGAGTCCACAGGTGGAAATAATTCCTCGTAGCCCATGTAATCCCCGTTGGCTAACTGTCATTATAGATATTTAACCCTTATTATGGGTCCTTCGCAAAGATGTTTCAAGAAAGGTAATTAACAGGGTATAAATGCAACATCATTGCGATATATAGCATAATGATGGAACTTTATTGACTTAGATACGACGTGGTACTACTGGCCGGACCCCCTCACCACGGGATATCCCGCGGACTCCCATGCCGCCGTCCCGCCGACCACGATGTTGGCCTCGATGCATCCCGCCCTGCTCAGTATGCTAGCCCCCATGGTGCCCCGGTACCCTACACTGCAGACCACCGCCACTGGTCGGTCCTTGGGGACCTCGCTCACCCGACGCTCCAGTTCCCCACAGTAGATGTTCATCGCCCCCTCGATGTGTCCCTCCAGGAACTCCTCCCTGGGTCTCACGTCGAGGACCATCATGTCCGTCTCCTCCAGGGCCTTTTTCAGCTCCTTGGCGGTGAGCAGGCCCAGCCTCTCGGTGGGATAGGCCAGTTCGATCCAGCGGTCGATCCCTCCCTTCAGGTATCCGACCACGTTATCGTAACCCAGTCGGACCAGGTAGCTCCAGGCCCTTTTCAAGCGGTCCATGTCATCCAGCACCAGCAGGAGCGGCGTGTCGTGGGGCAGCACACAACCGGCAAAGGAAGGTATTCCCTCGATCCAGATGCTGTACGATCCCCCTATGTGAACGCTGAACCCCGGCGGTCCCCGGGTGTCGACGACCACCGCGCCTCGATCCATCCATCCCTGGAACTCCTCCGGCGGGAGGGGTCTCGGGACGGGCGCCTCCTGGAGCATGGGGGGACCCTCCAGGTTGTACTCCTCCATCCTCCTGAAGTAGGGGGGCACGGCCTGCATCTCCCCCACCTTCATGCTGACGAACTCCTCCTCGCTCTCCGCCTGGAGGGCCGGGTTGGTCCTCCTCTCGATGCCCAGGGTGGAGAGCTCCCTCTCGCTGATCGCCTTCCCGCAGACCGATCCGGCCCCGTGGGCGGGGCACAGGATCACCTCGTCCCCCAGGGGCAGTATCCTATCGAAGAGGGAGTGATACAGGGCGGAGGCCATTCGCCTCTCCTTTCCCTCACCGTAAAGATCGGTCCTGCCCACGTCCCCCACGAACAGGGCGTCCCCGCTGAACAGGGCGATCGGTTGGTCGTTCCTCGGGTCCACGAGAAGGTAGGACATGCTCTCATCGGTGTGACCAGGGGTGGACATGGCCACCACCTTCAAATTCCCCAGGGGAAGCTCGTCGCCGTCCTCCACCACCTCCCCGTACCCGAAATCCAGGGCCCCGCCGTGCATTATCCTGGCACCGGTGAGGCTGGAAAGCTCCCTGGACCCGATGACGTAGTCCTCGTTCCTGTGGGTCTCCAGGATGTAACCTATCTCCATCTCCTCCTGCCGGGTCCTCTCCAGGTAGGCATCGCAGTCCCTCCTGGGGTCGACGACCATCGCCTCCGATCCGGAACCGATGAGATAGGACAGGTGGGCCAACCCCTTGGACTTGAACTTCTCGAGCAGCATGTCCTTCGCCTCCGAATGGCATTATCACCAGCCGGATAAAAAGTTGTTGAAAAAGGGGAATGGGTTTCGGTGGGGTCAGCCACCCCGGAGGGTGCCCCCGAAGACTATCCATGCCAGGGCCGACTTGGAGGTCAGGCTGAGGACGACGTATCCCATCTCACCGTACAGGTAGTCCCTCCACTTTCCCACGCCCTTGTACTGGAGGAGCATGTTCACCGGGAAGGTGATCCAGAAGATCAGCAGCACCACGATGAGCACGTAGACGAAGGTGGGCGGACCCTCTCCCCCACTGCCTACGGCACCCAGGAAATAGACCATGACCGCTATCCAGGGAAGAGCGCCGGCGAAGGTCCCGTAGTTGAAGGCGGACCAGTCGGTCCTCTCCGTGTGCTGGTTATGCTTCTCCATCATCAGGCCGAACAGGTTCATGGAGGCGTTCGCCGCCACGATGGCCAGTATGGCCGCGATGTCGAAGATGCCGGAGAGCATGCCTATGATGACGATCATGATGGAGGAGGTGACCGAGTACTCGTACCACCTGGCCGGGTTCATGCCCTTCTCCAAGTTGCGCACGTACCATGCATACCCGTAGGTCGACACCGAGAAGTGGGCGAACGCTGTGATGAACAGGAACGCCGCGATCAGGGGGCCGATGGGGACCTCCACCACCGTCTCCAGGTTCTGAGAGAAGGTCTCCGTCACCGGATCGAATCTCAGGAAGTTCGACTGGATGGGTAGGGAATAGTCGTTGGTCAACGCGAGCACCAGGGCGCCCTGCACGGTGTGGAGGACACCCATGGCCCCGTTGAACTTCCTCAGCTTCTTGTAATTGGCTTCCTCGGACTTTTCCAAGGCATCACCGGGATATCGGCTTTCGAGCTACTGGTACAAAATCCTTTCTAAGGATTGTCAACAATAGGTGGCTCTCTTTAACAATCGATTGGAGTTCAGGAACCGTGCATCCCATCTTACAATGAGAGGGACTGTCAGAAGATGGGGACCCTCACGGATCGAATTCCCACGCGAAGGGGGGTGAGGAATGCGAGGGGCCGTACGGTGATAAGATAATATCGTCGTGAGTTCATTCCCCTGACATGTTCTACCGTTACGAGGAGTCAGAGGCGGCCGAGCCTTTTCCCGGGGTGAGGCGGCGTATGCTGTCCTGCGGGGACCGGGTCCAGATAATCGAGTTCTTCCTGCCGAAGGGGGCGGAGTTCCCCTCCCACTCCCATCCCCACGAGCAGACTGGTTTCATCTCCAGCGGGAGGCTGTGGGTGAGGATCGGCGGGGAGGAGAGGGAGCTGGGTCCGGGGGACGGATACTCGGTGCCCCCCAATGTGGAGCATTCCACCCGGGCCCTGGAGGCCTGCGTGAACATCGATGTGTTCTCCCCTCCCAGGGAGGAGTACAGGGACCGCTAATCGCGTTCCCTCAGCTTGTACCCAACACCCTGGAAGATGGCCACTACCTTATCCTCCTGGTACACGATCACCTGGTATACCGAGGTCCGGCGGTTCTCCTCCACCTTCCGGGCCACCGCTTCCAGGCTGCCGCTGGCCGGGTTCAGGAAGTTGATGTTCGCCGATATGGCCACCTGGGGGGTCCCGTCCTTGTTGGCGGCGATGGCGAAGGCCTGATCGGCCAGGGAGAATATGGCCCCCCCGTGGGCGGTGCCGAAGGCGTTCCTCTTGCCCTCCACCTCCATGCCCACGCGGACCTTGTCCTCCTCCACCGACAGGACCCTGATGCCGTTCCTGCTCACGAACTCGCAGGAGTCCATGGCCTGGAGCCTCTCCTCCAGGTCATCCTGTACCTGATAGCGGGTCATAATGCCTCGATGGTAGAGAACCTCGCATCGATATAAGTATCACCCTCGATCGATGATCTCCCTGGCCCTGTCGGTCAGCCTGTATATCCGCCAGTTCCTCACCTGACTGGATCGGATCAGACCGGCCCTCTCCAGGATCCCCAGGTGGTAGGAGAGCCTGGAATCGGTGGCCCCGGTGACCTCCTTCAGTATACAGGGGCAGAGCCCCCCGCTCCGGAGGGCGTGGAGGATCCTCATCCTGGTCAGGTCCGACAGCGCCTTGTGCACCTTCACCCTCTCCTCCAGGTGGTCCTGGTCGGGGAGGGATTCGCTGATCCCGCTCACCCCTCCGGATACCCCCAGGATCTCGGCCACCTGATCCGGGAGATCCTGTTCCTCGCCGCACTCCTTGGTCATGGCCATCACCGCCTATGGTCCCATTACCGGATTCGCATATTTAACAGTAAGGTGGGGCGAGTGGCAAGTTTAATGCCCGCGCCCGGACATCCCTTGATGAGTGTTTCACTGCGTCGAGTGCGACAGGAGCTACCGGGAGTTCCGCTATCGGTGCGATTGCGGCGGGGTGCTCCTGTACGACTTCGAGGGTAGACGATGGAATCCCAAGGGCAGGGGTGTGTGGCGCTACCAGTCCATGATACCGGTAGAGCGCTCGATCTCCCTAGGTGAGGGGGGAACCCCGATGCCCAGGCGGAGGGACGTCGACCAGGAGGTGTACATGAAGCTGGAGGGGGACAATCCCACCGCCTCCTTCAAGGACCGCGGCACCTCGGTGGTGATCTCCGACGCCCTGAATAGGGGATTCGAGTGGGCCACGGTGGCATCCACCGGGAACATGGGGGCCAGCGTCTCCGCCTACTGCGCCTACGCCAACCTGGAGGCCAGGGTGTTCGTTCCCCAGGACGTCACCGAGGAGAAGCTGATGCAGATGAAGGCCTACGGCGCCGTCCTGGTGAGAAGACCGGGTGGGTTCTCCGAGGTGGTGGAGGCCTCGGAGGAGGCATCGGAGGAAGGAGGCTACCTGGCCTCGACCGGGGTGAACCCGTTCTTCGTCGAGGGGCTGAAGACGGTCGCCTTCGAGATCTTCGAGGAGATCGGTGTACCCGACATGGTGGTGGTGCCCACGGGGACCGGGGGGTTGATCACCGCCATCCACAAGGGGTTCAGCGAGCTCATCTCCCTGGGCGTCACGGAGAAGGCACCCAGGATGGTCGCGGTCCAGGCGTCGGCGTACTCCCCCATAGTGGATGCCTGGGAGAGCGGGGGGGAGATCGAGGCACCCGAGGGCGGGGACACCATAGCCTCCGCCATCAAGGTGAAGGTGCCCTTCAACGGCCGATCGGCCATCGAGGCCATCGAATCCTCGGGCGGCCAGGCGGTCACCGTAACCGATGACCAGATCAAGTCGGCCATCAGGAAGCTGGGGGAGGAGGGTGTGTTCGCCGAACCGGCCTCGGCCGCGGCCATGGCCGCTCTGGAGGAGCTCCCGTACGACGAGCGGAAGAGGATCGTCCTTGTGATCACCGGTTCCGGGCTTAAGGACCCCGACGCCCTGCGATGATCACGGGCGGACGTAGCACCATCCCTCGCACTGCCTCTTCACCAGCTCCACGATCCCCGCCGATACGGTGGAGAAGCCCTCGATCAGGTCCTCCCGGTCCACATTATGAGCGTTCAGGGCCCGGAGGCAGGCCATGAACCTCACCCCACGCCCCATGAGGGTCTTCACCTTGGGCTCCACCTCCGACCCACGCACGAATCCCTTCACCGCCTCACCGTTGAGGACCACCTCCACCTCCACGTTGATCTCCCCTATCTCATCGAGGAGGTTGCGCACGTTGTTCATGCACATGCCGGCCTTCGAGGCATCGCTCAAGTGGAACATCACCCGATTTCTTCCCGTTTCCATGTGTCGTAATAGGGGAATGTGCCTTGATATCGTTGCCGGAGGATGCTCCTTGGTCGCGCCCGTTACCGCGGGTTTCCATCGTGTTTGGGTGATAGATTTATATAGGGTGAACCATAGATGAAAGAACTAGGTTGTGGAATAAGTTGCGAAAACCCAAACACCTTCTGACGGTAGGAACGGCTTTTGGAGTGGGCGCCGCTCTGAACGGGATCGGTGCCCTAAGATTCGTCGAACGGATTCCGGAGGATACGGTGGGCATCGGCATCCTGGGACTGTCGATGGCCCTGTTTGGGGTGGCCGCCGTGGCATTCCTCGCGGAATGGGTGAGGGAAAGGGACAGGACGAGCACCTGATCCCTCATCCCCTGAAACCCCTTACTCGAAATGGATCTTGTCCTGCTGGATCTCGACCAGTTCCTTTAGCTCCTGGATGGAGATAGGGTCGCCAGCCAGGTTGTTGTAGTAAACGGCCGTCACGTACCGGTACTTCTTGAAGAATATCTGTATGGATTCTCCATCGTTGGACTCGAAGTAAGAGCCCTCGCTTCCAAGCTCGATGGGCTGCGGGTCGTCCATCTCGTGTTCCGCCAGGATCCTGTCGTAGGTGCCGTTGGCGTCCTCGAACCCATCGAACTCCATCAGGAGCACCACCATGGAGTTGTTCGCTTCGGAACGATTCTCGGCATCGATGAAGTGGTCAACGGCGAAGTCCTCGTAGTCATCCACCGGGGTGGCGTAACCTTCACCTTCCCAGCTGTGCCACTCCGGGAAGTCGCTCTCGCCCACGATCAGCTCTGAAACTGGGCTGGTGATATTGTAGCCGCCATCGCCCCCGTCTCCCCCGTCGTCACCGTCGAGGCAACCAGAGAAACCCGCTACGATCAGGACCGCGAGGGCCAAAACGAGCGCTCTGCGTTTCATCGTAATACCTTCGAGCCTAGGATATTGATGTTGTTGATGACCGGGTGACATTTACCTGGGTTCTTGTGTATAACTCGAATTGGAGTAGTGGAACGGATGGATATCGGGGACTTCCACACCAGAACATTCACCGGAAATATCTTGCATGCTCCGAAGGACAGGGAGGTCAAGGGCGGGCGGCACAGGGTCACTCTTCTTTCGAATCTCTTGGCCCCTGCCGTGGGGAACGCCCCGGAATGACACGATTTTGCCCCTTAGGTCATCTGACCTTGGCCTGTGTGGAAGCTCGGCCAACGTGGGGGACGGGGGCCTTGGCCGCGGGGGCCTCCTCATTCCTATACACCGCGACCCTTCACGAGTGGGGGAGGGGGCTCCCCTTCGTGATGTCCGGTATCATCGTGACCTCCATGCAGGCATTTTAGCAGACTCTCGGAGACCTACATCTTTCACCAAGAGCAGAGGGGGGTCTCTTCCCCGAAGACTTGACCCTTCAAGAGCGGAAGGGAACAACATCGGGCTGGGGATATTCGGAGGCTACACCGATGGTAATGACCTTCCTTGTCGAACCCACCGGCAACCTGATGCTGCCCATCTTCCTGGCGGTGACCGCTGGAATATCCACAGCAGGTCTTCTCTGGATGAAGGATCGTTCCCGGGAGAAGCCCCGGTAGGGGCAATCTAAGTCAAATACCCGTTACCGCATTCCGTCCATCGATGGAACGGAAAGATATACTCGCGCGGGTTCGTGAGCTGGCCTATCACTACGAGAGCAGTTACCGCGGATGCGCACAGAGCTCCCTGGCCGCCCTGCAGGACGTGTTCGACATGCGGGACGACGGGGCGTTCCGTTCGGCCAGCGGCCTTGCGGGCGGGGTTGGCCTGAGCAACCTGGGCAGCTGCGGCGCGCTCTCCGGTGGATCCATGGCCATCGGCATGCTGTTCGGCCGGGAAAGGGAAAGGTTCGACGACCCGGAGCGGCGGAGGAAGGTGGCCTACCGGTTGTGCAAGCGGCTGGTGGACAGGTTCGTGGAGGAGTACGGCAGCGTGGTCTGCGCCGACATCCAGAAGGTTCACCTGGGTAGGGAGTACGACCTGTGGGATGGGGAGGAGTACACCGAGTTCGACCGGGTGGCCTACCAGGGCGAGAAATGCCCGGACCTGGTGGCCAAGGCCTCGGTGTGGGCGGCCGAGATCATCCTGGATGAGCTGCAGGATGGGACCTGAGCTCGATTGCCGGAAGCGAAGATATTATTGTGGGCCAATGCCATTGTTTCGTCTACCATGACCGATTCAGCGGAAATCGGAGAGGGCATTCATCATGAGTTGGGGGATCTCGCCCTGGAGGTCTTGGAGAGGCATTACTCCAGGCGGCCGGACCTGGAGAGGAGGTACGGTACCAGGGGTAGGGAGCTCTGCCTGCAGGACATCCGATATCATCTCTCCTACCTATCCGAGGCGCTATCCGGCCGATCGCCCCAGCTGTTCACGGACTACGTGGAATGGGCCGCCGTTCTGCTGAGGTCCCTGGGTATCCCCCAGGAAGACCTGGAGGAGAACCTGGGGATCATCCATGAGGTCCTGAAAGAAAGGTTACCACATGGGGAGGAGATCCTCTGCGAGTACCTCGATCCCGCCGTTGAGAGCATCTCCCGGCCGACCCCCCTTCCGGAGTCCTCCCTGCGGGAGGAGGGGACAGTTCGACCGCTGGCCGAGGAGTACCTCGAGATCCTCCTGAAGGGGGAGAGGGATCGGGCGATGGATCTGATCGTGGGCAGGGTGGAGGAGGGTACCAGTATCGAAGAGATCTACCTCGGTGTTTTCCAGCCCTGCCTGCACGAGGTGGGACGGCTCTGGCAGATCAACGAGATCACCGTGGCCCAGGAGCACTTCTTCACCGCCTCTACCCAGCTGATCATGTCCAGGCTGTATCCCTACATGTTCAGGGGACCGCGGGAGGGCCCGTCCGCCCTGGCCACCACGGTATCGGGCGAGCTCCACGAGATCGGGGTGAGGATGGTCACAGACCTGCTGGAAATGAGAGGATGGGACACCTACTTCCTAGGCTCGAACACCCCGGTGAACGGGCTCATCGAGTCGATCCGGTCGTTCGACATCGACGTGCTGTTGCTCTCGGCAACCATCAGCTACCACGTGGGGGAAGTGAGGAGGGTGATCGATGAAGTGAGATACTCGAAGGGTTGTGAGAACACCAGGATCATGGTGGGTGGTCGACCCTTCAACGTCGACCACGATCTATGGGCCAAGGTGGGGGCGGACGCTTACGCCTTGGACGGCCGCCAGGCGATCCAGGTGGCAGGGGAATTGGTGAGATGAGAGGCATGAGCGACGATACCTGCGTGTTCTTCTGCGACCGGGAGGGGAGGGTCCTGGAGATGCTGAAGGATGATCTCTCGGTCCTGGAGGCCGGTAGGAGCATGTTCTCCATCCTGGATGAGGATAGCGTGGAGAAGGGTAGTGAGTTCCTGAAGAGGCTTCGCACCCAGGGGCACGCCTACAACTGGGAGGTGGTGCTCCGGGAGGGTGAGGGCATCCCGGTGGCCCATCTCACCGGATGGTCCGTGGAGGGAGACCTGCTGGTGATCATGGTGAGGAACCCTTCCCAGGTAACCCAGGTCCCTGAGGCCCGTTTCCCTGAGGCGAAGAGGAGGGAGGACTACTACCGCATGCTGGAAGAGGTCACCAGGCTGAACAACGAGCTCACCAACGCCCACAGGAGACTGGCCAAACAATCTGCCCGCCTGGGGTTCGAGAAGGAGAGGTTCGAGAAGACCCTCTCCAGTATAGGGGACGGGGTGATCTCCACCGACAAGCATATGAGGATCAGCTTCGTCAACGAGGTCGGCCTGGACCTCCTGGGTTGGAAGGAGGAAGAGGTGCTGGGTCACCGCCTCGACGAGGTGTTCCAGATATTCGACGGTGAATCGGGGGAGGACCTCACACATCTATTCTCCAGGACCCTGGACCAGGGGGAGAGGATCAAGCTACCACCTTTCACCTTACTGAAGGTAAGCGAGGGTGACCGTCTGCCCATCTCGGACACCCTGGCCCCGGTAGAGGACGGGGAGGGGAACATCCAGGGACTGGTGGCCGTGTTCCAGGACATCACCGATAGGCTGAGGATGGAATCCCGACTCCGGGAACTGAACGAGCTCCTCGGGGTGATCCTGAAGACCCAGAGGCACGATCTGAGGAATCACCTTACCGTTGTCAAGGGCTTCCTGGACCTGTACGATCAGAGGGGAAAGAGGGAGTACCTGGATAAGGCCAAGACCGCGGTTGAGAAGGGGCAGGACCTGATCGAGCGGATGAGGGACATGGATGGGCTGATCTCCGGGGGATCCCTCGGACCGGTGGACATGCGGGAGGTGGCCGAGGGCGGCCTCAGCGGGCTGACCGTGCACCACACAGTGGAGGGAGAGGGGCGAGCCCTGGCGGACGACTCGGTCTACTCGTTGTTCGACAACATCGTCCACAATGCCGTTATCCACGGACAGACCCCCGAGATAAGGGTGGTGCTGCAAGAGTCAGGGAACAGGTGCGTGGTGCGGATCGAGGACCAGGGCAAGGGCATCCCGGAGGAGATCAAGAACAGGGTCTTCGAGGAGGGCTTCACCCACGGGAAGTCGGGTCAGCACGGCCTGGGCCTGTACATAGTGAAGAAGACCATGGAAAGGTACGGTGGGGAGGTCCGGATCGAGGACAACTCCCCCAGGGGAAGCGTCTTCGTCCTGGAGTTTCCCAGGGCCTAGGTGGTCCTCTTGATCAGCCAGGCCATGTTCCTGCCCAGCCTCCGCATGGTCTCCACACCCTCATCGTCCTGGTCCACATCGCCCTTCTTACCTCCCAAGCCCATGTTCCAGTAGGAGGAACCGCAGACCACCATGTCGTTGATGGTGAAGAAGTGGGTGATGCTGTCCAGGACGTGGATCGAGCCCGCTCTCCTCACGGCGGCCACCGGCGCCCCCACCTTCCTGCTCAGCATGTAGCCGTTGTTCTTGGCCACGAAACCTGCCCGGTCGATCAGTGCCTTCGTTTCTGGGGTCAGATCGGAGAAGTAGGTGGGGGAGCCGATCACGATGCCGTCCGCCTCCACCATCTTCTCGATGCAGTCGTTGACCATGTCCTCGTTCAGGTGGCACCTGCCGTCCTTCTCCTTGGCACACCGGAAGCAGGCGTTGCAACCACGGATCTCTTTCCCGCCGAGCTGAACCATCTCGGTCTCTATGTCCTCGGCCTCCAGCTGTTCGAGGACCATCTGGAGCAACCTGTGGGTGTTGCCGTCCTCCCTGGGGCTGCCGTTGAAAGCCACTACCTTCACGCTCATCACCTGCTAATCCACAAGGGAAGGTAAAAGGTTTGGGTCTCAGTCCAGGGAAGCGGCCAGATCCCTTCCGAGCTGGAAAGCCTTGGTGATGGCCTCCCGGTCGTCCGCCACCGAGCCCCTGCCGAAGTGACCGGTGACCAGCATTCGACCCACGATGTCGTAGTCCAGGGCCTCCAGGGGATCGGCCATGGCGCCGATGGTGAAGCGCATGTCCCTCTCGTCCTCCTGCTCCCCTATACCCATGACCACCGCCTTCCTCCCCTGTCCCTCCAGCCTGCTGGAGTACCTTCGGGGGCGGTCGTCGGTGAACTCGTAGTAGGGGTAGAGCCGGTCGATGAACGTCTTCATCTGGGAGGTGACGTTGTAGTTGTAGGCGGGGGAGGCCAGCACCAGGCCCCTGCATTCGTCTATCAGGGGATAGAGCAGGTGCATGCCATCGTTGAACTGGGTGCAGGTCATGTCCCGCCGGCATCTCTCGCAGGCGATGCAGTGCTCGATCGAGTAGTCCCTGAGCATCACCCTCCTCGCCCCCACGCCTCCCTCCCTCAGGCCCTCGATCAGCCTGTCGATCAGCGTGTCGGTGTTCCCGCCCTTCCTGGGGGACCCACCCACGCAGAGCACCTCGTTCTCCATGATATCCCTATCAAAATGGACGATGTGATATTAAACCACCCGGGGTCACTTCCCCCCGTAGGAGCGGACATGCTTCCAGGCCCTCTCCAGCTCCTCGTCACCCTCGGTGTAGAGGTCCGGCGGCCGGTGGTAGTGCTCCCTATCCCTCCCCACCGGGCAGACCTTGATGCATAGCCCACAGGGGGAGATGTGCCTCGACCTGAGCTCCTCGCTCCTCTCAAGGCACCTGGCCACGTCGGTGATCCCCTCGGGATAGTCCCTCTCATCCAGGGCGTTGACCGGACATTGGTCCACACACCTCAGGCAGCGGTTGCACAGCTCCTCCCCCACCATGGGTTCCTGGGGCAGCTTGGCGGTGGTCAGTATCGAGGTGAACCTCACCCGGGGGCCGTACTCCGGTGTGAGCAGCATGTTGTTTATGCCGAAGTTGCCCAGTCCGGCCAGGTAGGCGGCGTGCCGGTGGGAGAAGAAGGCCACCGGGTTCTCCTCCAGGACGGTCAGGTCACCGTAGCCGTCCCGGGGTACCCAGAGGGACGGATGCCCCTCCGCCCCGAGGAAGTGGGCCATCCTGTACCCGTGATGGTCGAGGAGACGGTTCACCGTCCTGTAGAGCTCGTGATACCAGATGGAGGGAGTGGTCTCGATGATCGGCAGGTCCACTGGCAGTCCTATCACGAGGACGGACCTGGCCTCCGGATATATGGACCGCGGATAGAACTCCTCCGGCATCCATGGGTTGAGCTCCTCGTCCTCCCACCTCTCCACCGAAGCGACGCCCACCAGGGGAATGTCCAGCGATCGGCACTTCTCCATGACCCGGTCCCTAAGGCCCATCGGGCCCGTATCTCCCTGTGGGCGTATATTGATTTGTGCCTCACCGGTTCATGATGGTCCCAGAGTAGGTGAACGATCCCTGCTTCAGCTTGATCCACTTCCCCTCGTCCGTACCGATGAGCTGACCGCAGGGACACCTGACCTCCTCCCCCTCCCTCACGCTCTCGTCCCTCTCTATCCGGTCCTTCCAGCAGTGCAGTAGCTTCACCTTCTTCATCTTGGCGTAGCGGAAGATGCGCCTCTTGCATCTGGCGCACTTGATGGTGATCATCCCATCCAGTATAGGGGTGGAGCATGATATCGGTTGGGACGGCAGGGTTTATATCCGGCCCACCCCTCTACCGTTGGCGATTCCCATGGAGAAGAGGGAGGGGGAATGGTGGTCCATGACGGTGCTGGGCGGCGTACTCCTGGTGATGGGGATCGTCCTGTTCGCGCTCACTGGCCTGGCCGGGTTGGGGATGGCCGCCCTCGGAGTCATCCTCCTGCTGATGGGGTCCCTGAGCAGGCGGAGGGGATGAAAACCTATTTTCCCTCGTTCCTCATACCCGCGAGGAGTGAGTCCCCGCTGGGATCCCGTCAGGGCCTGCACCTTGAATCAGACCGTGCACTGGTCCATCATCGGTTTGATTCTGCCGGTCATGGTGCTCCTCCAGCTGGAGAAGGGACTCAACCTGCTGGAGGTGGGGATGGTGATCGGCGTCTACTCGGCCACCATCATCCTGTTCAAGCTGCCCACGGGAGGGCTATCGGACAGCCTAGGCAGGAAGAGGGTGTACCTCATATCCCTGGTCATGCTGTTCCTCTCCGGTACCACGGTGCTTCTGGCCAACGATATCGTCGGTATGGCCACCGGATTCTTCCTCTTCGGCCTGGGGAGGGGCCTCTCCTCCGGAACGATGGACGCCTGGTTCGTGGACGAGTTCGACCTGGCCCATCCCGGAGGCAACCTGCAGGAAGCGCTAGCCAGGGCGAACCGACTCATTCCGCTGGGCATAGGCACCACCTCCCTTCTGGCGGGGGTGATCCCCATGACCCTCGGTCGGATCACCGAGGGGATCCTGGGCCTGACCGTCTACTCGGGCAACCTGATCCTCCTGAACCTGGTGGTGGTCTTCCAGTTCCTGCTCACCCGCCGCTTCGTGGTGGAGCACCTGCCCACCGGAGGGGCGGCGTTCTCTCCGGCTTCAAGGGACTTCCCGAGGTGCTGTCCACCTCCCTAGTGTACGGGGTGAGGAACAGGGTGATCCTGGTGGTGCTGATCGCAACAGCGGTCGCCGGCTTCGGTGTCTCCAGCGTGGAACTGCTGTGGCAGCCCCGTGTGGATTCCCTTCTGGGAGGGGGAGGGGACACCTGGGTCTTCGGGGTCCTGGCCGCCGCCTACTTCTTCTCCGACTCGGCCAGCAACCTGCTGATCTCCCCGCTCTGCAGGTCACTGAGGGACAACTACCCCCTGGCCCTATTCCTGGTCAGGGTGGGGGTGGCCATCGCCCTGGTGGTCCTGGCGCTGCAGGGGGAGGTGCTCTGGTTCGCCCTCACCTTCGTCGCCTTCTTCCTGGTGTACGGCATGGAGTACTCGCCCACCGCCTCCATCATCAACAGGGGGATACCGATGGGGAAGAGGTCCACCCTGCTCTCCTTCAGCTCCTTGGTACTTCAGATAGGGGTGCTGCTCGGTGCCATCGTCACCGGGGCGATCTCCGAGGCCACCTCCATCCAGGACGCCTGGTTCCTGTCGGCCGTTCTCATGGGCACCTCCGCCCTCCTCTTCCTCCTGCTGCCGCTGGTCGGGGGAGGGCGTATCCCCGGAACCCCTATTAACCATAATTCCTCTGCCCTTGACGATCAACATGGGAGTGCCGGATGAGCACAGGGACCTTTGTACCGAGTGTGGGAAATGTTTTGAGGTGTGTCCTCAGTACGACGAGGTGGACCTGATCCAGGACCTGCTCTCCTATCTGGACGGGGAGAGAGAGCCGGAACACGACATCTCCAAGTGCCTCACCTGCGGGCTGTGCGAGGAGGTCTGCCCTCAGGGCCTGAGCCTGAAGGGGCTGATCAAGGAAGCGAGGGGTCGCAGGGTGGAGGAGCAAGGGCTGCAGGAGCACCACTTCCTGGCCGACCCGAACTGGGAGAGGAATTTGTTCAGGATCATGACCCAGTTCGAGGAACCCCCGGAGCGGGGCGGGGGCGACGGGGAGATAGTGTACTTCCCGGGCTGCTTTCCCACCTACGTTCACGGGACCATGACGGACGCCATCACCCGCCTGCTGGACCGGGCGGGGGTGGACTACGACGTGCTCCAGGGCCTGGACTACTGCTGCGGGGTGGTGGCCGCCGGGGCGGGGAACCCATCGGTGCTCAGGGAGAACGGACCCAAGATCCTGGAGGAGCTTAAGTCCAGGGGGACCAGGCTCTTGATCACCTCCTGCCCCGGCTGCTTCATGGGGTTCTCCAAGGTCTATCCCCAGGCCTTCGGGGAGCTGGACTTCGAGGTGGTGCACATCTCCCAGTACCTCCTCCGACTCCTGGAGGAGGGGAGACTTGAACCCGGGGAGATCGATGAGAGGGTCTTCTACCACGACCCCTGCCACCTGACCAGGGGCACCGGCGTCTACAGGGAGCCCAGGGAGGTTCTGGAGCGCATACCGGGAGTGGAGCTGGTGAATCCCACCACCGAGGGTTCCAGGTGCTGCGGCTGGGGTGGAGGGGTCAGGGTCAACCATCCCTCGGAGTCGATCGCCATCGCCAGGGAGGAGCACCTTGAAGTGAAGGGGAAGGCGGATGTGATCATCAGCAACTGCGCCGGGTGCAGGCAGAACCTGATAGAGGGGGAGGTTGGCGGCGGTCCGGAGGTGTACGACCTCGCCGAGTACCTGCTAAGGTCCCTGGGCGAGTCCATGCCACGCGACGACCGTCTGCTGGTGGAGAGGATCAACAGGGCGTACTCCTCCGCCCTGAGCGAATATCGCCCCCCGGAGTGAATCGATGGACCTCCACCACATTGCCCCCTGGATGATCGAGGTGGACGGGGTGATCCCATGGACCTGAGGGAGGCCTGGCGTTACGACGACTTCGTGGACGGGGCCATGGAGAAGAAGGGGCTCTCCAGGGAGAGCATGGGGGAGTTCGCCTCCCAGATCCCGGAGGTGGTGCTCAGCAGGAGGGAGGTGGATCCGGCGGCCATGTACGAGGCGGTGATGGAGGAGCTGGCGCGTAGATGGAAGCTCACCGAGAGTATGCCCCTGCACGCCGCCTGGCACCACGGCATGGTCCCGGCCATCCTCCTCACGGCCCTGAGGAACGGCGGCTACCTGGTGGGGGAAGAAGAGATCGAGGAGGCCTTCAAGCGGGGCATGATGATCCCGGGCGGCGGGTGCGGCTTCCACGGCGTGTGCGGGGCGGGCAACGGACTGGGCATCGTGGCCAGCATCCTGATCCGGGCCACCCCGCTGCACGACGAGGAGAGATCAAAGGCGTTGACCATGAGCGCCAAGGCCATTCTGCGCATAGGGGAGATCGGCGGCCCCAGATGCTGTCCCAGGGCCACCTACGCCACCATCCAGGTGGCCGCCTCCGAGCTCCGTGAGATGGGTTACGAACTGCTCATCACCGATCTGGAGGGGAGATGCAGGTTCAGCGAGCGGAACCCGGACTGCGCCGAGGATGACTGTCCCTTCCATCTAAGGTAGGCTCTCACCCGAGAGCACGTTGAGGGTCCGTAGTAGGCCGTGGTCCCTACCCCCGCCTCTCCTTCATTTCCTTGAGGTTGCCGGCGGCCCTCCTCAACATGTCCAACAGGGCCGCCCGCTCCTCCTGGGAGAACCCGGTGAGCATGTCGTTCTCCAGTCCCTGCTGTATCTCCTTCAGCCGGGGAACGATCTCCTTCCCCTTCTGGGTGATGAAGAGTTGGAAGGATCTCCCGTCCTGGGGGTCCCTTCTCTTCTCCACATACCCCTCCTCGATCAGCCTCTGTATAGACCGGGCGACGGTGCCCTTGTCCACCATGAGCTCTTCCACCAGGTCCCCTTGACTGATGCCATCGTGATGGCTCAGGAACATGATCAGCCCGAACTGGCCGCTGGTGATGTTCAGGGGGGCCAGCTCCCTGCCCCGGTACACCGCCGAGTACCAGTATATGAAGGAGATGTATTTCCCTACCAACTCTTCCATGTCGAATTCTCTCCTGGATGTTCCTGAAAGTCTGGGGAGGATATTAAGAGTTGTGGTCGCAACTATTGGACCTCGATGTCCTCACGGCCCCCCCGTTGCCCTGGCCAAAGGACAGATCCGGTCACATCCCATGAGTGGAGCCGATCGTCTTCCGTGATCTATCCACTGAGAGAGAAGGTGGGAATCGACACGCTTGGCGGCATCTTGGGCATGGGGCCCTGCGGGCCCTCAACCGACCTTCACGTGGGGATCGGATCGATGGTCAGCTGTGAAGTCTGTGGGAGATGCGGCAGTGTCTTCGGCACACTTCCATTTCGTGTCGGGACCCCACCGAAAGCATGGTCGAGGCGGACCGATACCAGTGGCCATATCAGTGGTTATATCAGTGGTTATATCAGTGGTTATATCTATACCGGAGCCCTATCCTTACCCGGAATTGGACATGCTACCGATTGGTCCCCTCATGATGGAGCACAGGCGCATCGAGAGGATGGTGTCCCTCCTGCACGATGAGCTGGATGCGATCAACCGGGGCAGGGATCCGGATCTGGACTTCCTGGAGGACTCCATCGACTTCATGAGGTCCTACGCTGACAGATGCCATCACGGAAAGGAGGAGGGCATCCTGTTCAAGGAACTGAAGCACAAGAATCTTCCCGAGGACCTGCGGAAGATCATGGACGATCTCGTGCACGACCACGAGATGGCCAGGGAGAACGTCAACGCGCTGGAGCGGGCGGGAAGGGAGTACGATAGGGGCAGGGGCCCCCTGGAGAAGGTGACCGATCGGCTGGAGTTCCTGGTCCATCTGTATCCCAGGCACATAGGGACAGAGGACAAGCAGTTCTTCATACCCTGCATGGACCACTTCACCGAGGGGGAACAACAGAAGATGCTGGAGAGGTTCTTCGAGTTCGACCGGGACCTAATCCACCAGAGGTACGAGACGATAGTCGGGTCCTACGAGGAATGAAGATGAGATACAGGTGTACGGTGTGCGACTACATCTACGATCCGGAAGAAGGAGATCCCGAGGGAGGTGTACCTCTCAACACCCCCTTCGAGGAGCTGCCGGAGGACTGGGTGTGCCCGGACTGCGGGGCGGAGAAGGAAATGTTCGTGCCGGAGGGATGAACCTCACTTCCGAAAAGGATGGGATCATTTTCCCATCGGATAAGGGCGAAGCACCGAGTGTCCCGGCGGACGAGGCGCGGGAGAGACCGATCACCGTCCGAAGGTTTCGGAGGGAGGACTACGAGGAGGTGGTGGCCATACTCGCCACCTCGTTCGGGAGCAAGTTCCACTCCCTGACCGGACTGTCCCAGGGGGAAATGGCCGCCCTCCTCGGTGACTCCGGACTCGCGGGGAACGAGCCCTTCGAGGGGTACCTGGTGGCCGAGGTGGAGGGGAAGGTCCTGGGAATCATGGTGCTCAGATGGAAGGGGCAGAACAGGGGCTGGAGCCATAGGAACCAGAGCTTCTACCGACTCTCCAGGAGGTACGGTTTCTGGAAGGTCATCAAGCTCCTCACGGCCATGTCCATCATGGGGGGCAGCAAGGTCCCTGAAGGCGAGTGTCAGATCGAGCAGATCGGCGTCAGTCCCGGGGCCAGGGGGAGGGGGATCGGCAGGGAACTGGTCGATTTCGGGAGCCGGTTGGTGGAGGGGAAGGGCCTGAGGAGGTGCTCGCTCTACGTGGCCTCGAGCAATGAGCGGGCCATCGAATTCTATCGGAGGCTGGGATTCGCGGTGGACCGGGAGGTCAGAAGCAGTCTCACCCGCCTGCTGTTCGGGGAGAGGGACTGGTACCGGATGGTCAGGGAGATCGCCCGGTGATCACACAGTCTCCCTGACCTGCGGGATCACGGTGGAGAGGCCATCAGAGGGCCCGGGACTCGGTCCTATCTCGACGGACGGGGCCATCAGGCCGATCACCTTCCCATGCTGGCGGAGGGTTCCATTGGTGAGACGGCGGAGCCAGTCATGCCTTGGGCAATCAGCGTTTCGCTCGAGACCTCATCACAGCCTCAACGATCCTCATCCAGATTGTTCAGGAAATCGGCCGCGTCCTTTGCCTGCTCGTACTCCCCCGCCCCGTACCACTCGAAGATCTGCTGGATGGCCTCACGCATCGTCCCTGTGAAGGGATCATCCCCGCAGGGGATGTGTACCCAGGCCCCGGAGTAATCCTCGCCGTACATCTGCTCGGTGAGCAGGAGGGAGAGGATGTGGGCACGGGCCTTGAGCGTCATGTTGCTGTGGTCGAAACCGGACATGGTGCCATAGGCCTTGGAGAGCTTGTCGTGGTTCGTGGGGAATCCGAGGTCCGAGAAGTTGAGCCACTCGTGATCATCCCCGTAGGTCTCGTTGATCTTGTAAAGGTAGTCGATGTATTCCTCCTTGGTCACCTGTATCCCGTTGGTCCAGCCCGCGAGGTTCTTGCGGGCGTTCTCCTTCCAGAAGCCGATGGTGTGGCCAGGCGGGCCGCAGATGAAGTTGCCGAAGGTGACGTTCCTCCCCTCCCCCGCCGCGAGGTCGGTGATCTCCACCCTAGCAGGGGTGCAGTTCATCCAGCCCTCCTGGATGACCTCCACCACGGTGTAGTTGTACGCCGGGTTAACGCCCTCGAACCCATATTGGCCGTCGGCATCGGTGGTAGTGGTCATGCGGAGCTCCCATTCACCGAGATCGCTCCACCGGTACAGCCGGATCTCCCAGCCCTCGATCGCGGGCTCCCCGCGATCCCATGTGCCGTCGAGGTCGCCGTCGAAGAACTTGTAACCGAGAATTTCAGCGGACCTCGAGTTGCCGAACCAGACCTCTTCGGAGGAGCCGGAGAGAACCTCCAGGGTAACGTTCCCGCTGGCATTCTGGGTGGGGTACCACCCCTCGGACATATCCTCGATGACCCAGTAGGTCCCGGGGATCAGGTCTTCGAAGAACGGCCGACCATCGGGCCCGGTCGTTCCGGAGGCGAGCGGTTTCCCATCGAGCCGAAGATCTATCGGTCAGTCCTCGATCGGTGCGTCGTCATGGTCGAAGACTCCGCAGAGGCGGGGGATGGCTCATTGACACCTCTTGCTCCCCGAGGTGCGGGGGGAGGGATTCGAACCCTCGGACTCCTATGAGACAGAATCACCTATCGCTCGAAGCGCGAACTTAAGTCCTGCGCCTTTGGCCAAGCTTAGCTACCCCCGCAAAGAGGAAGGATTGGGTGGCTCATATTTCATTGTTTTGACCCCTGGAGCGGTGAACCCAGGCCTCCATTCTCTCTGACAGGAGATCCGCCAGGTCCGGGTGGCCGATCTCGCTTAGCTCGTACCTCACCCTCAACACCGGCTTGTTCACCTGGATCACCCTCCCCAGGTCCACGGGGGTGCCGGCCACCACCACATCGCAGTCCGCCCGGTTGATGGTCTCCTCCAGGTCCTCCACCTGCTCCCTCCCGTAGCCCATCGCCGGCAGCACCTTGTCCAGGTGGGGATAGCTCTCGAAGGTGGCCAGGATGGATCCCACCGCGTACGGCCTGGGGTCCACTATCTCCGCCGCCCCGAAGTCCTCGGCCGCCAGCGTACCGGCCCCGTACCTCATGCCCCCGTGGGTGACGGTGGGGCCGTCCTCCACCACCAGCACCCTCTTCCCCCGGATCATTTCCGGGTCGTCCACGTCGATGGTGGAGGCGGCCTCGATCACCTGGGCGGAGGGGTTCACTCGCTTGACGTTCCCCTTCACCTCCAGGATGCCCTTGCGGTCGGCGGTCTGTATCTTGTTGATCAGCACGGCGTCCGCCATCCGGAGATTGGTCTCCCCGGGATGGTAGCTCACCTCGTGCCCCGGCCTGTGGGGGTCGACCACCACCACGTGGAGGTCCGACCGGTAGAAGGGGGTGTCGTTGTTGCCACCGTCCCAGATGATGATGTCCGCCTCCCCCTCCGCCTGCCTGAGTATCCTCTCGTAGTCCACCCCGGCGTAGACCACCATCCCCCTGTCGACCAGGGGCTCGTACTCCTCCCTCTCCTCGATGGTGCACTCGTGGTCTTCCAGGTCCTGGTAGGTGGCGAACCTCTGCACCACCTGCTTCCTCAGGTCCCCGTAGGGCATGGGATGCCTGACCACCACCACCCTGAGGCCGTTCCGCCTCAGGATATCACAGATCCTCCTGGTGGTCTGGCTCTTCCCGGAACCGGTCCTCACCGCCCCCACGCTGATCACCGGTACGGTGGATTCGAGCACGATCTCCCGGTTCCCCATCAGCCGGAAGTCGGCCAGGTTGCTTAGCACCCAGGATGCCTTGTGCATCACCTCCAGGTGGGGCAGGTCGGAGTAGGCGAACACCACCTGCTCCACCCCCAGCTCCCGGATCAACCTGGGAAGCTCCTCCTCCGGGTAGATGGGGATGTCCTCCTGGTAGAGGTCTCCGGCCAGCTCCTGGGGGTAACATCTCCCCTCGATGTTTGGTATCTGGGCGGCGGTGAAGGCAACCACCTCGTAATCCTGATTGTCCCGAAAGTAGGTGTTGAAGTTGTGGAAGTCACGCCCGGCGGCGCCCATGATGATGATCCTTTTCAAATGCTCACCGGGCATTGGATGGGAGCGTAGCTTATATCTGACTTGCCCTAGGAAAAGTTGTTCTATCTCCACCCCCATTCGGCGCCGATGACCTACCGGATCCCGCCCGAGGAGGTGCTGGCCGATGCCATACGGGTGGTGCTGAGCGAGTATCCCATGGTGACCTCGCAGAGGAAGCTGGCCAAGCTGGTGCTGCGCAAGCTCAGGGAGGAGGACGAGCTCTACACGGCCAGTGAGGAGAGGATACGCAGGGTGGCCATCGAGCGGGGGGCGGCCAAGGTGGAGATCCACTGCCGTCCGGGGGAGGAGAGGAGCCGCAAGGGGCGCTGCCCGGTGTGCGGGTCCAGGATGAAAAGGATCAGGAACGAGACCATCTTCGGCGGCTCCGTCACCCTGGGCTACAGGTGCGACAGGTGTCCATACTGGACCGGCATGAGGAAGAGGATCCCGGCCCGCTACATCTTCTACGCCGACGGGTATCCCGACGGTAGGACCTCCATCCTACCCACCTGATCGATGATTCCGACAAGTTAAATATGAAGGGCGAGAATGCGAGGGACATGTGCGAATCCTCCGTGTTCCTGGACGAGGGAGGCGATGTCCAGGAGATCATGTCGGACGTCACCCGGATCGTCATGGAAGGTGACAACGCCAGCTGCACCAACATCATCGGGGAGAAGATGGTCCTCGAGAAAGTCAAGCTCAAGGAGGCCAACCTCCTGAGCCACGGCGTGGTCTTCGAGAGGCTGTAGATGGCCCTTAAGGTCGCCGTGTCCGGGAAGGGCGGGGTGGGCAAGACCACCCTGACCGGCCTGCTGGCACGACTTTTCGGTAGGGAGGGGGACAGCGTCCTGGTCCTGGACGCGGATCCGGCCTCCAACCTGGCAAGCGCGGTGGGCGTGTCCAGGGAGACGAGCTCCCATCTCACCCCACTCTCCAGCATGCTGGACATGATAGAGGAGAGGACCGGTGTGAAGCCCGGGGAGAGCTACGGGGGCATGTTCAAGCTCAACCCCAAGGTGGACGACCTGGCCGATCGGTTCGCCGTGGAGGGCAAGGACAACGTCCGCCTTCTCGTCCTGGGGACGATCAGGTCGGGCGGAAGCGGCTGCTTCTGCCCGGAGAGCTCCCTGCTGAAGAGCCTGCTGAAGCACCTGGTGCTGGAGAAGGACGAGTTCCTGTTCATGGACATGGAGGCCGGACTGGAGCATCTGGGCAGGGCCTCTTCCAGGAACATGGACCTGATGATCGTGGTGGTCGAACCTGGCATGCGCTCGTTGGAGACGGCGGCCAAGATCCGGGATATGGCCGCCGAGATCGGGATCGACAGGGTGGGGGCGGTGCTCAACAAGGCCTCTCCCGGGGACCAGGAGGTGGTCTCAGAGGAGCTGGACAGGCTGGGTATGGAGCTGCTGGCCACCATACCGTACAACAGGAAGCTGGTGGAGGCCGACCTCAAGGGCGTATCGCCCATGGACATCGATGGTGCCGATGACGTGATCGAGGCCATCGCCGGGATCAAGGAAAGGATCGTGGAATGATCCCCATCCAATGAGGGGCTTCAGCGGTTGAGTATCTTTATCGCCATCACCCAACCGATGCATATCAGTCCGCCGGCGAAGATCACCAGACCCAGTATGTCCATCTGGAGGCTGTAGAGTGGGTCGGGGTTCTCGAATATCATCTGCCTGATCCCGTCGGAGGCGAAGGTGATGGGGTTCACCTGGGCCACCCCCTTGAGCCAGTCGGGCATCAGCTTGGTGGGGAACAGGGCGGAGGAGGAGAACATTATCGGCAGGTTCAGCAGGTTGACCACGCCCATGAAGGTCTCCTGGTTCTCGATCGCTAGCCCGATTGTGGTGAACAGGGTGGAGAATCCCAGGGCGAGGAGTCCGAGCATCAGCACCATCCCCAGGAACTCCAGGGGGCCGAATCCGTTCAGCTCCAGACCGGAGACCCCGGGGATGAACACGAACAGGATCGCTACGACGAAGACGATCATGGCCTGGATGAGGGCCCTGGTGCTGAATGCCAGTATCCTGGACAGGGGGATGGATCCCCTGGGTATGGGGGAGGCCCTCAACTTGGTAAGGAATCCGAAACGCCGGTCCCAGACGAAGTTCAGACCGCTGAACATGCAGGTGAAAAGGATGACGATGCACAGCATCCCCACGGACATGAAGGAGAAGTAGTTGGGGGCCCCGGCGAAGAAGTCGCTCCCCCCGGGAACCTGCCCACCGGCCAGGTCCTCCAGCCTGAACGCCTGGCCGAAGAGGCCAAGCCACACCAACGGCTGCACGAAGGTGACCAACACCTGGACCTTGGCCCGGTAGTACTTCTTCAAATCCCTGATCGTCAACGCGAGCGTCTCCCTGATCATCAGCGACGCCTCCTGGCCTGCTCCGCGGATGCCATCCTCTGCCCCATGTCCCTAGCACCGGTCTGGTTCTCGTCCCTGAAGGACCTGCCAGTGTAATCCAGGAAGACCTGGTCCAGGCTGGGACGGCGGATGTTCACCGACTTCACCACCACCTCCTGGGCCCACAGGGACTGCAGGATGGAGGGGGCGCAGTCCTCCCCCCTGGTCACCTTGATCCGGTAGGATTCGCCGGATGCCTCCACGCCCAGTACGCCATGGATCTCCCGGATCTCATCGGAGTGGTCCTCTCCGCCCCGAATGGTGATCTCGATGACATCGCCTCCCACCTTCTCCTTCAGCCTGTCCGGCGTGTCCAGGGCGATGATCCTTCCTTGGTCGATGATGCCGATCCGGTCACATAGGGAGTCCGCCTCCTCCAGGTAGTGGGTGGTGAGAAAGATGGTGGTGTTGTGCTCCCTCTTCAGGTTCATGATGTAATCCCACATGGCGGCCCTGGTCTGGACGTCCAGGCCGAGGGTCGGCTCGTCGAGGAAGAGGATCCTGGGCCGGTGTATCAGCCCCTCGGCCAGCTCCAGCCTCTTCCTCATCCCCCCCGAGTAGGTCTTGACCAGCCTGTCGGCCGACCCGGTCAGCCCCACCAGCTCCAGCAGGGCCTCAGTCCTGGAGATGGTGTCCTCCCTGGGCACCCTGTAAAGGTCCCCCTGGAGGATCATGTTCTCCTTGCCAGTGAGGTCGTCGTCCACGGTGAGGTCCTGGGGGACCAGCCCCAGGATCCGGCGGACCTCGGTGGGGTCCTGGGAGATGTCGTATCCTCCCACCCGGGCCTCCCCCGAGGTCTGCTTCAGCAGGGTGGTCAGGATGGAGATCGTGGTGGTCTTGCCCGCCCCGTTGGGCCCCAGGAAGCCGAATATCTCCCCCTCGTCCACCGAGAAGGAGATGTCGTCCACCGCCCTCACGGTACCGTTGAAGACCTTCACCAGATTCTTGACCTCGACGATCGGAGCCAATGTCTCACCACATCAGATAGCTCTGTGCGGGAAAGGAAGGGTCCGTATTAAAAGTTGGGGTCGCAACTATGGTCCCATGGGCCACTCCCAAGTCCCTTGGCCGGCTGCGCCGGCCCGGAGCTGGAGCGCACAAAGTTTATGGATGATTAGGACGTTGGGCCGGACGTTCCCCATGAGACTCTGGGATTTCGGAAGGCTGAAGGACTCCAAGGTACGGATAAGCGACAAGATAGGCGGGCCCCTGGGTCTGATGGACGGGAGCCAGGTGTTCAGCACGGTGTTCAAGTACACCCACAACGGATCCCAGAGCTACGAGATCGTCCTGTCCACCTTCGGGCCGGAGAACTACCGCCGCATATGCTCGGCCACCTTCTACATGCTGGACATCCCCGGGGCCTGCGCCCAGATCGCCAACTTCCTGGGCGAGAGGAACATCGATATCCTGAACTCGGTCTCCCTGAGCATGATCTCCAACGTCTGCATGGTGTGGAAGATGCTCATCGACCTCTCCTACTACGGGGACGAGGAGGAGCTGAGGGGCGACTTCAAGAGGCTGAAGGAGGAGGGTTCCAGATCGATCAGCAAGGTGGACGACCTGGAGATCTCGCCCTCCAAAATCTCGGACCGCTTCACCAAGGGGGTGGCCCCCGAGACCTCCTCCGTGCGGACCAAGGTGGTCAGGAAGATGACCAGGGAGCCCTCCATGATAGTGAACGGTGAGTTCGAGATCCCCGGGGACCACTTGGAGATGTTCGAGGGTGTGGAGGACGGTCAGCCCTTCATGATGGTGGGGGACACCGACTCCTGGGTGCTTTCCCTGACCTTCCTGGCCTCGGACATCGAGTTGGTGGAGGTGGGTTTCGTCATACCGGATCGGCCCGGGGCCATCCATGAGATTACCGATGCCCTGGCCATGCACAGCATCAACCTTCTCTCGGTGTGGACCAAGGTGCTGGTGTACTACGAGAAGATGACCATGCTGGTGGTGGCCGATGTGAGCAGGTGTCCGCTCAGCAACGAGGAGCTCAGGGAGGACCTCAAGGGATTCACCGAATCGATGCGGGGGAACTACAGACTGGAGAGCTTCGAGCCCATCGATTTCTAGCTCTTCCAGTATCGATGATTCGCTTATTGTCGATTAGACTAATCAGTGAGCGTCTAATTAACGCCGACCGGGAGAGCACCTGTCGCCCATAACGGCCATTTGACGCCACTCGCAAGGGCCCATAATCATCAAGGGTCCAGCGTCTACATCTATTGGATCCCTTTACAAATCGGGGCATTCATACAACTAATACCGTTGTTCTTACTATTCTTCGACAAAGAACGAGAGCCTTTAAGTAGAACCGTTGCAATAGCAAGGCAAAAAGTTGGATATCCAGCTATGAGTGGGTTGTCAAAGTTGCCACGGTGTAGCGATGTTCCCTCGGGAAAAGCGTCTTCGGACCCCGGAGCGGGGCCATACCCTTCCGCGCACAGGACCTGCACTTCTTCGTTTACTGAATTTTCGCGGTGTCAGGGAAAACAGGGTACTAATAGGAAAATCATCTCAGAATCATATCGGGGAGCACCAATGATGCAACAGATCCACGAGACGGGGAATTCGAGGCCCTCGGCGGGATACTCCATCCCATCATGTCAATCTTGCAGGGAGGGAATTTCATATGGAAGCTGAAGAAAGAGCGGAATCCGGAACCGGAGCCAAGAAGAAGTACGAGGAGATGTCCGCGGACCAGGCGGTCCAGGAGGGATTGGCCGTGGCCGGGGAGCAGGGCATAGAGACGGCCTGGGAGCGCTTTGAGCTGATGCAGCCTCAGTGCGGCTTCGGTGAACTGGGAATATGCTGCAGGAACTGCCTGCAGGGCCCCTGCCGCATCGATCCCTTCGGGGGAAAGCCGGACAAGGGGATCTGCGGTGCCAGGGCGTACACCATCGTGGCCAGGAATGTCATCAGGCTGATAGCGGGCGGCGCGGCCGCCCACTCCGGTCACGGTCGCCACATCGCCGAGACGGTCCACCAGATGCTGGAGGGCAGAACACCAGCATATTCGATCAAGGACGAGGAGAAGTTGCACCGTGTGGCCAGGCATCTTGGCATGGAGATCGAGGGCGTGGACAAGGAGGAGCTTGCACACAAGGTGGTGGGTAGCGCCCTGGAGGATTTCGGACGTTCCGCTCCGGTCCCACTGAACTTCACCACGGCGAATCACACTGAGCAGCGGGTCGCCCTATGGGACAGGCTCGGGGTGCTTCCGACCAATATCGACGAGTCCATCTCGGACGTCATACACCGTACCACCATGGGATGCGATGCCGATCCCGTGCCCGTCCTGTTCGGTGGCATCAAGTGCGCGGTGGCCGATCTGGCCGGGGAGCAGATCTCCACAGACATGTCGGACATACTCTTCGGCACCCCCCATCTGGTCAAGACCGAGGCTAACCTCGGCTGCCTGGACGCGAACAAGGTGAACATCGCCGTCCACGGTCACAACCCCCTCCTCAGCGACCTGGTGGTGGACGTGGCCAAGGAGATGGAGGACGAGGCGAAGAAGGCGGGTGCCGAGGGTATCAACATCGTGGGTATCTGCTGCACCGGCAACGAGACACTTATGAGAAAGGGGGTCCCCCTGGCTTCCAACTTCGCCTCCCAGGAGCTGATCCTGGCCACGGGCGTGGTGGACCTCATCGTGGCGGACTACCAGTGTATCATGCCGTCGCTGGGCGAGCTGTGCTCATGCATGCCCACCGAGGTCACCACCACCATGGCCAACGTCCGCCTTCCCTACGACACCCACATCCAGTTCAGAGAGGAGGAGGCGGAGACCAGCGCCAGGGCCATCATCAACCAGGCGATCAAGGCGTTCAAGAGCAGGGAGCAGAAGGAAACCCACATCCCATCGGTCAAGAACGAGGTGATCGCCGGTTTCAGCCTGGAGCAGATCGAGGAGCTCTGCTCGCCATTCGATGAAGAAGAGCCTATCTTGCACATAGCTGAGAACATCAAGGACGGGACCATAAGAGGCGTTGTCCTGATGTGCGGCTGCAACAATCAGACCGCCCCGCATGATTACAACCACCTCACCATAGCCAAGGAGCTGATGAAGAACGACATCCTGGTGGTGTGTACCGGATGCTCTGCCGTCGCCTTCGCCAAGAACGGACTGATGTCCGCGGAGGCCACCGAGGAGTACGCAGGCGAGGGGCTGAAGAAGTTCATCCGGGAACTGGAGGAGGCGAACGGGGTGGAGCTGCCCCCGATATGGCACATGGGGTCCTGCGTGGACAACAGCAGGGCGGCCAACCTGGCCACCTCCATCGCCAAGGCGTTCGATGTGGACGTCCACCAGATCCCGTTCGGCGCCTCCGCGCCGGAGGCCAACCACGAGAAGGCCGTGGCCATAGGAACCTGGTGCGTGGCCATGGGGATGCCCACCCACGTGGGAACGATCAACTACATCTACGGATCCTCCCTGGTTACCGAAGTGCTGGAGAACACTGCCAGGGACGTCTACGGCGGGTACTTCATTTTCGACAGGGATCCGGTGAGGTCAGCCAAGACCCTGTTAAACACCACAGAGTACCGGCGCTGGGTGCTCGGCCTGGAGAACAACTATGTAAGAGAAGAGAGGCCCAAGGTCACCCAGGAGAGGCTGTACGAGATGGCCATCGAAGGCGGCATCATAGCCGCCGGCTACGCCGATCAGCTTCTGGGGGTGGCCATAGAGAAGTACGGCTACGACCAGAAGGTGGACTACGGGACCACCGGTTACCAGCTACCCTCCATCTACGCCTGGGACGGGCGGGAGACCCAGAAGCTCGGGGACCTACCCGGAGCCCTGGGTCAGGTGAGGGGAAAGATCAGGGAGGAGCCGACCTACGAGAACGCCCTGATCGCCGGAGAGGTGACCATGGTGGCGGCCGAGATCGTCGAGGCCCTGAAGTACATAGAGAGCGAGGATCCATACAAGGATACCCCCTACTGCGGCTTCGTCCCGGACCATGTTCTCAGGGAGCTGGGCATAGCCTTCGTGGACGACACCATTCCGGGTGCTGCCGTCCTCGTAGGAACGGCCGAGGACCCCGAGAAGCTGGCGGAGATCGTCAGGGACTGTCAGAGCAAGGGTATGCTGATAATCGCCACCTTCGACATCATCCGGCAGCTGAAGGATCAGGGGATCAAGATGGGGCTGGACATCATGCTTTACCCAGTGGGCGAGTTCACCCAGGCCATCCACGGCCTGAACTTCGCCATCCGGGCCGCCCTGTCCTTCGGGGGAGTGCAGCCGGGCGACAGAGAGAGGCTTTACAAGTACCTCTCCAACCGGCCGAAAGTCTTCGTCCTCCAGATGGGTCCGATCGACCACATCAAGGCGGCGGCCGAGTTCGCCGTGCTGTTCAACGGTTCGCCCACCATCACCGACCAGGACGTGGAGGAGATACCGGAGAAGTATGTGGTGCAGAAGGACTACGAGAAGATGATCCAGACCGCCATCGAGGTGCGGGACATCCAGGTCAAGCTGGCCCCGGTGGACATCCCGGTCGCCTACGGTCCGGCCTTCGAGGGGGAGACCATCAG
>JBKHFJ010000006.1:0-99046 GCA_046540255.1 Methanomassiliicoccales archaeon | reverse complement strand
GTGGATGAGATGGAGGAGGGAAGCACCACCCCACTGGCCGTCCTCGTCGACGTCTACGGCAAGAAGATGCAGGACGACTTCGAGTCGGTGGTCGAGCGGAGGATGCACCAGTTCATCAACTTCTGCGAGGGCGGATGGCACACCGGGCAGAGGGACATCCTGTGGATCCGGCTGAGCAAGGACGCCGTCGAGCGGGGGCTGATGTTCAAGCACTTCGGCGACATCCTGGTCAACAAGATCAAGGAGGACTTCGGGAGCATCATCTCTAGGGTCCAGGTGACCATCATCACCGACGAGGAGGAGGTGGAGAAGAGGCTCCCCGAGGCCAAGGAGATCTACGACGAGAGGGACGAGAGGATCTCCGGGCTGACGGACGAGTCGGTGGAGATCTTCTACACCTGCACCCTGTGCCAGTCCTTCGCACCGGACCACGTGTGCATCGTAACCCCCCAGAGGCTGGGACTGTGTGGTGCCATCAACTGGATGGACGCCAAGGCCTCCTACGAGATCGACCCCACCGGCCCGAACCAGCCGGTGCAGAAGGGGGAGTGCATCGATCCGGAGAAGGGCAGGTACAAGGGGGTGGACGAGGCCGTGTACGAGTACAGTCATCACAAGATCAACGGCTTCAACCTGTACACCATGATGGACGATCCAATGACCTCCTGCGGATGCTTCGAGTGCATCGTGGGGATGACCCCCGACGGTCAGGGGGTGGCCGTGGTCAACCGGGAGTATCCCGGCATGACCCCGCTGGGGATGAAGTTCTCCACCCTGGCCGGATCGGTCGGCGGGGGCAAGGTCACCCCAGGGTTCATGGGGGTGGGCCGCAAGTTCCTGGTCAGCGAGAAGTTCATACCGTACGATGGCGGCTTCCACAGGATAGTCTGGATGCCCAAGGAGCTGAAGGAGGCCCTGGCCGATGATCTGCAGAAGAGGGCCGAGAAGCTGGGGACGCCGGACTTCGCGGAGAAGATAGCGGACGAGACCGTCTGCGAGGACGCCGAGGGTCTCATGGAGTGGATGGCCAAGGTGGACCATCCGGCGATGAAGATGCCCTCTCTATTGGAGTAGACAGTTGGAGGCAGTTGCAATGGCGGAAGTACCGATACCCAAGGAGAAATGGTCAGGAAAGATAGGCGAGGTGACCCTGGGAGCCACCGAAGAGGACGGTGGGCCCCTGGAGCGCAAGGTGACGGTAGGGGGGCAGACCGGGATGCCCTTCCTTTCATTCGAGAACGAGTACCCCAACCGACCGACCATAGCGGGCGAGGTGATGGACACCCTCAGGGAGTTCCCCGAGCTGGCCAAGGAGCCGTTCGGCGACGCCTTGCAGGATCCGGTGGAGTGGGCCCGCAAGTGGATCGAGGAGTACGACGCCGACCTGATATGCCTGCGCCTGCTCTCCACCAACCCGGAGGAGGAGGACACCTCCTCCAAGGAGGCGGCCGAGCTGGTCAAGAGGATGATCGAGGAGGTCAAGGTCCCCCTGATCGTCTACGGGTGTGAGCACGAGGAGAAGGACGCCAAGACCATGGAGGAGGTGTCCAACATCGCCCCCGACGCCAGGATGCTGATGGCCCAGGCGGAGGAGGAGTCCTACAAGTCGGTCTCCGCCGCCGCCATGGCCAACCGCCATGCCGTGGTGGGCTTCTCCAACCTGGACATCAACCTGGCCAAGCAGATCTCCATACTGCTCACCGACTTCGGCGTCCAGCTGGAGGACATCGTGGCGGACCCGCTGATGGCCGCCCTGGGCATGGGTCTGGAGTACTCCTACTCGGTGAACGAGAGGATACGACTGGCCGCCCTCATGGGGGACAAGATGCTCCAGACCCCCATGGTCTGCGACGCCAGCACCGGCTGGGATGCCAGGGAGGCCACCGACGAGGAGACGCCGGGGTACGGGGACGTCCACGAGAGGGTGGTGTGGTGGGAGTTCACTACCGCCCTGGCCGCCCTGCTCTCGGGGGCCGACATGCTGATCATGAGGAGCCCCTACGCGGTGAAGATGGTCAACGAGGCCGTGGACGACTTGCTGGGAGGTGACTGAATGCCGACGGCCATAGAGATCTTCAAGCACCTTCCCAAGACCAACTGCGGCGAGTGCGGGTTCCCCACCTGCCTGGCCTTCGCCATGCAGCTGGCCAACCAGAAGGTGAGCCTGGACGACTGCCCCTACGTGTCGGACGACGCCAAGGAGGCGCTGGAGGCCTCGTCCGCCCCGCCAATACGGCTGATCAAGATCGGCACCGGGGAGAACCAAGTGGAGGTAGGGGAGGAGACCGAGCTCTACCGCCACGAGAAGAAGTTCTTCCACCAGACGGCATACTCCATCATCGTCTCCGACTCCGCGTCGGAGGAGGAGCGCAAGGAGAAGGTGGAGAAGGTGAAAGACCTGGAATTCGAGAGGGTCGGACAGATGCTGACAGTGGACATGATCGGCGTGAGGAATGACTCGGGCGACGCCGGGACCTTCGCCTCCGTGGTGGAGGAGGTGGCCGGAGCCACCGACCTTCCACTGGTCCTGTTCTCCGAGGACCCCGGGGCCATGGGGACCGCGGTGGAGAAGGTGAAGGAGAGGAAGCCCCTCCTGCACGCCGCCACCGCGGACAACGCCGAGGAGATGGCCAAGGTGGCCAAGGACGCCGGCTGCCCGCTGGTGGTGTTCGAGGACTCCGGCCTGGACGCGCTGGCGGATCTGGTGGAGAAGGTGAAATCGCAGGGTGCGGAGGACCTCGTGTTGGACTTCGGGGCCTCCTCCTTGAAGGAGACCTTGGAGAAGAACCACATCATCCGGAAGCACTCGGTCAAGAAGACCTTCCGGGGGCTGGGATACCCCACCTTCATAGACACGGCGGGAAAGGACAAGCCCGTCATGATGGCCATGATCGCCACCATGAAGTACGGCGCCGTGGTGGCCATGGACGACATCGACCCGGCCCACGCCCTCCCCCTTTTCGTACTCAGGCAGAACATCTACACAGACCCGCAGGTGCCCATCCAGGTCAAGCCGGAGCTCTACCCGGTCAACAACCCGGACGAGAACGCCCCGCTGATGTTCACCACCAACTTCTCCCTCACCTACTTCACCGTGGTGGGGGACGTGGAGAAGAGCAAGCAGCCCGTCTGGCTGCAGGTGGTGGACACCGAGGGACTATCCGTGCTCACAGCCTTCGCCGCCGGCAAGCTCACCCCCGAGATGGTGAACGATGCCCTGGAGGAGAACGGGACGAAGGAGAAATCCACCCGAGGGGAGATCATCATACCCGGCATGGTCGCCAGGATGAGCGGCAAGCTGGAAGAGGTGTCCGGTCTGAAGGTGAGGGTGGGTCCCAGCGAGTCGTCCGGGCTGGGCAAGTACCTGAAGAACCTGAAGTCCGCCTAAAACCCCTTAACCCACTTCTTTATTCTTCTGAAAGACTTGCTGATGGAGTCCACCTGGGTGAGGGGCTCTCCCACCACAGTAAGCTCCTCCACCTGCTTGTCGTGGGGTATCTTGACCACCTCGTCGAAATTCCCCTTGTCGATCTCCCCTTGCACCGCGGGATGGATGTCCTTGGGGGCCCGGTTAAGCAGGAGCGCCTTCCGGTCCACCTCCAACTCCATCTCGTCGGCCAGGGTGCTTATCCGCCTGGCGGTCTCCACCCCCAGCTTGGTGGGGTCGGCCACCATGGCCAACACATCCATCTTCTTGGTGGTCCTCCTGGACAGATGCTCCATGCCGGCCTCGTTGTCTATGACCACGTAGGTGTAGTCGTCCATCAGGTCGTCCATGAAGGTACGGAGGATGTTGTTGATGTAGCAGTAGCACCCCGGCCCCTCGGACCTTCCCATGGAGAGGAGGTCGAACTCCTCCCCCTCGATCAGGGCCATCTGTATCTGGTACCGGACATGCTCGTGCTTGGACATCCCGGCCGGCAGCTCCTCCGCCCGATCGATGAGGTCCTCTCGGAGCCCCCCGATGGTACGGTCCACCTCCACGCCCAGCTTCTGCCCCAGGTTGACGTTGGGGTCGGCGTCCACGCCCAGGATAACATCCCCGGACTTATCCACCAGGGCCTTGATCAGCAGGGCGGCTATGGTGGTCTTGCCAACCCCACCCTTGCCGGTGATGGCGATGACGAAGGCCAATCTAACCCTCCAGGCCGAACCTCTCGCTCAGGACGCTCGAAACCCCGGCAAGCGTCCGCAGGATGTCGGCGCTGGCCGACTCCTGCACCCCGCCAAGCCCACACTGGGGGGTGATCAGGGAGTTGCGCACCACCAGGTCCAGGTCGATCCCTTTCTGCTCCAGCGATCGGATGAGCTTCTCACCCAGCTGGGCCAGGGAATTGATGTTCTCCTTGTAGAAGACCTCCTCGTCGTTGGGGATCAACCCCCATGCCAGTGCACCTCCGTTCTCCAGGAAGTCGGCCACCTCGTCCGAGTACAGGCCGATGGTGTGCCCGTAGTCGTAGGCGTCGAAAGAGAGGATGTCGATGTCGGTGGCCATCACCGTGGGCCAGTCGGTGTTCCCGCAGCAGTGGATGGCCACCGTCCCCTCCAGGCCCTCGATCACCTCGTTTATCCAGGTGATCACCTCGTGGGGCTTGATGGAGGCGAAGGGCGTGCCCATCAGGGAGAGGTAGGGCTCGTCCAGGAAGATGATGGTGTTCCCGCACTTCTCCCGGAGCCTCCTCTCCTGCCACCTGGCCATCATGTTCAGGTTCTTCCTGACTATCTCCCCGTAGGCCTCATCGTAGATGGCCGCCTTGCCCGTTTGGTCCGTTATCTGAAGTCCGGTGCTCACCGGGCCGGTGACCTGTCCCTTGACCGCCACCGCCTCTTCGGGCAGATCCCGCTCCATGAACTCGTAGAAGCCGCTGAAATGATCCGGGGAGTACTCGAACCTCTCCACCTGCTCCGAGATCACATCCATGTAGAACGCCTCCGGGTCGTAGTTCTCCAGGTCCACCTGGACCTTCATGTTCTCGTTGTCTATGATGATCCCCGGGAGGATGTGGGAGTACTGGGCGTACATGTTCTCCCTGAACCCCCTGGAGGGAAGCTGGGGCCAGAAGGGTATGCTCCTCACCTCACTCAGTATCAGGGAGACGGCCTCCGCCGGATCGGTATGGGGCAGTGATCCGATGCATGTGGCTGCGCAGTTCCAGGTCACGGAGGTCAAGATTAAACTTCAGACTATTAAATTTCACGGGTGATATCCGCCCCAGATGTGGAAGGTCTTGAGAGCCGGGCTCGGTACGGGACCGGCACCTACCAGTGATAGAAGCTCCTACCCGTGCACGGGGTGAATTGTCGTCGATGGTCGGGGGATTACGACCATAGTCGTAGCCAAGTTATATATATTAACGAATGAGAGAGGTAGAGGGGAAATCATGCCGAGATGTCCGTTCTGCAAGAGGTTCGCCTACACCGAGGACACCGGGTACGTCTGCGACTGCGGGGAAGAGCTCCCGGGCGGTCTTCCCATGTACAGGAGGGAGAGGAGGAGGTGCGGAAAGACCATTGAGCCGCTCACCCTCTCTCGTTCAGCCATCCCCTCACCGTGGGGAACTGACTGATCTCCGTGTGGGGAAGGAAGAGCGCCGAGGAGAACTCGTCGAAGAAGACCTGGGTGGTGGAGAGCTCGAAGTAGGTCATCGACTGGTAGATGTCCAGGGAGTCCCGCCGCTTCTCACCGGAGAGCAGGGTGAGCCTCGATCCCGCCAGGGCCCCGTTGCCCAGGAACACGAACCGCTCCCTGGGTATGTCCGGGAGCAGCCCTATGGTCACCGCGTTGTCTATGTCCACGTAGTTCCCGAATCCCCCGGCCACGAACAGCCTGTCCAGGTCCTCGAAGGAGAGGTTCATGCTCTTCAAAAGGACGCTGCATCCAGCGTAGACCGCGCCCTTAGTCCTGATCACGTTGGCGATGTCGTTGTCGGTGACCACGATGTCCCTGGGCTCCTCGGCGAACTTATCGTTGTCCCTTCCGAAGCCGGACTCGTTCGCCCAGGCCAGCACCACCTCGCGGCCGTCATCCTGCTTCCTCACCCGGTCGGAATCGACCTCCAGTATGTTCCCCTTCTTGTCCAGCATCTGATGGAAGAACATGCGGGCCATAAGATCGATCAGGCCGGATCCGCAGATGCCCCGGGGGGGCGCGTCGTTGATGGTGGTGTACTCGATCTCGCAGTCCTCCTCGATGGAGACACTGTCTATCGCCCCCGTCATGGCCCTCATCCCGAAACCCACCTCTCCCCCCTCGAAGGCGGGACCGGCGCTGCAGGAGCAGGCCACCATCCAGTCCTGATTCCCCAGCACGATCTCCCCGTTGGTGCCCACGTCGATCATCATGGAGAGCTCCGGCTCCCGGTACAGATCTGAGGCGAGCACATCGGCGACTATGTCCCCTCCCACGAAGCTGGCCCTGCCGGGGACGCAGAAGATGGGGGCCTCCGGGCAGATCCCGATGCCCAGATCACTGGCCCTGAACAGCGGGGGGACGTTGGTGGTGGCGATGTACGGCTCGTACCTGATCGTCTTGGGGTGAATGCCCATGAACAGATGCATCATGGTGGTGTTCCCGGCCACCGACATGGCCACGATGTCCTCCCGCCCGATCCCCTCGGCCTCATCCACCTCCAGGGTCTTGCCGATGAGGTGGTCGAGGGTGTCGATTACCAGGCCGTGGGGCCTCTTCAGGTCGCACTCCTCGGTGAACGCGATCCTGGACAGTATGTCCTCCCCGCAGACCAGCTGCTTGTTGTAGTCGGAGGCCTGGGAGACTATCTCCCCCCTGGCCAGATTCACCAGGGAGACCACCACCGTGGTGGTGCCGATGTCCACCGCCAGGCCGTAGTAACGGTCGGTCAGGTCCCCCGGGCACAATCGCACCAGACGGTCCTCCGTGTCGGAGAATGCGGTCACCTTCCAGTCCCCCTCCCTGATGGTGGAGGAGAGGGACCTGAGCAGGTCAAGGGGAACGTTCAGCTCTCCGGCCCCCTTGCCCATGGCCTGGTCGATCCTCTCCAGGTCCCCCAGGTTGTCGTCCAGGGAAGGGGGCCTCATCTCCAGGTATGCGGCGGAGACCATCGGGTCCAGCCTCTCTATCTCGGCCAGATGGAAGGAGGCCAGAATCTTGTGCTCCCCCACCTGGGCCCGCTGGGGAACGAAGACGATGGCGTCGCTCATGATCTCGGTCTGGCAGGCCAGCCTGTACCCGTTCTCCCACTCCCCCTCGTCTATCAGCTCGGTCTCTGGGGAGGAGACCGCGCCGTCCACGATGACCTTGCACCTGCCGCAGGTGCCCTTGCCACCGCAGACGCTGTCTATACTCACCCCGGCCTCGAAGGCCGCATCCAGTATGGTGGTTCCCTTTTCCACTTCCACGGTGACGTTCTTGGGGAAGAAGGTGACCGAGTACATCAGGCCATGAAGCTGATTCCACTCTAATTTAATCTTCCCCGATTATGATGGCCTCCTCGGGACAGTTCTCGGCGCACAGCCCGCATTCCCGGCAGAAGAGCTGGACTATCACCACCTTACCGTCCTTCCACCTGATCGCCTCCTCCGGGCAGGAGGGGATGCAGACGCCGCAGCCCTGGCATATCTCCTGGTCGACGTGTATCATCGGGGCCCGGGGGCGAGAATCTCTTGATACCATTTAAATTCAGCCCCTACCGATGGACACTCATATTGATCACCGAGGTATCGTTTAACCATAGGAAGGTGGTCCTCGGGTGGACGGCAAACGGGTTCTCCTGGTAGGTTACAACGGTGCGAACAACACCGGTTCAGAGGCCAGGCTCCTCACCGTAATCGAGGAGATGAGGTGCTGGGGGAGAGCTGACCGCCAACCTGAGGGTGAGAAGGGGGAGGGTCGAGTTCATGGAGGTGATCGAGGGGATGTACGAGGATCGCCTGGGGGAACAGGGGATGAGAAGGGCGAGGAGAGGATGTACCAGGTGGGTAGGGAGATGGGCAGGGAAACGTTTGAAGGTGAGGACCTGTATGGGCGACCTGTTGATGGCCGCCAGGATCATGTACAGAGTGCTGGGTATAGACTTCGAGGTCCTTGGTGGGAGGACCATGCGGGTGAACCGCTGCTCCCCCTCCAGGTGGTACAGCCCTGCCTCCTGCAGGATCATGAGCGCCGTGGACGAGGGGGTGCTGAGCGGAATCTGCCCCCCTGCTAGGATGGTGTTCGAGCGCGGGATGACCGAGGGACATCCCTACTGCCTGGCCAACATCGACTGCGGGGGGATCGAGTGAGGGCGGTAGTGGTGGGGTCCGGCGCGGGCGGGGCCACGGTGGCCAGGGAGCTCTCCCTGCTGGGCTTTGATGTCTTGATACTGGAGGCTGGCGGGGAGTTCAAGCCCTTCACCAGGAGGCTCTCCTGGGCCGAGCCCCTGAGGCGGACGGGGCTTCTGGGCAAGGAGAGGACCATCAACCGCCTGTTCCCCCACCTTCAGACCATCAGGTGCTCGGAGGACCTCGTCCTGGTCAGGGGGATCACCACCGGCGGCTCCACCGTGCTCACCTGCGGGAACATGGTCCGGGCCATGAGGGGACTGAAGGATATCGACCTGGATCTCACCCCCGAGTTCAAGGAGATCGAGGAACAGCTCCGGGTGCATCCCCTCCCCAAGGAGCTGTGGAGGGCGGTGACCAGGAAGATGTTCGACGAGGCCAGGAGGATGGACCTCCACCCCCGGCCCTCCCCCAAGGCGGTGGACGAGGAGAAGTGCAATTCCTGTGGCATGTGCGAGCTGGGATGCGCCACCGGGGCCCGGTGGGACTCCAGGCGGTTCCTGAAGACCGCCATGGCCAGGGGCGCGGAGATGTGGACGGGCACCAGGGTCACCAGGCTGCTGGTGGATAAAGGGAAGGTCTGCGGGGTGGAGATCGATCGCGGAAAGGGGAAGGAGAAGGTGAACACCGACCTGGTGATCCTCTGCGCCGGGGGGATGGGCACCCCCCGGATCCTCAAGGCCTCCGGCCTGCCCGCCCAGAACAGTCTGTGGGCGGACGTGGTGCTCACCCTGGGTGGCCGTAGCAAGGGGGCCAGGCAGCTGGAGGAGCCCCCGATGGCCTGGTACTCCCCCAGGGAGAGGTACATCATCTCCCCATACGTGGACATACTCTCCCACTGGTTCCATAGACCATGGAAAGGGGTCCCAATAAACGAGAGGGTGGGACTGATGATCAAGCTGGCCGACGATTGCACCGGCGAGCTCAGGGAGGACGGTACCGTGGTCAAGGAGCTGACCGAGAGGGACCGGGAGACCCTGGAGGAGGGGGTGGGTCTGGCCCAGACGGTGATGGCCAATTCCGGGGTCTCCGGGCCCTACGTCAGTGGAATGCTGAACGGGGGCCATCTGGGGGGCACCGTGCCGCTGAGGAGGGAGGATCTGCCCAGGATCAGGCCCTCCTTCCTACCTGAAGGGGTGTGGATCTCCGACCTCTCCCTGGTACCAAGGTCCCAGGGACTCCCCACCATGGAGACGGTGATGGCCCTCTCCATGAGGGTGGCCAGGCAGATCGCGGAGGAGTGCCCTTCCTCAGCCCAGGAATCGCCTGAGTGACGCCGCCCGGACCACCCCTTCCTCCAGCGAACCCATGTTCCTGGCCCGGATGTCCTTGAGCACCTTTCCGGTGATGGCCAGATGGCGCTCGTCCACCTCGAACGAGGGAAGCAGGTCACGGAGGCGCCTGGCCAGATCATCCGGGACGAGGTCCAGTGACCCCTCGTCCAGGTACTGGAAGGCGTCCCCCATGTCCTCCCAGAAGTGGGGCCAGACCCTCTCCAGGAAGTCGAGGTCATCATCCCCCAGGGCGTTCAGGGCCAGCAGCTCCGGGGGAAGGCCCACCGAGTAGAGGGAGGCGGTGAAGGTGATCGCCCTGGGCAGGCTCAACCCCTCCATGTTCCTGGAGTATCCGAATAGCCCGATGTGGAGCTTTCTCTTCCTCCTGCTGGGAACGAACTTGGACACCTGGTTCACCAGCGGGGCCAGCTCCTTCACCTGCCTCCGGTACTCGGCGGAGTATCTGTCGATGATGTCCAGGGCGCGCTCCTCGTCTATGGGGCGCATGGGGGAGACCTGATGGGAGAGGATCTTGTCCACCGCCTCGCTCACCTGATCGTGGGGGTGGTCGTACTTGAAGGCGGACTGGACGGTGAAGGTGTGCACGTAGGAGTACTCCTCGATGAGCCTATCTACAGTCGAGGGACGGAAGTTACCCCTGAAGGGGGCGCTCCCTATGCCCACGATCGGGTAGACGTCCACCCCGGTCTCCCTGGACATCCCCTCCAGCCGCTTCAGGGAGATCCAGTTGAGTAGGACGGCCGAGACCGTACCGTAGTTCAGCGCCGGGTCGGAGCGGGCCAGGAAGACCCTTTGGTGATCGACCTCCTTACCGTCCAGATAGTCCCTGGTGATCCGGTGGGCGTTCAGCATGTTCTCCATGTCCTCGAAAAGGGGGATGACGTTGATCTCCTCGGGGCGGAAATCCCCGATCCAATCGGCGATGGTGGTCCCGCTGGGGAACCTGGCGTCCCTCTTCCCGGCCACGAAGTCCCTGTAGTACCTGTACACCATGTCCAGGCTCTCCGCGGAGGAGGCCATGGGTAGGATGACCTCGAAGATCGGGGGGGAATCGTCATCGTAGAACATGCGGGCGGTATCGAAGGACCTGGGGATGCTCTCCAGCGTCTCCAGCAGTATCTTGGCCTCCTCCCGCTCCACCTCGGGATTGGGCACCCGCAGGGTGATGAACTTGTCCGTCCCCAGGCGGTTCTCCTGGAAGAAGTCGTGCTTGGTCAGCAGCTTCTTGATGACGTAGTTGTCGACCTCCTTCCCCTCACAGTCCCACATCTGCTCGTCGCAGTTGAGGTGGGAGAACACGTAGTAGGCCTCCTGTATCTCGTCCTCGCCCCCCATCTGATTGGTCTCGGCGAAGAATGGGGGGCTGACGTTGTCCGGGTGCTGGGTGCTCATGCACTTGGGAATCTTCATGGGCTCACCATCATTCTACTTCCACAATATTGCTCCTGATATTGAGAATAAGGGGTAAAGTTGTTTCGAGTTCCGGGGCGATGCACTATTCGCACCTAGTGGCGGAACACCCTGGAACCGGTGAAGGCCATGGCCATGTCGTGCTCGTTGGCCGCCTGGATGACCTCCTCGTCCCTGATGGACCCCCCGGGCTGGATGATGGCGGTGACGCCCGCCTTGGCGGCCTCGTCCACACCGTCCCGGAAGGGGAAGAAGGCGTCCGATGCCATCACGCTCCCCCGGGCCTCCTCCTTGGCCTTGTGCCCGGCGATCATGGAGGAGTCCACCCTGCTCATCTGACCGGCGCCGATCCCCACCGCCCGCTCGTCCTTGCAGAAGACGATGGCGTTGGACCACACGTGCTTCACCACCTTCCAGGCGAACAGCATGGCCCTCATCTCCTCCTGGGTGGGTTCCCTCTCGGTCACCACCTTCAGGCTGTCCGGGGTGAGCTGGACGTAAGACTTGGTCTGGAACATGACCCCGCCCCTCACGCCCTTCATCACCGTCCCGGGCATCTCCTCCCGGGTGATCGGGCGGTTGGTGCGCAGCAGGCGTATGTTCTTCTTCTTCGTCAGCGTCTCCAGTGCCCCCTCCTCGAAGTCCGGGGCGATCACCGCCTCCACGAAATGCTTGCCTATCTCATCGGCGGTTGCCTGGTCCACGTCCCTGTTCAGGCAGATGACGCACCCGAAGGCGGAGATGGGGTCGACATCGTAGGCGGTCACGAAGGCCTGTCCGATACTGTCCGCGCTGGCGATGCCGCAGGGGTTGGTGTGCTTCATCACCACCGCAGTGGGACGGTCGAACTCCCGCACGATCTCCATGGCCGTGTCCAGGTCCAGGATGTTGTTGTAGGAGAGCTCCTTCCCGTGCAGCTTCTCCGCCTTGGGTACGCAGCATCCGGTGCAGAACGGGTCGGAGTAGAAGGCCGCCTCCTGATCCGGGTTCTCCCCGTAGCGGAGGTCCATGACCTTCTCGAATCCCATGGCCAATGAGGGTGGGAACAGTTCCTTCGACTGGGTCCTGTTGAGGTAGGTGCTGATCAGCGAATCGTACACCGCGGTGGTCCTGAACGCGTCCAGGAGCAGGGAGCGATGGGTCTCCTCGCCCAGGGTCCCACCGGAGGAGCGCATCTCCTCCAAGAGCGGCTGGTACCGTGCGGGATCGGTGACCACGGCCACCGACTCGAAGTTCTTCGCCGCCGATCGGATCATGGTGGGTCCACCGATGTCGATGTTCTCCACGATGTCCTCGAAGGTGGTCCCCTCCTTCAGCACGGTCTCCTTGAAGGGGTACAGGTTGACCACCACCATGTCGATGGGGGAGATCCCCATCTCCTCCAGCTGCTTCATGTGCTGGGGGACGTCCCTCCTTGCCAGCAGGGCGGCGTGCACCTTGGGGTGCAGGGTCTTCACCCTACCGTCCAGCATCTCCGGGAATCCGGTGATTTCCTGGATCCCTACCGTCTCGATGCCGTTCTCGTTCAGTAGCCTCGCGGTCCCACCGGTGGATATGATCTCCACTCCCACATCATCCAGTCCACTGGCGAAGTCCACTATGCCGGTCTTGTCGGATACGCTTATCAAGGCCCGTTTGATCTTTCCCACGCGGATTTCCCCCGATACTGTGATGGCACATCTAGAAGGATATGCCGACAGTAAATGGCATGATGTGCATTAAATGTAATCGTTGTACTTCCATCGGGGCCCGAAGTATCCGGTGATGGAGGCACGATGCCGGCCCTCCTACGACGTTCACCGTACATCGCTTCCGCGATCCGGTCTGGATGCTCGGGACCGTCTCCTCTCATGAACAGATCGGCCCGGCGCCGCGCCCCGGCCGCTCGCCTGAACGGGTCACGAATTTCATAGATCGCTGCCTTTGATATGGCAAATGACGAAAACCCTTTTATTCCAAGGACCGATTCACGGGGAAGGGGACATCATGCTCATAATAGGTGAAAGGATAAATGGCCAGTTCACTTCCGTTGGGAAGGCCATAGACAACAGGGACGAGAAGTACATCCAGGAGCTGGCGCTGAGCCAGGAGAAGGCAGGGGCCCACTACCTGGACGTGAACACGGGACCAGGAAGGGACGATGGGCCGGCCTGCATGGAGTGGCTGGTGAAAACGGTCCAGGAGGTCACCGACCTGCCACTCTCCATCGACTCGCCCGGCCCCAAGACGGCGGAGGCGGGGGTGAAGGCCTGCGACCAACCACCGATAATCAACTCCACCACGGCCGTGCCCTCCAAGATGGAGAAGTTCTTCCCCATGGCCAAGGAGTACGACGCGGACCTGGTATGCCTCACCATTGACGAGAAGGGGATCCCGAATGATGCGGACTCCAGGGCCGAGCTGGCCATGCTCCTGCTGACCACCGCGATGGAGAACGAGGTGATGCCGGAGAAGCTGTTCATCGATCCTGTGATACTGCCGGTGGGGGCCGCCCAGGACCAGGGGAAGGTGGTCATCGAATCGGTGCGCAACTTCCGGACGCTGAACGATCCGCCCGTGCGCACCATAGTCGGCCTTAGCAACGTCTCCAACATGGCCAAGGAGCGCAGCCTGCTGAACCGGACCTTCCTGGCCATGCTGATGGGGGCCGGCCTCACCGGGGCGATACTCGATCCAGAGGACAAGGAGATCATGAAGATCATCAAGGCGGGGGAGATCCTCCTCAACGAGGCCCTCTACTGCAACGACTTCCTCATGGACCTCCGCAAGTAGGGCAACGTATATCCGGGCTCGGTTCCTCCCCTGGGGCATGAGCGACTGCCCGCAGAAGGAGAGGAACATGGAGTTCTGCAACTGCACATACGAGCCTTGCCCCCGCAAGGGCAGGTGCTGCGAATGCGTTCACTATCACAGGGAGAAGGGGGAGCTGCCTGGATGCTTCTTCCCGGATGAGGTGGAGAGCACCTACGACCGGTCGTTCCGACGGTTCGCCGAGCTACGCTCCAGGTAGCTCAGATCTTGGGCCTGGGCAGTAGACCGGCCCTCTCCACGATCTCCGGGACCTTCTCCTCCCAGGCGATGGCCATGATGTGGACCCCGTCCACCCCCTCCATCTTCCTCAGATGATCGATCTGTTCCAGGCAGATGTTGATGCCCTCGGCCTTGGGATCGGAGGCCGCCTTCATGCGGGAGACTGTCTCGTCCGGCACCCGGATGCCCGCCACCTTGTTCTTCATGAACCTGGCCGCCCCGGCCGACTTGAGGGGGACCAGGCCGGCCATGATGTGGGTCCTCTTGTGCAGCCCCCTCTCCCGCACGCCGTCCATCCACTCCTCGAACCGCTCCATATCGTAGATGGCCTGGGTCTGGATGAAATCCGCCCCGGCCGCGACCTTCTTGGCCAGACGGGTGACCCTGTACTCGAATGGGTCGGCGAAGGGGTTGGCCGCCGCCCCCAGGAACACCTGGGGGCCCTCCTTCAGCTCCACCTCCCCCCAAAGCTTGCCCTCGTCCCTCATCTTCCTGAACATCATCAGCTGCTGGATGGAGTCGACATCGAACACGTTCTTGGAGGTGCTCTGATTCCCGAAGATCTGATGGTCACCGGTCAGGCAGAGCATGTTGCGGATGCCCAGGGCGGACGCCCCCAGCAGGTCCGACTGCATGGCTATCCTGTTCCGGTCCCGACAGGTCATCTGCATGACCGGTTCCAGCCCCTCCTCTATACAGATCACCGAGGAGGCCAGGGAGCTCAGCCTCACGATGGCGGTCTGGTTGTCGGTCAGGTTGAACGCGTCGGCGTGCCCCTTCAGCATCCTGGCCCTCTCCCTGATGACCCCCGGGTCGGCCGACATGGGGGGGCCGATCTCCGCGGTCACCGCGAACTCTCCCCGGTCGAACACCTTCTCCAGGTTGCTTCCCCCCTTCACTCCAACCCCTCCTTCACCCGCTTCTCCTCCTCGGTGAGTACCGCATCCCTCTTCACTATCCTACGCGGACCGCCGCTCCTCGAGGGGGTCCAGTCCTTGGGAGGGAGTGGCTCCTCCATCAGGTCCAGACGTCCCAGGTTCTTCAGGCTCTGATAGATCTGGTCCCAGGCGCAGGGGGTGTCCGGATCGATCTCGCACTTCCCCTCCTCCGATCCCCCACAGGGGCCGTTCAGCAGGCTCTTGGAGCATCGGGCTATGGGGCATATCCCCCCGGTGAGATGGAGGACGCAGTCCCCGCAACCACCGCACTTCTCCGACCACATCCCCTGCTCCTCCGGGGCGCCCATGTTGGAGGTGTTCAGTCCCGGCACCACACGGGTCTCGGGGAACAGCTCCTGGACGGTCTGGGCGCCCACGCCACAGGCGGTGGATACCACACAGTCCACCTTCTCCATGAGGGGGGACAGCTCCTCCACCCACTCCTTCTCGCACTGCCGCTCCACAGTTACCTCGGAGATCGTCCAGCCCTTGCCGTGCAGATCCGAGTGGAGCCTGAGGGACTCGGCCAGTATACCGGCCTCCTTCTCCCCCCCGGCCAGGCATATGGCCACGCAGGACCGGCATCCGGCCACCAGTATGTTCTCGTGGCCCTCGATGTTCTCACAGATCTCGCTCAGGGGCTTCTGCTCGCCGATTATCATTCCAGCACCTCCTTGATGGGGGTGGGGCCCAACTCCTCGATCCTGGCCCTCATCTCCTCCACGATCCTGGGGAACCTCCATCCCTGGTTGGAGGCCAGGTTGTACATCTCCACACGCTCTTCCTCCAGACCGACCGAATCCAGGATGGACCTGACCTGGTCCACCCTCTTCCTGGCCTCCAGGTTCCCGTTGGTGAAGTGGCAGTTGCCCTCCAGGCAGCCCACCACCATCACCCCGTCCGCACCGTGGCGGAAGGCCCTCAGGAGGTGTACGACATCGATCCTCCCGGTGCATGGGAGGCGTATGATCATGACATCGGGGGAGTAATCCCTGCGCTGCCGTCCGGCCAGGTCGGCGGAGGAGTAACCGCAGTAGGAGCAGCAGAAGGCCACGATGCGGGTCATTCCCCCACCTCCCTGGAAAGCACCTTGGAGAGAGCGTCGATCTGGGAGTCGGTGAAGCAGTAGAGCTGAATGGCCTTGGAGGGGCAGATCCCCACGCAGATCCCACATCCCTGGCAGGTATCGATGTCGATCTCTGCCTTGCCCGTCTCCCCGATATAGGGGGCGGAGTAGGGGCAGCTGCGGATGCAGGTCAGGCAGGCGGAGCACTTCTCCGCCTCCACCTCCGCCACCTCGCCCCCGACGGTCCTGGTGGGGGAGGACATCAGGGAGACCGCCCTGGAGGCCGCGCCACGGGCCTCCTGGATCGCCTCCAGATCCGTCCCTGGGACCACCGAGGAACCGCAGAGGAACACCCCCTCCCTGATACTGGCGGTGGGCTTCAGTTTGACCTGGGTGCGCTGGAGGAAGTCGTTCTCGTCCAGGGGGACCTGGAACATCCTGGCGATAGTGTCCACGGTGCCGGGTCCCAGACGGTCATCCAGGACCACCAGGTCTGCCTGGAGGGAGAGCCTCTCCCCCAGGTTGGCGTCGATAACCGAGACCTCCACCTGCTCCCCGAAGGAGATCTCTGGCTCCTCCTGGAAGCGGATGAAGTCCACCCCGCATTCCTGGGCCCGCCGATAGTCCAGCTCGCACATGCCCATGGTCACCACGTCCCTGGCGATCACGGTCACCCGGGTTCGGGGATTCCTCTCCTTGATATGGGCGGCATTCTCCACCATCTGGACATGGCATCCCCGCCCGCAGATCCCCTGGTCCTCCGCACCGGAGATCATCACTATGCGCCCGGGCAGCTCGGAGGGGCCCTTCATCTCCTCCAGGGAGGTCTGGTCCACCACCCTCTGATCCAGGAACTCCCTCCTCAGCCTCTCTGCCTCCAGGGCCAGTATCACAGCACCGCACTCGATGGTCCTTCCCTCAAGCTCAAGGGAGAAGTCCCCGGGATGGCCGTAGAAGCGCCGCATCCTGGCACGCTCGATCACCTCTGCCCTGTCGCTCATCTCCAGGCCGTGCAGGAGGGATTCGGTGTAATCCACCGGCAGTCCCTGATGGCTCAGCGGGCGGGTGCTCAGCCCGCCCGGGGAGAGCAGCACCACCTGGTACCCCTGTCTCTCCACCTCGCTGGCCGCCACCAGGGCGGACAGGCCGTCGCCCACCACCAGCACCTTCCTGGATGCCAGGGGGGAGACCCGCACGGGAGCGGGGACCAGGAGGGCGCATTTGGCCACCGCGCCCCGGACCAGGGTCTCCGCCTTCCCCTGGCAGTCCCGGTGCACCATGGAGCACTGTTCCCTGATGTTGGCCACCTCCACCATGAAGGGGTTCAGGGAGACCTCGGCGGCGGTGGTCCGGAAGACCTGCTCGATCACCTTGGGACTGCACCCGGCCACCACGAAGCGATCCAGGGAATGGTCCCTGATCACCTGCTTGATCCTCTCCCTGCCCTGCTTGGAGCAGGAATAGTCCAGCACCTCGCAGGCCTGGACCGGGTCCAGCTCCGATATCGAGGAGGCCAGGGCCTCGACGTCCACCCTGCCCTCCACCGCACCACCGCAGCGGCAGATGAACACGCCCATCCCCTCGCCCCCCTCCTTCCGGGAGGGGAACCTGGGCTTGGGCGGGCGGGCCGGACGGACGCTGCTCATCAGAGCGATCAGCTCGCCCCCCTTCTCGATCTCGGTCATTTCAATCCCTCCAGGAAGGTGTACGCGGCGGAGGCGGCGGCCATCCCCTCGATCACGCTTTCCTCGATGTCCTTGGGACCGGTGCAGCACCCCGATCCGAACACCCCGGGGACGGTGGTGGTTAGCCCCTCGGGAAGGGTCCGGAGGAAACCTTGGTCGGAGAGCTCCAGCCCCATCACGCCGGAGAGGTGGGTGAGGTCGGGCGGCAGTATTCCCACCGAGAGGATCACCAGGTCGAACTCCTCCTCCATGATCTCATCCTGGGGAGAGTAGCGGACCACGGGACGGTCCTCCTCCGAGGGCATGACCTCGGCCGGCCTGGTCCGAATGAGCGTCACCCCTTCCTCCACCTCGGCCCACTGGTACAGGTCGTCCTGCATCACCTCGTGGGGCCGCCAGTCCATGAAGAAGAAGGTGACGGAGACCTCGGGATCCATCGCCCTGAGGTACTGGGCCAGTTTCATCCCGTACTTGCAGCATACCTTGGAGCAGTAGTCCACCCCCCTGCTCCGGTCCCTCGAGCCCACGCACTGTACGATCGCCACCCTCTTTGGAGGGAGCCCGAGGGAGGTGGTGAGCCCTCCATCCCGGTTGATGGCCAGCTCGGCTTCGGTGGAGCTGACCACGTCCGGAACGAGACCGTGCCCGAGCCTGGGATCGCTGGCCGGATCGTAGGGGCGAAATCCCACCGATATCACTATGGTGCCCACGGAGAGCCTCTTCCTTCCCTTCTTGGCCCCGAAATCGACGGCCCCGATGGGACAGGCCTCCACGCACTTCCGGCACTCCTCCCCCTGCCATCGGAGGCACCTCTCCGGGTCCACCACGTAGGTCAGCGGTGCCCCCTGCCCGGGGGGGTGGATGGCCCCGGTGGGACAGGCCTCCAGGCAGAGGCCACAGGCCACGCAGCTCCTCTCGTCGACGTACCTCGGGCCCCTCTCCATGCTCACCCGAAAATCGCCCGGCTCACCGGTGACGTTCTTGATCTCCGTGTCCGTGAACACGCGGATGTTCCTCGACTGGGCCACCTCGTAGACCTTGTCCATGGACAGGCAGACATCACAGCGGATGCACTCGACGTTGCCCTTGCAGCACAGCTCGGCCGCCCTCCCCCCGATGCTGGGGGCGCGCTCCACCAGGTTCACGAAGACGCCCTTCTCCGCCAGGCTCAGGGCCGTGGCTATGCCGGCGGTACCTCCACCTATGACCAAAGCTTGCTTCAGAATGAGACCTCCTTGGGGGCAGGCGCCGTGGACAGAGGAATGAAGAACTCCAGGAAAGCCGTATCCTCACTGCCCAAACGCATTACCTACCGGCGCTTCGTATATGGTTCACGATACAAATATGTTGCCGACCCGCCTCGGGAGGTCGCTTTCCTAAGCGGTAAGGGGAGCGTTTCCGTTGAGAGCGATCAAGTCGGAAGATTTCTATTAATATGAGTTGTTTATTACTGCCGATGCCTTTCGCCACCATCACGGTCGACGTCGACAGAGATGTCAGTCTCCCAGCGAAGGGAACACTGCACGCCGTTTCCAAGGAGAAGGAGGGGGATACCTCTCCCAGATTCCAGTCCTCCCTCAGGGGCCTGGAGATCGTGGTATCCCTACTGAACGATCTGGACATCAAGGGGACCTTCTTCATGGAGGCCAAGGCCGCCTCGGTGATCGGTGAGGAGACGGATCTCGCCGATCTCCTGGAGGGGCACGAGATCGCCTCCCACGGATTCGAGCATGAGGACCTGACCGGCAGGGATACTGGACTCCCGATATCCCAGGACGATGTGTACTTCATTCTCAAGGACAGTAGGGATCTGCTCAAGTCGATCTTCGGCAGGGAACCGAAGGGATTCAGGGCCCCCTACCTTCACGTGGCCGATGACGTTCTGGACGCGGTGGCCGAGGCCGGTTTCGATTACGATTCCTCCGTGGCCAAGGACCTCTCGGACGTGCCTCCCGCCCCCTTCCGCCTGCCCAACCGGCTCATGGAGGTGCCGCTGGTCAAGGACCGTGACGAGAAGGGAAGGCGCATCTACTCCTACCTGTGGGCCCTGCACGAGGGGGACCGGCCGGTGGAGGACTACCTCCGCCTGATCCGGAGGTCGAAGTCCGGATTCCTGGTCCTGGCCACCCATTCCTGGCACATGGTGGAGACATACTCCGGGGGTAGGCTGGGTCAGGAGGAGATCGACGCCGGCCTGTCCAGGACCAGGGAGATACTGGAGAAGGCCCAGGAGGAAGGGGTCGAGTTCGTGACCATCCAGGAGTACCTGAGCGAGCACATGGGGAGGTGATCCGCCTTTACCAGAGAGGAACTTCCCGACCTGGAGCCGATAAGATTCGAGAGGGCCTTGGAGGAGTCCTGGTCCAGACTCATGGAGAGGCAGCTGAGCGGGGTGGCGGAGTTCTCCAGGTCCTCCATGGACAACGATACCCTGAGGGTGCGGTTCTTCGACCATGATCTTTTGGTCGACCCGGGCAGGAGATGCGTCGAGAGGGATGGAGAGGATGCCGGTCCCTTCGTAAGCGTCCTCATCCTGCACTACCTCCTGGGATGCGGGCCGGCGGATCCCACCGGCAGGTACATCACCTTCCGGGAGGTGCCGGGGGGCGACATCTACTATCCCACCTTCAGGAAGAGGGCGATCGACCGCCTGGCCCGGGTATTCGAGGAGAGACCCCGGGACCTGATCAGGGCTGGGGAGAGCATCGGGGCCTCACCGGCCGATATCGGGACCGCATCGGTGGAGGTGAGGGTGTTCCCCAAGGTCCCGGTGACCGTGGTGATGTGGGAGGGGGACGAGGAGATCCCCGCCTCCGCCAACATCCTCTTCGACGAGACCCTCCCGGACATCCTGCCCATGGAGGACGTCTCTATCTTGGGGAACATGGTCTCCTCCAAGCTGCGCAAGGTGGGCGGATCCCTCCCCCAGGTGGACAGCAGAGGATAGAAAAAGGGAATGGCCCCGTAAGGGGCTGGAAGTTTCTCAGAACAGGCCGACGATCTGGCCGTTCTCGTCGATATCGATGTCCATGAAGGCGGGCCTGGTAGCCAGACCGGGCATGGTCCTCATGGTCCCCAGCAGGGGATAGATGAAGCCGGCACCGACCGAGGCCCTGACCTCCCTGATGGGAACGGTGAATCCCTTGGGCACTCCCTTCAGGGAGGGGTCGTGGCTCAGGGAGAGATGGGTCTTGGCCATGCACAGGGGGAGGTTGCCGAAGCCGACCTTCTCGTAGGCCTCGATCTGCTTCTCCGCCTTCTCCTCGTAGGTCACCCCGTCGGCCCCGTAGATCTCCTTGACGATGATCTCTATCTTCTCCTTGATGGAGAGGTCCAGGTCGTACAGGAACTTGAAGTCGGAGGGCTTCTCGCAGGCCTCCACCACAGCCTGGGCCAGGCCCTTGGCCCCGGCGCCACCCTCGACGAAGTGCTTGCTGATCACGGCGTCCTCGGCACCCTGCTCCACCGAGTACTCCCTCACCCGCTTCAGCTCGGCCTCGCTGTCGGTGGGGAAAGCGTTGACCGCCACCACCACGGGCACGCCGAACTTCTTGGCGTTCTCGATGTGCTTGCCCAGGTTGCCCAGGCCCTTCTCCAGGAGCTCCATGTTCTCATCGGTGTAGGCCTTGTCCAGCGGCGCACCGGGCTTCACTGTGGGACCGCCGCCGTGCATCTTCAGCGCCCTCACCGTGGCCACCATGACCACGCAGTTGGGGATCAGACCGCTGTTCCGGCACTTGATGTCGAAGAACTTCTCCATGCCGATGTCGGCCCCGAATCCGCTCTCGGTGACCACGTAGTCGCTCAGCTTCAGCGCCACCTGGTCGGCCACGATGCTGCTGTTCCCATGGGCGATGTTGGCGAACGGGCCGGCGTGCACGAAGGCGGGCTGCCCCTCCAGCGTCTGCATCAGGGTGGGCTTTATGGCCTCCTTCATCAGCACGGTCACCGCGCCGGCCACACCCAGCTTCTCCAGGGTGACCGGCTGTCCCTTCCTGTCCATGGCCACCACCACGTTCCCTATGCGCTTCCTCATGTCCTGCAGGTCGGTGGTGAGGGCCAGGATGGCCATCAGCTCGCTGGCCACCGATATGTCGTACCCGGTCTCCCTGGGGAATACCGGGGAGGGTGATCCGTCCTTCAGCTTGTCGTCGTTGAACCCGATCTTGATGTCACGCAGGCTCCTGTCGCAGACGTCCACCACTCGATTCCAGGTGATGGTCTCGGGATCGATGTCGATCCTCTCCACCCCCCTCCCCTCGAGGGCCTCGTCCGTCTGCCTGCTCTCGTGGAACAGTCTGGTGTCCAGGGCGGCGGCGGCCAGGTTGTGGGCCACCGTGATCGCGTGGATGTCCCCGGTCATGTGGAGATTGAAGTTCTCCATGGGGACCACCTGGCTGTAGCCGCCGCCGGCCGCCCCGCCCTTGATGTTGAAGGTGGGCCCCATTGACGGCTGCCTGATGCAGGCCACGACGTTCTTGTTCAGCTCGCTTCCCAGCGCCTGGACCAGTCCTATCGTGGTGGTGGTCTTCCCCTCTCCCAGTGGCGTGGGGGTGATGGCCGTGACGTCGATGTACTTCCCCTGGGGCCGATCGGAGAACTTCTCCATCACCTCCAGGGGTACCTTCGCCTGGTACTTGCCATACAGCTCAATGTCATCCTCGCTCAATCCCAATTTCTTAGCGATATTCACTACAGGTTCGAAGGTTGCCTCCTGCGCTATTTCCAAATCCGATTTCAAGTTAACCCCTACCTTATCCGGTTAAGTATAATTAGAGCCTATAAAATCGTTGTGCAGACACGGCATCGCGTGACCACGGTAATCAACGATTTGACGGCAAAGGAATACGATTCTCTTTTCCCTTCCATTGTCCTGTGTCAGCCACCGACAAATAATTAATAGTCCTCGTTAGATACCCGGGGCAAGGTGAATTGGATGGCCGCAAGCATCATTAGCGGTAGGGACATAGCTAATGAGATCAGGGAGGAACTGAAGGGAAAGATCGACGATCTTAAGGAGAAGGGGGTCACCCCCGGCCTTGCCGTCGTCTTGGTGGGGGAGGACCCCGCCTCCCAGGTCTACGTTAGGATGAAGGGGAAGGCCTGCGATAAACTGGGCATTTACTCCGAGACTCAAACCTATCCAGAGGATCTCGAGGAGGAGAAGCTTCTCAAGGTGATCGATCAGTTGAACGAGAATCCGGATATCCATGGCATTTTGGTCCAGCTGCCTTTGCCTGACCACATCGATGAGACGAAGGTGCTGAACCGCATAGACCCGGCGAAGGACGTGGACGGGTTCCACCCGGTGAACGTGGGCAGGATGCTCATCGGAGAGCCCGGCTTCCTGCCCTGCACCCCGCACGGCATCCAGGAGATGCTGCTGAGGAGCGGGAACGATCCAGAGGGCAAGCACGTGGTGGTCGTCGGCAGGAGCAACATCGTGGGCAAGCCGGTGGCGGCTATCCTGATGCAGAAGAAGAAGGGTGCCAACGCCACCGTGACGGTCTGCCACTCCCGGACCAAGGACCTGCCGGGCATGTGCAGGGAAGGGGACATTCTGATCGCGGCGATGGGCAAGCCCGGCTTCATCACCGAGGACATGGTGAAGGAGGGCGCGGTGATCATCGACGTCGGCGTGAACAGGGTGGACGACCCCAGCACCGAGAAGGGATACCGGCTGGTGGGCGACGTGGACTTCGAGAACGTCAAGGAGAAGGCCGCGGCCATCAGCCCGGTGCCGGGGGGCGTCGGACCGATGACGATCACCATGCTTCTGGAGAACACGGTGATCTCCGCCCAGAGAACCCTTTCCTGATCCGGTAACACGGGGGCCGGCCCCCCTACCTATTTTACTTTTGCTCCCCATTGAGCGAGGGGAGAGACATTTCGAGGATGTCCCCGTGGGGAAATCGGTTCCCTGGTAGGACCATCCCATATCGGGATTGACCGTGATGACCGAGGACCCGCCTCTCTCATGGCCGCCTCCGCCCTGGTCGCGATGATCCTCTCCAGCGGTTGAGGAGGAGGTCTCGGTCAAGAGGATGTCGGGCCCCGATCAATCGCTCTTTCTTTCCGTCCTCTCCCGGGGGAAGGTCGGTATCGATGCCTGAAAGGGTTTTCACGGCAAAGTGCTTTATAATAAATCTCTATAGTGCCCTTCATGCCCTACAGAAGGGGACGTCGCAGAGGACCTCGATGGATCTCCCAGCTTCCCAACGTACGCTCCTTCGGCCCCCTTCAGCAGCCTCCCACTGGTGTGATCAGGATGACCTTCGAGGAGCTGGAGGCCCTTAAACTGTCCGACCTGGAGGACCTGGACCAGAAAGGGGCCGCGGCACGCATGGGGATCTCCCGGAAGTCCTACTGGCTGGACCTGAAGAGTGCTCGGAACAAGGTGACCAGGGCCCTGGTGGAGGGCAAGGAGATACAGATCGAGGGTGGCTCCTACGTCCTCAGGGAGAGGGGCAGGACGGAGGGTCCACGTCATGCGGGAGCGAGGGAACTGGAGAGTAGGGGTCCCAGACGCGTACCCCGCCTGAACGCCTCCAGGTGCATCGGCTGCGGGGCGTGCGAGAAGGAGTGCCCTGAGGAGGCGATCACGCTCATACCGGTCAGGAGGGGGGAGGAACGGAGGCTGGTGCCCAGCTTCAGATACTCCCGCTGTTCGGGATGTGGTACCTGCGCCGAGATGTGCCCCCAGGGAGCCATCGATATGGGGGGGCTTTGAGCTACCCCTCAGAAAAGCATATAAGTGGTTTCGGTCGATTCCCTTCAGGAAATGCTGCGTGAATGTGAGACCCATGGTTATTACCGGGGCGAGATCTGTCCCATTTGCGGTGAGAAGGGCAAGTTCCTGATGAACGATGAGGAACTCGGGGGGATCGGGAGGACCATGGCCGGTGCCCTCAGGCACTTTCCGGAGAACTTCGACCTGGAGATGGACGAGCAGGGCTGGGTGGACCTCCGGGAGTTCGTCCGGGCCATCCAGAAGCAGAAGAAGAAGTTCCAGTGGCTCAGACCTCATCACATCATCGCCATCATAGAGACCGATCCCAAGGGCAGGTACCAGATAAGCAACGAGAGCATAAGGGCCACCTACGGCCACACCCTGGACCTGGATCTGGGGCTGCCCACAGACGACATCCCGGAGGAGCTGTACTACCCCACCACCCCGGAGGAGGCGGACATCATCCTGGAGACCGGGCTGAAGCCCTCGGACCGCAAGATGGTGCATCTGTCCAAGACCTACCGGGACGCCGAGAGCGCTGGTCAGGTGAGGACCGAGAACCCCGTCATCCTGGCCATCGACTGCGAGAGGGCCATCGGGGACGGGCACACCATTCAGAGGGCCGGGAAGACGGTCTTCCTGATCAGGGAGGTCCCACCCCAGTACCTCAGCAGGGTGGACCAGGAGGAGATGCTCTGAGGTCGAGAGGACCGACAAGGATCTGACATGTTCTCCAGGGCGGACCGTCTGCTTTCCCACGCACATCTCTCCAAGCAGGTGGTCCGCTTCGGATGGGAGGGCTTCGAGCCCTATCTGACCCTCTACGACCGTGACTCGGGTGAGCTGAAGGACCTGCGCCCCGGAGACCCCATGATGGTCTCGGTGGAGAGGAGATGTATCGGCCGACTCGACCGGGGATACCGGCCCTGTCCCCATGATGCCCCGGTGTCCAAGTTCTCCCAGTGCCCCTCGTGTGCCAGCGTTTGGATCCCACACCTTGAATGCATATTCGAGCCCCGCTGCCAGGGGGAGCTGTGCGATTCCCGGATCTGCTCCCTCCCCCATACCGTGTACGTGGCCTTCACCGGGGAGGTGGTCAAGGTGGGGATGACCGGGAGCCACAGGCTGAGGGAGAGGGGAGTGGAGCAGGGGGCCGACGCCATCGCCCCCCTGGAAGAGCTGCCGAACCGCTACCAGGCCAGGGAGGAGGAGAAGCGCATCACCAGGAAGGTCGGGGCGGTCCAGGGGCTGGACCGGAGAAAGGCGGCCGCCCATCTGTTCCGCCCACTGCCCCGGGAGTCAGTGGAGGAGAGCTACCTGAACATCCTGGACAGGCTGGAGATACCCCACACTCCGCAGCTCATTTTCCTTGACGGCTATCCGGTGAGGAAGATGGAGTGTCCCCCGGTACCGGTCAAGACCCCGGGGGAACATCGGGGAGAGTACCTGGGTGCCAAGGGAAGATTCATGGTGTACGGGGACACGGACCGCCCCCGCATGCTCGACCTCTCCGACCTGGTGTCCCGTTTCCTCCTCCCGCTGTAGGGCCAAAAGCTTATCTTCCTCCCTCCCATACACCCGATTTGCGGTGAGGGCGATGACGGTGGTTATGACCCCCGATCAGGTGGAGGCCAAGTTCGGCAAGCTGTTCTGCAAGGGTTTCCATACCCTGGTTGACGAGGAGAACGGGATAGCACAGGTGATCGACGAGTGCATCGCCAGGGGACCGGTGGAGTGGGACGCGGTCAATCGAAGAAGGGCCGGCGGTGTGATCACCGGACTGAGGGTGGACGGCACCACCCTGATCATGGACACCGTGATCGGGGAGAGGGAGGTCTCCTTCGGCCCGGCCTCCAAGGACCTGGGCGGCCAGGGCCTTAAGGCCCTGGTGGTGCAGGGGGACGAGGTCAAGACCACCTGGGTGGGGCTGGCCGGGGCCAGCATCGGGGTGGGGGCCTGCATCCCCCAGAGCAGGGAGACCCTGCGGGTGGAGTACCCGGACGACGTCAGGATCGGCGGTGCCCACCGGGTGGAGGTGAGCATCTTCACCCGGAAGAAGGTGAGGGTGGTGTACGCGGTGGACGACACCGACACCCGGGAGGAGGGGGCCACCTGGGCCATGGTACTCAAGATGGCCATGTCCGCCCCGGTGGGAAAGCTGCTGGACCACAAGATCATCCAGCTGAACCCGAACGTGCCCAACAAGACCACCAACTGCGTGTCGGTGGGGGTCTCCTTCGCGGTGGAGGAGAAGGACCTGGAGGAGCTCGATCGGTACGTGACGGACTACATCGGGAAGCACACCGTGTCCGACGACACCACTCTGGCCGTATACAAGGGGCTCCAGATCCCGGAGGAGCTGCAGACCTACGGCATGGACGCCAAGAGGGACATCCTGGGGATGGGAAGGGCCCGCGAGGTGGCCGAGAGGAGCGGTGTCCGCCTGGTCCACATCACCGGGGAGAGGGGAACGATAGGGGCGGTGGCCGGCATAGGCTGCTTCGACATGGGACTGAGGTCCTCGGCACTTCCAGAGGACTTTCCCTCGTTGACCGATTACGAAAAGTAGATAACCCCCCTACCTGTATGGAGCATCCTGATGACCTGACCAGGGGGCAGGGCTATAAAGAACGAGATCACCCAGGTCATAGCGAACACCGCCTACCAGGCCTACGAGAAGAGGCTCCACAAGGAGGTCCTCCAGAACAAGGTCCCTGGGCACATCGCCATCATCATGGACGGCAACAGGCGGTTCGCTAAGGAGTTCGGGCTGGCGGACAACCTGGGCCACTCGAAGGGGAAGGACAAGCTGGAGAATCTGATGGAGTGGTGTCTCGATCTGGACATCAAGATCCTCACCGTCTACGCCTTCTCCACCGAGAACATGGGTCGGAGCGAGGATGAGGTGGAGTACCTGATGGACCTCTTCGAGGAGAACTTCAACAGGCTGTCCGAGGACGAGAGGATCCACAAGAACGAGATAAGGGTCACCGTCATGGGTCAGAAGGATTTGCTCCCTGACAGGGTCAACAGGGCCATCGAGGTGGCCGAGGAGGCCACCTCCGAATACGACCAGTACTTCTACAACATCGCCCTGGCCTACGGGGGGAGGCAGGAGATAATCCAGGCCATCAAGCAGCTGGCCAGGGAGGTGAAGGAGGGGGAACTGGACGTGGAGGAGATCGACGAGGAGAGCTTCTCCCGCTTCCTCTACACGGCCGACTTCCCCGACCCCGACCTGGTTCTCCGGACCTCGGGGGAGGAGAGGGTGTCCAATTTCCTGCTGTGGCAGATGGCCTACTCCGAGCTCTACTTCACCGACGTCTACTGGCCCGGCTTCAGGAAGGTGGACTTCCTGAGGGCCATCCGCACCTACCAGATGAGACAGCGCAGGTTCGGCCGATGAGGTCCCCCACATGTCCAAGATAGACCTTGTCCTTCTCCATCCGCCCGCCGTCTACGATTTCAGGAAGAGGTCGATATTCTATGGGCCGGTGAGCGACGTGGTGCCCTCCACCCCCGTGTTCGAGATGTACCCGTTCGGCTTCACCACCATGGCCAACCACCTTCACTCCCTGGGATACAGGGTGAGGATAGTCAACCTGGCCAGCATGATGCTGAACGATCCTGATCTCGACGTGGAGAGGCTCATCGGCAGGCTGGACGCCGACGTCTTCGGCATCGATCTCCACTGGCTCCCCCACGCCCACGGCTCGCTGGAGGTGGCCAAGATCGTGAAGAGGATGCATCCCGGGGCCCCCGTGCTCATGGGGGGCTTCTCCGCCACCTACTTCCATGAGGAGCTGATGCGGTATCCCCAGGTGGACTTCGTCCTCCGGGGGGACTCCACCGAGATACCCCTGGGCCACCTGATGGAGGCGATCCAGGGTCACGGTTCCCTGGAGGAGGTGCCCAACCTCACCTACCGAGAAGAGGGGAGGTTTAAGCAGAACCCCCTCTCCTTCGTGCCGGAGGACCTTGACTACCTGGACATCGACTACGGGTGGATGGTGAAGGCGGTGCTGCGCTACCGCGACCTGGAGGGGTTCAAGCCCTGGAAGGACTGGGACAGGAATCCCCTCACCGTGGTCATCCCGGTGAAGGGTTGCTGGTTGAACTGCGCGGAGTGCGGGGGATCCTGCCAGGCCATGCGCACCTTCCTGGGCAGGGAGCGGCCGGCGTTCAGGAGCCCGGAGAAGGTGGCCGCCGACCTGTACAACATCCAGACCTACTTCCGGGCGCCCACCTTCGTGGTGGGGGACATCCGGATGGCCGGGAGGAGGTGGGCGGAGAGGATGCTCACCGAGGCCAGGAGGCTGGGGGTCAAGAACCGCATCGCCTTCGAGCTGTTCCGGCCGGCCGACCAGGAGCTCCTCCAGATGATGGAGAGGAACCTGGAGGGCTTCTCCCTGGAGATCTCCCCCGACTCCCACGACGACCGGGTGAGGAGCATGCTGGGCCGGCACTACTCCAACCGGGCCATGGAGGACACCATAAGGAAGTCTCTGGACCATGGGTGCGAGAGGTTCGACATCTTCTTCATGACCGGTCTCCCCGGTCAAGACAGGGACTCCGCCCTGGCCAGCTCCGAGTACGTTCGACACCTCTACTCACTGGTGGACAACGACCCCAGGCTGGTCCCCTACACCGCACCGCTGGCCCCCTTCCTGGACCCGGGCAGCCTGGCCTTCGAGAACCCGGAGAGGTACGGCTACAGGCTGTTCGCCAGGACCCTGGAGGAGCACCGCCAGAGGCTGACCAGTCCCAGCTGGAAGGAGACCCTCTCCTACGAGACCGTGTGGATGGACAGGGACCAGATTGCGGAGACCTCCTACGACGCGGCCGAGCTGCTCAACGACATCCGTTTCGAGTGCGACCAGATCGGGGAGGAGGAGTACCTGGCCAGGAGGGAGAGGACCGATCGGGCCAGGAGGCTGATGGGGGAACTGGACGAGGCGCTCGCCCTCCAGGATCAGGAGGAGAGGGAGAGGAGGCTGGAGTCCCTCCGCTCGAGGGGATATCAGCTGATGGAGTCCACCATCTGTCAGAAGAGGGAGCTGGAGTGGGAGACCGGTGGGGTCCTCCGAAACGCCCCCAGGGTGGCCCTGGCCCTGCTCAGACCGAGGAAGAGGGAGTGAGCTACCCCTTGCCCAACTCGGCCGACCTCTTGGCCGCCACCGCCACAGCGGACATGAACGCCCCCCGCATTCCGGCCTCCTCCAATACCCGTATGCCCTCGATGGTGGTGCCGGCCGGGGAGGAGACCACGTCCTTCCAGTGTGCGGGGTGCTTCCCGGTGTCCATTATGGTCTTTCCCGCCCCCATGACCGTCTGGGCCGCCAGGCGGAGGGCCACGTCCCTGGGAAGTCCGGCCAGCACCCCACCATCGGCCATGGCCTCGATGACCATGTAGACGAAGGCGGGGCCACTGCCGCTCAGGCCGGTCACCGCGTCCAGCATCTTCTCGTCCATCCGGTAGGCGATCCCGTTGGCATCCAGTATCTCCTGGACCTTGGCCTCGTCCTCCTTGGTGGCGTGGGTCCCCAGGGCGTACCCGGCCGCCGTGGCCCCCACCAGGCAGGGCTGGTTGGGCATGACACGGACCACCCTCACGCCCGGTTCCAGGAGGGACTCTGCATAATCCAGGGAGACCCCTGCGGCGATGGAGATCACCAGGTGATCGCCGCTCAGTAGCGGTCTGAGCTCGGTGAGCACCGGATCGATGTACTGGGGCTTCACCGCCAAAACCAGGAGTTGAGCGGACCTGGCCACCTTGGCGTTGTCATCCGTCGTCTCCACGCCCAGTTCATCCGTGATGTACTTCCTCCTTTCCGGGATGATCTCCCCGGCAATCATGCTCTCGGGGGCGAACAGACCGCTCTCGATCAGCCCGCTCATGAGGGCCTCGGACATGTTGCCGGCCCCTATGAACCCTATCTCCTTCGCCATAATCATACCTCAGTGAGCCGTGATGCCAACCCTACCATCATACTTAAAGTCTGTGAGCTCAACAGGGCTCCTTACCGGCCAGCCTCTTGATGATCTCCCGCATGAAGGCGGGCAAATCCTTCGGACCCCTGGAGGTGATGAGGTTGCCGTCACAGATGACCTCGTTATCGATGAATCGTGCCCCCGCGTTTATCATGTCGTCCCTGATGGCCGAGGCGGAGGTGGCCTTCTTCCCCCGGAGGATCCCCGCAGAGATGAGGACCGAACCCCCGTGACATATGGAGGCCACCAGCTTATTCCCCTCGAACATCATGCGGACGAAATCGTTCACGCCCGGGTGTCGGCGCAGCCTGTCCGGTGCCCAGCCACCGGGCACCAGGACGGCGTCGAACTCGTCGGTGTGCACCTCATCGATGGATCGGTCCGCCGCCACCTCGTACCCGTGCTTGCTGAAGTACAAGTCACATTCTATGCCTACCACGCTAACCTCGTACCCTTCCTCCTCCAGCCTGATGAGGGGATACCATAGCTCCATATCCTCGTAATCGTCCTCCACCAGTATTGCTACTCGTTTGACCAAGCCATCACCGTTTGGTTATTGGGGGGAATCCCTATATTATTGTGGTCCCTCCTTGGGCCGATGAATCCGCCCTCATTCGGAAGGGAGAGGGGGTCCGTTCGCACCCCTTGCCCAGAGCATCTCCAAGGGTGCCAGGGAAGTATTGGATTGGGCAGAACGAACAGTATCAAGATTTAAATAAAGATACCTTATTGCCCCCTTCGATGCTCATTGAGGACTATCTGCCAATCGCCTTTTTCGCTCTGGTGGCGATTCTAGTCCCAGTGGTAGGATTCTTCGCCTCGAAGTTCTTTAGACCGAACAAGAAGACCACGCTGAGGAACACCACCTACGAGTGCGGGGAGGTCCCCATCGGAGAGGCTCAGATACAGTTCCACGTACAGTTCTACGTGTTCGCGATCATGTTCGTCGTCTTCGACATCATCATCGTCTTCCTGATGATATGGGCCTTGTCCTTCTCCGGTCTCTCCGATCTAGCCAAGATTTATATGGGTGTTTTCATTGGCCTCCTCCTTGTGGGCGTGGCCTACGCGTTGAAGAAGGAAGAGGTGATCTGGATATGAACGACTCCCCTAACGTGGTCATGATGAACTCCAAGGACATCACGTCCTGGTCCAGGGAATTCCTGGACGACATCATGAGGGCGTCCGGGGCCAAGCAGGCCATAGATAAGGTCACCACTCCGCTCTGGCAGTGGTCCCAGAGATTCTCCCTGTATCCCCTTCACTTCGGGATAGCCTGCTGTGCCCTGGAGTTCGCCGCGGCGTTCGCCCCCCGTTTCGATGGGGAAAGATTGGGCATCCTGGCAAGGTCCTCACCCCGACAGTGCGATGTCCTGCTGCTGAATGGGTGGATCTCCAAGAAGCTTCGCCCCATCCTGCGGCGGCTGTACGAGCAGATGCCGGAGCCGAAATGGGTCATAGCGATGGGGGAGTGCGCCATATCTGGCGGTCCGTGGTACGACTGCTACAACATCGTGCAGGGGGCGGACACCTTCCTCCCGGTGGACATCTACATACCCGGGTGCCCCCCCAGACCGGAGGCCATGATAGACGGTTTCGTCAAGCTCCAGGAGAAGATAAGGGCCGAGGCCAGAGGTACCTTCCTGGAGGACTGAGGTGATAGCGTGGAGTTCTTAGGGCCGAATGAGGGAATTTCCGAGGAGGCCATCACTGACAGGTTGAAGGAGCGATTCACCAGCGGCATGGAGGTGGAGTCCATCTCGAAGAGGAGGATCAACGTTAACCTGGATAAGGATATCCTCCTGGATTTCTGCAGATATCTTAGAGACGAGCTGGATTTCGAGCACAACTCCTGCGTTACCGGGGTGGACTACAGGGATCGGTTCCAGATGGTGTATCACGTCACCTCATACGCCAACTCCTGCATGATGGAGATCCGGGTGGACCTGGATCACGATGAGCCGGAGGTGGAATCGGTCGCCCCCGTCTGGAGGGGGGCGGACTGGCACGAGCGGGAGACCTACGACATGATGGGCATCATCTTCAAGAACCACCCAGACCTTAGAAGGATCTTCCTGCCCTACGATACCAAATTCTTCCCCCAGAGGAAGGATTTCGAGCTGAGAGGGAGGCCGTGACATGGCGGAGATGTGGATCAACATGGGCCCGCAGCATCCGTTCACCCACGGGCTATGGAACCTCAGGGTGAAGGCGGACGGGGAGACCATCACCGATGCGGAGCCCATCCTGGGCTACCTTCACAGGGGCTGGGAGAAGAGTTGCGAGCATCGCACCTATCCCCAGATCATACCCCTCTCCGACCGGCTGTGCTACGGGTCCTCCATGTCATGGGCGCACCTCTATTGCCTGACCATAGAGGAGCTGATGGACCTGGAGGTACCGGAGAGGGCCGAGTACATAAGGGTCATCGTGCTGGAGCTGCAGAGGATCGCCTCCCACCTGATGTGGTTGGCCGCCTTCGGGACGGACCTGGGCTGCCTCACCCTGATGCTCTACTGCATGAGGGAGAGGGAGCTGTTCCTGGACCTGCTGCAGGGAGTCACAGGAGCCAGGATGACCTACAACTACCCAAGGATCGGCGGGGTGAGGAACGACTTCCCGGACAACTTCGAGAGGGACACCCTGCGGGTCCTGGACCACTTCGAGAACAAGCTCGATGACTACGAGAACCTGTGCGACGGGAGCAGGATCTTCCGGATCAGGACGGAGGGGCTGGGCATCCTCAAGCCGGAGGACGCCAAGAACCTGGGCGTCACCGGTCCCAACCTGAGGGGGAGCGCCGTGCGCCTGGATCTTAGAAAGAACGACCCTTACTCGGTGTACGACGAGCTGGACTGGGAGGTGGCCTGGCACGACGCCTGCGACACCTACGCCCGCTACCGGGTCAGGATGGACGAGTTCAGGATCAGCTGCGACATCATAAGGCAGGCGTTCAAGAAGATGCCCAAGGGCCCGATAAGGGTCAAGGCCCCCAGGAAGGCCCCGGAGGGATCCGCGGTCGCCAGGGTGGAGGACCCGCGGGGCGAGGGTCTGATGTACGTGGTCTCCGACGGAAGCGACACCCCGTACCGTCTCAAGGTGAGGAGTCCGGTGTTCATCTACGTGGCCGCCGCTCCCTACATCCTCAAGGGCCACAAGATAGCGGACGTCCCCTCGATCATGGGTTCAATAGACATGTGCCTTGGAGAAACCGACAGGTGATACAATGGACCTGTACACATTCACCGAAGGGATCGTATCCTGGCTAGTGAGCATCATCAACTACATCATCGACTGGCTCGGCCTGCACGGCCTGGCCGACTGGCTGGGATCGCCCGACGTCATCGCCTTCCTCACCTACTTCGGGCAGGCCACCATCATCCTGGGCGTGGGCATGATCATAGCGATCACCATGATCTGGCAGGAGAGGAAGACCCTGGGCAGACTGATGGACAGGAGGGCCACCCGTGTGGGCCCGCTGGGATACTTCCAGCAGGTCGCCGACGGCATGAAGACCTTCCTGAAGGAGATCATCCTGCCCGAAAAGGCCTGGGAGGGTGGTTACAACTGGGCACCGGTCATTCTCATCGGCTCCTCCGTCCTTCTGGTGGGCATCCTTCCCATCAGCGACCGGGTCTTCCTTATAGACACCGCCGCCGGACTGATCCTGCTCTTCGCCGTCTTCAGCCTGGCCCCCTTCGCCATAATCATAGGGGGGTGGGCGGCCAACAACAAGTACACCCTGATCGGTGGGATGAGATCGGCCGCCCAGCTCATCAGCTACGAGATACCCCTGCTCCTCTCCATAGCGGGGGTGGTGCTTCTTGCGGGAAGCCTCAACTTCGGGGAGATCGTGGAGGCCCAGCAGAACGCCTGGTATATCATACCCCAGATCGTGGGATTCATCGTGTTCATGATCGCCATGAACGCCGAGGTGGAGAGGATCCCCTTCGATCTGCCGGAGGCAGAGGCCGAGCTGGTGGAGGGATGGGGGACCGAGTACGGCGGTCTCCGCTTTGGACTGATCATGCTTGCCGGGTACCTGCGTGGCTACGCCGGCGCGGCCATCGCCACCATCCTCTTCCTGGGCGGATGGAACGGCCCCTGGCTCCCGCCCGAGGCCTGGTTCCTCATCAAGGTGTTCATCATATTCTTCGTATGGATCTGGGTAAGGGGCTCCCTCCCACGGGTCAGGACCGATCAGATCCTGAACATCGGGTGGAGGAGGCTGCTCCCCCTGGCCATCGTCAACCTGGTGATAGCGGTGGTCCTGAAATCGGTGGGGTGGTTCTAGATGGAGGCAAAGCGGACAGTGAAGAAGAAACCGCCCAAGGCGACCGGGATCGTGCTTCGTCCGATGGCGGTCACCTTGAAGCAGACAATCCGGTCCACGCTGCACCGTCCATTCACCGTGATGTACCCCTACGAGAAGCTTGAACTGCCCGATTGCTTCCGGGGCAGGCCCGGGCTGATCATCGAGAAGTGCATCGCCTGTGGGATCTGCGTTCGCATCTGCCCCAACAAGTGCATTGAGCTGGTGGAGGTCGAGGTCGAGGGGGAGAAGTGCAAGCGCCCCCAGGTGGACGTGGGGAGATGCATGATGTGCGGCTACTGCGCCGAGTACTGCCCCACCGACGCCTTCATCGTGACCCCGGAATACGAGCTGGCCAGCAACCAAAGGAGGGACTTCATCATGTCCCCCCACGAGCTGGTTTACGAGCACAAGCCCGGCTATGAGGTCCACAGGCACGAGGTGCTGGCCTCGGAGCTGGCAAGGGGGGAGGAGGCGGTAGAGGTCCGCCTCCAGGACGTCAAGGACGTCCCCAGGTTAAAGGAGGAGCTGTGCATCGGATGCGGCCGCTGCAAGAAGGTCTGTCCTATGGACTGCGTGGAGATGGTTGAGGTGGGCAAGAACAAGAAGGGGAAGCCGATCAAGAGGCCCAGGTTCGACTACTCCGAGTGCATCGGATGCGAGAACTGCCTGGAGGCATGCCCCAAGGACGCGCTGGAAATGGAGGAGGTCCTATGATAGACTGGCAATTGATGTTCTTCCTGATCTTCGCCGCCGTGACCATCGCGGCGGCCGTATCGATCATGCTATCCAAGGACATAGTGAGGTCGGTGATGTACCTGGCGCTGATGTTCATCGGAGTGGCCATCACCTTCCTGTTCCTGGAGGCCGAGTACGTCGCTCTTATCCAGATCCTGATATACGTGGGAGCGGTCAGTGTGCTGATCCTGTTCGGTATCATGCTGACCAAGCGCAGGCTGCTGGGGGGTGGGCGATATGAATAGGCAGCAGTTCATGGCCGGCCTTGCCGTGCTGTTCCTAGCCCTGTTCGTCCTCGGCTCCCTGGTGTTCACGGTCTGGCCGGCGGGGGAGCTGACCCACATCGGGCTGGAGACGCTGGGCAGCAGTACCTTCGAGCTGTACGGCGTGACCTTCTTCATCCTGGGGCTGATCATGTTCGCCGCCATGATGGGAGGTGTGTTCATAGCCAAGGAGGAGGATGAAGAATGATACCCATGGAGTACTTCCTGGCCCTTAGCGCCATATTATTCCTCATAGGCGTCTTTGGCGTTCTGACCAAGAGGAACGCGATCATCGTGCTGATGAGCATCGAGATCATGCTGAACGCCGCCAACATCAACTTCGTCACCTTCTCCTCCTACTTCAACGACGTCAAGGGCCAGATATTCGCCCTCTTCTCCATAGCCATAGCGGCGGCAGAGGTGGCCGTGGGTCTGGCCATACTGATGAACCTGAACCGGGCCAGGGGGACGATCGACCTTGACGAGATAAACCTGCTGAGGTGGTAGATTGGAGATAATTGACTACGCCTGGCTCATCCCGATATTCCCGCTCATCGCCTTCATCATCGTGGGGCTGTTCGGAAACAAGCTCAGGGAGGGCGGAGGCTTCATCGCCATCATCGGGTCGCTGGCCTCCATGGTCCTCTCCATCCTGGTGGCCATACCGGTGCTGGACGGCACCTACGGGGTGTTCGAGCAGAGTCACTCCTGGATACAGCTGACCTCGGAGTACTCCTTCGAGGTGGGCATATACATCGACACCCTGACCGCGCTGATGCTCCTGGTGGTCTCGATCATTAGCACCCTGGTGGTGATCTACTCCCTGGGATACATGGACCACGAGGGAAGGAGGAAGCGGCGCTACTACGCCGAGATCTCACTGTTCATCGGGGTCATGTTCGGCCTGGTGATGGCCAACAACTTCCTGGAGCTGTTCATCTTCTGGGAGCTGGTGGGGCTGTGCTCCTACCTGCTCATAGGCTTCTGGTACCACAAGCCCTCCGCCGCCTCCGCCGCCAAGAAGGCCTTCCTGGTGACCAGGATCGGGGACATCATGTTCATGGTCGGCCTGATCATCCTGCTCACCACCTTCAAGACGCTCAACTTCAGCGAGCTGTTCGCCGTCGAGGCGTCCGGCGAGGAGCTGGGACTGCTGACCCTGGCCACCCTCTTCATATTCGGTGGCGCCATAGGGAAGAGCGCCCAGTTCCCCCTCCACGACTGGCTGCCGGACGCGATGGAGGGGCCCACCACCGTCTCCGCCCTGATACATGCCGCCACCATGGTCAAGGCGGGCGTGTACCTGGTGGCCAGGTCCTATCCCCTGTTCGTGCAGACGCCGGAGACGCTGCTGGTGGTGGCCATCGTGGGAGGCTTCACCGCCATATTCGCCGCCTCCATGGCGCTGAACAACCCCAACATCAAGCGGGTGCTGGCCTACTCCACCATCTCCCAGCTGGGATACATGATCCTGGCGCTGGGGGCCGGCGGTTACATGGTCTACCACGGTCACGCGGCCGAGGGTTACACCGCCGGGATGTTCCATATGATGAATCACGCCTTCTTCAAGGCGTTGCTGTTCCTGTGCGCCGGCTCGGTCATCCACGCGGTGGGCACCGAGGACATGCGCCTGATGGGCGGGTTGCACAGGAAGATGAAGCTCACCTCGATAGCCATGCTGATCGGCGCGCTGTCCATCTCAGGTTTACCTCCCTTCAGCGGTTTCTGGAGCAAGGACGAGGTGCTGGCCTCGGTGTGGCATGCCGGGGACGTGAACGCCGTCTTCGCGATCCTGTGGCTCATGGGGATCATCACCGCGTTCATGACCGCCTTCTACATGTTCAGGCTGTGGTACATGACCTTCGCCGGCCCCGAGGGGGAGGCGAGCGGGAAGGCCCATGAGTCCCCGGGAACCATGACCGGTCCACTGGGGATACTGGCCATGTTCGCCACCGCCTCCGGGTTCACCCTGTTCATAGGGAACGGCTTCGCCGGACGGATCTTCTTCGGGCACCCCCACGAGCTGACCGCCCTGGGGTGGATGGAGAAGATATTCACCGACCCGCTGACCTACCTTTCCATCGTGCTGGCGGTGGCGGGGGTGCTGCTAGCCTACGCCATCTACAGCCGGAGGGCGATCTCCTCCGACCTGTTCGTCTCCACCCCGGGACTCAGGAAGATCCACAGGGTGCTCACCGAGAGGTACGGATTCACCGCCGGATACGATGCCTTCGGGGAGAAGGTGATCTACGGGTTCTCCCGGGCGGTGAACTTCTTCGATCAGAGGGTCATCGACGGCGTGGTGAACGGCGCCTCCTACGGCATAGTGGAGTTCGGCCAGCGGTTCAGGAAGTCCCAGACCGGGATGGTCCAGAGCTACGCCACCGTGATGATCGTCGGGTTGACCGCGATACTGGTCATCCTGTACCTGACAGGAGCACTGGGGTGATACAATGTTCGGAGACATACCTATACTGTCCATCATAGTCTTCCTACCACTGATCGGAGCGGTGCTGGCCTTGCTCTCGGGGAGCGACCCGGTGCGGGCCAGGATCATCGCACTGATCTTCTCCGCGATACCGCTGGCACTCTCGGTGACCCTGCTCACCGGGTTCAACATGGACATCGGCGCTTTCCAGTTCACCGAGAGCCACGCATGGATAGGGAGCCTGGGCATATCGTACACCCTGGGCGTGGACGGCATCGGCATGCTGATGGTGCTGCTCACCACCCTCCTGTGCTTCCTGGCGATCCTGTTCTCCTGGGACGTGGAGAAGCGCCCCCACGAGTACATGGGCCTGATGCTGGTGCTCGAGGTGGGCGTCCTGGGCGTGTTCACCTCCCTGGACTACTTCCTGTTCTACGTGTTCTGGGAGGTGGTCCTGATCCCGATGTACTTCCTCATCGCCATCTGGGGAGGTCCCAGGAGGGCGTACGCCTCCATCAAGTTCTTCATCTACACCCACGTGGCGTCCCTGGCCATGCTCCTGGCCATCATGGCCATGTACTTCGAGGCCGCGCCCATGCTGGAGGACCTCATCGGACACCCCTCCTTCGGCATGCAGGAGATCGCCATGGTGAGCGGGGACTTCAACTCGCTGTTCCAGATAGCGGTGTTCGGGGCCCTGTTCTTCGGCTTCGGCGTGAAGATGCCGGTGGTCCCCTTCCACACCTGGCTGCCGGACGCCCATGTGGAGGCCCCCACCGCGGGCAGCGTCCTGCTGGCCGGGCTCCTACTGAAGATGGGTTCCTACGGTCTGATAAGGATCGCCCTCCCCTCCCTTCCCGAGGGGGCGGAGGCCTTCGTTCCCATCATGCTGGCCATCGCGGTGCTGTCCATCCTGTACGGGGCGTTCGCCTCCCTCGCCCAGAGGGACCTCAAGAAGATGGTGGCCTTCTCCTCCATCAGCCACATGGGGATCGTCCTTCTGGGCTTCGCCACGCTTTCCGATCTGGGCCTGGCCGCCGGGGTGTTCCAGATGTTCGCCCACGGGCTGGTGACGGCCGTCCTGTTCATGATGTGCGGCGTGATCCAGCACAAGACCGGTACCAGGGACATCCCCCTGCTGGGTGGGATAGCCCCCAAGATGCCGGCCGCGACCACCTTCATGGCCATCGGCTTCCTGGCCGGACTCGGCCTGCCCGGACTGGTGAGTTTCGTGCCCGAGTTCTCGGTGTTCCTGGCCACCTTCGACGCGTTCGGGTGGATCCTGATCATACCCATAGCGAGCGTGGCCATCACCGCCGCCTACTTCCTGTGGGCACTTCAGAGATCCATGTTCGGGAACCTGACCGAGAAGATCGATACCTCCCACCTGAGGGACGTGAACTGGTACGAGGGCGCGCCCCTTGCGGTGCTGGCCGTGCTGATAGTGTTGTTCGGTGTCCTACCCGGCCTGGTGATGGACATGATCACGCCGGCGACCGAGATCGTATCCGGGCTCCTGGGGGTGATCTGAATGACCGACATTGCGCCCATCCTGCCCGAGATAGTGATGATCGTGTTCGCGGCCGTCCTACCGGCCGTCTACCTGGTGTCCAAATCGGACAGGCTGGTGGGCGCCTTCGCCCTGGTGGGCATAGGCGCCTCCATAGCCCTGGTGGTCCAGTTCATTCTGGGCGACACCGACGCGGTGGTCTTCGAGGGCCTGCTGCAGATGGACCTGTTCGCCGCGCTGTTCAAGCTGGTGTTCCTGGGGGTGGCTCTGTTCGTGGTGCTCGCCTCCATACCCTACGTGCGTGGGGAGAAGCATCTGTCGGAGTACTACAGCCTGATCATGCTCTCGACCGTGGGCATGATGGTGGTGGCCTCCTCCCTCGACCTGATCACCCTGTTCGTGGGCATCGAGCTGGCCAGCATAGCCTCCTTCGCACTGGTGGGCTTCCGCAAGAAGGACCAGAGGGGGGCCGAGGCGGCGACCAAGTACTTCATCATCGGCGCCTTCTCCTCGGCCATAGCCCTGTACGGCATCTCCCTGCTCTACGGCATCACCGGGACCATCCACTTCTCGGAGATCGGGGCCACGATCGCCGACATGGAAGGGAACCCGGCGATCTACCTCTCCCTGATCATGCTCATCGGCGGATTCGGGTTCAAGGTGGCCCTGGTCCCCTTCCACATGTGGGCACCCGATGTGTACGAGGGCGCCCCCACCACCATCACCTCCTTCCTGGCGGCGGGCTCCAAGAAGATGGGTCTAGTGGCCCTGTTCAAGATCTTCCTGATCGGACTGATCGCCATCAAGGCTGACTGGGAGGTGGCCGTTTCCGTGATCGCCGTGGTCACCATGACCCTTGGCAACGTCCTGGCGATCAACCAGGGGAACATCAAGCGCATGCTGGCCTACTCCAGCATCGCCCAGGCGGGGTACATCCTGATCGTGCTGCCCATCGCCACCGAGTACGCCCTGGCCGGCGGGATGTTCCACATCATCACCCACGCCTTCATGAAGGGAGGCGCGTTCATCATAGTGGCGTCGCTGTCCATGGCGGCCCTGGGAGAGCGCCTGGCGGACTACAAGGGCCTGGCCAAGAGGGCCCCCCTGCTGGCGTTCGCCATGACCCTGCTGCTCTTCTCCCTGGCTGGCATACCGCCGCTGTCCGGATTCGCCTCCAAGTTCGTGCTCTTCTCCAGCGCCGTCGACGCCTCGGTGATGCCGGGGGACTCCTGGGTGGTGTGGCTCGCCGTGGCCGGCGTGCTGAACAGCGCCCTGTCGCTGTACTATTACGTGCGGGTGATCAAGTACATGTACGTGGAGAGGGGACCGGAGGATCGCATCAGGATCCCCACCCCCATGGCCGCGGCCATCCTGATAACGGTGGTGGCCACCGTGGTGATGGGTATCTACCCGGACCCGGTCATAGAGGCCTGCAGGGAAGCGGCCAGCGTGTTCTTCTCCTGATCCAAACCACTTCCCCTTCCTTTTCATCCCCCTGATCTGACACCGGCATTGCGAAATGTATCCTAGTAATGGTTAAGTACGGAATCTTCGTTAGGCCGGATGATGCCCCCCAGTTGGGACAGTTCCATCGCAGACGAGCTGCAGATGGTGGAACAGGAGATTAGGACGAACGTGCGGTCCCAACAGGACCTGCTCACCGAGATATCGATGCACGTCATCGGTTCAGGGGGCAAGCGCATCCGGCCCGGCGTGACCCTGCTCTCCCACTACGCCTGCGGCGGCAGCGACACCAGGAGGGTCATCGGTGTGGCGGCCGCCTTCGAGATCATCCACTCCGCCACCCTGATACACGACGACATCAACGATGGTGGGGAGACCCGGAGGGGAGTGGTCACCGCCTATCGAAAGTACGGGGTTCAGAGGGCGTTGATCGCCGGGGACTTTCTGTTCGTCAGGGGCTTCCGGCTGGGCGGTTTCCTGGACCAGGAGCTGGTCGACATCATCGCCGACGCCTGCACCGGCATGGCGGAGAGCGAGATACTCCAGGGGCGGTACGAGCTTGACCCGGAGACGCCGGTGGACGTCTACCTGAGGATCATCGAGGGGAAGACGGCCAAGCCCATCGAGGCCGGGGCCAGGACCGGGGCGGCGCTGGCCGGGGCCTCCCCGGAGAGGATCGAGGCCTTGGGCCATTACGGCCTGAACCTGGGGATCGCCTTCCAGATCGTGGACGACGTGCTGGACGTGACCGGTGAGGAGAAGGTGCTGGGCAAGCACCGGGGAATGGATTTCCTGGACGGCAAGCCCACCCTCCCGCTCATCCTGGCCGCCTCCAACGGTGGACCGGGTGGGAGGATCAGGGAGCTGTTCATCAAGCCCGACAAGACAGGGGATGAGGTGGACGAGGTCATGGGCTACCTGTCGGACCCAGAGGTGCTGGCCAGGTCCAGGGAGCATGCCTTCCGGTTCAAGGAGAGGGCCGTGGATTCGTTGAAGGCACTGCCTGACTCCGCCTACAAGGAGGGGCTCATCAGGCTGGCCGATCTGGTGGTGAGCAGGGACTTCTGATCCGGTGATGGCATGAGGGAAGTGGACGTCCTGGTGGTAGGGGCAGGGCCGGCGGGGAGCACCGCCGCGGAGCACGCCGCCCGCAGGGGGGCGGAGGTCCTGCTGATCGATCGTAGGGAGGAGATCGGCGTGCCGGTGAGGTGCGGCGAGTTCCTTCCCCAAGAGGAGGAGCTACGGTCGATCTTCCCCCGGGCCAGCACCTCCGGGCTCTTCGATCTTCCCGATCGGCTGATCCGCCGCCGTATAGAGAGCATCAGGATATTCTCCCCCCGGATGAGGCGCTGGGACCTTCCCTTCATGGGGATCACCACCGACCGGGACGGGTTCGACCAGTACCTCGCCGGGAAGGCTGAGGGGGCGGGGGCGGAGCTCTTGACCGGCTGCGCCTTCCTCTCCAGGGAGGGGAGGGAGGTGTCCACCTCCTTCGGAAAGGTGAGGGCGAGTGTGGTCATAGGAGCCGATGGGCCGGTCTCGCGGGTGGCCCGGTCGGTGGGGATGCCCCGGATAAGGGACCTGTTCCCCGCGGTCACCTCCCAGGTGGAGGGGGACTTCGAGCCGGTATGCGAGATGTACTTCGGCAACATCGCCCCCGGGGGCTACGCCTGGATCATACCAAAGGACGGGAAAGCCAACGTCGGCGTCGGCCTCTCCCCCAGGTTCGCCATGGGGAGCGTGCGGGACCACTTCCGGGAGTTCGCGGAGTGGAAGGACCTCCGCCCGGGAAGGGTGGTGGGGAAGATGGTGCCCATGGGCGGCCCGGTCAAGCGGTCCGTCAAGGAGAACGTGATCCTGGTGGGGGACTCGGCCGGGCACGTGATGGCGGTGAACGGGGGAGGCATCCCCATAGCCATGATCTGCGGCCGATTGGCGGGGGAGGTGGCCGGGGACCATGTGAGAGAGGGCAGGCCCCTGATGGGCTACGAGAGCCTCTGGAAGGGGCAGGTGGAAGGTCCCTTGAGAACGGCCATGAGGTCCAAGGCCTGGTCCAACCTGTGCTGGGGAGGCCAGTTCAGGCTGGAGTTGGCCATGCGCTTCCTGGGGCGGAGGAGGATGGAGAAGCTCATCCGCTGCAGGCCCATGTTCCCCTGAGGGCGACGGCATGAGCTTGGAGGAGAGGATCGGGTACCGGTTCACGGACCGGGGCCTCCTGGAAAGGGCGCTGACCACGGTGGGAAGGTCCAACGAGATGGGGGAGCTCTCCTACGACCGGAACCAGGAGGCCCTGGCCACCCTGGGGGACGGCGTCCTACGCCTGCTGGTGATGGAGTGGCTGATCCAAGGAGGGGTGAACAGGAAAGGGGAGATCTCCCAAGAGACCTCGGAGCGGGTGAGCGCCGCCTCCCTTTCCCTTCTGGCGGAGAAGATGGCGCTGGAGGAGTTCGTCCACTGGGGCCAGGGGGAGCTGGAGAGGGAGGAGTGGCACCGCTCCTCCCGCCTGCTCGCCGAGTGCCTGGAGGCCCTGCTGGGCGCGGTGTACCTGGACGGGGGGCTGGACGGCGCCCGATCGGTCCTCGAGCACACCGGATTCATGCAGCTACCCGAAGAGTGATCATCCCTTGCGGTGGCTCTTCAGCCTGCTACCGCACACCGGGCAGTCCGGGTGGCACTCCTTCCACACCCTGCCGCACCCGACGCAGCGATACCTCCACCTCCACACGGCGGAGATCCCCTCTTCCCCGGCGGTGAGGTACTCCAGGCCCAGCTCGGAGGCCAGGTTCTGCACCGAGTAATCATCGGTCATGATGCGGGCCCCCAGCTCCCATGCCAAGGCGAGGATCCTGCGATCCACCTCGGACAGCCTGACCTGGTCCCCGGTCCTCTGGGCGCCCTCCTCCACCACCCGGAGGGCCTCCCTCCCGGGCTCCATAACGGTGATCAGCTCGGAGAGGTAGGCCGACCTGACGTCCCCGTACCTCTCCAGCTCCCGGAGTACTCCATGAGGGGCGAAGATCTCCGCACCCTCCGGTAGCCTCTCCAGGTGGAAGAGGGCCGATGTGTCGACCACCAATCTCACGGTGAGCGAAGGCGGCATGGGAAACAAACCGTTTTGGGGAAGGTAGGTCAGAGTTATATAACTGATACTCAATCCACGCCCGGATGAAGGAGATAGCCATCGAACAAGAGGTCGTGAAGTACATACAGGAGAGGGACGAGGACTTCAGGCTGTCCACCTCCTGCTACGGGCCGGTCCTGGTCCCGGTGAACATCAAGCCACCCAAGGTCACCGACCTGCAGCTCCAGGTGGAGGGGAGGACCATCTACGTCTCCAGGGTGCAGGCCAGGTTCATCAACAGGATATCCAGCTCGATGATCTGGGACGCCTCCTACCTGAGGAGTTGCTCCGTTCTCAGGGAGTGACCGGGCGGAAGTCGCCGATCATCCGCTCCATCCTATCCGCGTCCAGCCTGCCCACCTCCTCCTCCAGCCTGTCCACCTTGGTCATCGTCTTGGGCTTCACGGGCACGAAGGGGCAAGAGGGGGAGGGCTGGATGGAGAGGGCGTAGGTGCCGATCTCCCTGGCAATGGCCTCGATCTCGTTCTTGTCCAATCCTATCAGGGGCCGCAGCACCGGGAGACGGATCCCCCTCTGCACCGCCAGCAGGTTGTGCAGTGTCTGGGAGGCCACCTGTCCCAGGGAGTCGCCGGTGACCACCGCCATTGCGCCCACCTCTGACGCCAGCTTCTCCGCGGCCCGCAGCATGAACCTCTTGCACAGAACGCACTGGTACTCCCTCCTGCAGGCCTTGGATACGGCCTCCTGGACCTCCCTGTAGGGGAGCCGGTACAGGGGAAGGTCCGCTCCAAGGGACTCCTCCAGCTTCCTGGTGATCGCTTTGACCTTGTCCAGGGGAGAGGCCTCGTCCCAATTGTCCAGGAAGAACAGGGTGATGTCCATCCCCCTACTGGCCATCAGGTGGGCCGCCACCGGGGAGTCGATACCTTCCGAAATGAGTGCGACTGCCTTCACGGGACATCATACCCACTGGGCCGGTAATATCTCTTTCCTGAGAAGGGTAAGGGGTTTCCTGCCTCGTGGAGGTTCAGGTGTTGAATCGGGGAGCTTCCACCGATCCTATCTCGGGCAAACCGAGGTACTCCTCCTCCTCGTCGTCCTCCGAATCGGCGACCATGTTCAACAGCATTCCGATGATCTCCTTCATCTGCTTGAGTTCGGTTCGGAGCTCGTCGATCTCCTGTACCAATTCTTCGTTGGATTTGGTCATCAGCCTACCCTGATTCTGCTTAACCATCAGCGCCCATATATTCTTTTTCCTTTAACTACCGGCGAGCATTTCCGATAGACGAAACGGTGACCCTGGCCATGATCTGGATGGTCCAGACTACTACTTCCCCCCCTTCATGTACTCGAACTCCACCGCAGCGTAGTCCTCCGAGATCTTCCGGTACTCGGTGCGATCGCAGTACTCGCAGTAGAGGTTCTTGCCCTTTCTCCTCATGGGTGCCCTGCATTTCTTGCACAGGGCCTTGATCACCCCCAGGTCCTTGCCCTGGGTGGATAGCTGTATGGAGGGCTTCACCTGGATCACCTTGGCCCTCACTATGTCACTGGGCCGCAGCTCCTTCCCCACCTCCGAGGTGTACCCGGAGGAGACCTTGGATATGTGAATGGTCCCGTTGGTATCTCCGGTGATCTCCCTCTCCTTGCCCTCCACGGCGATGACCTCGCATATGGCCATGCTGGTCCTCACATCGATTATCTCCCCGAACACGGTGTCCCCCAGCCTGAGGCTGACCGGGGGATTCCTGGCCACCACCTTCACGGTCTTGTCATCGTGGTCCAGCTCCAGCTCGCCGAACTGGGCCGCGTAGACTATCCCGTCCTCCTCGTAGGTTCCCTCGGAGGATATGAACTCCTCCACCACGGCGACCTCCTCTCCTGGCAAAACGGTCTTATTGCTCATCACTATTCACCCGTCGCTACGATCAGCATCACTACTTCCACTGATTTCACTTCCTTCCTATGGAACCCAAACAGGTGAGGTATATTAAATTTATACCGCCGCCGGGACTCCACCTCTCCTCCCAGCTCATCGATGTACTCCAGGAGGAAGGGCTCCGTTCCGGCCAGGTGAAGGGTATAGACGCGGTCGGCGCATCTCAGGGCCGTGCGGAGGAACGGTCGGTCCGCCCCCTTCCTCTGGGCACCGAACGGGGGATTCTGGATCACCGTGTCCACCCTGGCCTCCAGGTCCTCCGCCCAGGCACGCACCAGCTCCACCCGGGCGCCCAGTGCCAGGGAGTTCTCCCTGGCCTGCTCCAGGCATCCGGGATCGATGTCCACTCCCAGGCTCGTCTCGGCGCCCAGCAGGCTGGCCCCGATGGCGAACATCCCGTTGCCGCAGCCCAGCTCCATCACCCTCCTGTCGGCGATGTCTCCCCTCCAGTAGGCGGTGAACAGCACGTCGGAGGCGATGTCCGCCGGGGTGGAGTACTGTTCCAGCCCGGGCTGGGGATCCCGGATCGGTGGGACCCTCTGCACCAGCATCTCCAGCTCCTTCTTCTTCATGTCCAGGTCCCCGAAGGGCCCTTGACCCAGGGGGAAGGGGGTAGATATAGGTTGAGGATCAACGCCTCAGGCCCAGGTTCAGGAAGTCGGCGCTGGTGAGGATGCCCACGATGGCCCCCTGGCTGGACACCAGGACCGCCTCCTCCCTCTGCAGATGCATGGAGGCGAGCTCTATCGAGGTGTCCTCCTTGAGGATGGAGAAGGGCGGCTCCATCACCTCCCTCAGGGGGGTCTCCATCACCTCGTCGTAGGTCCTCTTGCCCGTCCTGGTCTCCTGGATGGTGTACCCCCTCAGCAGGTCATCGGTAAGAGAGCCCACCACCCTGTCCCCCTCCATGACGGGCAGCTGGGTGAAGCGGCCCTTCATCATCCGGTCCACCGCCTCCCCCACACTCTGATCGGGGGTCACGCTCACCACCCCCTTGGTGGCCAGGTCCAGGACTGTCAGCTCCTCGTCCACCTCCTCCCCCACCACCTTCTGGGTCCGGATTGCCTCCTCGAAGGCCTCGAAGACCTTCCTCACCTTGTTGTACGACGGGTCTATGCTCCCGCTCTCCACCTTGGCCACCAGGGACTGGCTCACCCCGGCGAGGTTGGCGAGTTCCCTCTGGGAGACGTTCAGGGCCTTACGGATCTCCCTTATCCTGCTCAGCTCGGGCAACTGGGGGAGCAGGGACACCTTGGAAAGGGACATGGTCCTCGATGCCCTGATAGGATTTATAAGATATGAATATTGCCGGTCCGTTTGATTCGGGAACGTGGCGGTGCTTTTCCATTTATCGTACTATGATTGCATATTACACAGGATGGCCGGTATATAAGACCAACAAGCTTCTCTTACATTGCGATATTCATACCAAATGAGTCCTATAGGAATCGATTTCTCAACAACCCTTAAATATCCTCCGTATGGTGGATTGACACGGAACGGCACTGGCGTGACCATCGGGGAACACCAAGGCACCGAAAGACCGCTTTTCCGCTAGCAGCGGTGGTGTACTCCCCCGCATGGGGATGGCATCCAGGAGCCGAACCTCGAGAGGTGAACGCGTGACCAGATCCCCCCATATCGCCAGAAACGGAGGCAAGATCTACCTGGCCTCCCCCCCACCGGGCAAGGAGAGACGGCCCGGGGGCTGCGGCATAGCCGGGTGCATCGCCACCAACGGTGGCACCATCTCCGGGGACACCATCACCCGGATGATCACCACCATGAGCGAGAGGGAGAACGGGCTGGGCGCCGGGTACGCGGGCTACGGCCTCTTCCCGGACAGGAGGGACGAGTTCTGTCTCCAGTTCATCTTCGATGACGAGGAGGCCAAGTCCAGGACGGAGGAGTTCCTGAAGGACAACGTCTACATCACCGGGGACGAGCGGGTGTTCACAAAGAAGGTGACCACCCTCAGCCCCCCGTATCCGCTGGTCTGGAGGTTCTTCGCCATCGTCAAGGAGAGGCTGGACTGGCCCCGCGGCCCAGCCTTCGATCCGGAGGACCGGGTGGCGGAGCTGGCCATGCGGATCAACCGGGACCTGGAGGGCGCCTACTGCGTCTCCTCCGGGAAGGACATGGCCGTGTTCAAGGGCTGCGGCTACTCGGGGGAGATCGCGGAGTTCTACGACATCTCCAGGTACCAGGGTAGGATGTGGCTCTCCCACTCCAGGTTCCCCACCAACTCCCCCGGATGGTGGGCCGGCGCCCATCCGATCAACCTCCTGGACTGGTCGGTGTGCCACAACGGGGAGATCACCTCATACGGGGTGAACAGGAAGCTGGTGGAGATGGCGGGCTACGAGTGCACCCTTCTTACGGACACGGAGGTGATCACCTACCTGTGGGACATGCTGGTCAGGAAGCATCACCTCCCCATCCCGGTGGCGGCGTTCGCCATGGCCCCCTGGTACTACCCGCTGATAGAGGGCATGGACGAGGGGAGCAGGAGACTGGCCACCTGGCTCCGCATAGTCTACAAGGAGGCCTTCCTGAACGGTCCCTTCAGCATACTGGTGGGCAGGAGGGAGCCCGAGTGCACCATGATCGCCATGGCCGACCGTAAGAAGCTGCGCCCACTGGTGGCGGGCATCTCCCCCTCGGAGGGGTGCGTGTTCGCCGCGAGCGAGGAATGCGCCATCAGGTCGGTGGAGCCCTCCGCCAGGATCTGGACGGCCGACGCGGGAAGCCCGATGATCGCCAGGGCGGACCGCGGCCTGGTGAGGAAGGGTACCGAGCATCCGTTCCAGGAGGTGGAGGTGTGACCGAGGCCATCGGGACCGTGAAGAGTAAGGGGCAGGACAGGTTCCGACCGGTGGTGGACCGGGAGATCTGCGTCTCCTGCAGGAGGTGCGTCAAGGAGTGCTCCTTCGACGCGCTCGACTTCCAGGAAGGGGTGGTCCGCCACTCCGGGGGATGCGTGGCCTGCGGCCGCTGTGCCCACGTCTGCCCCACCGGCGCCATCGAGGTGCGACCCGTCCCTTCCCAGTACCCGGTCCACCCCAGCTTCACCGAGAGGGACCGGCGGAGCATCGCCGCCCAGGCCAGGAGCGGAGGGGTGCTCCTCTCTTCCTGCGGGACCGACCTGCCCTACCGGGCCATATTCGACGACCTGCTGCTGGACGCGGCCCAGGTCACCAACCCGTCCATCGACCCCCTGAGGGAGCCGATCGAGACCAGGACCTACCTGGGCAGGCGGTCGGGGAGCCTGGAGGTGAAAGGCGAGGGGAAGTACGATCTGGAGGGAGGTGAGGGGGCCATCATCCCCATGGACATGCCCATCATGATCGGGCACATCAGCCTGGGCTCGGTCTCCTACAACACCCAGAAGGCCCTGTTCAAGGCCTCGGAGAGGCTGAATATCCTGGCCGGCTCCGGGGAGGGGGGACTGCATCCGGACTTCTACGCCTTCGCCCACCGGATCAACAGCGAGGTGGCCAGCGGCCGCTTCGGGGTCACCCCCGAGTACCTGAAGAAGGTGGCCAGCGTGGAGATCAAGATAGGGCAGGGGGCCAAGCCGGGCCACGGCGGTCACCTGCCGGGGGAGAAGGTCACCGAGCTGATCTCCGAGACCAGGATGATCCCGCTGGGCACGGACGCCCTGTCCCCCTACCCCCACCACGACATCTACAGCATCGAGGACCTACAGCAGCTGATCTCGGTGCTGAAGGAGGCCACCGACTACGAGGTCCCGGTGGGGGTCAAGGTGGCCGCGGTGCACAACATCGCCGCCATCTCCTCCGGCATAGTGAGGGCGGGTGCCGACTTCATCACCATCGACGGGTTCAAGGGGGGCACCGGTTCCGCTCCCAGGGTGATACGGGACCACGCTGGCATCCCCATAGAGGTGGCCATATCAACCGTGGACCGGAGGCTGACCGAGGAGGGGCTGAGGAACCAGGTCTCCCTGTGCGCCTCCGGCTCCATCAGATCGGCGGCCGACATGATCAAGGTCCTCGCCCTGGGGGCGGACGTGGCCAGCGTGTGCACCGCACCCCTGGTGGCCCTGGGCTGTCGCGTCTGCCAGCAGTGCCACCGGGGCATCTGCCCCTGGGGGATCGCCACCCAGAGGGAGGAGCTGGCCTCCAGACTGGATCCGGAGGAGGGGGCGGGAAAATTGATCAACCTCTTCCACGCCTGGAACGAGGAGCTCCGGGAGGTCCTGGGGGCGATGGGCATAGACTCGGTGGAGAGCCTGGTGGGGAACCGGGACAGGTTGAGGTTCATGGGGGCCAATCCCCGCATAGCGGATGTCATGGACGTGAAGCACGTCGGAGAGGGGTGGGGCTGATATGTGCCAGAAGGCCCTTGGAGGGGGGACCGAGGAGAGGGTGGTGATCAGGGCGGACGACCGGGACGGCCTGGGCCACCCGATGGAGCATCAGATACTGAACCAGAGGATCCGGGAGACCCTCTCCCAGGGGGCCCGACACATCGTGGTGGAGGGTGTGCTGGGGCAGAGGTACATAGGGTCGACCGCCTCCGATCCGGAGACGGTGATCGAGATAAGGGGCACCCCGGGGAACAACCTGGGAGCGTTCCTGAACGGCTCCACCATAAAGGTCTACGGGAACGCCCAGGACCAGACCGGGAACACCATGAACTGTGGGAGCATCATCGTCCACGGGAGCGTGGGTGACGTCACCGGCCTGGCCGCCAGGGGCGGTATGATCCTGATTAGGGACGACAGCGGTTACCGCGCCGGCATACACATGAAGGAGTTCAGGGGCTCCGGTCCTTCCCTGGTGATAGGGGGGAGGGTGGGCGACTACCTGGGGGAGTACATGGCCGGGGGGACCATCATGGTCCTGGGCCTGGGCATCCAGGATCGGCCGGTCATAGGCCAGCATGTGGGAGCGGGCATGCACGGGGGCAGGATGTTCGTCATGGGGCCGGTCTCCCCCAAGCAGCTGGCCCCCGGGGCCACCATGGGCGGAATCGGCGATCAAGACCGAGAGGACATCGACCGCATGGTCCACGAGTACGAGGCGGCCTTCGATATTCAGGTGGAACGCAGGTGGGGAGAGTTCCACAAGATCGTCCCGAGCAGTAGCCGGCCCTTCATCGGGTACTACGACCCCACCATGATCTGATCACTCCAGGGACACCTCTGGGAAGCGCATCACCGAATCGAGCGCCACGATGAGCTCGATGTCGGTCAGCCCAGAGGAGGCTATCTTGCCGGAGACCACCTCCTCCAGCTGACGGTTGTCCTCGGCCTGGACCCTCACCATCACGTTCTTCTCCCCGGAGACGAAGAGCACCTCGGTCACCCCTTCGATCTCCTTCAGTTCCCGGAGGTCTCCCACGGTGAAGCCCTCGGCAATGTCGGCCAGCACGATCCCCTCGGCCCTCATCCCCATCTGTTCGGCGTTCACCAGGGCCACGTAGCCCAAGATGATGCCGTCCTCCTCCATACGACCTATCCGGTCCCTAACGGTGGAGGGTGACCTGTTCAGCCTCTGGGCCACCTCCCTGTAGCTCATCTTGCCGTCGGTGCCCAGCAATCGGAGTATCCGACGGTTCATGTCATCGATGACGACCGTTTGCCTCCCCCTAGTGAGGTGACCTATCACATCGTACGGTCTTAAGGGTTACTGATGAAAACGCGCATTCTGCGGAGAATGTTCGGAATTCTCGATGATATGGCGTCCTCTATCTCACACCTGCTTGAAGAAGTAGGAGGGCGCCTCCGGTCTGGGGGTGAAGCAGGACTCCTCGAAATCCCGCAGGGAGAGGGGCATCTCCTCCTCCAAGGAGTCGATGATGTCCCGGAGCACCCCGCTGAGATGCTCGGGGGAGGAGATCACCCTGGCGTTCACCACCACGCTCCCGGGCTCCTCCAGGTAGCGTGAACCGCTCAGCCCGTCCACCTGCATGGAGTTCCCCACCAGGCTGACCTTGACCCCCACGGAGGGGGACCTCACCACCACCTTCACATGGGCCACGGCCGAGGCATCGAAGGAGTCGGCCACCTTCCTCATGACAGAGGTCACCAAATCGTACAGGTCCACCTTCCCGGAGGGGAGGAGGGTCGAGGAGCTGCTGTACCAACCCAGGCTGGCCTTCTCCCCGGCGAACGTGCTCTGGTCGGCCCCGGTGGGCATCTTGCGGCTGACCCGGTCGGACAGTATCAGGTCGAGGACCGTGTCCAGGTTCTCCCCGGTCACCGAGGAGTAGGGGATCACCTCCACCCCGTTCAGGTGACGATGGAGCGCCTCCATGGTCGGTTCCAAAGAGCTCTCGGGGAGGCGATCGACCTTGGAGAGGACCAAGCACTCGGCCTCCTTCACCTGGTGGGAGGGTATGAGCGTCGTCCCCTCCCTCTCTCCCCCCTCCAACAGGCCAAGGGCCTGGGTCCCGTCCACCACCACGGTGAGCGGGGCCACCTCGAACTCGTCCGGATAGAGGGTGCGCAGGGGGGCCACCACCGAGGCCAGGATGTTGGTGGAGGTGCCGATCGGTTCGGCGATTATGACGTCGGGCCTGCTCATCTGGACCAGGGACCTTGCGTTCTTAACAAAGTCGTCGAAGTTGGCACAGAAGCATCCCCCCAGCACCTCCCTGACGTCGAAACCGGCCTCCTTGGTGAACTCGGTGTCCACCAGAACGTCCCCCTGATCGTTGGTGATGATCGCCACCGACTTGTCGTACTCCTCCTTCAGAAGCCTGCCCAGCCTCACCGCCAGGGTGGTCTTCCCCGCTCCCAGGAAGCCCCCCAGGATCATGAACCTGGTGGGACCTCCAGAGGGTTCGCCTCCATCGCTCATGTTGACTTGAACTGGGAACGGCGAATTAACCTTTTCCCCGGGCGATCGGAGGGATTCACTCCCACCTCCAGCACGCCCCCTCTCCGTCTCTTACACCCGGGTGTCGATGGATGGGTTCTACCTCGGATACCCCAAGTACGCCTGGACCCCTTCCAGGCTGCAGGTGTCGCATCTGATCCCCTCCGAGAGGGGGGGAGATGTCCTGCAGCGGATCCACGATCCGGCCTCCATCCTGGCCAGGGCGGTGTGGATTACGTGACTGTTTGCCGGCTCTTTCAGCTCCTTCCTGGTGCCGCCGAGTTTTGGGACATCCGCCAGAAATCCCTCAGATGGTGACTCGACTGGTAGACCGGCCATTGATATCCCATGCTTGCCCTGGAGACCAGGTCGCTCTTGGAGATGCCCACAGGGTGAGACCATAGAGTGCCTGAGTATGCTCTCTTCGGATCGTTCGAGGAGGGAGGCGCAGCTCTTGGGATCGATGTACCTGACCTCCATCGTGCACTCCGGGCAACGATCCCACTGGGCTCCTCCATCGTTCAATCCTGTAATCGGATATACGGTTCGGAGTGTAGACGCCTGGCCATATCCTCCACCTGATCCAGGGCCAGTCTGCCCCGGCCGGTGAGGGAGTAGGCCCCCCAGCCCTGCTTGCGCACGTAGCCCTGCTCGGCCAGGTTGGCCAGGTGGAACTGGAGGTGCCCGGTCCTCACCCCCAGCTCCCTGCTCATCTGGTTGAACCTCCTCTCGCCCATGGCCAGTGATCGGAGAAGGTCCACCCTGATCGGGTGGGAGAGGGGTGAGAGCATGTCCGCCACCTCCTCCGAGGACCGGTGGCCATCTCCGATCTCCGCCCCGGAGGAGGCCATCCTCGTCTCCAGCCTACCGTACAGGTCCAAAAGCATCCTCACCTTGGCGATCATCCCCTTGGCCCGCTCACAGCAATCCCGATCCTGGCACCTGAGGCCCTCACGGTCCAGCTGCGCCTCCATCTCCTCCAAATAAGACCTCGTCCCCTCCAGATCACCGGAGACGAAGGCCGATCCGATGGTCTGTAAAAGCTGGCCCAGCTCCCCCTCGCACCTCGACCTCATCTCGCAGTCGGAGGATCTAAGGCCCCTTATCCCCTCCTCCATCTCCCTCTCGTAGAAGCTCTCGATGACCGCCTGAACCTGCAGGAACGCGATCCTCCTGAGATCCTGCAGCCTGACCTCCCGAAGGGAACCTTGCATGGCCCGGATCTCCTCCCTGATCGCTTCGATGCTCTCCATCACTTCCTCGCTCATTGGTATAGAATAGTATTAATTCATAATATTTATTTATTGTCAATCATCTCCTGGTACTGTGATACGATGGAGATAATGAACTACATCGACAACGCCAACAAGGAACAGCTGGAAGCGCTGGGGGTTCTCGGCCAGTGGATGCAGGAGATGGGCGGTAAGCACTGCCACTGCACGGTGGAGTGCTACAAGGAATGCGAGCTTTACAGGCAGCTGCAGAACGCCTTCGGAAGAGTGGGCGAAAGGCTGCAGGAGTGAGCCTTCAGGCGATACCTTCCTAAAAACCCCTTCCACATCTTTCCTTCATTCCCTCGATGGCCTCCGGATTCCACAGTGACGCATCCACTGATCGACGATCGATCGGACAACGCCCCTCGTGACCTCTCAGCATTAGGCCGGGGGCCTGGAGGCCTTCCTCAATTCACCATGGAGATCTATCGTTATTCGATGATGTTCCGAGAAGGTGGTGGGCTCACCCGGATTCGAACCGGGGAACTTCGCCGTTCCCAGCCGGCATGGCCGGCCTGTGAGGGCGACGTCATAACCACTAGACCATGAGCCCTTGCCTTATGCCCAGAATAAATATGCTCTATTAATCTTTTCGCCCCCACCGCCCGTGTCCAGTTCCGATCCTCAGGGGTAAAATGCTATAACCGGGACGGCCAATGGGCAATCGTGCTCCTCCTCTGCCATCTATTCGTCGGCCTGCTGATCGGGCTCGCACTCTACAGGTGGTCCGGGGATCGGAGGATGGTCCCCATGGCCGGCCTGGGAGGCGTGCTCCCCGATCTGGTGGACAAACCGCTGGGGCACATCATCCTGCAGTCGTCGGTGGACTACGGGCGCATATACTGCCACGGGCTGTTCCTGGTGGTGGGGCTACTGGCCATGGGAGCGGTCCTGCATCGGACCAGGTTCGCCCTCCCCCTGCTCGCCCTGGGACTGGCCCTGCTCTCCCACCAGCTGCTGGACATGATGTGGAACGAACCAGTCAGTTGGCTCTACCCCCTCCTGGGGCCGTACGGACAGCACCACTTCCCCAACTACTTCCAGAACGGGTTCTGGACGGAGATCACCTCCCCATCGGAGTGGCTGTTCCTGGCCCTGTCGGGCGCTATACTGGTCAGGATCCACGGTGCGGAGGGGACGCTCTCCTGGCTCATCCGTCCAGAGCTGGATCGGCTGGCTCACTGGATCATAAGGGCGGGGCCGGCGGTCGCCGTCCTCCTCTCGGCCCTCCTACTGGCGATGTCCGTGCAGAGCGTACCCGACTCCCCCGTTCAGGCGCAGCAGCAGGCCCTGCTGGGCCTGATCTCCCTCACCGGCGGGCTGGTCCTGGAGGAGTGGCGCCCCAGCCTGATCACTCGGTGATCACCTGTGTGGCGGAAAAGCTCCCGTCGTTGAACAGGAGGGAGAAGTACCCGGTCTTGTGGTTGGTGCTCCTCAGCTTGACGCACCTGATCCTCCTCTGGATGTCGGTCTCCCCGATCTCCTGGAGCTTCAAACTGATGACCCCGTCGGCCAGGTATCCCTCGTCGTACTTCTGCTCCATCATGCTCTCCGGCGAGGTCTCCGATACCAAGAGGGTGGTGACCCCCAGGTTCCTCAGCCACTCGAACAGGTAGAACAGCTCGGTCCGCCGGTTCTCGTCCATCTGGGCGGCCATCTCCAGCACGTCCAGGGAGTCTACCACCAGCAGCTCGTACCCCAGGCTGTGCTTCAGGCTGTCGGCGTACATCTTGAACACCTGGAGCCAGGTTCCCTTGGCGCTCAGCTGGGTGAGGCTCTTTCGTATCAGGCCAAGGTCCAGGACGTGCACGTACTCCTTCGCCCTCTCGTCGTCCATGCCCATCGTGTTCATCTGCTGCAGCAGGTTCTCCCTGGACTGCTCCAGGGTCATGTAGACGCTGGGGATGCGGTTCTGGAGGGCGTTGTGGTAGAGAATGCCGTAGGCCAGGGAGGACTTCATGGTCCCCGGGGTGCCCGTGATCAACACCACCTGCCCCTTGGGGATCCCCCCCTGCAGATTATCGTCGAAATTGTTGATATAAGTACGCACACGGTCGATCTGCAGAGTAATCTCCTCCCGCCGCGCGGTTAAGCGGATTGTTGCTACTTAATTCTTTCTTCGTACTGGATGTTCAGGAGAACGGTCCCGTCGAGCCGACCAGGGGAGCGTGTAGCTGGAAAGTGGAGCCTTCCCTCTTCAGGGTGTATGAACAGGAATCGTGGTTCATTCCCCTCATCTTCACCACCCGAAGGCGCCGCTTCACCTGGGTGTCGTCCACCTGCCTCATCGAAAGCTCTATCACACCGTCGGCCAGGTACATCTCCCCCTCCCTGCTCTTCAGCAGCTCCCGTTCAGGGAGCTCTGAGATCAGCAGAACGGTCAGTCCCATGGACCGCAACCAGGCGAAGAGCTCGGCCAGCTCTTCCCTGCCGAACCAGTGCTCGGTGAGGGCCTTGAACGACTCCAGCGAGTCCAGCACAAAAAGGTCCGTTTCCTCCAGATTCTCCTGGACGTATTCCTGAAGAACGGTCCTCCAGTCCCCCTCCCTCCCGGAGGTCTCCCCGCGCAGCTCCTCCATGTCCACCAGCCTGAGTGTGCCCTCGGAGAGCGAGTGGTCCATGCCCATCCTCTCCATCTGCCTGAGGAGGGACCCCTTCCTCTGCTCCAGGGAGAGGTAGATGCCCCCTATTCCCCTCTCCACGGCCGCATGGTGCAGGACGTGGAAGGCGAGGGAGGACTTCATGGCCCCGGCGGGACCGCTGAGCAGGGCGACGCTGCCCCTCGGTATCCCCCCGCCCAGCATGGTATCCAGCCTCTCGATGTGGGTGGGGACGAGGCCCCACTCGGGATCGCCCTCCAGGCCCTTTCCCAGCTGCTGGTCGATCTCCTGGAATATCTCCCGAACCTTGTCGGGGGGCAGTTCCTCCTTCACCTCAGGTCGCGCCTCGTCGGAGCCAATCTCCCCCAGGACCTTTCCCCGCTCCATATCCACCATCGACCGGAAATGGTCCTGGATCTTCAGCAGCCTCTGCAGGTCGGCTGGGGTCAGCCCCTCTCTTCCCAGCTTCTCCCGCAACCGGGCGAGTGTCTCCCTCCACTCCTCCAGATCGCCCGAGAGGTCCTCCAGCTTCCTCTCCCTCTCCCGGAGGGCCTCCTCCTTCTCGGACAAAGAGGCCTTCTCCCTCTCCAGGGCCTCCCACTCCGACTCCAGCTGCATGGTGTCCCCCTCGATCTGCTCGGCCGAGGAGAGGACCTCCTCCTCCCGACTCCGCAGATCCTCCTCCTTCCTCTGCAGCTCCCGTTCCTTCCTCTCCAGCAGCTGCCTCAGCCCGGAGGTGGACATCTCCTCCTCCGTGCGGACAGAGGTCTTCCTGTCGTCCAGGATGTTCTCCAGCGTGATGGAGGGCACATCCTCCTGGACATCCTCGGACTCATTCAGCGGGGAGCCACATCGAGGACATTGGGTATCGGTTGGATGGACCCCCGCCCCGCATCTCGGGCATTCGAACCGCTTGCTCATCGGAACACCAGACTACTCGCTGATCACCTTGGTCACCTGGAACCTGCCATCGCTGTAGAGGAGGGAGAAGAAGGAGGGGTCGTGGTTGGTCTCCCTCATCTTGACGCACCTGATCCTCCTCTGAGTCTCCACCTCCCTGACCTCCTGCATCTTGAGGGCGATGAGCCCGTCGGCGAGGTAGGCCTCGTCGTAGGTCCCCTCGAGCACCCACTCGGGGGAAACCTCGGAGATCAGGATGACCGTGGCCCCCAGGTCGCGGAGCCACTCGAACAGGTAGAACAGCTCGGTCCTCCTCGCCCCCACGTCGGACATCGTCTCCAGCACGTCCAGCGAATCTATGGCCAGCAGCTCGTAGCCCAGGTTGTCATTGAGGTTGGACAGGTAGGACTTGAACACCTCCAGCCAGGACCCGCCGGCGGAGATCTCCTTAAGCTTCTTCCTGATCAGTGAGAGGTCCAGCACGTGGAGGGTCTCCTGGACCTCCCCGGCGTCCATGCCCATCTTCTCCATCTGGCGCAGCAGGCTCTCCCTGGACTGCTCCAGGGTGACGTAGACTCCGGTCAACCCGTTCTCCTTGGCCTGGTGGTACAGCATGTAGTAGGATATGGATGACTTCATGGTGCCGGGGGTCCCGGTCAGCAGCACGATGTGCCCCTCGGGTATACCCCCCTCCAAGATCCTGTCGAAACCCTCGATGTAGGTCTTGAGACGTCCCTCCTCGGAATTCATATGGTTCCCCCTCGACCGATCAGATGACGGCGGCCTTCCATCGGTCATTCGATATTAAAGATATGGGTGACCAGTCTCAGCGCTGATATCAGGACTCCATGTCCGCCCTGATCACCACCTTCCTGACGTAGGACTTGGCCACCTCCGCCAGTTCCCTCATCTGTTCGCCGGGGAAGGGGTCGAGCGCGGAGAACCTTTCCTCCAGCGTCACGTCCGGCCTGAACTGCTGCAGGGCGTACTTCCTGGCACCCCCTATGAAGGCGGCGATTTCCTCCACCTCCTCCCGACCGTGCAGGGTGGGCACCAGGGTGGTGCGGAACTCGTAGTCGATGTCCGAGTCCATCAGGAGAGAGATGGACCTCTTGATCTCCTCCAGGGGGGCCTCCACCCCGGAGCAGAGATCGTACCTGGAGTCCAGGGGGGCCTTCAGGTCCATGGACACGCAGTCCAGCAGGCCGGCGTCGATCAGGTCCTGGAGCATGTCCGGGTTCGTCCCGTTGGTGTCCAGCTTCACCCCCAGCCCCAGTGACCGGAACCTCTTGCACAGCTCGGCGAGGTCCCCGTGCAGGGTGGGTTCCCCCCCGGTGATCACCACCCCGTCCAGGAAGTCGGAGTGCTCCTTCAGGTATCCCTCGACGTCGCCCATGGGCACCTCGGGCAGGTCTCCTGGACTCAGCACCAAATCCCTGTTGTGACAGAACGGGCATCTGAAGTTGCATCCGGGAAGGTAGACAACGGAGGCCACACGGCCATCCCAGTCCAGCAACGATGTCTTCGTGAAGCCTACCACTCGCATTCACGCTCCCTAGCGCGTGGAATACTATAAACCTTGACCCGGGGCCCCCGGAACAAACCTTTTTTGAGAGGAAGTGTGTAGCTGAGGGAACTCAGGGACTGTTTCGAATGGAATCGGTAGCCGTCATCGGAGGTGGAGTGGCCGGGGTGCAGGCGGCCCTCGACCTGGCCAACGCCGGGGTGGGCGTGCACCTGATTGAGCGATCCCCCAGCCTGGGTGGGCACATGGCACAGCTGGACAAGACCTTCCCCACCGACGACTGCTCGGCGTGCATCCTCTCCCCCCTGCTGGTGGAGGTCTACCGCCACCCCAATATCGACATGCTCACCCTCACCGAGGTGCTCTCCCTGAAGGGGGAGGCGCCCGAGTTCACCCTTCGGGTGGAACGGAGGCCCAGGTACGTGAGGGAGGAGGCCTGCATCGGATGTGGCACGTGCTCGGAGAGTTGCCCGGTGGGCCTGGAGAACGAGTTCGATCTGGGCCTGGGGGAGAGGGGGGCGATCTACGTGCCCTTCCCCCAGGCCGTGCCCCTCAAGTACACCATCGATCCGGAGCACTGTCTGCGATTGACCAGGGGGAAGTGCGGCGTCTGCCAGGAGGTCTGCCCCGCCGACGCCATCGACTACGGGATGGAGCCAAGCGTGGAGGAGCTGCAGGTGGGAGCGGTGATCGTTACCACCGGCTTCCAGCAGATGGACCCCGGGCTGGTGGCCGAGTACGGCTACGGGGAGTCACCGGACATCGTCACCGGCCTGGAGCTGGAGCGGCTGCTGAGTCCCTCCGGGCCGACCGGGGGGAGGCTGGAGAGGCCCTCCGACGGTGCCGCCCCCAGGAGCATGTTGTTCGTGCAGTGCGCCGGGTCCAGGGACCAAAGGTACTGCTCCCACTGCTCCAGGTTCTGCTGCATGGCCTCCCTGAAGGAGGCCATGGTCTCCCTGGAGCATCGGCCCTCCATCGAGGAGATCACCGTCTGCTACATGGACCTGCGCACCTACGGCAAGGACTTCGACCGCTACCGGGACAGGGCCGCCTCCAGCATCCGCCTGGTCCGGGGCAGGGTGGCCGAGGTCGATCCCTCCGGCCCGGAGGTGAGGGTGGAGGAGGTGGACGCGGGGGAGGTGAGGTCCCTGAGGGCGGACATGGTGGTCCTGGCCATGGCCGCGGTCCCCCGCGAGGGTACGAGACCGCTCTGCCGGGCCCTGGGCATCTCCACCGGGGAGGACGGGTTCATAGCCACCCGCGCCGACGGGCGGGGGGCGCTGCTCACCGACCGGGAGGGGGTCTTCGCCGCCGGCTGCTGCACCGGCCCCAAGGACATCCCGGACACCGTCTGCGAGGCCTCCTCGGCCGCCTCGCTCGCCCTGACCATGTTCCCGGGGAGGAAGCGGAGGAAGAGCAAGGTTCGCTCCCACCAGGAACAGGAGGGGGGCCCCTCCATCGGCGTGTTCGTGTGCCGCTGCGGCACCAACATCGCCGGCGTGGTGGACGTCCCCAGGGTGGTCGAGGTGGCCGCCTCCCTTCCGTATGTGGTCCATGCGGAGGAGAACACCTTCACCTGCTCGGAGGGAGCCCTCCAGGACATCACCGACAGGATCGGGGAGCACTCCCTCGACCGGGTGGTGGTGGCCTCCTGCTCCCCCAGGACGCACGAGCCGCTCTTCCGGGAGACCCTGGCCCGGGCCGGGCTCAACCCCTACATGATGGAGATGGCCAACATCAGGGACCAGTGCTCCTGGGTGCACCGTGGGGATCCGGAGGAGGCCACCAGGAAGGCCGTTGACCTGGTGCGCATGGCGGCCAGGAAGGTCTCCCTCATGCGCCCCCTGGAGCCGATCAGCTTCCCCGTGGAGGGATCCGCGGTGGTGGTGGGCGGGGGACCGGCCGGCCAGAGCGCCGCCAGGGACCTCTCGCTGCAGGGTTACCCGGTCCGGCTGATCGAGTCCGGTGAGCTGGGAGGCCTGCCGGCCCGGACGGGCGATGCCCTGCCTCTTCTTCTGGAAGGGACCGAGGTGGAGGTGATCAAGGGGGATCTGGAATCGGTGAGGGGATCGGTGGGGGACTTCCGCCTCACCTTGACCGACGGGAAGGAGCTGCATTGCGGGGCTGTGATCATCGCCGCCGGGGGGGAGCCCGCCCCCCTGCCCGAGGGGCCGGGGATCAGCAGCCTGGAGCTGGACAGAAGGCTGGACGCGGGGGACCTGCCGGACCGCCTGACCTTCGTCCAGTGTGTGGGGGTGAGGAACGGGACCTACGGATGCTCCCGCTACTGCTGCACCAAGACCCTGGAGCAGGCCCTCCGCCTTAGACGCATGGGGAAGGAGGTCAACGTCCTCTTCCGAGATATGATGACCTTCGCCAGGGGTGCCGAGGAGCTGTACCGGGAGGCCGCCATGGCGGGGGTGCGCTTCTTCCGGGTCCAGAGGGGGCCGGAGATCGGGGCCGACGGGGTGAGGTTCCGGTCGAGCGAGGGGGAGGTGGAGCTTCCCACCGACCTCACCGTGATGGCCCTGGGGATGGTCCCCGGCCACTCCCTGGCCGCCCTCGGTCGCATGTTCAAGGTCCCCCTGGACAGGGAGGGATTCCTCCTGGAGAGGCACCCTAAGCTGGCCCCGGTGGAGTTCTCGGTGGAAGGGGTGATGGTGGCCGGCGGGGCCCAGTACCCCAAGGACGCGATGGAGGCGATGATCCAGGGCTCGGCCGCGGCGGCCAAGGCGGCCGGCCTGCTCTCCCGCAGGAACCTGCTCTCCTCTCCCCTGGTCTGCCGGGTCGACGAGGAGAGGTGCCGGGCCTGCGGGGAGTGTCAGTCGCTGTGCGCCTTCGGGGCGGCGGAGCTGGTAGAGGAAGAGGGCAGGAGGTTCTCACGGATCGATCCCAAGATGTGCCAGGGGTGCGGACTGTGCGCCGTCTCCTGCCCCAGCAACGCCATCGAGGCCAGGGGATTCACCGATGAGCAGCTGGAGGGGGAGGTGGAGGTACTGCTGGAGGGGGATCGGTGAGCTGGGAGCCGAGTATCGTGGCCTTCTGCTGCAACTGGTGCGCCTATGCCGGGGCGGACCTGGCCGGGGTCTCCCGATACCAGTACTCGTCCCGGATCAGGATCGTCAGGGTGATGTGCTCCGGACGGGTGGACCCCGCCCTTCTCCTGAGGACCTTCCAGAAGGGGGCGGACGGGGTGATGGTGCTCGGATGCCATCCCGGCGACTGCCACTACCTCAACGGCAACGAGGAGGCGGAGCGGCGGGTGGGGAGGACCAGGGAGCTGATGGGACTCCTGGGCATCGATCCGGAGAGGCTCTACCTGAACTGGGTCTCCGCCTCGGAGGGGGGTCGCTTCGCGGAGACCACCGATGATTTCGTGGAGAGGGTCCGGTCCAAGGGTCCGCTGGGAGGTGAGGGCGGTGGACATTGAGGACTACAGGGAGTTCGGGATCCAGGAGTGCATCGGATGCGGCAGGTGCAGCTACCTGTGCCCGGTATCCCACGGTAAGGGGGATTTCTCCCCCCGCACCGTGGTGGAGCGTATCGCGGCCGGGGAGGATCCCCTGGACGCAGGGATATGGAGCTGTACCAACTGCGGGCTGTGCTCCCAGGCCTGCGACAGCGGGGTGCTCTTCCACCAGTTCGTTCGCCGGCTGCGCGTGGACCTGGGGGAGGTGCTCCCTCCGCAGAGGACCCATGGTGGGATCATGGGGGCCATAAGGGGGCTGAACGCCCGTTCCGATCTGGTCCCGGAGAAGACCAACTGGGTCACCGATGACCTCATTCTGGGTGACGACCCGCTCCTCTTCATCGGCTGTCTCCCTTACTTCCACGTGCTCTTCCGGGACTTCTGCCCGGGCCTCCTCGACATCCCCCGATCGGCGGTGAGGCTGCTGAACGCCATGGGCCTCCGTCCCGGGGTGCTCCCCGGGGAGCGGTGCTGCGGCCACGACGCTCACTGGATGGGGGACGAAAAGACCTTCCGCAGGCTGGCGGAGATGAACGTGCGGCAGATGGAAGGGGCCGATGAGGTGATCGCCCTGTGTCCGGAGGGATACTCCACCCTGAGGGACGTCTACCCTCGCTTCGTCGGTGACCTCGACTTCCGTGTGAGGGGCCTGGTGGAGGTGGTGGCCGAGGGTCTGGAGGAGGGCAGATTGGAGCTGGAGCGAGCGGGCGAGAGGATCGCCTTTCAGGATCCCTGCCGCCTGGGCCGTCACGGGGGGATCGTTGAGGCCCCCAGGAGGATCATGGAGGATCTGGGGGAGGTGGTGGAGATGCCCAGGTCGGGGGAGATGAGCGCCTGCTGTGGCCACTCCAACTGGGTGAACTGCGACTCCTACACCAGGGAATGGCAGCTCGACCGCCTGAGGGAGGCTCGGCGGGCCGGGGCGGACGCCCTGGTCACCGCCTGTCCCAAGTGCCTGATCCACCTCTCCTGCGCCCAGCGGGGGCTGGAGGAGGGGATCATCCCGGTAAGGGACCTGTTCTCCCTGGCCGCCTCCAGGCTGCGCTAGTCCTCGTCCTCCGGGACAATGGGCTTCCCCTCGCCCTTCCTCTTGAGGTGACCACCGGGCCCCCCGCGCTCCTTCCTGGCCCTCTCCATGCACTCCTCCAGATCGCACACGAAGGTGGCGAAGGCGAAGTACTTGGCCGGGCGCCCGCAGAACTGGCACCTGTGCTTCTCGATGTCCATCACCCCCGGAAAGGGAACGGGGCTCTTATGCGGTTTCCCCCACCACAACCGGGAAGTACCGGGTGGCCTACCGGCCGACATGCCACACCTGACCGTGGCCCTGCTCTCCCCTCCCGGGTACGGGAAAGGGATCGGGAAGAGAGGCACCGAGACCGATATCGGGCTGTACGACATGAGGAGGGACGAGGACACCATCACCCTGGTCGAGCCCACCTCCTACCCGGACAAGCTGCGGTCGCTGTTCCACTCGGTCCCCCTGGCCGGCTTCGCCGTGCTGGTGGTGGACGCACTGGACCACCTGCTGGGCGAGAAGGTGCTGGTGCTGGACCTGATGGGGGTGGACCAGGGTCTGGTGGTGTTGCGGAACTACATCACCGAGGATCAGCTGGACCCACTGCTCCAGGGAACTGCGGTCTCCGGGTACCGCATGGTGGAGGATGATCCCGTCCATATCAGGGAGGCCCTCTGAGACCACCTGGACTCCCTGGAGCGGCCGGTGGAGGAAGGGGGCGGGACGGTATCGGTGGATCACCGCTTCCCGGTCAAGGGGGTGGGAACGGTGGCCTTGGGAACGGTGACCCAGGGAGTGGTGAGGAAGCACGACGCCCTTTCCAACCTCCCCGGGGGAGAGGAGACGGTCGTCAGGTCGATCCAGAGGCATGGCAGGGGGGTCGATCATGCCCTCCAGGGAGAGAGGGTGGGCCTGGCACTGAAGGGCCTCGGGCCCCAGGAGCTGGACCGTGGTCGGTGCTCACCTCCCTCGACCTAGCGGTATCGGAGAGGCTGGAGGTCGAGGCCAAGATACTGGATCTCTGGCCCAGACCGTTGGAGGAGGGAACGGTGCTCCACCCCGGGCACTGGATGCAGTTCCTCCCCTGCAGGGTGGAGGGTGTGGACGGCCGCAAGCTCGACCTCTCCCTGGAGAAGGCCCTGGCGCATCCCCCCGGATCGGTGGTCCTGCTCACCCATCTGGACGGGGACAGGCTGCGCGTGGTGGGAAGGGCGCAACTGTGAGGGGAGAAAGTGTATAAGGGGCCCTGGGCATCCGAGTGGCGTGAGGACGTCGAGCTTTGACCCCGAGCTACCCGAGGAGCTGATCCAGGAGGATTTTGCCGAGTTCCTTCGGAGATGCCATCAGTGCGGCCAGTGCTCCTCCGTGTGCCCCTCCCTCAGGAACGGGGGGATCCGGCCCAGGGAGGTGATGGAGAGGGCCATTACAGGCACCTTCGAACTGGAGACCGATCGGTCCATCTGGCTGTGCACCATGTGCAACGGCTGCTCCGAGAGGTGCGAGATGGGGGTCAACCCGGCGGGGGTGATCAACGCCCTGCGCAGGCTCTCCGCCCAGAGGGGAGGTGCGCCCGACCACCTCCTCTCCGAGGTCAAGCTCTTCAAGGAGACCGGGCTGGCCTTCCCCCGGACCCGGTTGACCTCCAAGCTCCGTGGGGAGCTCGACCTGGAGGAGCTGGAGGTCGACGCGGACACCCAAGATGAGTTGGATCTTATCGTTAAGAGGACCAGCATGGGGAGGTTGCCCGTTGAGAGATGAACTCCACCTCTTCCGGGGATGCCTCATCCCCACCCGCCTCCCCTTCCTGGAGAAGTCCTCCAGGCGGGTGCTGGAGGCACTGAGGGTGGAGGTGGAGGACCTTCCCGGTGCCACCTGCTGCGTGGAACCCATAGGGATGAGGTCGATGGCCCCGGACACCTGGCTGGCGGTGACCGCCAGGATGCTGTCCATCGCCGAATCGGCCGAAAGGGACATCGTCACCCTGTGCAACGGCTGCTACCTCTCCCTGAAGGAGGCGCATCACCTGCTGCAGGACCGGGGGAGGGAAGAGGTCAATCGGACACTGGGGGAGATGGGGCGACATTACGGGGGCGGTTCGGAGGTCTTTCACCTGCTGGATCTGGTCAGACAAAGGAGGGAGGAGCTGATGTCCTCCCTGGTGAGGGAGATGGAGATAGACCTGGCCATCCATCCGGGGTGCCACCTGTCCCGCCCCAGCTCGGTGGTGGACGCGGAAGGACCCTTCCGACCGGGGAACCTGGCCGAGGTGGCCGGCTGGACCGGGGCGGGGATCGCACATCGCCAGGACTGGCCTTCGTGCTGCGGGGGGGGACTGTCCGGCGTGGACGACGAGCTCTCCCATAGCATATTCAAGGAGACCGTATGGGACTTCCTGGAAGCGGGGGCGGAGGCCATCCTCACCCCCTGCCCGTTCTGCTTCGTCCAGTTCGATTCCAAGCAGAGGGAGCTGCCCGTCCTCTACCTGTCAGAGCTGCTGGCACTCTCCATGGGCCTCGATGGGGAGGAGATCGGTCTGCAGCACCACCGGGTGAAGCCCGGGCTCTAGGGCTCCTCCGGCGACTTCACCTGGGTGACGTCCAGGCTGAAGTGGGCCGCCCTGGCCGAGTGGGTGATCCATCCCATGGAGACCACGTCGGCATTGGCGGCGTACTCGGGTGCGTTCTCCGGGGTGATCCCCCCGGAGACCTCCACCAGGACGGCGTCTTTCAGCTTCTTTACGGCCAGGTAGGCCAGTTCCACCTTGTCCGGGTCCATGTTGTCCAGCAGGATGACATCGGCCCCGGCCTTGGTGGCCTCCAGGGCCTGCTCGACCGTCTCCACCTCCACCTCGATCTTCCGGGAGAAGGAGGCCTTCTTGGCCATGGACACGGCCTGGGTGATCGACCCCACCACCCTCAGGTGGTTGTCCTTGATCAACACCTCGTCGTCCAGCCTGTAGCGGTGGGGGTCCCCCCCTCCCATCACCACCGCCTTCTTCTCGTACTTCCGGAACCCGGGAGTGGTCTTCCTGGTGGCCGCCACCCTCACTCCCTCGTTCGCCTTCCTGCAGGCCTGGACGACCCTGCGGGTGGCGGTGGCTATGCCGCTCATGCGCATCATGAAGTTCAGGGCCAGCCTCTCGCCCAGGAGGATCTTCTTCAAGGGGCCGTTGAGCACCAGGACGTGCTCGCCCTTGGACAGGTCGTCCCCATCCCTGGCCATGGGGAAGGTGCTCACCCCCAATAGGGAGAAGATCTCGGTCGCCTCCTCCAGACCGGCCAGCACACACTCCTCGTTGGACTGTATCCTGGCGCTTCCCTCCTCGTCCCCCACCAAGAGGTCGGTGGTGATGTCACCGAAACCTATGTCCTCCTGAAGATACTCCTCCATCCGGGTCATCCGACCCAAGATGACCCTGGGCCAATATAAAGTTATTTCAAATCTGGCCAGTCCTTGAAATGAAGGCGGCGAGGCGAGCGTTCTCCGATCGGATAACACTGGCTCTCATAATTCATACCACCTGTCCACCTCGGGGATAACCACCTCGTAATCCCCGAGATCGTCGGCCAGCGCCTGGCGGTCGTCCGAATGGCAGAGGATCACCTTCTCGGGATCGCAGGCCTTCACGAAGTGGAGGAGCTCGTTGTGGTCGGAGTGGGCGGAGAAATCGAACTTCTGGATCTCGCATTTGACCTTCTCGTCCACACCCTGTATCTCCAGCACCCCGTTGTCCAGCAGGTTCCGGCCGTTGGACTCGTCCACCTGGAATCCAGTGAGCAGGACGGCGCTCTTGGGGTCGTCCTTTATCGCCTGGATGTACGAGATCACCGGACCGCCGTCCAGCATCCCCCCGGTGGTGACGATGACCTCTCCCTCTTTCTTGGCCGCCTCCCTGGCCGAGCGGGAGCGAACCTCCTTGAACCGCTTCTTGGCCCGCCTCAGGTCCTTGGCCGACCTCAGGTACTCGGGATGATCCAGGTAGAGGCGGTTGACCGTCTTCCCCATGCCGTCGACCCACATGTTGTACTTGAGGTTCTTGAGCATGAGCATGACCTCCTGGGTCCGGCCGACGGCGAAGCAGGCGCACACGCAGGTGCCGCCCCGCTCCACCACCTCCCTCACCTTGTCCAGGAACTCGTTCTCGGTCTTCTTCCTTTCCGGCTGCGTCCTGCCCGCGTAGGTTGCCTCCACAACCAGGTTGTCGCACTTGACCGGGTGGGCGCCCCACACCAGGTGGGTGTTCGTCGTGTTCAGGTCTCCCGTGAACACGGTGGTCTTGTCCCCCCGCATCTCGTACATGGCCGAGCCGGGCACGTGGCCGGCGCTGTGAATCTCCACCTCGAAGCCGCCCACGTCGATGGTGTTCCCGTAGTCCATGGGGATGAAGTTCCTCATGGCCGCCTTGATGTCCTCCTCCTCGAAAGGCCTGGGGAACCCCTCCAGGTCCGCCACCTTCAGGGAGTCGTGCAGCAGCAGGTCCACCACCGAGATGGTGGAGGGAGTGGCCACCACCTCAGTATCGTACCTCCCAGCGAGCCAGGGGATCATCCCGCTGTGATCGAGGTGGCAGTGGGTGAGGAATCCGAAATCGACCGGAGGACTGGCCAGGGGATATGATGGAGGGTTCGAAGGCCTCATCCCGTACTCGAATATCAGCTGGGCCCCCTTGTTCTCCAGCAGCATGCCCATTCTTCCGACCACATCTGCTCCGCCTAGAAACTTGATCTTCATTTCAATCACCTATTGACCAATGACCTGGATGATGATTCGCCTGGACCTGGGCCGGTTATCCAGTTCCACGAAGACCACCTGCTGCCAGGTGCCCAGGTCCGGAACCCCATCGTGGAATGGTATGGTAACGGAGGGGGAGAGGAAGGAGGCCCTCACATGGGAATGCCCGTTCCCGTCGCCCCACCTCTTGTGGTGCTCGTAGTCCATGCCCTTTGGGAAGAGCCTCTCCAGGGCCGCCCTGATGTCCTCCTTCAGACCCTCCTCGTACTCTACGGTGATGAGGGCCCCGGTGGATCCGGGGACGAAGGCGCAGGCCAGCCCGCTGGAGAGTCCGGAGGAGGTGATGGATTCCCTGACCTCACCGGTCAGGTCCCTCATGTCCACCTCCCCTTCGGTCTCGAGCTCGATCACTTTTCTGAACACATCCATGCCTGATTGGGCTACTTTTGGTATTATATTAACTTTTTGCGGTCCCCAGGACCCAAAGGGCGGTGTCTATGTGAATAGACGATGATGAGAATGCTGGAGGAAACCTTCGAAAATGGTTAATAATCCGGAAAAAAATATCTGATACTGTGTCCGGGTATTCCCACGCCAGGGACGCTCCCTGGAGGAACCTAGATCGTTGCGAACACAAGGTGTGGTTGTGCTCGGATTTCCGGGTCCTCATGATCAAGCAGGGGATCGAGAAGGCGGGGAGTATCAACAAGCTGGGGCGTCAGCTCGGATACCGGTCCAGGATACACCCGGGGTGGAGCATCAGGCAGATCCTGCTGGGGAAGCAGGCCTTCCCCATGGACAGGTTCAGGCGACTGGCCGACTACCTTGACTACTCGATGGAAGAGGTCCTGAGATACCGGGCCAGCCCCAAGAGGGTAACGGTGGAGAGCACCAGGAGGGCCCTGTAGGAGTGCGGCCTCCTCTACTACTTCCCGAGGTGATCGTCAGACAGGTGCGTTTCCTGCGGCCCGCGGACTGAATCGTGCCAGGGGAAAGGGCTATTCTACCTCCCACCAGCCTTCGAAAAAGGTATTTATACTATCGTCCTCATAGAGACCTGTCGGACATTACGTCCGACCGAAGGGATGGGTGTGCTACTTCGAAGAAGGGGCTCAGATAAGGATCAGGTCACTAACTCCCTCATCCATCGAGGGGTCTACAGAGTCCCGGATTTCTACGAGGATGACGAGGGGAAGCGGCTCAAGGACGCCAAGGTGGCCTACAGCTTCTGGAGCGCGGTCAAGTACACCTTCATCCTCTCACTCATGCTGTGGTGGCTTCCCATCTTTGGCCAGATGATAGCCGGCTACGTCGGGGGCAGAAGGGCCGGCAGCCCCTGGAAGGGGGTGGCCGCCGCCATGATCCCGGTGATCGTCATCTTCTCCTTCATAGGACTGGTGGAGGCGGGATACATCCCCACCCGGCTCTTCGGGATCGATCTCGATCCCAATTCTATCATGGCCCTGATAGCCAGCAACATTCCCCTCGTGGAGCCCTACGTGAACTTCTCCCTGATGTACTTCCAGTCGTTCCTCGAGGCCATCCAGGCCACCACATCCCTCAGGTTGGACAGCTACATAATCACCGTTGCCTTCGCGTATGTCGGAGGCATTCTCTCTGACCAGGCCAGGAGGGAGATGGATTTCGTCTCTCGGACGGGTGGTCCCAAGACCACCGTCGTGGTCGAAGGCAATCAATCCCCCCAGGAAGCCTCCCCTCCCTTCTGGCCATCCCAGTTCATCCCCTCCGGAAGGAGGTCCAGACCGCGTCCGATGAGTTTCGAGGAGATGACCCCCGTGGGAGGGAAGGCTCAGATGGACGAGGGGTACGAGACCCCGGTGAGGCCCGCCCGCCGGTACGAGGAGGAGTCCGAGATGACCCCCTACGAGAGGAGGCTCCTCAAGCAGACCGCCCAGCACATGGCCGAGAACCAGAAGAGGGTGGAGAAGAAGCACAAGCCCAGGGGCCGTGCCCTCCCCCTCACCAAGAGGCGGCAGCGCAAAGGTGGCGGCACGCACATTTCCTTCCCCAGGCGACAGCGGAAGGATGCCCAGGATCACAACTCCTTCCCCGGCGGAGAGAATGAAGAGGAGGCGACCTCCGCCCCGGAGAAGGGCGAGGGACGCCGGGAGGGGCATCTCCCCTTCTCCAGCAGGATGTTGGAGAAGCAGGGCATGGACGAGGGGTCGGGCCAGGGCGATTGGGAGTTCATCTGAACCCGAGAACCGGGGTGGTTGGTTCAAAAGGGTTTTATATTAACATCTTTTTAGCGGCGAAATAGGAGAGGGAGATGTTCTGTCCAAAGTGCGGTTCACTGATGTTCCCCAAGGAGGGTCTCTTCAAATGCAGTCGGTGCGATTTTGAGCGGGAGAGCAGCGGCGACAACCAGACCTTTCTCACCAAGACCCGGGAGAAGGAGATGGTGGTGATCGATTCCAACGCCCCCACCCTCCCCAAGACCAAGGTGGAGTGCCCCAAGTGCGGGCACAACGAGGCTTTCTGGGTCATCAGGCAGACCCGGGCCGCCGACGAGCCGGAGACCCGGATATACCGCTGCACCGAATGCGGCCACTCATGGAGGGAATACTAGCCCACCCAGGCGGCTAAGGAAGCTTTATTACCGGTGATTCCCTTAGGGAGGAGGGGTTAATCGATGTTCCATGCTAAGATAAAATCTGATACATTAAAGGACATTGTCGATGTGGTCTCCACCCTCGTCGATGAGGCCAAGTTCAACATCACTCCTGAAGGTTTTTCGCTGAAGGCCGTGGATCCCGCCCACGTGGCGATGGTCGACCTGGAGATCGGGAAGGAGGCCTTCGAGGAGTTCGAGGCGGAAGAGAGCGAGCTGGGAATCGATCTGGACAAGATCAAGGAGGTGTTGCGCCTGGCCCGGAGCGGGGACATCATCGACATAGAGCAGGACGAGGAAAGGAACCGGCTCATCCTGAACGTGGGGAACGTCTCCAGGAGGATGAACCTGGTGGACACCACCGGGATGTCCGATCCGAAGGTCCCCAACCTGGATCTGCCAGCCGACATATCGGTGAAGGCGGAGGAACTGCAGAGGGGAATAAGGGCGGCGGAGAGCGTCTCCGACCACATAGCCCTCACCTCAAACGAGGACGGATTCGAGATGTTCTCAGAGGGGGACACCGACTCGGTCAGTCTCAAGCTGGAAAAGGGGGAGCTCCTCTCCCACCAGGTGGACGAACCCGTGAGGAGCCTGTTCCCGCTGGACTACTTCTCCAACATGATCAAGGCGATCCCCTCGGGCACGGCCGTGCGGATCACCCTTGGCAGTGATTACCCGGTGAAGATGCACTTCTCCATAGCGGACGATGCGGGGAATGTCACCTACCTGCTCGCGCCCAGGATCGAGAGCGATTGAGTTCAGGATCCGGGATCGGAAGGGTTCCTGCCCCCCAAATCTAAAAAGGCTTTTTACCCTTCCCCATATTACTCCACGAATCCCTTCCCATTCCAACGAGGTGTGGCATTGTGGTCGACTACACGGATGACGAGATAGCCGAACTTGAGAGGACCGCCAACGAGATCAGGAAGCACGTGCTGCGGATGACCCATGCCGCCGGGTCCGGGCATCCCGGTGGTTCCCTCTCCTGCGCCGATGTTCTGACCGCCCTCTACTTCAAGGTGATGAACCACCGGCCACAGGACCCCGGATGGCCGGAGAGGGACAGGTTGGTCCTCTCCAAGGGTCACGCCGCCCCGGCCTACTACGCCGCCCTGGCAGAGAGCGGCTACTTCCCGGTGAGCGAGCTGCTCACCTTGAGGAAATTGGGGAGCAGGTTGCAGGGACACCCCTCCAGGTCGAGGACGCCTGGGGTGGAGATGTCCACCGGATCGCTGGGCCAGGGTCTGAGCGTGGCCAACGGCATGGCCCTCGCCGCTAAGCTGAACGGGGAGTCCCACCGGATCTTCTGCCTCTGCGGTGATGGAGAGATGGAGAGCGGTCAGATCTGGGAGGCGGCCATGCTGGGGGCCCACTACCGTCTGGACAACGTCACCGCCTTCGTGGACAAGAACGGGCTGCAGATCGACGGTCCCACCAACGAGGTGATGTCCTCCGAGCCCCTGGAGGAGAAATGGCGGGGCTTCGGGTGGAACGTCATCGACATCAACGGCCACAACATGCGGGAGATACTCAGCGCTTGCACCAGGGCCGGTCAGACCCGGGGGAGGCCCACGGTCATCATCGCCACCACGGTGAAGGGGAAGGGGGTCTCCTACATGGAGGGGTCTTTGAAGTTCCACGGGAAGGCGCCCGACTCAGAGGAGCTGGAGATCGGCCTCAACCAGCTGGAGGGGAAAGCATGAGCTGGGAGTACGCCGCACAGAGGAAGGAGTATGCACGGGCACTGCTGGAGCTGGGAGAGGAGCACCCGGAGATGGTGGTGCTGGACGGCGACCTGTCCGGTTCCACGCAGACCGCCAAGTTCAAGGCGGAGTACCCCTCCCGATTCTTCAACTGTGGCATCGCCGAGCAGAACATGATGGGGACCGCCGCCGGGCTGGCGGCCTCCGGCAAGCTGGTCTTCGCCTCCACCTTCGCCGTCTTCGCCACCGGGAGATGCTGGGACCAGGTGAGGCAGTCCATCGCCTACCCCGAATTCGGGGTCAAGATCGTGGCCTCCCACGCCGGCATCACCGTGGGCGGGGACGGGGCCTCCCACCAGATCGCCGAGGACATCGCGCTGATGAGGACCCTTCCCAACATGACCGTGGTGGTCCCCGCGGACGCCCCGGAGACCTACAAGACCGTCAAAGCCCTTCCGGATTGGCCCGGACCCTGCTACGTCCGGCTGGGCAGGGTGGACTTCCCGGTGGTCACCCGGGAGGAGGACCCCTTCCACATCGGAGAGGCAACCACCGTGAGGGAGGGGTCGGACATCGCCCTGGTGGGCTGCGGCCAGATGGTGGCCGCCTGCCTGGAGGCGGCCGAGGAGCTGGACAGGGAGGGGATCTCCGCCGAGGTGCTCAACATGAGCACCATCAAACCACTGGACGAGGGAGCCCTCTCCCATGCGGCCGAGAAGACCGGGGGGGTGGTCACCGCGGAGGAGCACAACTACCTGACCGGACTGGGCAGCGCGGTGGCCTCCTACCTGGTGGAGAACGAGTGCGTGCCCATGAGGAGGGTGGGCATCCCGGACAGGTTCGGTGAGTCCGGGGAGAGCCATGAGCTCATGATCAAGTACGGTCTGACCAAGCACGAGGTGATGGCCGCCGCCAAGGACGTGATCAGGAGAAGGTAAGCATGAAGGTATTCATAGACACCGCGAACCTGGAGCAGATCAGAGAGGTGAACGACTGGGGAATCCTGGACGGGGTGACCACCAACCCCTCCCTGGTGTCCAAGGAGGACATGGACTTCCGTGAGCTGGTGAGGGAGATCTGCCGGATAGTGGACGGACCGATCAGCGCGGAGGCGGTGAGCCTGGACGCCGAGGGCATGGTGAGAGAGGGGCGGGAGCTCTCCGCCATCCACCCCAACATCAACGTGAAGGTTCCCATGACCGAGGAGGGTCTGAAGGCCACCAAGATCCTCTCCGACGAGGGCATCGAGGTCAACCAGACCCTGGTCTTCTCGCCCAACCAGGCCCTGCTGTCCTGCAAGGCCGGGGCCTCCTTCGTCTCCCCCTTCGTGGGCCGGCTGGATGACATCGGCCACTGGGGGATGGGCGTGGTCTCCAGCATACTGGAGATCATCGACAACTACGGCTTCGACGCCGAGGTAATCGTGGCCAGCATCCGCCATCCCCAGCACGTCCTGGAGGCGGCGGAGATGGGGGCCCACATCGCCACCGTGCCCCATGCGGTGCTGAAGAAGATGTTCAAGCATCCGCTCACCGACGACGGCATCGAGCGATTCCTGAAGGACTGGGAGAATGTGAGGGATGGCTCGAAAGGTTAAACCCCACCCACCTACCTCCCCTTACCCGTGACCACTCCCTTCCTGGACCTCGCCAACATATGTCAGCGACTGGAATCGACCACCGGCAGGAAGGAGAAGGTGGGGATCCTCTCCGGCTTCCTGCGGCATCTTGAGGAGGAAGAGCTGGGCACGGCGGTGGGCATCATGCTCGGCCGCCCCCTTCCCAGGAAGGAAGGCCCACTGGAAGTGGGCGACGCCGCCCTGGGTAGACTTTGGAAGGAGGGCCAGACACTGCTCTTCGAGGAGGAGGTCACCCTGCCGGAGGTCCTTCCCCTGCTCAGGAAGGTGGCCCGTGCCACCGGATCCGGTTCCCGCCGGAAGAAGGAGAGGCTGCTGCAGAACCTGCTCGGCCGGATGTCCGATCTGGAGAGGCGGTACCTGATGCGCTCCCTGTTCGGGGAGATGCGCATCGGGGTGAACGAGGGGATGATGCTGGAGGGCATATCAGAGGCTTCCGGCATACCGCTGGACGGGATCAGGAACGCGTTCATGGTCACCGGGGACCTGGGAGAGGTGGCCAGGGCGGCGATCGTCCAGGGATCGGTCGATGACATGGAGGCGGCCATATTCACCCCCATCCAGCCCATGCTGGCCGAGGTGGCCTCCTCGGTCCAGGAGGCCCTCTCCCCCATGGGCGAGGCGGGGGTGGAGTTCAAGCTGGACGGGATCCGGGTCCAGGTGCACAGGCAGGGCGATGATGTGAGGTTGTACAGCCGAAGGATGACCGAGATCACCCAAGCCCTGCCCGAAGTGGTGTCCATGATGAGGGAGGATCTGGAGGAGGACGGGGTGGTGCTGGAGGGCGAGGTCATAGCCTTCAGGGGGAGACCGCTCCCCTTCCAGGACCTCATGAGGAGATTCCGGGTGCACGACGTGGAGGAGTCCATGGAGAGGGTCCCGGTGCGCCTGTTCCTCTTCGATGTCCTGGTCAGGGGGAGGAGGAGCGTGATGGACCTTCCCTACCGGGAGAGGTGGGCCCTGCTGGAGAGCACCGTCCCCTCCGGATACCTGGTACCCAGGACGCTGACCGACGAGGTGGAGGAGGCCGAGGATATCTTCCAGAGGGCCCTGGAAGGCGGGCACGAGGGAGTGATGGTCAAGGACCTGGATGGCATCTACACCGCCGGGAAGAGGGGCGGGCGGTGGCTGAAGGTCAAGAGGAGCTACACGCTGGACCTGGTGATAGTGGCGGCGGAGTGGGGCCACGGGCGGCGGCGGGGGTGGCTGAGCGACTACCATCTGGCCGCGGTGACCGACGGGGGTCTCGCCCCGGTGGGCAAGACCTACAAGGGGCTTAGCGACCAGGAGTTCCAGTGGATGACGGAGAGGTTGCTGGGGATCAAGATCGGGGAGGATAGGGTGGTCGAGGTGAGACCGGAGGTGGTGGTGGAGGTGCTCTTTGACGAGATCCAGGAGAGCCCCCACTACCCCTCGGGGCTGGCCCTGAGGTTCGCCAGGATCAGGTCCATCAGGGAGGACCTGGGACCGGAGCAGGCCGGTACGCTGGAGGAGCTGAGGAGGCTGTACCGGGAGCAGTTCAGGACCAAGGGGCGGCTGAAGGGGTGAGAAATTGACAAATACCCCTGGCGGGTTGCCCATAATCATGTCCACTGACCTCCTGGTGGTGGGCGGGGGTCCCATCGGCTGCATGGTGGCCGCCCGTACCGCGGGCGAGATGGACACGCTGGTCCTGGAGGAGCATCGGAGGGTGGGGATTCCCACCCAGTGCGCCGGCCTGGTCACCCCCAGAGTGATCGATCTGACCGGTACGGAGGACAGCGTCCTCAACCGGCTGCGGGGGGCCAGGATCCACTTCCCCGGGGGCACCCGGCTGGATCTGGAGTCCGAGGAGACCAAGGCGGTGGTGGTCGACCGCAGGCTCTTCGATCTGGGCTGCCACCGGCGGGCGGTGGACCGGGGGGCCACCATTCTTCCCGGGCACCGGTTCCTGGGGATGGACCGGTCCGACGGGGTCCTAGCGCGGGTCCAAGCCCCCGGTGGAGGGGAGCTTATGCGTGCGGACATGGTGGTAGGGGCCGACGGGCACAGGTCCAGGGTGGCCAGGTCCAGCGGGCTGGGCAAGGCCCGGGAGATCGTGAGGGGGATCCAGGTGGACCTGGAGGTGGGCATGGAGGACCAGGAATCCGTCGAGGTGCACCTGGGAAGGGAGGTGGCCCCGGGATTCTTCGCCTGGATCATCCCCTGCGGGGACTTCACCAGGGTGGGACTGTGCGTCTCTTCCGAGTACGGACGCCCCAGCCCCTACCTGCGCCGCTTCCTCAGGAAAAGGGGGCTGGCGGACGCCCGGAGGAGGGCGAACTACTCCGGGGTGATCCCCATCGGGACCCTGGACCGTACCTACGGCCACCGGGTCCTGCTGGCGGGGGACGCGGCGGGACAGATCAAGCCGATATCCGGGGGCGGACTGTACACCGGGCTGGTGGCCGCAGAATGCGCCGCCTCCACCGTAATCGAGGCGCAGGAAGAGGGGCGTTTCGATGAGGAGATGCTCTCCAGGTACCAGGAGAGATGGAGGGGGAAGTTGGGCAGGGAGCTGGACCGGGGGTACAGGCTGAGGAGGATGTTCCTCCGGATGAGCGATAGTAAGCTGGATGAGCTGGGAAGGGCCCTTCGGAAGGACAGCGTGCGGGAGCTGCTGTCCGGAGGGGACATAGACCGCCCCAGCCAGCTGGTCCCCCGGGTGCTAAGGGCGGCGCCCTCCCTGCTCCGGTTCTCCCCCCAGGTGCTTGGCTCCTTCCTGGAACGGGGGAAGGGGGGAAGCGGATGAGGTGGTAGCTCGATGTGGCTGGCCAAAGTCCCCCGGCACCGGGCCGAGGGGGTCAGGAGGCTCCTTCTGGAACGGGGAGCGGTCCGCAGGGACCGCAGGATGGTGGAGAGCGGCGAGCACGTCCTCATCCCCCTTGTGGAGGAGGAGGTTCATGGCACCAGGGAGCTCGGTCTGGAGTTGATCCATGGGGAGGCACCGACCAGGTCCCCCCACCGCTCCCCAATGGATGAGATCCTCGCCACCATAGGGGTTCCGGAGGAGCTGAATCCCCTGCTCCCCAGGAAGTGGGAGAAGCTGGGTGACGTCCTGGTCCTCCGCATACCCGATCGCCTGGAGGGCTACCGGACGGAGGTGGCAAGGACTTACGGCCGGGTACTCAAGGCCCGGACGGTGTGCCGGGAGCTGGGCGGGATCTCCGGGGTGTACCGGCTCCCCCGGATGGAGGTGCTGGTGGGCGGAGACACCAGGACGGCCCACCTGGAGAACGGCATCGTGTACCACATGGACGTGTCCAAAGTGATGTTCTCCTCCGGGAACATCGACGAGCGGCACCGGATGGGGGAGCTCGACTGCCGTGGAGAGACGGTGGTGGACATGTTCGCCGGCATAGGCTACTTCACCCTCCCCCTGGCCGTTCATTCAGGGGCCTCAAGGTTGGTGGCCTGCGAGATCAATCCCCTGGCCAGGGAGTACCTGCAGCGGAACATCAGGGCGAACCAAGTGGAGGACCGGGTGGAGGTCTTCCCGGGGGACAACAGGGACCTGGGTGGCAGCGGCTGGGCGGACCGGGTGGTGATGGGATACGTGGGGACCACCCACCTGCACCTGCCCAGGGCGATCGAGCTGGTGAGGGACGGCGGTGTACTGCACTACCACGAGACCTGCTCCGTGGACCGTCCAGAAGGGCCGGTGGACACGGTGAGGGGGCACGCGGACAGGGTGGAGGTGCTGAGCCTCCGGGAGATCAAGTCCTACGCCCCGGCGGTTTCCCACATGGTGATGGACTGCCGGATCTGGAAGTAGCTCACCTGGTCCGCACCTGCTCCATGGCTCCGCTGGCGTCCACCAGCACCTTGAGGGCGTCCTGGTAGTCGTCACCCTCCGCCTCCAGCAGCCTGGAGGCGAACTGGGAAAGGTAGCCCCCGAAATCCTTCTCCTCCACGGTGAACTGCCACGACTTGGAGTCCGCCTCCCCCATGGCGGAGAGGAAGGCGTAGTTGACCGCCCGCATCTGATGACCCCTGGACCTGCCCTTCTCCACCGCCCTAAGAAGGGCCTCCTTCCCCTCGGTCTTGTAGGTCCGTGCAAGGTGGTCCGCCAGCTTACCCACCTTCCCCAGGTGGGTGAAGGAGGGAAGGGCGGCGTGTATCCTCTTCCTCATGTGGATCCGGTAGGCCTCCTTGAGGATGGTGGCGGGGGCCTCGTCGCCCGCCGTCTCCTTCGCCTCCTGGATGTCCTCCTGATCGGCCACGTAGCCCATCAGCCTGTCACCGTGCGAGGACCACAGGTCGGCTATGATCTTGCTGGCCTGATCGGACTTGCTGACGACAGGTATGTCCTTCTCCTGGAGCAGGGCGGACAGGGCCCGCTTCTCCACCTCGCTCCCCCTGATCCTCTCCAGGAAGGCGGACTTGTCGTCCCCGTAGCAGTGGTTGCCCACCACGTACAGTTTCTCCCCCCTGTCCTTGATGTAATCCAGCTTCTTCTCCAGATACCGGTCGACCAGGACGGTGTCGTTGATCTCCCCCTCCAGGTACTCCTTGGCCAGGGAATCGCCCATAGTGTAGTCCTCGGCCACGGAGCCATCCTCCCCCAGGGGGTACTCGAAGTGATGATCCACGTCCACCCTGAAATCGTCCATGGGATCCCTGGCCGCTATCCTGCGCCCCAGGGTCCTCGCCAGATTGACCTCCTCGTCCAGGCAGTCCTCGCACACCCGGAACTCCCTGCCGGCGGAGACCCATTCCACCACCAGGGTGGCGTTCGTCCGGTGACCGCAGCTTCCCCTCTCCAGCTCATAGGGTATGAGGGAGACCGCCTCCTCCACGTACTCTGGGGGAGCCTGGGCCCGATCGGAGCACACCAGACCGCCCTTCGTGGAGTACAGGTGCAGGTCCTTCTTCCTGGCCAGGTCATAGAAGGCCAGGAGCCTGAGGTCGGTGTCGTCGAAGTGCTGGACGCCGATCAGCTTCTCCTTGTCCGCCTTCCCCCGGACGGCGTAGGAGATGTCCCCGCTGGGCAGGCGGGCCGTCCCCAGGAAGGGGATCTTCCCGGAGGCGGCGAGGGAGATCGTCCCCGCGTAGGCCCGCACCAGCTGATCGCCCCGACTGGCCATGGCCTGGAGCTTCTCCGGGTCGTCCTTGAAACCGGCCACCTTCTCCATCTTCTTCCTTAGCTTCTCAAAATCACACTTCCTGCAGTCCCCCTGGCACCTGGGGAGGAGAAGGGAAGGGTCCTCTGCCAACCTCTTGGAGTTCTTCAGCAGCTCCCTCTCCAGCTTCTTGGGGGTGGCCTTGGCCCCCCGGAACTTCTTGGGCCTGCGCATCGAGATAGCCAAAGTGAAGGGGGGTAATAACCTTTTTCCGGTGTGGATTCCAGGTAACCGGACGAAGTAGTTTTATCAGAGTGACCCGTATGAAGGTGGGAGGGTCGGATTGTCGGAAAGGAAAGATCTGCTCAGGGAGTACCTCCGGGGATACGAGGAGGGCATGAAGGACGCCTGGGAAGACCTAATGAGGCTGACCAACAAGGGATACCAATCCAGCGAGATAAGGATACTGGCCAAGAGCGAGAGGATGAAGCTCTCCCAGAAGGTCGCCTCCAAGCAGGAGGAGGTGGAGAACCTGCTGGGGATCACCCTTGAGGACGAGGCCAGGGAAAAGGAGAGGGTCAGCCAGGTCCGACCCGGCAACGCCTACCTGATCGATGATCCCTCCCCGGACAGGGCCTTCGGGCTGTTCAACCGGCTGGTGGAACAGGGTGCGGAGGGGCTGTGCGTGCACCGCATGGAGCCGGGGAAGATCCGGAACCACTTCGGCTTCCAGGGGAAGGTGGTCTGGCTGACCAAGACGGAGCTGCCGGAGTCCCAGTTCCCGGGGGAGGTGGTGTGCGTCTCACCCAACAGCCTGGAGAGCCTTACCACCATGATAGTCAACTTCCTGGGAGGGGAGGGGCAGAGGGTCCTGCTCTTCGGTGGGCTCTACTACCTGGTGACCCACAACGATTTCTCCAAGGTACTCCGCTTCGTCCAGTCGATGAAGGACCGGGTCACCATCAACGGGTCGATCATGCTGATCCCGTACCAGTCAGATGTCCTGGAGGAGAGGGACAGGCTGAACCTGGAGAACGAGATAGAGAATCAGCTGTGAACGTCCAGCCACCGCTTGTAATCCCAGCGGATCCTGACAACACCAAGAAATCGCTTATGGCTGCTCCTTGTGCATGTAGATCTCCATGGAGGAGACGTTTGCGTTGCTGCCGCCCTCCCCGGAGAGCTGCTCGGTCTGGATCTGGATATCCTTCACTTCCGCGTCGTGCACGAACCTGTGTCTGACGATCTCCGCGACGTCCACCGCCCTGCTGATGGCCCTTCCTCTCGCCTTGATGATGACGTCGGAGGAGCCGCTGTTGAACTGGGTGACCACCGCCAGCACGTAGTTCATGGTTGGTTTCTTTCCAATGTATACTGTGTTTTCCTCTGCCAATGAACGACCCCCTGTAACTACCCGTGAATTGAACAATTCGGGGATATTTATTACTTTCGAAGTCCCAGACCTCTGGACAGTGGCTCATCTCTTGAACTGTCTCGGGTCGAGGTATCCCGCCCTCTTCCTGATGTGGGGCTTCACCTCCCGCTCCACACACTGCTTGGTGAGAAAGCCCGAGGCGTGCATGAGGGTGTCGTCCAGGTCCCTCTCCCTCTCCATGGAGGCCAGGCAGGGGTAGTGGTGGTGCAGGAGACCGGCCTTCTCCACCGCCTCGTCCAGCCTCTCCCCCTCCAGATGGGAGGCCACGAACTCGGTGCAACCGCAGGGTGAGCCCCTATTCACCTCCACCGAGGTCACCCTCTTCCCATCGTTCTCGATGGATACCGCCGGCCGGCCGAATCGGGAGGCGAACTCGTCCACCACCGGATCCCCCTGACCCTCCAGGGCGCAGAAGGGGCGGGGAAAGGCGTGCTCCACCCCCCACCTGTCCAGCTGCCTCTTGATCTGGTTGACCTGCCCGAAGGGGAGCCACTCCCCCCGGTCGATGGGGGCGATGAGCCCCTTGGCGCCGCTCCTTCGGACCAGGTCCGGGGCCAGCTGGCCGGTGTTGGGATCCTCTGACAGGAGAAGGACCAGGTCCGCCTCCTGCAGGTCCTCCGGAAGGTACTCCTCCGGATGGTCCACCACCGGAGGCAGCTCCGCCGGCAGGTCCAGCCTGTTCAGCTCCCAGTGCGGTGGGGCCATCTCCTCCAGGTGCTCCATGATCCTCTCGCCGTACTCCCCCTGAACCGTCACCAGCACCCTGTAGGCCTCGGAGAGGTCCCCCACCGGTGGAGGGGCGTACTCCGGGATCTGGGGGCCCTTCTCCGACGGGGGCGGGGGAGGAGGCAGTTCGGCGTTCGATTCCAGGTTCCGCAGGACCTTCTCCAAGGCTTCCCTCTCCTCCCCATCAAGCTCGGGAAGGTCCAGGGAGACCTCCCGGTACTCCCGGTCGGCCATCAGATCGTCCACCTCTCCCGCCAGCAGGGTGGCGCAGCCCCTGGACAGGGGGAGGGAGATGGCGGTGAAGCGTCTCTCCTCGACCCTGGTGCCGGCGTAGGTCACGCTCACCGGCAGGTACCGCACGGTCAGTCCCTCCTTCTGGGCGGCGACCATCAGGCCGTGGAGCACCTCCTCCCCGCTCAGGGGGCGCGAGAACTCGATGTCGATCATGGACCTCAGGGAAAGATCCCCCGGAGCTCGATCGCCCGGAGCACCTCCCTCATCGACAGGAGATGGGCGGCGTCCCGGAGGTCCGTATCCTCATTCTGACTTTCGGTGTACACCCGGTAGAAGGCCTTGACCATGATGGCGTTCAGCCGCTCCTTGATCTCCTCCAGCGACCAGAAGAAATGCTGTATGCCCTGCACCCACTCAAAGTAGCTCACCGTCACCCCGCCGGAATTGGCCAATATGTCCGGTATCACCAGGATGCCGTTGTCCACCATGATACGGTCCGCCTCCGGTGAGGTGGGCCCGTTGGCCCCCTCGGCCACGATCTTGGCGGAGATCCTGTCGGCGTTCCGGCTGGTGATCACGTTCTCCAGGGCGGCCGGGATGAGGACGTCGACCTCGCTCTCCAGGAGCTCCTCGTTAGTGATGCATTCGGCGTCGTCGAAGTCCATCACCGAACCGGTCTTCATCTTGAAATCGTGCAGGGAGTGGGCGTCCATACCGTCCATGTCCCTGACGCCCCCCAGCGAATCGCTGGCCCCGACGATCCTGCAACCGAACTCGTCCTGCAGGAGCCTGGCCGCGTTCCATCCCACGTTCCCGTATCCCTGGACGGCGACGGTGGCCCCCTTCAGATCCATCTCCCGCACGCTGGCGGCCTCCCTGACGCAGTACGTGAGGCCCCTGGAGGTGGCCTCGTCCCTGCCGGCCGAGCCGCCCACCTCCACCGGCTTCCCGGTCACCACCTCGGGCACGGAGTGCCCCTCCCTCATGCTGTAGGTGTCCATCATCCACGCCATGTGCTGAGCGGTGGTGTAGACGTCGGGGGCGGGGATGTCCACCTTGGGACCGATCATGAACGAGATCTCCTGGGTGAAACGCCTGGTCACCCTCTCCAGCTCCCCCTGGCTGTACATCTTGGGGTTGATGATCACGCCCCCCTTCGCCCCTCCGTAGGGGAGGCCGACCACCGCGCACTTCCAGGTCATGAGCATGGCCAGGGCCCTCACCTCGTCGATGCTGACGCTCTGGTGGAACCTGATTCCCCCCTTGGTCGGTCCCCGGGCCAGGTTGTGCTGCACCCGGAACCCGCTGAGGACCCTGATGTCCCCGTTGTCCATCTTCACCGGGAAGTTCACCTTCAGCTCCCTGGTGGGGCGCTTCAGGAGCTCGATCATCCCCTCTTCCACCCCCAGTCGCTCCCCTATCCTGTCCACCTGCCCGCAGACCACATCGTACGGGTTGCTACCGTTCATCTGAAACCCTCTGAGCCCTTCCTTATCTGAACCCGGTATTTAATATCCTTATCCATCCAACCGACCAAGGATTGAATAGGTTTCCGTCCGTTATCGAGGGAGGAATGAACAACGCGGAGATAGCCGGGATACTGGACGAGATCGGGGACCTCCTGGAGCTGAAGGAGGAGAGCGTGTTCAAGGTCCGGTCCTACCGGAGGGCGGCCCGGGGGATCGAGTCCCTGGAGGTCCCGGCCCAGAGGTACCATGAGGAGGGAATGCTGGAGGATGTGCCCGGGGTGGGCAAGGCCATCGCATCCAAGGTGGGGGAGCTGCTGGAGACCGGGGAGCTCGGCTACCTGAACGACCTCAGGGAGGAGTTCCCCACCGGACTGCTGGAGATCATGCGCATACCCGAGATCGGCCCCAAGACCACCCTGCGGCTGTACCGGGAGCTGGGTGTGGAGACGGTGGATGACCTGGAGAGGGCCGCCAGGGAGGGTAAGGTAAGGGAGCTGAAGGGCTTCGGGGCCAGCTCGGAGGGGAACATGCTGAGGGGGATAGAGCTGTTCAGGAGGCGCACTGGCCGTCTGCTCCTGGGGCAAGCCTATCCAGCGGCGGAGGGGCTGATCCACTTCCTGATGGAGGGCGATCTGGAACGGGTGAACATCGCCGGGAGCCTGCGCCGCATGAGGGAGACCATAGGGGACATCGATCTCCTGGTGGGATCGGACCGGCCCGAAGAGGTCATGGACCTCTACCTCTCCTTCCCCGAGATCACCCAGGTGATCTCCCGGGGCCGGACGAAGTCCAGCATCAGGCTGGGGAGGGACCTGCAGGTGGACCTGAGGGTGGTTTCCCCAGAGAGCTACGGGGCGGCCCTGCAGTACTTCACCGGTTCCAAGGACCACAACGTCCGCCTGAGGACCCGGGCCATCGAGCTGGGGTACAAGATCAACGAGTACGGGGTGTTCGACAAGGGGACCGGGGGGCGGCTGGGAGGGGAGGACGAGAAAGAGGTGTACCGCATGCTACACCTGCAGTACATACCACCGGAGCTGAGAGAGGACCGGGGGGAGATATCCGCCGCCTCCGAGGACCGCCTTCCTGACCTGTTGGAGCTGGAGGAGGTGAAGGGGGACCTGCACGTCCACTCCGACCTGTCCGACGGGGACGCCTCGGTGTCAGAGATCGCTCGAAGGGCCAAGAAGAGGGGGTACGGGTACGTGGGCATCACCGATCACTCCGAGTCGCTCAAGGTGGCCGGGGGCCTGACAGCCGGGGAGCTCAGGGAGAGCTGCGACCTGGTCAGGAGGGTGTCCGATGGGATGGAGGACTTCGAGGTCCTCCAGGGAGTGGAGCTGGACATAAAGGAGGACGGCGGTCTGGATTACCCGGACGAGGTGCTCAAGGACCTGGACTTCGTGGTGGGGGCCGTCCACTCCAGGTTCAACATGGGGAGGGAGGAGATGACCGAGAGGATGGTCAGGGCCATGTCCAACGAGTACCTCTCCATCATCGCCCATCCCACCGGGCGCATCCTGGAGAGGAGGGAGCCTTACGAGCTCGACCTGGGAAGGGTCATGGAGGAGGCCAGGGAGCAGGGGGTGATGCTGGAGGTGAACTGCTTCCCCGACCGCCTGGACCTGAAGGACGTCCACTGCCGGATGGCCAAGGAGGCCGGCGTGACCCTGGCCCTGGGGACCGACGCCCACACCCTGACCCACCTGGACCACATGAGGTACGGGGTGGCCACCGCCAGGAGGGGATGGATCGGACCGGAGGAGGTGGTTAACACCCTTGAGGTGGATGAGCTGAGAAGGAGGATGGCCAGATGAGCGGGGGCTTTCCCCTGGGCTACGGTACGCTGGATCCGGAGGAGGTCTCCTCCCTCCCCAGGGGGGAGGCCAGGGAGAGGATGAGGGCCCTGGTGGACGAGATCAACCATCACGATCACCGGTACTACGTGGAGGACGATCCGGTCGTATCCGACTACGAGTACGACATGCTGGTCAAGGAGCTGGAGAAGCTGGAGGCCGCCTTCCCGGAGATGGTCATGGAGGACTCCCCCTCCCTGAGGGTCTCCGGGGAGCCGGTGGAGGGGTTCCCCGAGGTGGAGCACAAGGTGGCCATGCTCTCCCTGGACAACACCTACTCCTCCCAGGAGATGAGGGAGTTCGACCGCCGGGTGAGGGAGCAGGTGGGCGAGGCGGAGTACGTTGTGGAGCCGAAGTTCGACGGGCTGGGAGTCGCTTTGGTGTATGAGAACGGGACCCTGAAGAGGGGGGCCACCCGGGGGGACGGGAGGACCGGGGAGGAGATCACCAACAACCTGACCGCCATCCGGAGCATCCCCCTGCGACTGAGGGAGGAGAGCGTTCTCCGGAACGTGGAGGTCCGCGGTGAGGTCTACATGCCCCTGGACGGGTTCCGGGAGCTGAATAGGCGGAGGGAGGAGGAGGGAAAGGAGCCCTTCGCCAACCCCAGGAACGCCGCCGCCGGATCGGTCCGCCAGTACGATCCCTCCATTGCCCGGGAGAGGCCTCTGGACGTGTTCATGTACACCCTCAGCTACCACGAGGAGGGGGACTTCGACACCCAGATGGAATGCCTGGAGGAGCTGCGCAGGGCCGGGTTCAAGGTCAACCGGCAGATCGGCCTGTACCCGGACATGGACCGGGTGGTGGGATCCATCCCTGGATGGAAGGAGAGAAGGGACCGGCTGAACTACGAGATAGACGGCATGGTGGTCAAGGTGAACTCGCTGGCCCAGCAGAGGAAGCTGGGGTACACGGCCAAGCATCCCCGGTGGGCCATCGCCTACAAGTTCCCCGCCCGCCGGGTGAGTACCCACGTCAGGGACGTCGTCTTCCAGGTGGGCAGGACCGGGGCGGTGACCCCGGTGGCCATACTGGACCCGGTGGAGGTGGGCGGGGCGACCGTCTCCCGCTCCACCCTGCACAACTTCGACGAGGTGGAGAAGAAGGACGTCAGGATCGGGGACGCGGTGCTGGTGGAGAGGTCCGGGGAGGTCATCCCCCAGGTGGTCAAGGTGATCGGTGAGCGGCGCACCGGGGAGGAGGAGCCCATCCGTCCCCCGGAGAGATGCCCGGTCTGTGGTACCGCCCTGAACAGGGAGGAGGTGGTCATACGCTGCCCCAACCCCCGCTGCCCGGCCAAACTGAAGGAGGTGATCAAGCACTTCGCCTCCCGGGACGCCATGGACATCGAGGGTCTGGGGGACGCCATGGCCGAGCTGCTGGTGGAGGAGGGGCTGGTCCAGGATCCGGCCGACCTGTACGACCTCCGACCGGAGGACCTGACCCCGTACGAGGGCATAGGGCGGAAGCTGGCCGAGAACCTGATCCGCGGGATACAGGAGAGCCGGGAGAGGGGCTTCCACCACCTCCTCTACGCCCTGGGGATAAGGCACGTGGGGACCACCACCGCCTCCCTCCTGGCGGGCGAGTTCGAGGACATCGATGGGCTGGCCGGGGCCTCCGAGGACCGGCTGAGGGCCATCGATGGGGTGGGAGGGGTGATGGCCAGGGAGATAGTGGCCTTCTTCTCCGACGAGCGCAACCTGAGCCTGGTGGAGAGGTTCAGGGAGCGCGGTCTGCCGGTCCGGAGGGAAAAGGAGGAGGCGCCTTTGGAGGGCGTGAGGGTCGTGTTCACCGGTTCACTCGAGGGATGGACCCGTTCCGAGGCGATCGAGGCGGTGGAGTCGCTGGGGGCCACGGTGGCCTCCTCCGTCTCCGGTAACACCGACTACCTGGTGGCCGGGGAGGACCCCGGATCCAAGCTTGACAGTGCGAGGGAGAAGGGCGTCCCCGTCCTGGACGAGGGGGAGTTCCGGGGTAGCCTGGCCAGGGGAAGGAGGCCCTGAGCCAAGTTTTATCATCAGGGATGGGGCATAGAGTGGTGATGATGGGAGTTCAGGAGACGGCGGAGTCCATCAGATCGATGGAGGTGCGGGGGGCGGGACGCATCGCCGTGCACGCCGCCCGGGCCCTGCGGGACCTCGCCGAGGGGTACCAGGGAAGGGATCCGGAGGAACTGAGGTCCCTACTGAGGGAGGGGGGCCAGACCCTGCTGGATTCCCGGCCCACCGCGGTGGCCCTGTGGAACGGGGTGCACGCGGTCACCCGGGGACTGGACGGCCCCTCCTCGGTCGACGGGATCAGGGAGCTGATCGCCGGGAACGCCGAGGGTTTCATCCGCAGGGCGGAGGAGGCCAAGGAGCGCATCGGCCGCATAGGGGGCCGCCGCCTGAGGGACGGGGACCGGGTGCTGACGCACTGCAACAGCAGCGTGGCGCTGAGCGTGATCAAGAGCGCCCATCAGTCCGGGAAGGACATCGAGGTGTACGCCACCGAGTCCAGGCCCTGGAGGCAGGGGCTGATCACCATCGAGGAGCTGTCGAAGGAGGGCATATCCACCACCTTCATCGTGGACAGCGCCGTCCGCCTGGTCATGAAGGAGGTGGACGCCGTGCTGGTGGGGGCGGACACGGTGGCCTCCAACGGGGCGGTGATCAACAAGATCGGCACCTCCCAGATCGCCCTTGTGGCGCATGAGACCAGGGTGCCCTTCATGGTGTGCACCGAGACCTTCAAGTTCTCCCCCCACACCCTGGAGGGGGAGCTGGTGGACATCGAGGAGAGGGATCCGGGAGAGGTGCTGGACGGGGGCCAGGTGCCGGATGGTGTGAGGATCTGGAACCCGGTGTTCGACGCCACTCCCCCCGAGTACATCGACTCGATAGTGACCGAGATAGGGGTGATACCCCCCTTCGCGGCCTACGAGGTCATCGTCAGGCAGTTGGGACAGGAGTTCATATTCGAGAATGATAGAGCGTGATGTTATGGAATATTCCAACGAGTATCTTCATCTGGGCGAGGAAGTTGATTTGGATCGAAACGTCGTCTGCAGGTACAGGATAACGAGCGAGTTGCCCATGGAGAAGGCCGCGGCGGCGGTGGCCACCGAGCAGTCCACGGGCACCTGGACGGGGATAACCACCCTGGACCGGGAGACCTTCGAAAGGCTGAGCGCCAAGGTGGTGGACATACAGGGGGACCAGGCGGTGGTGGCCTACCCGGTGGAGGACTTCAGCCTCGGGGTGGGGGGCATCCCCCAGATACTGAGCGTGATCGCCGGGAACCTGTTCGGACTGGACGCCCTTCGTGGGGTGCGGCTGGAGGACGTGGAGTTCCCGGAGGACTTCGTGGAAGAGTTCAGGGGGCCCAAGTTCGGCATCGAGGGCATGAGGAGGATGCTCAACCGGCCGGAGAATCCCATGGTGGGCACAATCGTCAAGCCGAAGATCGGGCTCTCCCCCGAGAAGACGGCCGAGTACGTGTACGAGGCCGGCATGGGCGGCCTCACCCATGCCAAGGACGACGAGACCCTGGTGGACCAGGACTTCTGCCCCCTGGAGGACAGGGTCCCGGCCATCGCCGACGCCATCGACCGGGTGAGGGAGGAGACCGGGCACCGGATGATGCACGCCATCAACATCTCCTCCCGGGCCGACCGCATACTGCAGGTGGCGGAGAGGGCCCAGGGGATGGGGGCGACCGAGCTGATGGTGGACGTGCTCACCTCGGGCTTCGCCGCCATCCAGGTGCTGGCCGAGGATCCGTCCATCAAGCTGCCCATCCACGTGCACAGGACCATGCACGGGGCCATCACCAGGGACCCGCGCCACGGGATAGCGATGCGGGTGTTCGCCAAGCTGGTGAGGATGTCCGGGGGCGATGCGCTGCACGTGGGCACCTTCGGCGTGGGCAAGATGAGGGGGGATCCGGAAGAGGACCTGTCCAACCAGGAGGCCTGCGTGGGGGAGATGGGTTCCCTCAAGCCCACCCTCTCCGTCTGCTCCGGGGGGCTCCATCCGGGCATGGTCCCGGAGCTGGTGCGCATAGCCGGAAAGGACATACAGGTGCAGGCCGGCGGGGGAGTGGCCGGCCATCCCGAAGGCGTGAGGGCGGGGGCCATGGCCCTCTCCCAGGCGGTGGACGCCGCCTCTCTGGGCGTGCCCCTGGAGGAGTACGCCTCCGACCACCCCGAGCTGGAGAAGGCGCTGCATAGGTGGGGAAGGGAATGATCCTGAAGGCCAAGTACATCGACATGGATGCCGGGGAGTACACCGCCGTGCTCCACGACGACGACTGCGAGGAGCTGGGGGTCCGGGAGCAGGACCGGGTGAAGATCAAGCACGAGAGGGCGGAGATCACCGCCATCCTGCAGACCACCGACTCGGCGGTCAAGAGGGGGGAGGTGGGACTGCTGGGAAAGGCCTACGCGGTCGCAAAGGTGGAGTCGGGGGAGGAGCTGGAGGTGATATACACCCCCAAGCCGGAGTCGGTCTCCTACATCCGCAGGAAGATGAAGGGGGAGGAGCTGACCAGCGAGGAGATCCGCTCCCTGGTCAGCGACATCTCCCAGCACAACCTCTCCCAGGTGGAGATGTCCGCCTACGTCACCTCCCTCTACATCAACGGCATGAACCTGAGGGAGACGGCGGACCTGACCATGGCCATGGTGGAGACCGGGGAGACCATCGAGTTCGACACCGCCATCTTCGACTTCCACTCGGTGGGGGGCTGTCCGGGCAACAAGGTCACCCCGGTGGTGGTGTCCATAGTGGCCGCCGCCGGCCTGACCATACCCAAGACCTCCTCCAGGGCCATCAGCAGCGCCGCCGGCACCGCCGACATCGTGGAGGTGTTCTCCCCGGTGGCCTTCGACTCCTCCCGCCTCAAGAAGATCGCCGAGACGGTGGGCGGAACGCTGGCATGGGGAGGCTCAATGAACCTGGCCCCGGCGGACGACATCATCATCCGGGTGGAGTACCCCCTGGGGGTGGACCCGCACGCCCAGCTCCTGGCCTCGGTGATGTCCAAGAAGAAGGCGGTGGGGGCCAACTTCCTGGTGATGGACATACCCATGGGGCCGTGCACCAAGGTGGAGGACATGGAGTCCGCCCGCAGGTACGCCAGGGACTTTATCGACCTGGGGGAGAAGTTGGGTATGAAGGTGGAGTGCGCCATCACCTACGGCGGCCAGCCGGTGGGGAGGGCGGTGGGTCCCGCCCTGGAGGCCAAGGAGGCCATATCCATCCTGGAGGGGGCGCAGCATCCCTCCTCCGTGATCGAGAAGTCGGTGGGCCTGGCCGGCATGCTCCTGGAGATGGGAGGAGTGGCCAACGGCGAGGAGAGGGCCAGGGAGATACTCGAATCTGGCAAGGCGCTGGAGAAGTTCAGGGAGATCGTGGAGGCGCAGGGGGGCGATCCCGATATCAGTTCCGACCTCATCGGGGTGGGGGCGTTCAGCCAGGACTTCCTGGCGCCCAGGGGGGGCTATGTGAACGGCATAGACAACCGGAAGATCGTCCAGATAGCCAGACAGGCCGGCGCCCCCAAGGACAAGGGGGCAGGCCTGGTGCTGAATAAGAAGAGGGGGAACAGCGTGGAGAAGGGGGAGCCGCTGTTCACCATACACGCGGACAACGACGCGAAGCTCAAGCGGGCGGTGGAGGCCGCCCGTCGGCTGGACCCGGTGCTCATCGAGGGGATGGTGCTGAGCAAGATGCCCTCCTACCAGAGGCTAGGCTGAGCCCTGCCTCCTGAGCGCTTCCCTCAGCGTCATCTCCCCCTTGGCCACCGCCTCCGCCAGGTGGTAGGAGATGGTCACCCGACCGGCGCTCTCCACCCTGCTCAGCCTCTGGATGTTCCGTATCTCCCCCGTCTTGGGGGAGACCTGGGGCTTCCTCACCACCGGCTCCCCCCGGGTCTGGGCGATGCTCCTGGCCGCCCTCAGGTCGGGGACGCTGTCCTGGACAGTGGTGGAGGTCTCGTCCACCACCTCGATGTTCTCCACCAGGTCCCAGATGGCCCGGATGGTGCGGTCCCGGTTGGTGGGGTCGCCGTGACCGATCCTCACCAGCAGTGTGGAGAACCCCACGTGGGCCACGAACCCGGAGATCTCCTGGGACACCTCCTCCGGGGTGCGGACGATCCTCTCCAGGACCAGCTTGCCGTCGGCCAGCACGGCCATTCCCGGCCTTATCCCGGGATCGATGCCCATCACCACCCTCTTGAACCTCTCCCCTCCTCTCAGCACGGTCAGGGCGAGATCGATGGCCGCCTCCGCCTCCGCCTCCGCGACCACCCGGGGGAAATCCACCCGGTCCCTCTCGGCCTCGGTGGTGATGATGACCCCCACCGAGGGGGGCACGGGATCGCCGAATCCCAGGGAGACAAAGGGCTGTCCTCTTCCCTTCAGGGACTGGACCAGCCGATGGAAGTGGCGGAAGTCCTCGGTCATCACACCGATGATCTTCATCCGGTATTATGAGGCGGGAAAGGGACTTAACCGTTGCCATCCGCCAGCCCGGTGAGCGAGCGGTCCACCTGCCTGGGCATCCTCCTCCCCCGGAAAGTGTAGCCCAGCGCTCCCAGTATCCCGAAGCAGGCCCTCGGGCCCCAGAGGAGCGCGGGCAGGCCCACCAGGCCGTCCATCAGGAGGCCCCCGATGAAGGGCCCGGCCGCCCATCCGGAGGCGGTGAAGAAGGTGAAGACGCCCATGTACCTGCCTCTGGAATCCTCCGAGGACGGGTTGGCCACCAGGTTCATGGAGGAGGGGGACACCGTGGTCTCTGCCGTGGTGATGGTGATCATGCACAGGGCCAGGAGGGCGACCATGTCCCCGTTGATCGAGTACAGGAAGCCGAACGCCTCCAACCGCTTTCCAGGCTCCACCACGCCCGCGATCATGGCCTTCGCGGCCGGCTGGAACAGGGAGCCCACCAGCCAGCCGATCACCACCGAAGCGGAGATGGCCAGGAAGTTCGAATCGGTCATGATGACCAGGGCCACCAAGGCGAAGGCGACCGCCCTGGACCCGATGGCCAGGAGCATCACCTTTCTCCTGCCCAGCCGGTCGGAGACCTCCCCGCCTATGACCGGTCCCAGGGCCACCATGAACGCCCCCCGGGAAGACGGTGCCCACCAGGGATGGGTATGCCCATGCCCTCGTGGAAGTAGATGGCCAGGAAGGGGAGGACCACCGAGAAGCGGGTGGCAACTATGAGCTGGGAGAAGGACAGGACCCAGATCCTTCTATCGAATTCCCTGTACTGGGCTATTGCCTCGGAGATCCCCATGTAGACCCCCCGGGATGAGGGGGGAAGGGGTAGGGGGTAGAAATCGTTAATGGGTCCGGCGGAAGCGGTCGAGGAAGCTCTTCGACGGCTCGGGATTGGCGTCCTCGATCTCCGCCAGCCTCTGGAGTAACTCCCTCTGCTCCTCGCTCAGCTTGTCGGGGACCTTGATCTTGATGCGGACGAACAGGTCGCCCTTGCCTCTGCCGCCCGGACGGGGCATGCCGCTTCCCCTCAGCCGGAACACGGTGTCCCCCTGGGTCCCGGCCGGGATGGTCAGCTTGGCCTTGCCCTCCAGGGTGGGCACCTTCACCTCGGCCCCCAGGGCCGCCTCGGTGAACGGTACGGCCCAGTCCAGCAGGAGGTTCTCCCCCTCCCGGTCGAACATCTCGTGCTCCTTCACGTGGATGACCACGAAGAGATCACCGGGCGGGCCGCCGTTCCTGCCGGGGTTGCCCTTTCCCGGCACGCGGAGCCGGTTGCCGGTCTCCACACCGGCGGGGATGTCGATCCTCACTGTGGAGCTCTCCTTGACCTCGCCCCTGCCCCCGCAGTGGGGGCACTTCGCCTCCGGCACCTCACCGACACCGCGGCACTGGGGGCATATCTGGATGGAGACGAACTGACTGTGCCCTCTCTGCTGGGAGGTGCTCATCTGTCCCCTGCCACCGCAGTTGGGACAGGTGGCCATCCTGGAGCCTTTGGCCCCGGTGCCGCCGCACTCGGGGCACTCCCGGATCACCGGTATGGTGATCTCCTTGGAGGCCCCCTGGGCCGCCTCCTCCAGGGTGATCTCGATGTCGTACCTCAGGGACTCACCCTTTTGGGGACGGTTGGAACGGGATCCGCCACCCATGCCCCCGAAGAACATGTCGAAGATGGAGTCCCCGAAGCCACCGAAACCCATGCCCATGTCAGAGAAGATGTCCCGGATGTCCTGGTAGTGGGAGAAGTCGCTCCAGTCGAAGCCTCCCTGGCTGAACTGCCCGTTGACGCCGGCGTGGCCGTAGTTGTCGTACAGCTTCCGCTTCTCGTCATCGGCCAGCACCTCGTAGGCCTCGGAGATCTCCTTGAACTTCTTCTCGGCCGTCTTCCTGTCCTCGCTGGTCACATCGGGGTGATACTGGCGGGCCAGCTTGCGGTAGGCCTTCTTGATGTCGGCCTTGGAGGCGTCCCTGCCGACCCCCAGTATCTCGTAGTAGTCCTTCTCGGCCATGCGACTTCAACCGGTCTTTTCCTCTTCCTCGTCATCCACTATCTTGTAGTCCGCATCCACGTAGTCGCCCTCGTCGCCCGACTGCGACTGTTCGGACTGCTGTGACTGCTGCTGCTGGGCCTGCTGTGCCGCCTCCTGGTATATGCGGGAGGACACCTGCTGGACCGCCTTGGATAGTGCCTCGGTCTTCTGCTTGATCTGCTCGGCATCGTCGGACTGCATGGCGCTCTTCAGGTCATCCCTGGCACTCTCGATGTTGTTCCTCTCCTCCTGGCTGATCTTGTCACCCAGCTCCTCCAGGGTCTTCTCGGTGGTGTAGATCATCGAGTCCGCCTGATTCTGGATCTCCACCTTCTCCCGGCGCTTCTTGTCCTCCTCGGCGTACTGCTCGGCCTGCTTGACCATGTTCTCGATATCATCCTCGGAGAGCTTGTTGCTGGCCTCGATGGTGATGCTCTGCTCCTTGCCGGTACCCTTGTCCTGAGCGTGGACGTTCAGTATGCCGTCGGCGTCGATGTCGAAGGTCACCTCGATCTGTGGCACGCCCCTAGGGGCCGGGGGGATGCCGGTGAGCTGGAACCTGCCCAGGGAGGTGTTGTCCGCGGCCATCTCCCTTTCACCCTGGACCACGTGGATCTCCACGGTGGTCTGGTTGTCCGCCGCGGTGGAGAAGATCTGGCTCTTCTTCGTCGGTATGGTGGTGTTCCTCTCGATCAGCTTGGTGGTCACCCCGCCCAGGGTCTCGATGCCCAGTGAGAGTGGGGTCACGTCCAGCAGCAGCACGTCCTTGACCTCGCCGGAAAGCACGGCCCCCTGGATGGCGGCGCCCATGGCCACACACTCCATAGGGTCGATGCCACGCTGGATCTTCTTGCCCACCTCCCTCTCCAGGAAGCGCTGGACCAGGGGCATCCGGGTGGGTCCGCCCACCATGATGATCCGGTCCACGTCATCGGCGGTCAGGTTGGCGTCGTTCAGTGCGTTCTGCAGGGGGGTCTTGCACTTCTCCACCACCGGGTTGCACAGCTCCTCCAGCTTGGCCCTGGTGATCGTCTGCGTCAGGTGCTTGGGCCCGCTGTCGTCCGCCGTGATGAAGGGCAGGTTGATCTCGGTGGACATGGTGGAGGAGAGCTCGATCTTGGCCTTCTCGCAGGCCTCGCGCACCCTCCACAGGGACATCTTGTCCTGGATCTCGATACCGGTCTCTTTCGTGAACTGCTTGAGCACGTGGTCCATCAGGGCCTCGTCCATGTCCCTTCCACCGAGGTTGGTGTCACCGCTGGTGGTCACCACCTCGAAGACGCCCTCGCTGAACTCCATGATGGTGACGTCCAGGGTTCCGCCCCCGAAGTCGAACACCAGGATGGTCTGCTCCTCCTCCTTCTTGTCCAAGCCGAAGGCGAGGGCGGCAGCGGTGGGCTCGTTGATGATCCGCTTGACGTTCAGGCCGGCGATGGTGCCGGCGTCCTTGGTCGCCTGCCTCTGGTTGTCGTTGAAGTAGGCCGGTACTGTGATCACGGCCTCCTCTATGTCCTCGCCGAGGTAGGCCTCGGCGTCCCTCTTGATCTTCTGCAGGATGAAACCGGAGATCTGCTGGGGGGTGTACTCCTTCCCGTGCACCTCCACCTTCTCGGAGGTGCCCATCTTCCTCTTGATGCCCGAGATGGTCCCCTCGGGATTGGTTACCGCCTGCCTGCGGGCGGGCTCTCCCACCAGCAGCTCACCGTCCTCGGTGAAGGCCACGTAGGAGGGGAATGCCTTGCCTCCCAGGCTGGTGCCCTCGGCGCTAGGGATGATGGTGGCCCTTCCGCCTTCCATCACCGCCGCGGCTGAATTGCTCGTTCCCAGGTCTATTCCTATGATTCTTCCCATATTCAATCACCTTCATCTGATTGTTCTTCCTCGGCCGGTCGCTCCTTTTCGGTCGACCGTCCGACCTTTACCTTGGGGCATCTCAGGATACGATTGCCCATCCTGTACCCCTTCTGATAAACCTCGAGTATCCTTCCGTCCTCTCCCTCGCCCACGGAGAGCGCCTCGTGGAGCTCGGGGTTGAACTGGTCATCCATCTCTATCTCGCTGACCCCGTAATGCTCGAGGAGATTGAGGATATTATTATGAATCTTTCGAATCCCCTCCTGGAATTCCTTACCGCCATCCTGTGCCTGGATGGCCCTCTCGAAATCGTCCATTATTGAGAGGAACTCGCAGATCAACTTCTCGTTGGCCTCCTGAACCTTCTGCTCCTTCTCCCTCTGGAGCCTCTTCTTGTAATTGTCGAACTCGGCCTGGATCCGCTTGGCCGCATCCAGGTACTCCTTGGCCCTGGCCCTCTCCTCCTCCAGGGCATCCTTCAGGTAGTCGATCTCCTCCTGGAGGAGGGAGATCTGGTCCTCCAGCGTCTCTTCCTCGGTCATCTCTACTTCGCTCTCCACGGAAGCGTTCTCCCGTTCTTCCTCGTCCATAGCGCAACCACCTTTCATCGTGTAAGGGGTTTGGGGGGTTCACCCCCTGGGTTTCAGTCCTCGGCGAAGGCCTCGTCGCCCATACCGCCACCAGGCGGACCGCCTCCGCCTCCGCCGCCCTTGGAGGCGATGACGTCGTCGATCCTCAGGATCATGACGGCGGCATCGGTGGCGGAGTTGATGGCCTGCTTGCCCACGCGGAACGGCTCCAGGACGTTCTCCTCGAACATGTCCGCCACCTTGCCGGTGTGGACGTTGATGCCGGCCCTGGGCTGCCCGGACTTGTGGGCCTTCCTCAGGTCGATGAGCACGTCGATCGGGTCCAGCCCGGCGTTCTCCGCCAGGGCGGTGGGGACCACCTCCATGGAGCTGGCGAACGCGTCGATGGCGATCTGCTCCCTGCCCCCGACGGAGGAGGCGTACTCCCTGAGCTTCATGGCCAGCTCCACCGCGGTGGAGCCGCCGCCGGTGACCATCTTGCCGTCCTCGACCGCGTCCATCACCACCCGCATGGCGTCCTCGAGCGAGCGCTCGATCTCCTCCACCACGTGCTGGGTGCCTCCCCGGATCAGGATGGAGACCGCCTTGGGGTTCTTGCAGCCGGTCACGAAGGTCATCTCGTCCTCCTGCACGCGGCGCATCTCCACCAGGGCCGCATCGCCCAGGTCCTCGGCGCTCAGCTCGCTGATCTTGTTGTTGATGGAGGCGCCGGTGGCCTTGGCCAGCTTCTCCATGTCCGACTTCTTGACCCTGCGTAGGGCGAAGATGCCCTCCTTGGTCAGGAAGTGCTGGGCCAGATCGTCTATGCCCTTCTGGCACATGACCACGTTGGCCCCGGTGGACTTGATGTCGCTGACCATCTTCCGGAGCATCTTCTCCTCCTCGTCCAGGAAGGCCTGCAGCTGGGAGGGGTCGTTGATCTCGATCTTGGCGTCGATCTCGGTCTTCTTCACCTCCAGGGGTGCGTCGATCAGGGCGATCCTGGCGTCCTCGATGTACTTGGGCATGGAGGGGTTGACCGGCTCCTTGTCCACGATCACCCCCTGGACCAGCTCGGTATCCTCCATGGAGCCGCCCTGCTTCTTCACGACCTGGACGTTGTCCAGGTCCACCGTGCGCTTGCCGTCGATCTCCTCGGCCACCGCGGATATGGCGTCCACGGCCAGGCCGGCGAAGTGCTCCCTGGAACCGGAGACGGCCTTGCTGATCATCGCCGTCATGGCGATCTTCTTCAGGGTCTCCCTGTCATCCACCGCCACGTCGATGGCCATCTCGCCGAGCAGTTCCATGGCCTTCTGCGCGGCCAGGCGGTAACCGCCCGTGATGATGGTCGGATGAACGTTGGACTCGATCAGATCGACCGCCTTCTTGAGCAGCTCCCCGGCGACGACCACGGCGGTGGTGGTACCGTCACCGGTCTCCTCCTCCTGGGCCTTGGCCACCTCCACCACCATCTTGGCGGCGGGATGCTCGATGTCCATCTCCTTCAGTATGGTGACACCGTCGTTCGTGATCACCACGTCCCCCATGCTGTCCACCAGCATCTTGTCCATCCCCCGGGGACCGAGGGTGCTCCTCACGGAGTCAGCTATGGTCCGGGCCGCCGTGATATTGTTGTATTGGGCGTCCTTTCCCTTCTCCCTCTTGGTCCCTTCCCTCAAGATTAGTATAGGTGTGTTCCCGTATCCCATCTCCTTTACCTCCATTTATATACTCGATAATCTAGCCCTCTCGCTAGCAACTCATCGAAATGATTGTTCTTCTATATAAAAGCCACGGTAGTCCATCTCCCCTCTCTCCCATCCCATAGAGGAGCGTCAGCTGCATGCCGGGCCGCCGGAGACCGATTCCCACGCCACGGCGGGGCCGAACAATAATTATATTGGGCGGAGGGATTAGGTGGAAAGCATGAGTAAGGGAGTCCCAACCTGCAATCTGTGCAAGCAGGCGGCCGGCGACATCATCAAGGGGAAGAAGATCGAGATCGAGCGGTTCGGCATATGCAAGGTGTGCATGGACGAACTGGAGAAGCTTGAGAGGATCTACTACCGGGACCTGGAGGATAGGACCGGCAAGAAGATGCTCCAGGTGATCCCCTGGCCGGCCTTCAACGGTTTCAGCTGGCCTCCGTACTCCGGTGTCATCACCTCCGGTTGGGAATTCCACAAGCACGAGTTCGGTCTGGGGATCGGGGAGGACTTCCTCATCGCCGGCAGGCGCTCCGTCCAGAGCTACGAGACTCAGGCCATAGACAACATGAGGGAGGTGCAGAAACATCTGGACGAGACCGAGGACCCCACCGAGAAGGTCGAGCTGAGGAAGGAGTTCAGGAAGTGGCAGAAGCAGCTCGAGCCGGTGGAGAAGATGATGGCGACGGGGGAGAGACCGCTCTACACCATGCCCATTGACTTCATCACCGACATGCGTGTGGAGAGGTCCGAGGACTGGCTGAACATGAGTTTCACCCACAAGAACATCAAGTCCAAGTTCTTGGGGGGGAAGAAGGAGGTCCAGGAGCAGGACTTCTTCAAGTTCTCCCGCTACTACGAGGAGGCCGCCAACCTGATCATCCGGAAGGTTCAGGAGAAGGGGGGCAAGGTGGACATCAGGGATCAGAAGTAGTACCAGATGTTCCGGTACTCGTCGACGTCCTCCCCCACCTCCTCCAGGCGCTCCAGGTACTCCAGGATGGGGACGTCCCGGTAGACGTAGGGCTCCTCCAGCACGATGTTCTTCTCCCAGGGGTGGAAGTGG
>JBKHFJ010000005.1:0-105709 GCA_046540255.1 Methanomassiliicoccales archaeon | reverse complement strand
GTGGAGATCCTGTGGGGAGACCCCTGCTCGGGCTGCTCCGGGGTGCTCTGCGCCGCGCTGAACCGCCTGGAGAATTCGGGGCATTTGGCCCGGCTGAGGGAAAAGGGCGGCATCTCCATCGCCGTTGGCAAGAACGTCTGCCCCGAAGAGGAGGAGAACCTGATTCTGGTCGGCCGCTGCCAGTACCGGAACAGGGACAAGGGCCTGTTCATACCCGGATGCCCTCCTCCGGGCATGCTGATCACCGACATGCTCCGCGGTCTCCTGGGGGAGGAGACCCAGTACGATGTGGAGCAGCTCTCCGAGGAGGCGGAGAGGACCTACGGAGAGGAATAGGGCCAAAAAGATAAATCGTACCGGCCGGATACACCGGCCGAGGCCACCATAGCTTAGCCCGGCAGAGCGGCTGACTTGTAATCAGCAGGTCGGGAGTTCGAATCTCCCTGGTGGCTCCATCACATTCCCCGGAATTACTGAAGGGGGTCCTCCTCCCTCCCTCCGGGTCTCTTCTCTTCCTCCAACCAGAAGGTGTCCCCTGGACGGTAGTTCCTCTTGAGCACCAGCAGGGAGAATTCCTTCTCGACTTCGGGCACCTGGTGCACCTCCGGGGGCTCGCAGACCACCACCTCCATGGACTCCATGTCCAGCCTCTCGCCCTCGATGACGATGCTCCCGGGCCCCAGGAACACGAAGACCTCGGTCTGGTCCATGTGGTAGTGAGGCGGTACCGACTCCCCCTCCCGGAAGAGGACCTGCTGCAGGAGCGGGTTCTCCGACTCGTCCTCCAGGAGAACGCGCTTGTCGTACCCGCGCCCCTCCTCCCATTTCATCTCTTCCTTGCGGATCACGATCATCGTAGGAGCTCCTTCGAGGCGTCCCCTATCGCCTCATCCAGGATCTCCACCGCCCTGTCCAGGTACTCGTCCTCCACGTTCAGGGGCGGGATGTAGCGGATCCCGGACTTGCCGCAGGGGAGCAGTATGAGGCCGCGCTTGAAGCACAGCTCCACCACCCGGTCCCTCAGCTCCACGGCGTACTCCTTGGTACTGCGGTCCTTCACGAACTCGGTGGCCTGCATCAGGCCCAGACCGCGGACATCGCCGATGGCCTGATGACGGTCCATCAGCTCGTTCAGCCTCTTCCTCAGGTAAGCGCCCTTCCCGGCAGCCTCGGCCACCAGGTTCTCCTCCTCCAGGACGTCCAGCGTCGCCAGGGCGGAGGCGCATGCCACCGGGTTCCCCCCGTAGGTGTTGGAGTGCGCCCCCTCCACGCCGAAGTCGAACAGCCTGTTGAAGACGGTGGCCGCCACCGGCATGCCCGAGCCCAGGGCCTTCGCGGTGCACAGTATGTCCGGGACCACGCCGTGGTGCTCGGTCCCCCACATCCTTCCGGTGCGGCCCATGCCCGCCTGGACCTCGTCGTCCACGTACAGTATGCCGTGCTTGTGGGCGATCTCCTTGATGGTCCTCATGAACTCCATGGGGGGTACGATGTACCCTCCCTCACCCTGTATCGGCTCGATGAACAGGGCGGCCACCTCCTCCGGGGGGAGCATGGACTGGAAGTAGACCTCCTCCAGCACCTTGGCGCACCACACGTCGCATTCCGGATACTCCAGCCGGTAGGGGCAGCGGTAGCAGTTCGCGTAGGGGATGTGGGTCACCCCGGGCATCATGGGGAAGAAGCTCTCCCTCTGAACGGGCTTCGACGCGGTCAGGGCCAGGGATCCCATGGTCCTCCCGTGGAAGGCCCCTATGAACCCTATGAACCGCTTCCTCCCTGTGGACCATCTTGCCAATTTCAGCGCCGCCTCCACCGACTCGGTGCCGCTGTTGCTAAGGAAGGCCTTCTTCTCGAAGTCGCCAGGCGCCAGCTCGCACAGCCTCCTGGCCAGGTCGACCTGCGGCCGGTAGTAGAAGTCCGTCCCGGCGAAATGCATCAGCCGGTCCACCTGATCCTTGGCCGCGGCGGTCACCCTGGGGTGGCAGTGGCCCACGTTGTGCACCGCGATCCCGGTGGCGAAGTCCAGGTACCTGTTGCCGTCCACGTCGGTCACCACGGACCCCTTGGCACTCTCGGCCACAAGGGGAGAGCACTTGGTGGAGGTGGCCATGACCGCGGTGTCGATGGCCACCGTCTTCCTGGCCTCCGGGCCGGGCGGTTCGATCTTGATGTCAGGAACGTCGGTCAGAATGAATCCTCTCCTGCCACTTGAAATCGGAATCCCATCTATATGATGTTTTGCCGGGTCACCTCGAGGAGTCCTCCGCGCTCTCGATGCACCTGGACAGGACGGAGTAGGCCTGGATCATGTCCTCCTCGTCCACGATGAAGATGGTGTCGGTGAAGCAGCTCACCGCCTCCACCACGTTGATCCCCCCCTCGGCCAGGTTCGAGGCGAGGAAGGAGAATACGCCGGAGGTGCTGGCGATGTCCTCCGGGGACTTGACCGCGATCTCCACCAGGTCCTCCCTCACGTTCAGGACGTTGGCGTCGCCGACGGCAGACACCACCTCGCCCTCCAGCTTCTCGTCGGCGATGATGGTTATGGCGTGGTTGCTCTGGATCACCTGCATGGTGCTCTTCTCGTCCAGCAGCCTCTTGAACATGCCCTCCAGGCGGTGCAGCACGGTCCAGTCGTTCTTGGCGGTCACGATGCAGATGCGGGTCTTCATCTCCAGGCGGGAGCCCCCCAGGATCGCCAGGACCTTCCCCTCGTGGTCCTGCCTGCCCAGGCTCTGGGCGTACCGGCGGCAGGCGATCATCACCGCCTCCTCGTTCTTCAGGCCCACCTCCTTCTGGATCAGGCGGGCCAGGGAGGAGTAGTTGATCAGATCCTTGGATATGCAGTCCTTGATGGAGGGGTGGGCGTCGATGTAGGCCCTGGTCCTCTCCGCTATGCTCTCCTTCTGGGGGCCCTTCTTCATTGGATTTCAAGTTAATGAGTGGCAGTATTAAAGAATTTTGAGGGCTACTCCCCGGAAAGGAAGGAGTGGAGGCAGGCGTCCAGGGTAAAGGTGGACGACTCCCTGATCACCAGCGGGGGCACCATGCGGACCACGCTGCCGGCGCAGACGTTGACCAGTATGCCCTCCTGCATGGCGTACCTGTGGAAGGGCTTGGCCTGATCGCCCATGTCCATGCCGATCATCAGGCCCTTGCCCCTGACATTGACGGCCGAGTCACCGGTGATCCCCTTCAAACGGTCGATCCACTCCTGACCGAGCTGGGCCGCCCTCAAATGCAGTTTCTCATTGGATATGGTGGAGATCACCGTGTTGGCCACCGCGCATGCCAGGGGACTCCCCCCGAAGGTGGCCCCATGGGTCCCCGGGCCGAAGGAGTCGGATATCTCCCCCGAGGAGACCACCGCCCCGATGGGGAAGCCTCCCCCCATCGCCTTGGCCAGCGTCACCACGTCGGGCACGATGCCGAAGTGCTCGAAGCCGAACATCCTGCCGGTGCGGCCGAAGCCGGTCTGCACCTCGTCCATGACCAGGAGGGCTCCGTGATCGTCGCACAACTCCCTGGCAGTGCGGAAGAACTCCGGCCGGGAGGTGATTATCCCACCCTCACCCTGCACCGGCTCCAGGATGACCGCCGCCGTGTCCTGACCCACCGCATCCTTCAGGCCCTCCTCGTCACCGAAGTCCACGAAGTCGAAGGCCGACGAGAGGAGGGGCTCGAACCCCTGGTGGTACTTGCTCTGTCCGGTGGCCGACAACGCCCCGGCGGTCCTGCCGTGGAAGGAGTTGGAGGCGGAGACCATCCTCCCCCTCCCGGTGTGCTTCAATACCAGCTTCAGAGCGGCCTCTATCGCCTCCGCCCCGCTGTTGACGAACAGGGATCTTTCCAAGGGGGAGGGAAGAAGGGAGGAGATCGTCTCCCCCAGCCTCGCCTGTTCCTGGATGTAGTAGAGGTTGGAGACGTGCCACAGCTTGTTCGCCTGCTCCCAGATCGCGTCCATCACCTCGGGGTGGCAGTGGCCCAGGGCGTTCACGGCGATGCCGGCCACCAGGTCCAGGTACCTGTCCCCCTCCACATCGTAGAGGAACTCGCCCTCGCCCCGCTCGAAGCACAGCTCCTCCCTCCCGTAGTTCTGGAACAGGTAGGATGAGTCCAGCCGCTTGATGGTCTCCATGTCCAATCTATCACCATCAGCAGACCTTGACGGTGGTACCGCAGTTCACGCCCTTCAGCAGCTGGTTGAGGATGGAGTTGGGCGTCCTCCCGCTCACCATGTGGGCGGCCTTCACCCCCTTGGATATGGCCAGGCGGCAGGCCTCCATCTTGGGCACCATCCCGCCGCTGACCACCCCCTGGTCCACCAGGCCGTCCAGGTCGGCCAGGGTGACCTCGGGTATGAGGGTGTCGCCCTTCCCGTTCTCCCTCATCAGCCCGGGGACGTCGGTGACCATGACCATCTCCTCGCACCCCATGGCCTCGGCCAGGTGGGCGGCCACGGTGTCGGCGTTCACGTTCATCTCCACCCCCTTCTCGTCCTGGCAGATGGGGTAGACCACCGGGACGAATCCGGACGCGCACAGTAGGGAGATGAGGGAGGGGTCGATGCGCTCGACCTGGCCGACGTGGCCCAGGTCCACCCTCTCCCCGTTCTCCTCCACAGGGGGCAGCTTGGAACTGACTATGCTGTGCCCCTCGGCACCGGAGATGCCGATGGCCTTGAGACCGACCGCTTCCAGGGAGGAGACGATCTCCTCGTTGATCCCGGTGAGGACGTCCTTGACCGCCTCTATCCCCTGATCGTCGGTGACCCTGAGGCCGCCCACCTTCCTCACCTCCAGGCCCCTGGCCTCCATCTCCTGGCTGATGTTCGGGCCCCCGCCGTGCACCACGATGGGCCTCAGTCCCAGGGAGACCAGTAAAGCGATGTCCTTGCTGATCCTCTGCATATCACCGTCACCGTTCAGCGAGTTGCCCCCGAACTTGATCAGTATCCTCTTCCCCCTGAGCCTGTAGATGCGGGGGTACGATTCGGCTACCGTGTTCACGTCCATCATATCCCTCTATGTGGTGTACTCCGCGTTGATCCTGACGTAATCGTAACTCAGGTCGCATCCCCAGGCCTCGGCGGAGTGCTCCCCCATGCCCAGGTCGACCGTGATGGTGATCACCTTCCCCTTCATCAGGTCCTGCAGGGTGTGATCCTCCTTGTCCCCGGCCTGCAGGAGCGGCTCCCCCCTCTGGAAGATGGAGACGGTGGAGCCGTTCCCGCCCATGCTGAGGTCCACCAGCCCTGGATCCATCTCCGCCCCCGAGGCGCCCACCGCGGCCAGGATCCTGCCGTAGTTGGGGTCGGCCCCGAAGATGGCCGATTTTACCAGGTTGGAGTTGACCACCGCCCTGGCGGCCAGGCGGGCGTCGTTCTCGCTCAGGGCGCCCTTCACGGTCACCTCGATCAGCTTGGTGGCCCCCTCCCCGTCGCTGGCCACCTGCTTCGCCAGGGACTTGGCCACCGTCCTGACCGCCTCCCAGAACACCGGGTCGTCGTCGGCGTGCTCGCCACCGGCCATGCCGTTGGCCATCAGGACGGACATGTCGTTGGTGCTCTGGTCCCCGTCCACGTTGATCATGTTGAACGAGGCGTCCATCACCTCCTGCCACCTCCCGTCGAATCCGGCCGAGAGGGAGGCGTCGGTGGTCATGAAGCTCAGGGTGGTGGCGTGCAGCGTCCTCATGGCCGGTGAGATCATGCCGCTGCCCTTGGCCATCCCGCCCACCGTGATCCTGGTCCCGTCCTGCAGGGTGGCCCTGCAGGCCGCCTCCTTCACAGCGGTGTCGGTGGTCATGATGGCCTCCCCGGCGTCCGAGTCGTACTTCCTCCCCCTGCCCAGCTGGCGGGCCGCCTCCTCGATGCCCCAGCCTATCTTGTCCATGGGGAGGAAGCGCCCGATCAGGCCGGTGGACACCACGCCCACCATCCCCTCCTCCACCTGGAGGGCCGACGAGGTCTGGTTGATCATGTCCAGGGCGTCCTCCACGCCCCTCTTCCCGGTCAGGGTGTTGGCGTTCCCGGAGTTGATCACGAAGGCCTTCAGGTACCGGGGATCGCGGTCCATCATGACCTTCAGGGGCGCGCCCTTCACCTTGTTCTGGGTGTAGGCGATGGAGGTGGAGGCCGGGAACTCCGAGTAGACCAGGGCCAGGTCCTTCCTGTACCTCTTCATGCCGCAGTGGACCCCGGCGGCCAGGAATCCCTTCGGTGCGGTTATCCCACCCTCGATCAGGTCCATCTCACACCCCCAGTCCCGGGAAGTTCAGACCGCTGGTTTCCTCCAGGCCGAGCATCAGGTTGGCGTTCTGCACCGCCTGCCCGGCGCCGCCCTTGGTCAGGTTGTCCAAGGCGGCCATGACCACCAGGTCCCTGCTCCCGGCGAACTCGAACCCCATCTCGCAGAAGTTGGAGCCGGACACCGAGGGGATCTGGGGGAGACCGTTCAGCCTGATGAAGCGCTCCCCCTCGTAGAAGTCCTGGTAGACCTCGTACACCTCCTCGTGGGACATCTCCCCGGTCAGACCGGCGTAGCAGGTGCACAGGATCCCCCTCACTATGGGGATCAGGTGGGGGGTGAATATCACCTGGCCGTCACCGCCGGAGAGCATGTCCAGCGCCATTTTGATCTCCGGGGTGTGCCTGTGGGCCCCCACCTTGTAGGGGAGGATGCTGGCCCCGCACACAGGGTGGTGGGTGATGTTGCTGGGTTCGGCCCCCGCCCCGGATGTCCCGCTCTTGGCGTCGATGATGACCCTGTCGTCCACCAGGTGGTTGGCCAGGAGGGGGGCCAGCGCCAGGATGGCGCAGGTGGGGTAGCAGCCGGGGTTGGCCACCAGCTCGGCCTTCACAATCTCCTCCCTGAACAGCTCTGGGATGCCGTACACCGCGCCCTTCAGGTTGTCCAGGTCGCGGTGGTCGGCCCCGTACCACTTGCGGTAGTCGCCCGAGTCCTTCAGGCGGTAGTCCCCGCTCAGGTCCACCACCTTGATACCACGATCCAGGAGATCGGGCACCAGGTCCATGGCCGCCCCGTAGGGGGTGGCGACGAAGGCCAGGTCCAGGTCCTTCCCCCCCAGGTTCTCGTCGAACCTGAGGTCGACGAACCCCTCCAGGAAGGGGTGGACCTTGCCCGCCTTCACCCCGGGGTGCTTCCTGGACGTCATGGAGACCAGGTCGATCCCGGGATGGCCGCAGAGCAAACGGGCCACCTCGCCCCCCGTGTATCCGGATCCTCCGACGATCCCCGCCTCTATCATCTCTTATCCTCTCTGAATTGGATGCGATGGATTACGGGATGGGGCTATTAAGGGTGATGTTGGATATCGAACATTACTCTAAGGGGGTGTTCCGCTGGGAACTGGTGCCCCCGGCATAATCATTGATGTCCGCTGGTGAACTACGGGCGGGGCGAATGTCGCAGACCCGTCATCAGCAATATATACGCTTCCCCAGGTCTGGGAGACCGATCACAATGCAAGGAAGCAGTTCATCCCGTGACAAGGTGGTGCTCGCATACTCCGGCGGGCTGGACACCTCCATAGCGGTGAAGTGGCTCCAGGAGAACTACGACCTGGACGTGGTGGCGGTGTCCATCGACGTCGGGCAGCCGGTGGACATGGAGCAGAACATGAAAAAGGCCGAGGAGGCCGGGGCGGTGAACGCCTACGCCATCGACGCCCAGGAGGAGTTCGTTCACGATTACGTGCTACCCTCCCTCAAGGTCAACGCCATGTACGAGGACAAGTACCCCCTGAGCACGGCCATCGCCAGGCCGCTGATGTCCAAGCTGCTGGTGGAGGTGGCCAACAAGGAGGGGGCGAGGTACATCGCCCACGGGTGCACCGCCAAGGGGAACGATCAGGTGCGCTTCGAGGTCTCCATTAACTCGCTGGCGCCCCACCTGCAGATCATCGCCCCCATGAGGGAGTGGGTGTACAGCAGGGAGGAGGGGATCGCCTACGCCAGGAAGCACGACATACCCCTGCCGATCAAGGAGGGGAGCCCCTACTCGATCGACGAGAACCTGTGGGGGAGGAGCTGCGAGTGCGGCGTGCTGGAGGACGCCACCCAGGAGCCCCCGGAGGACGCCTTCGAGTGGACCGGGTCGCCCCAGGAGGCACCGGACGAGCCGGAGTACCTGAAGATCTCCTTCCAGGAAGGGGTGCCGGTGGCCCTGAACGATGAGGAGATGAGCCCCCTGGAGCTGATCAAGGAGCTCAACCAGATCGCCGGAAAACACGGCGTGGGCCGGATCGACCACATCGAGGACCGCCTGATCGGCATCAAGTCCAGGGAGATCTACGAGTGCCCCGCGGCGGTGGTGCTGATCGCCGCCCACAGGGACCTGGAGAACCTGATCCTGCCCAAGGACCTGCTCTCCTTCAAGAGGCAGGTGGAGCAGCGCTACTCCGAGCTGACCTACGACGGCCTGTGGTTCAGCTACCTGAAGGATTCGCTGGACGCGTTCGTGGACAAGGGACAGGAGAGCGTGACCGGATGGGTCAAGGTGAAGCTGTTCAAGGGCAGTGCGGTGGTGGTGGGACGCTCCTCACCCCACTCCCTGTACGACACCGAGCTCTCCACCTACGGGGAGGAGGACCAGTTCGATCACCAGGCCGCCAAGGGATTCATATACTGCTGGGGGCTGCCCCTGAAGGTGGCCGCCAAGGCCTACAAGGGAAAGGTGGATATCGTTGAGCAGAGTCCTATGGTCGGGGAGATCCAGGGAAAGGGCGAGTGACTCCACCCTGGCCTTCACCTCCTCCATCGCGGTCGATTCCAGGCTGGCGGCGTACGACGTCCTGGGCTCCCTGGCGCACGTCCAGATGCTGGAGGAGAGGCACATCCTCTCCTCCCGGGACCGCGACGCCATCGTCGACGGCCTCAGGGAGATCCTGCACTCCATCCTGCAGGGGGAGTTCGACCTGGAGGAGGGATGGGAGGACATCCACTCGGCCGTCGAGTTCAGGCTGACCGAGAGGATCGGGGAGGCGGGCGGCCGCCTGCACACCGGCAGGAGCAGGAACGACCAGGTGGCCACCGACCTGCGCCTCTTCCTGCGCGACGTCATCCTGGATACCCTAAGTGGACTGATGGCCCTGCAGCAGGCCCTGCTGGGCAAGGCGGAGGAGTACCAGGGGGCAGTCATGCCGGGGTTCACCCACCTGCAGCACGCCCAGCCGATCACCACCGGGTTCCACCTGATGGCCCACTGCTTCCGCCTGCAGAGGGACGCCGGCAGGCTCATGGAACTGCTGGACAGGGTCAACCTCTGCCCGCTGGGCTCGGCCGCCCTGGCCGGCACGGTCTACGACATCGACAGGGAGATGACCGCCTCCCTCCTGGGCTTCGACGGCCCAACGCAGAACGCGATGGACTCGGTCAGCGACAGGGATCCTGTGGTGGAGTACTGCTTCGCCGCCTCCCTCTGCATGGTCCACCTCTCCTCACTATGCGAGGAGCTGATCGTGTGGAGCAGTCCCGAGTTCGGGTTCGCCAGGATCGCCGACGAGTACACCACCGGCAGCTCGATAATGCCCCAGAAGAGGAACCCGGACGTGGCCGAGCTGATCAGGGGGCGCTCCGGACCCGTGATGGGCGACCTGAACTCCCTCCTGTTCACCCTGAAGGGGCTGCCCTTCGCCTACAACAGGGACCTGCAGGAGGACAAGGGCCCGCTCTACCGGGCATCGGACACCCTGAACGGGTCGCTCTCCATCATGGCCGAGATGGTGGACACCCTGCATTTCGACCGTGAGAGGATGAGGGAGGCGGCCGAGGGTGGCTTCATCAACGCCACCGACCTTGCCGATTACCTGGTGGAGAAGGGCATGCCTTTCAGGAAGGCTCACCAGGTGGTAACGGACCTGGTGCAGAGGGCCACCGAGAAGGGCGTTCCCCTGGAAAGGCTGGACCTGGAGGAGATGAGGTCCTTTTCCGATGTCATCGAGGAGGACGTGAAGGAGGCGATCTCGGTGGAGCGCTGCGTACGCCGCCGCTCCTCACAGGGGGGCACCGCCCCCCAGGCGGTCGCCGCGCAGATGGAGACCGCGGAAAGAAACCTGGAGTCCCAGAGATCGTTCCTGGAGGAGAGGAGGAGATCCTTTGACCAAGTCTGGGAGAGGCTGGCCGGGATCACTCGTTGATGTAGAGCCTGTTCCACTCCAGCTTGTGCTCCACCGAGGCGCCCGAGAGCAGCCGGCTGATCTTCTCGGCCACCCTCACCACCTCGTTGCTCTTGGAGTTGCCCCGGACGTAGAACTCCTTGCGGTGGAAGGGGAATATCAGGCGCATCCGTCCCTTGCGGTTGTAGCCCTCGGGCTTCTCGTTCTTCTCCAGCTCCCTCAGGTTGAGGTAGATGAACATCTGGAGGACCTCCTCATCATCGGGCTCCTGGTCGGTCTCCTTCAGGAAGGTGGAGAGCACCTGGGGGAACACGTCCACCAGGTCCCGGTAATCGACCCCCTCATCGAGAACTAGATGACCGCTGGTCGCTTTCATCGACTAATTCGAAAGTTCGGTGCGTATATAAACCTGTCGTGACTGGTGGGCCCTGGCGCGCTTTAAAGAGGTCGAGGGCCTTCAAGGGAATCCAGGGTTCGACCCCAGGAAATCGGACGAGGGAAAATTAATAGAGTAGTCCTATATTCAACCATGTTCGCCGCCCTAACGATAGCCGGGTCCGACTCCGGCGGAGGCGCCGGCATCCAGGCAGACCTCAGGGCGTTCTCCTCCCTGGGCGTGCACGGGTCCTCGGTCCTCACCTGCGTCACCTCCCAGAACACCGTTAGGGTGGGGAACATCTACCCACTGCCGGTGGAGCAGGTGCTCTCCCAGATGGACGCCGTTCTGGAGGACATAGAGATCTCGGCAGTGAAGACGGGCATGCTCTACTCCGCCCCCATCGCCAGGGCGGTCATCGGCCGGCTGGAGGAGGAGGACCTTCCCCTGGTCATCGACCCGGTGATGGTGGCAGGGGTGGGCGATCCCCTTCACGTTTCAGACTTCGTAGAGGCGCTGCGGGGGACGGTGGTCCCCGCCGCCCATCTGCTCACCCCCAACCGGCAGGAGGCAGAGGCGATCACCGGAACGGGGATCGACTCGGAGTCCAGCGCAAGGGCGGCCTGCCGGGAGTTGGTCGACATGGGGGCCGGCTCCGTCCTCCTGAAGGGCGGGCACATGGACGGTGAAGAGGCGGTGGACCTGCTACTGCACGATGACCAGTTCCACCGGTTCTCCTCACCACGCCTGGACCTGAGGGGGCACGGCGGGGGCTGCACCCTCTCCTCCTACATCGCGGGCTTCACGGCCCGTGGTGCGGAGCTTCTGGAGGCGGTGAGCCGGGGTAAGGAAAGCATATGGCAGGCCTACTCCACCTCCTACCGCGTGGGGAAAGGGGTGGACATCGTCGACTCCTCCGGGCCGCTGCGCAGGGAGGCCATGAGGTACACCCTGATGAGGGATCTGGAGGCGGCGGTCCGCGAGGTGGAGACGATCCTTCCCATGGGATGGGTGCCGGAGGTGGGCATGAACTTCGTCCACGCGCTTCCAGGGGCACTCTCCCCCTCCGATGTGTGCGGGGTGCAGGGCCGCATCTCCGTGGTGGAGGGGAGGCTGACCCACCCCAGATGCCTCTCCTTCGGGGCCTCCAAGCACGTGGCCACCATCGTCCTCACCGCCATGCGCTTCGACCCCGGGGTCAGATCGGCCCTGAACCTCAGGTACAGCGAGGCCCACGTCCAGGCGCTCAAGGACTCCAACCTGACACTGGGATCGTTCGATCGGGCGGACGAGCCCGAGGAGGGGAGCACCATGGAGTGGGGGACCTACAGGGCCATATCCGACCTCCAGGAGGTGCCGGACGCCATCTTCGACCGCGGAGGGGTGGGCAAGGAGCCCATGATCAGGCTTCTGGGGGAGTCCCCAGAGGAAGTACTGGTGAAGCTTAGAGCGATCATTCAGACGGTGGTCCAGTGAGAATTGCGATGTTCACCGACAGCTACCTCCCGACGAGGGACGGGGTGGTCAGCTCCATCCTCAGTACCAAGGAGAGGCTTGAGGAGATGGGACACGAGGTGATCGTCTTCGCCCCCGATCCGGGGGACGAGGGCCTGAAGGAGGAGGGCACGGTCTACTTCCGGTCGATCGCCTACAAGAGGTACGACGGTTACCGCATCCCCCTGTTCCCCACCAACAAGTGCGAGATCATCCGGGACCTGGACGTGGACGTCATCCACAGCCAGGGTCTGCTTTTCATGGCCCTGAGGAGCATGTTCGCCGGCCGGTCCCTGAGGCTTCCGGTGGTGGTCTCCTTCCACACCATGATCACCGAGGCGATGGGTTTCTACGCCGGCCTACCCCTACCGCAGTGGATTATGGAGAGGCTCTTCTGGAGATACCTGAGGTCCCTTATGGAGAGGGCCGAGGTGGTGATCGCCCCCACCCACGCCGTCCTGGACCAGCTCAGGGGATTGGCCCCCAGGATGAAGAGGGGGGAGGTGATCCCCACCGGCGTGGACTGCGTGAAGTTCCACCCCCAGGTCTCCGGACGGGCCATCAGGGACAGGTTCGGTCTGAACCACCACAAGGTGGTCATGCACCTGGGGAGGATCGCCTGGGAGAAGAACCTGGACCTGGTGCTGGAGAGCTTCCAGGACCTGTGCGCCCGCCGGGACGATGTAAGGATGATGATCGTGGGGGAGGGTCCGGCCAAGCAGCACTACATGGAGGAGGTCATCTCCCTCGATCTGGAGGACAAGGTGATCTTCACCGGCTTCGTGCCCGACGAGGAGCTCCCGCAGTTCTACGCGGCCTGCGACGCCTTCGTGCTGGCCTCCAAGTTCGAGACCCAGGGCCTGGTGGTGCTGGAGGCGATGGCCACCGGGAAGCCGGTGGCCTGCATCGACTACCGGGCCACGGCGGAGATCGTGGACGACGGGGTGGACGGCTTCCTGTTCAACGACGATCGGGCCAGCTGCTCGGAGACCATGGAGAAGGCCCTGTACTCCCCGGAGTCTTTGCGGAGGAGGGCCAGGGAGAAGGCCGAGCGCTATTCCAGGAGGGAGGGATCGGAGAGGCTGGTGGGGATGTACCGCTTGGCCATCGAGCAGAAGCGGGCCAGGGACGGGGAGAAACTGACAAGAAAGGGGACGCCCCATCGAGGTTGAAGGATGTTCAACATCGGGGAGACGATATACCAAACCTTCGGGTCGCTGGGAACGGCAGGGATGCTCCTGTGCATCTTCCTGCTCTTCTACATCGACGCCATCGTCTTCCCCACCCTCCCGGAGCTGTTCACCATCATCATCTTCATGGCCATCCCCGAGCCCTGGTTCGCCGGCCTCATCCTCATCACCATCGCGGTGGCGGAACTGGCCGGGCTGACCACCCTCTACACCGTGGTGAACAACATCAACGTCCCCGAGAGGATCAGCTCGGCCGTCAACAAGTACCGCCGGTTCCTCCTGCTGAGCGACGAGAGGATGATCATAGTCAACCGCTTCGCCCCGATGCTCCCATTCATAGGGGCCTTCGTGGCCATCTGCGGGTGGTCGTTCCGGAAGGCCGCCCTCTACACCCTGGTGAGCGGCATGGTCAAGTTCGGGACCATCCTGGCAATGGCCAACCTCTTCTACGTGTTCTTCTCCGGGAGCATGGCCGAGATCTTCACCATCGTCATGGTCCTGATCGTGCTTGTCATCTCCCTGGCGGTCTCGACCGTCCGCCGCAGGAGGATGGGGGCGGTAACCTGCGAATAGTCCATCTGAACCCCTTTTACTACCCCTACACGGGGGGCATAGAGCACCGGATCCACAACGTATCGAAGCTGCTGGCGGGGGATCACCAGGTCTTCGTGGTGACCGGGCGGCTGCCCCAGACCGAGGAAAGGGAGGAGATGGACGGGTACCGGGTGATAAGGCTTCCCTCCAGGCTGATCGACCTGTACAACCCTCCCTACATCGGCTCGGAGGGGATCGAGGAGACTTTGGAGGAGCTTGACCCGGACCTGGTGGACTTCCATTACCGCTGGGCGCCCTCCTACACCAGGGCCATGAGGCGCTTCACCGGCAGGAAGGTTTTCACCTACCACAACACCTTCGGTGAGGGGAAGGGGGCCATGGCCCCCCTCAGCCATCTGAACGACCTGCTGCAATCCCGATTCCTGAAGGGCTTCGACCGCGTCGTGTGCGTGAGCGACTTCGTCAGGCAGGACCTCCGATCAAGGGGTTTCCCCGACCACCTGCTCAGTACGGTGCCTAACGGGGTGGACTCGCCCCGTGAGGTCCCCGATGGGGAGGAGGACTTCCTGCTGTTCCTGGGAAGGCTTGTCTCCCTCAAGGGACTACACATCCTGATCGAGTCCATGAGGCTGGTGGACTCCCGCCTGATCATAGCGGGATCGGGGCCGGAGGAGAGGCGCCTGGGCAGGCTCGTGGTCAAACACGGTCTGGAGGACAGGGTGGAACTCAAGGGGAGGGTGAGCGAGGAGGAGAAGGAGCGCCTCCTCTCCTCCTGCAAGATGTTCGTCCTCCCCTCCCTCTCCGAGGCCTACGGGATAGCGGCGGCCGAGGCCATGGCCTACGGAAAGCCGGTGGTGGCCAGCTCGGTGGGCGGCCTACCAGAGGTGGTGGGGGACGCCGGCGTCCTGGTCCCGCCCAGGGACCCCGGGTCCCTTGCCAGGGCCATCAGGGAACTGCAGGACGATCCCGATCTGCGCCATCGGCTGGGCCGGAGGGCCAGGGAGAGGGCCATGCTCTACTCCTGGGAGAGGGTGGCCAAGGAGATGGAGTCCCTCTACCGGGAGGTGGTGGAGGATCGGTAGGAGATGGGTGCCCTTCATCACCCTGTCAAGGACCCACCCCCGGGCCTGGGTGACCCTGTCTGGGTGCAACTTCCGGTGCCGGGGGTGCTTCAGCATCGCCAGGGAACGGGTGGGGAGCCCCATGCGCCCGAAGGAGGTGTCGGCCCTGGTTTCGAAAGCCTGCCACCGCTTCCATGGATCCCCACCGGAGGAGGTGGTGCTCACCGGCGGGGAGCCCACCCTGGACGGGCGATTCCTGCTGGACCTCGCCGGATCACTGGAGACCGACAGGCTTACCCTTGCCACCAACGGCTCACTGCTCGGCCCGGATCTGCTGGAAGGGCTCATCGACCTGGGGCTCGCCCAACTGATGATCGACCTGAAGGCGTTGGACGAGGAACTGCATCTCTGGTACACCGGGAGGACGAACCGGGAGGTCCTGGCGAACATCGATCGCTGCGTGGGCAGGGTCCCCGTGATCGTGAACACCCTGTACATCCCTGGCATCGTGGACCTGGGGGAGGTGGGGAAGATGGCCGATTACCTCGCCGCCCTCCAGGGGGATCTGGAACTGCGGGTGAACCCCTACCGGTCGGAGCTGGCCAGGGGTGATCTCTCCAGGGAACCCACCGTGGAGGAGATGGACCGGGCGGATCGGTTGGCGAGGGGATACCTTCGAAACGGGGGAGTGAGCAGGTCCTGCCTGAGGGAGAGCGAAGGTACGAGCAGTAGCTGGATCACCGTGTTTCCGGATGGGACCCACGAGATCAGGGGAGTGAACCATTCCTACCGGGAAGAGAACAGACGGCGGTTCAGACGATCTCCACCAGGGTGACGGTGAAGGTCAGCGTGACCCCGACGACCTCCCGGTTGTAGTTGAGGACCAGGGTATTCGATTCCGGATCGACCTCCTCCAGGATGAACTCCTCGCCTTCCATGTCGATCCCCTTCAGGTGTCTCCCGTCCTCCGGATCGACCATGTGCCTGATCACGATCTCACCCTGCCCCTGATCGGCCGAGGAGTCGAAGGAGGTCACCTTGATGTTCCAGCCGGTGTCCTCCCCGCTACCCTGCCCGAACACCGGGTATTCCTGGTTGAGCTCGGGGGAGTTGAACACCCGGACCAGGTCGGCGTCCCGGTTGGCCGAGAGCACGGTGACGTCCCACTTCCACATGGGATCCTGCAGCGTCTGCCCCACCACCGGGGAGGTGGAGAACTCCTCCGCATACTGGGCGAAGGTCATGTCCTCGAAGACCGGTATGCTCTGCCTGTAGGACCTCTCCACCAGCTTGCTCTGGTTCATCTCCCCGTAGCCCTGGCTTGGGGGTATCTCCAGCTCCTTGGTCTGGTTCTCCTTCATGCCGATTACGCCGTTCTCGAACCCCTGGATCATCTTCCCGTCGCCTATCTGGAACTCCAGCGGCCGGTAGTCCGACTGGTTTCCCTGGTCGAAGTTGAGGGACTTGGGGTAGAGGGCGTCGTCGGAGGCCACCTTCCATTGGGAGGTGTCGAACACCCTCTCGTCCGGGAGGCGGCCGACGTAGTCTACCCTGACGGTGTCGCCCCTCTCGGCGGTAACGACATCGGGGGATCGGGAACTCTGCCCCGTGTCGTACAGCAGAATGGCCACGCTGCTGGCCGAGACCATCAGTACCCCTACGAGAATTATGAGGAGCGCGTTGGCGGCGGCGACGGTGTCCCTCCTTATCCCCCTCTTCATGGTACCGCTGAGCGAATTGGTTCCCTTGATATAAAGGTTCTCCCCGCACTGGATGGCCCCATCGCCTCCCCCTGGTCCCGGGCTCCCAATCATTTTTTATCCATGGGGTCCATTAACTGGCGGATTCCATGAGAACCCTTTACATTCACGCTGACTACATGGAATACGAGCTGAAGAAGAGCACCCCCGTCGCCGAGGAGGTGGAGGAGGGGGAGATGAAGGGGGCCATGAACGAGGTGCTCGTGGCCTTCATCACCGCCGAGGCCGAGGACGAGGGGAGGGTGGAGGAGGTCGCCCAGGAGGCCGCCCGCGATCTGGAGGAGACCGTTCTCCGGGTGGGGGCGGAGAGGGTGCTGCTCTACCCCTACGCCCACCTGAGCAGGTCACTGTCCGATCCCTCCACGGGAAAGAGGCTGATGCGCAGGATCGAGGAGCTGCTCGCCGAGAGGATCGAGGTGGGCCGGGCCGCCTTCGGCTGGTACAAGGCGTTCCGGATCAGCTGCAAGGGACACCCCCTCTCCGAGCTGTCCAGGGAGATCCATGGAATGGAGGCGGAGCCGGAGGAGGTGGGGGAGGAGCGCTTCCTCATCCTCACCCCCGAGGGGGAGGAGCTGGATCCGCAGGAGTTCCAGGGGGGCACCGAATGCTTCCGGGCCATGCTGGAGAAGGAGGCGCTGAAGCGGGAGGCCGACGCGGTGGAGGAGACCAAGTACCTCCGCCTGTGCCGGAAGTTCGGGATCCAGTGGGAGTCGATGAGCGACTCAGGGCACATGGCCTTCAACCCCAAGGGGGCCCTGATGTTCGACCTGATCTCCGACTACGCCACCCAGATCGTCTACGATCTGGACCTGCCCATGTACAACGTGAAGGGCACCAACATGTTCTCGCTGGAGGAGCCGGCGGTCAAGGAGCACGCCGACCTGTTCGGCGACCGTTTATACATGATCGAGACGGACAAGAAGCGGTTCGTCATGAGGTACGCGGCCTGCCACCAGCAGTTCGCCATGATCCGCAACTGGAACATCTCCTACAAGCACATGCCCTTCGGCGCCTTCGAGGTGGCGGACTCCTACCGCCTGGAGCAGTCGGGGGAGACCATGCTGTGCTTCCGCACCCGCAGGATGAACATGCCCGACCTGCATGTTATGTGCACCGACCTGGCACAGGCGGAGGAGTGGTTCGACCGCCTGGACCGGCGGATATTCGACGAGATCCGGGACATCGGCAGGGACTACGAGATGCTGGTCAACTTCTCCTCCCAGGAGGCCTACGAGCGGCACAAGGGGATGCTCATGGACATCCTGAAGAGGGAGGGGAAGCCCGCCCTGCTGCACTTCTACCCCGAGGGGATCAACTACTACTGGACGGTGAACATAGAGTACCACATCATGGACGACATGAAGCGCGCCCGGGAGATCGGCACCGTGCAGGTGGACGTGGGCAACGCCCACCGCTTCCACATCACCTACGCGGACGAGGAGGGGAAGAAACAGTACCCGGTCATCCTCCACTCGGCGATCATAGGGACCATCGAGCGGTACCTGTACACCCTGTTCGACACCGCCGTGCTTAAGGAGAGGGAGGGCGTGCCCGGCTACCTCCCGGTCTGGGTCAACCCGGAGCAGGTGCGCATCCTAACGGTCTCCGAGGACCACCTGGACAGGGCGAGGGAGCTGGCGGACAGGATGGATGGCCGCCGCGTCAGGGTCTCCCTGGACGACCGGTCGGTCACCGTGGGCAAGAAGGTCAGGGAGGCCAAGCAGGACTGGGTCTCCTACGTCGTGGTCATAGGCGACCGGGAGATGGGATCGGACAACCTGAAGGTCTACGTCCGGGAGAGGAACGAGGACCTCCAGATGACCGTGGACCAGCTGATCGAGAGGATCCACCGGGAGACCGGGGGAAAGCCCTTCCGCCGCCTCTACCTGCCCAAGGAGATGAGCCGGCGGGTGGACTTCTGATCACCGGTGGAGCGCTTCCCTGACCGCCCTACCCACCTGATCGGTGCTGTAACTCCCACCCAGGTCCGGTGTGGTCACGTCGTGGGCGATCGCCCTCCGAACGGCCCCCTCCACCCTGGAGGCCATGTCCCCTCGACCGAAATGCTCCAGCATCATCCTGACCGCCAGGATGGCACCGAAGGGATTGGCCTTTCCCTGGCCGGTGATGTCCGGGGCGCTGCCGTGCACCGGCTCGAACATCGACACCCCCGAGGGGTTGATGTTGCCGGAGGCGGCCAGGCCCACGCCCCCCTGCAGCTCCGCCCCCAGATCGGTGAGTATGTCGCCGAACATGTTGGGGGTGGCCACCACGCCGAAGTCCTCCGGCCGCCGTACCAGGGCCATGGCCATAGCGTCCACGAACATGAAGTCCACCCCGATGCCGTTCTCCTCCGCCTTCTCCCGGAACACCGTCCGCCACAGGCCGTAGAGCTCGCGGCAAACGTTGGCCTTGTCCACCGCCGTTACCCTGTCCTCCCCACGATCACGGGCGAAGTCCATGACGTACTGGGCGAAGCGCTCCAGCCCCTGGCGGGAGTGGAGGCCCAGCTCGAAGGCGAACTCCTGATCCCCCTGGTACTCGGCCCTGACCTTCATGTCCATCCGGTAGAGCGCCCTCTCCACCCTCAGATCGGCCTCCCTCTTCCCCGGGCGGAAAGTCCCGCACGCCCCCATGTACATGTCCTCGGTGTTCTCCCTGAGGAAATCGATATCGAAATCCCTCTCCCCCTTCAGAGGGGTGAAGGGGTGCCAGGACTTCACCGGTCGGTGGTTAACGTACTGATCGAACTTGGCCCTCAGGGCGAGCAGGATGCCCTTCTCCAGCACCCCCGGCGCCACCCTGGGATCCCCTATGGCCCCGAACAGGATGGCGTCGTTGCCCCGCAGGGCGTCGATGTCCGCCTCGGTCAGCAGCTCCCCGGTCTCCAGGAACCTGGCGGCCCCGATGTTCATCAGGGAGGGCTCGTACCGGAGATCGTCCGTCTCCGCCAGAGCCTCCAGCACCTTGACCGCCTCCCCGATCACCTCTTCACCTATCCCGTCCCCGGGCACCACGGCTATTCTGAGCATCTTTTCCTCTCCCTGACCTGGGCCAACAGTCCCCCGCTGGCCAGCAGGTCCCTGATGAATTCTGGGTACTGGGGGAAGGTCCATTCCCCTCCCGTGCTCTCGTTCACCGCCCTCCCCTCCTCGATGTCCACCGTGAGGAGGTCCCCCTCCTCGGCCTCCACCTGGCACTCCACCGGCAGAAGGCCCACGTTGATCGAGTTCCGGTAGAAGATGCGGGCGAAGCTGGGGGCCACCACGCAGGAGATCCCCGCCTGGAGCAGGGCCCTGGGCGCGTGCTCCCTGGAGGAGCCGCAGCCGAAGTTCCTGCCGGCCACGATGATGTCCCCTTCCTTCGCCTCGGAGGGAAGATCGGGCCTCACCTTCTCGAAGGCGAACTCCCCCAGGCGGTCCTGGTTCTCCGAGGTGAGCCTCTCGGCCGGTATGATCTGGTCGGTGTCCACATGATCGCCGAACCTCCACACCCTTCCCCTCACCTTCTTCAGATCGGGCAACTACATCACCTCCTCCGGCACCACTATGCGCCCGGCCACGGCGCTGGCGGCCACCACGGCCGGGTCGGCCAGGTAGACCTCCGAGTCCCTGTGCCCCATCCTTCCCACGAAGTTGCGGTTGGTGGAGCTCACGCACCTCTCCCCGGCCGACAGCACGCCCATGTACCCGCCGAGGCAGGCACCGCAGGTGGGCCCGGACACGAAGGCGCCCGCCTGGAGGAAGACATCCAGGAGGCCCTCCTCCATGGCCTGGGAGAACACCCGGGTGCTTGCCGGGACCACCAGCATCCTTGTCCCCGGGTGAACCTCCTTCCCCTCGATCACCCGGGCCGCCGTCCTGAGGTCCTCGATGCGCCCGTTGGTGCATGATCCCAGGTAGGCCTGGTCCACCCTGACATCGACCTCCCGCACCGGCCTCCCGTTCCCGGGGGAGTGGGGCAGGGCGACCATGTAGTCGAGGGAGGGGAGGTCGTACTCCAGGTGCCTCTCGTACTCCGCATCCCCGTCCGGAAGGACCGGTCGGTAGTCGCCCCTGACCGTGCCCTCCAAGTACTCCTCCGTCCTCCGGTCGGGGGGGAAGATGCCCGCCTTTCCCCCCGCCTCGATGGCCATGTTGGCCACGGTCAGGCGGTCGGCGACGGGCATGTCGTGGGCTCCGTCGCCCGCGAACTCAAGGGACCGGTAGGTGGCACCGTCCACCCCGATGTCGGTGATCAGCCTGATCGCCAGGTCCTTGCCGGAGACCATCCCCCCGAACCGTCCGGTCAGCTCTACCTTGAAGGACCGGGGCACCTTGAACCACAGCTCCCCCTCGGCGAAGCAGGCGGCGGCCTCGCTGCTGCCGATCCCGGTGGAGAGGGCGCCCAGCCCGCCGTAGGTGCAGGTGTGCGAGTCCGCACCCACGATCAGCCTTCCCGGGGCGGCGAAGCCCTCATCGATCATCACCTGGTGGCACACCCCGCCCCTGCCCACCTCGAAGTAGTTCCCCACCCCGTACTTGGAGGCGAAGGCCCTCATCTCGGCCGCCTGCTGGGCCGAGGCCACGTCCTTGTTGGGTACGAAGTGGTCCGGGATAAGCACCATCTTCTCGGTGATGGGATCGCACCCCAGCGTCTCGAATTCGCGGAACGCGATGGGGCCGGTGATATCGTTCACCATCACGTAGTCTATCTCCGCCTGCACGATCTCCCCCGCCCGGGCCTCTCTTCCGGACCTGGCGGAGAGGATCTTCTCCGCGATCGTCCTGCCTGCCCCTTCCGTCATGTTCGATCCAACCATGTTATGGGGACTTAGTTGATATTGTTTTTCGAGAACAGGCGATCGATGGCCACCATGGTGGCGTCCACGCTGGTCTGGACGATGTCCGATCCCACCGACTTGCCCACCGACATGGTCCCCTCCCCGGTGGCGTCCTCCAGCTTGATCACCACCTCGCAGAGGGCGTCGCTGCCCCCGGTGATGGCCGACAGGCTGTACTCCACCAGGGAGATGGAGTCGCTGACCACGTTCCGGATGGCGTTCAGGGCGGCGTCCACCGGGCCGATGCCTATCTGGGAGCCCCGCTTGGTCTTGCCGTCGACGTCCACGCAGACCACCGCGGTGGGGGTGATGTTCATGCCGGTGAAGACCGAGCACTCCTTGAGCCTGACCTTCCTGGTCTCATCGGGCTTCTGCCCCTGGACATGGTAACCGATGGCCACCAGCTCGGCGTCGTCCACCTCCTTGCCGCTCTCCGACAGGCCCTTGACCTTCTTCACCACCTCGGCCAGCTGCTCCTCCGGGAGGCTGATGCCGTACTCGGCCAGCTTCTCCTTGACCGAGTGGTGGCCGGTATGCTTTCCCATGACGATGGAGCGCTGCATGCCCACCAGCTCGGGGGGGAACGCCTCGTAGGTGGAGGGGTCCCCCAGCACTCCATGGACGTGGATGCCGGACTCGTGGGCGAAGGCGTTCTTCCCCACGATGGCCTTGTTGTTCGGTATGGCGTACCCGGTGACCCTGGAGACCAGCTTGCACACCGGCCCGATCTTGGCGGTGTTCAGCTGGCTGGGGAGGTCGAAGAAGGCCATCGCCCCCAGCACCACCTCCTCCAGGGCGGCGTTCCCCGATCGCTCCCCCACCCCGTTGACGGTGACGTGCGCCTGGCGGGCCCCGGCGTGCAGGGCCGACAGGGAGTTGGCCACCGCCAGGCCGAAGTCGTCGTGGCAGTGGACGCTGAGGGGGACCTCGGTCACCTTCACCAGCTCCCCCACCAGCTGCTCCATCGCCGGGGGGGAGATCACCCCCACCGTGTCCGGGAGGTTGATCTTATCCACCCCCGCCTCCTGGGTGGCGTGGTGCATCTCCTTCAGGAACTCGATGTCCGTCCTGGTGGCGTCCTCGCAGGAGAACTCCACCGTCAGGCCGTGGTCCTTCCCGTACTCGATGGCCTCCACCGCCCGTCTCCTGACCTCCTCCCGGTCCATCTTGAGCTTGTGCTTCAGGTGGATGTCGGAGGTGGCTATGAAGGTGTGCACGTAGTCCACCCCGCAGTCCAGGGCGATGTCGATGTCCTCCGGCCTGGCCCTGGCCAGCGCGCACACCCTGGATTCCATGTCCAGGGCGGCGATCCTCCTCACCGCCTCCCTCTCCCCGCCGGAGGAGACGGGGAAGCCGGCCTCTATGATGTCCACCCCCAGGTCGCCCAGGGCCTCCGCTATCATCACCTTCTCGTCGATGGAGAGGGCGATACCGGGGGTCTGCTCCCCGTCCCTCAGGGTGGTGTCGAATATCTCCACCCGATCGGGCAACGAATCGGCCGGTATCCTGTAGTTGTAGGGACTTATCTGGATCTTCTCCCTGTCGATTCGCTTCGCCTGTGCCATTCCAGCCGATTCTCTATTGGCTCGAGGGTCCGTCATAGAAACCACCTCACCAATTCCGGATTACAGCGATGGCCCTGGAAGCGCGCGCAAAAGGCGGTGTTGGTCGGCGCATTCCCGGGTCATCATCGGCCTCCGGATTGGTCGTGCTGCTAGAGGAGTGAACGGCTATATAACCGTTTTCGATGTCAGCGCCCCCTCTCCTCGCCCCAGATGAGCTTGTGCAGCTGGGGGAGCACACGTACCTCCAGTCCCTGGTCCACCACCCAGTCGGCCAGGGGGGCCAGGTCCGTGCCCCCCACCGGGGTGAGGACCACCGGGCACTTCAGATCGTGGTTATCCAGCACCTCTTTCACGAACATCCGGTCCTTCCCATCGGCCACCACCATCTTCAGCTGGTCGAAGGGGGACAGGAGTTCCAGGTTCTCCATGCTCATCCGGTCCTCCATACCGGAGGAGGGTGTCTTCAGGTCCATGCTGACCAGCAGGCCCTCCGAGCAGGGCATCTCGTCCAGGGGAATGCTGCCGTTGGTCTCCAGCTGTATGACGTAGGATTCCTGTATGAGGGCCTCTATGAACCTCACCAGGTCCTTTTGCAGCAGGGGCTCTCCGCCGGTGATGCACACCTGTCCGATCTTCCGGCGACGCACCTCCTCCATCAGCTGGGGAACGGTGTAGCCCGTGCCCTGCCCCTTGGCGTACTCGGTGTCACACCAGGCGCAGTTCAGGTTGCATCCGGCGGTGCGGACGAAGGTCATGGGGGCCCCTATGAGGATCCCCTCCCCCTGCACCGACTTGAATATCTCGCATATCTCCATGATCATTCCTCGTAGCGTACGGGGTCCCTCAGGCCGGCCTCCCGGAATCCCCGGAGGCGGAGCAGGCAGGAGTCGCATCTTCCGCAGGCCCTCTCCCCGCCCTTGTAGCAGCTCCAGGTCAAGTGGAGGGGCGCGTCCAGCTCCCGCCCCGTCCTGACGATCTCCCCCTTGGTCATATCGATTATGGGGGTGACCACCCGGACGGGGTGGCCCTCCACACCGGCCTTGGTGCCCACCTCCAGGACCCGCTCGAACTCCCGGAAGAACTGCGGCCGGCAGTCCGGGTAGCCGGAATAGTCCACCGCGTTGGCCCCGATGTAGACCCGGTCGGCGGACTCGGACTCGCACAGGCCGGATGCGATGGAGAGGAAGATGATGTTCCTGGCCGGCACGTAGGTCACCGGGATGTCCCGCACCGATCCCACTGGACGTCCCTCGGGAACCTCCAGGTCCCCGGTGAGGGCGGAGGAGGAGAAGCACCCCAGGTCCATCTCCATGATCACGTGATCGTCCAAATCGTAGTGGTCGGCCACCTCCTTGGCGGCCAGGAGCTCCCTCCTGTGCCTCTGCCCGTACAGGAAGGTGAGGGGGATGACCTCCTCCCCCCGGGAGAGGGCGTGGGCGAGGGTGACCGTGGAATCCAGTCCGCCCGAGAGGAGTACGACTGCACGGGACACCCTATCACCTCAGCTCCCTGGTGACCCAGGCGCTCTGCCCCCTCTCCTCGTCCACGCCCACCTCGATGCTGTGGATGTTCTCCGGAAAGTCCACCGTCTCCAGGATCCTCTCCATCATCAGCTGGGCCAGCTCCTCGGCCGATGACTCCTTGAGATCCAGGATGATGACGTCCTCCATGGGGAAGACGTACCGCTTGTCGTCGATCCGGGCGGTCACCTCTTCCTCCCCCTCCTCCAGCACCACCCTGGTCGATCTCCCGGGGAGAAGCACCTGGTGGTCGAACTGGTCGGCGATCCTCCTGAGCACCCTCTTCAGCTCGATGAAGTCCATGAGCATACCCCGCTCGCCCTTCTCCCCGTGCAGGATCAGTTGAATTACGTAGACATGACCGTGCAGCTTCCCGCATCTTGCATGTCCGGCGATGAAATGGCAGGCGGAGAACTTGATGTTCGAGTACCTGCCGTCGATCTCCAGTCTCATTGTTTCTCCCACAGAGAGCCCCCGATTATATGTTTTGCTGCATCCGATGGGCCATGAAGGAGGCCAGGCCTATCGAGTCCAGATAGCTCTCCTTCGCCCGGGAGGTGTCCACGAAGATCCGGTCCAGGTTGATCACCGGAGCGCCCAGGGCCCTCGCCGATCCCAGGAAGTGCAGGGTGCGGAAGATGATGTTCCCGGACACGCCGTCCGGGGCCAGTACGAAGTTGGCCACGGAGGCCGCCTTCTCCACCAGGATCTCGGTGTGCTCGATCTCCACCCCCCTCTCGGACCCCCATCTCACCACCTGCTCCGCCTCCCTGATGGTCCTGTCCACGTACTCGTTCCTTCCGATGTCCGATGTCCGCCCACCGGACATGACGGCGAAGTGGGGCTCCACGCCCATCGATTCCAGCATCTGGTTGCCCAGATGGACGATCTCCTCCTTGTCCTCCAGGGACCATCCCTCGTCGACCCCCACGGGCGCCAGGAAGAACAGCGCCCCCTCCCGGGGCTCCATGGCGGCCGCCCTCATCACCCTGTCCACCCCGAAGTCCCGCCTGATGACGGACATGACCTCGTTCGATCCAAAATCCCCCCTGACGGCGGCGTTGATCCTTCCCTCCAGGAGGTCCATGATCATCCCCTCGGGGTCCTGGTAGACGGTGGACGTCCCGTAGCCCCTCTGGTTGGCCATCGCCACGCTCCTCTCGACCTTGGGGGATCCCTTCCTGGAACCCACCCCTATCGTCACTTCAGGGTTCTCGGCCCTGGACAGAATCATCTCCGCGGTGAGCATCGGTGTTGATTAATCACCGGGCACATTTCTAAGTTTCGTCTCCCAGGATGGAATCGAAGTCGTAGTCCTCCCAACCCCTCCGCCCCAGCACCACCTCCAGTTCCACCGGGGTGATGACCGGGACGGGGAACCTGGCGTGGTCATCCAGGGCGATCCTGGGACAGGCGGTGGAGACCAGGGCGTCCATTCGAAAGGAGACCATGTCCTCCGGCCTCACCTCGTCCACCACCAGGATCGCGGAGGACCGCCCGGAGGACTCGATGTACTCCTCCACTCGGCGGGCCAGTCCCAGCCTCATCTGGCCAGGTTTCGTGGAGACCAGGACCCCGATCCGGTCGGCCTCCGAGGAGAGCACGATGGCGGCATGCCTCTGTCGGAGCATCCTCTCCCGCTGCTCCTCCACCCCCCTGACCTCCTGGTTGAGGGGATCGAGGACCAGCACCTCGGTGGAGGTGGCCAGTGCGACCGCCAGTGGATGGAAGTCTCCGCTACCCACGTGGAGGAAGGCGTCCACCTCCCCGGCCACCGAGGTGGCCGCCGTCACGTCGCATCCGAGCACCTGCCCGGGATGCTTGATCCGTCCGTCCCCCCGACCGATATGGACCTCCCTGCCCGCCTCCTCCAGTGCCGTCCGTATCCCGCCCAACAGATGGAGGTGCTGCACCGTGGCCACGAGGCCCACCCTTTCGGGGAGGAGGGGAATGACCTCGGGAAGGAGGTCGTCGATCCGGGCGGTCGAGCGCGCCTCGACGAAGAGCACGTCCTCCCGGGGACCGAGAGAGGGCATCTCGGCGTGGCCGAAGTGTATCAGGGCCTGGGCGTAACGCCGGAAATCCTCGGGCAGGTCGCAGGCCCCGTGGCAGGGATCGGCCGCCACCAGGACCTCCGCCCCCGTCCTCCTCTCCAGCTCCCTGACCAGCTCGAAGGCGTGTGACCTCAACCCCTCGGGCAGCTGAACGGCCACCCTGGAGTACCCGTTCTCCCCGATCCAGTCAGCGGCCTCGTCCAACTCAAAATCATACAATTGGCCACCCACTGGACAGGGAAGGGGATGAAGGCGTTTAAGTCTTGTCCTTGGCCTTCTTTGAGGCCTTGGCCGCCGTCTTGGGCACCTTGTCCACCCCGGCCTCGATCTCCTGATAGCAGGGGGTGGTGAGCTTCATCGAGGCCCTCCACAGCGCCCTCTTGGCATGCTTGTACCCGTTGGGGGTGGTCCGCACCGTCAGCAGGGGCTGTCCAGGATGGACCCTGGCCGCCGTGCTCACCGCCTTCCCGAAGGAGCCCCTCATGCCGGAGGAGACACGATCGGCACCGGCGCCGGTGGCCAGCTTGTTCTCCCTGAGAACATGGTGCGGGTAGACCCTCACCTTCATGTGATAGTTGGCCCCACCCGCCCTCTTGGAAAGGAGCCTGTTGGCGGCGATCCTGGCCGATTCTATGGAGGTGTGCCTCATCTGGCATGGCTCCTTGGCCTTGAGGGAAACCTGGATGGGGAAGTCACCGGTGACCTCTCCCATATCGAACTGGATGATCCTGGGATCAGGCACTCCGCCCATGTACTTCTTCCTGGTGTAGGCCTGTCCCTTGATCTCTCGATACATTCTAGCGGGCTTTCTTGCCATTGATCATCACCCAATCATCTCTCACCGAAGGGTTGGCTACATTAATATCTTTCTATTTCAAGCTTACTGAGCCATGGGACCTGATGGCCTGGGAAACATATTTCATTGAGACGGTGATAGGGCAGTGGGAGGTCGACCAACGGGCAAGAAGAGGGTTTCCCCCCGGGTGGCCAAGGCGATAGCCGGCAGGCGCATCGAGCAACTCCTCCGATCGGCCGAGGAGGAGTGCAGGTCCGGTAACCTGGAGAGGGGAAGGAGATACGTCACATTGGCCAGGAAGATCGGGATGAAGACCAATACCAGGATGCCCAAGGAGCACCTCTTCTGCCGGAGATGCAACTCCCCCCTCATCCCCGGGAGGAACTGCACCGTCCGGCTGCGCAACGCCCGGTTGACCATGAGATGCGAGGTGTGCGGTAGTATCAAGAGGATGCCCTATCTGAGGGAGAAGAGGGAGAAAGATGATCGATGAAATCAAGAGGAAGGGGCAGGAGATGAGGCCCTCGGTGCACGTGGGAAAGGACGGTCCCTCGGAGGAGGTGGTCCAGGAGATAGCCCGTCAGATCGAGAGGCACCGGGTGGTCAAGGTCAAGCTCCTGCCCTCCACCGGAAGGGAACGCCGTGGATTGGCGGAGGAATTGGCCGAGCGGGCCGGGGTCCGTCTGGTGGAGGTCCGGGGGAACACCGCCCTGCTCTGCCACAAAAGGGTATTTGAATAGTCACGCCGTTCTCGTGAGAGGTGTCCAGATGCTCGACGTTGCGGTGATAAGGGAGAACCCGGAGCTGGTCAGGAGGTCCCTGAGGGACCGGGGATACTCCCAGGAACTGCTGGATGACTTTCTCAGGGTGGACGGTGAGTGGAGGGGGCTGGTGGACCGGGCGAACCAGCTCAGGCACAGGAAGAACGTCGTGGCCGAGGAGATCCCCCAGATGTCCGGGGAGGAGAAGCGGGCCAGCATCGAGGAGATGAAGGAGGTCTCCCGCGAGATCAAGGAGCTGGACTCCAGGATCGATGAGCTGGACAGGGAGCGGGAGGGCATAGTCCTTCAGATCCCCAACATCCCACACCCATCGGTGCCCGTGGGCGCCTGCGATGAGGACAACATCAAGGTCAGGGAATACGGCTCCCCCAGGGTATTTGACTTTCACCCCAGGGACCACATCCAGCTGGCGGAGGAACTGGACATCATCGATTTCGTGCGGGGCACCAAGGTCACCGGGAGTGGCTTCTACGTCCTGAAGGGGGACGGGGCCCGCCTGGAGAGGGCCATGGTCAACTACATGCTGGATATGCACAGGGAACAGGGCTACCAGGAGGTCTTCCCCCCGGTGCTGGTGAACAGGGAGGCCGTCATCGGGACGGGGCAGTACCCCAACCTGAAGGACGACATGTACTGGGTGGAGAGGGACGACCTCTGGCTGAACCCCACCGCCGAGGTGCCGGTGACCAATCTCTTCGCCAACGAGATCCTGGACAAGGAGGACCTCCCCATCTATCTGACCGCCTACCTCCCCTCCTTCCGCAGGGAGGCGGGCAAGCACTCCGACACCAAGGGCATCATCAGGGTGCACCAGTTCAACAAGGTGGAGATGGTGAGATTCGTCCTGCCGGACGACTCCTACCGGGAGCTGGAGTCCCTGCTGGTGAACGCGGAGCAGGTGCTTCAGGGGCTGGACCTTCCCTACAAGGTGATGACCCTGTGCACGGGGGACCTGGGCTTCTCCGCCTCCAAGTGCTACGACATCGAGGCCCACGCCCCGGGGAGCGACAGGTGGCTGGAGGTGTCCTCCTGCTCCTGCTTCACCGATTTTCAGGCCAGGAGGGCCATGCTCAAGTACAGGCCCGAGCCCCATCTGAAGAGCGAGTTCCTACACACCCTGAACGGGTCCGGGGTGGCCCTGCCCAGGACCATGGTGGCGGTGCTGGAGAACTACCAGAACGAGGAGGGGACGGTCACCGTGCCGGAGGTGCTCAGGCCGTACATGGGCGGACAGGAGCTAATAGGGTAAGGTCATTCACCGGAGAGGCCTATGCCCTCCTTCTGGAACTCCTCCTGGATCCTCAGGATCATGGAGGACCTTATCCTCCTGTTCTTCTGGGCCTCCTTGGTGTACACCACCACCTCGTACAGTATCCTGTCCCCCAGGAAGTCCTTCCCGTATATCCTGGGCCTCTGGTCCTTGATCAGCCCCTCCACCTTCCCGGAGGCCCTGACGATCAGGTCCTCCACCTTGGCATGGGGCACCTCGAAGGGCACCTCCATGGAGATGGATATCCCATGTATGCCAGATAGGCTGTAGTTGTAGATCTTCTCCTCGATCATCTCCTTGTTGGGGATGTCCACCACCTCCCCGTCGAGCGTCCTGACCCGGGTGAAGATCAGCCCCTTCTCCACCACGTCGCATACCAAAGAATCCTTCACCTTGATCCGGTCGCCCACGTCGAACGGACCGGTGTCCATCAGGCCGAACCCGGCCACGATGTTCTGGATGGTGGAGTAGGAGAGCGCCAGCGCCAGGGAGAGGAAGACCATGGTCATGAGCACCAGGATGAGGCCCACCGCCGCCAGCCCCACCAAGGAGAGGAAGGCGAACATGGTGGTCAGTATGGCGATGATCATCAGGGCGTACCTGATGGTGGACTTCATCAGGTCGATCTCGTTGGGGCTGAACTTCTTGGTGCGGAACTTGTAGTCCTCCAGGATGGCCTCCAGCAATCTGTCCAGGAAGTAGATGGCGATCACGATCGCCAACGTTCCCCCCAGGGAGGCCGCGTTACCGGTGACGAACTGCTCCAGGGCCTCCACCAGATCCAGCTGGGGAATCATGGAGAGGAAGATGATGATGACGATGACGGCGGTGATGGCGTAGACCACGTAGCCCATGAAGAGACTGGTGAATTCCACGGCCGAGGGATGTATGGAGACCTCGTTGGAGGATTTGATCCTGGCCCTGCGCGCCACCCTCCTCAGCACCCTGACCACCAGCATCGCGATCATCAGCACGATGAAGATGAGGATGATGTCGACCAGGAACAGGTTGAAGGGGTCCCAGATCGCCTCTTTGAACGCGTCGGAGATCAGCGATGCGGCGTAGGTGGTGAGGAAGGTCAGGATCAGGATTATGGAGACTTTGATCGCCCTCTCCAGGAATTCCAGGACGTCCTTGTCCAGGTACTTGCCCTCCTTGGCCTTGGCCACCTCGAAGTGCTTCGACAGGTAGGACCAGATGTAGAGCGAGAACACGAACATGCCGATGACCGCGAGGAGTGCCCAGCCGAACTCGTTCATCCACTCAGACCCCTCCACGGCCAGAGGAGGGAGCATGTCCAAGGACATGGCCGCTGTATCTGCAAGGGATATAAAGATGTTTGCCCACCGCGTTCACGCTGGCCCCTCGGAGGGGAAGAGGGAGGCCCGGAGGACCCACACGTCCACCGTCTGATCGGCGTCCAGACCGAACATCTTCGGCAGTGCCCTGGCGGGCAGATCGGAGAGCACCAGGCCGAAGCCCAGTCTCCACTCGCCCCAGTCATGGCCGGTGAGGGCCCCCACGGTGGCCAGGTTGGCCTGGGCCATCACCCCCAGGCGGCAGGAGGGGATGTCGAGGCCCGAGGAGAGCATGGAGGGCAGGCCGACCTTGCCGAACACCTTGAACCTGATGAAGGTGTTCTCCATCACCCCCTCGACCATCTCCCCCAGTCGGATCGATCTGGGGTTCCCGAGGGAGGACACCGCGTCGATCACCGCCTCCGAGAGCCATTGCAGGGTGGCCTCCACACAGTCCCCGGTGATAACCAGGGCCATCCTGAACCCGGTGCCGAAGGAGGTGGAGTAGTCTTTCAGGGACACCTGCAGGAAGATCCCGATCTCCACCATGAAGCTCCCCAGCCGGTCGATGGCCTCCTCCCTCAGGTTGTCCACCGCCCTCTGCAGGAGCAGTCCCAGCGAATCCATGGAGGCGTTCCCATCGAGGCTACCGAATGCGCGGGCGACCGAGTCCCACACCAGGTCCTTGACCACCTCCATCTCGGAGTACTTGGCCGTCCTCTTCCCGTTCGTCGCCCCCTTGGTGGCCTCCTTGAACACCCAGCGGTCCGAACCATCGTAGGACCGCTGCCAGCTCCTCTCGTCGTTGTGATGGTCCTCGGCCCATGGGGTGGAGTCCACCCTTCGGCCCTCCTCGTCCAACAGGGTCACGCACTCATTCAACGGGAACTTGTCCCTCCCACCGTTGTCCAGGGCCTGGGAGGGGAAGGTGTAGACCAGACGGGAGCCAGGCATTATGGAGACGTCCAGCCTCTCCAGGGCCTGTATGCCGTGGGAGGTCTTCACCGACCATCCGGAAAGGTCCACGACCTGGTCCGTGGGATTGTAGAGCTCGATCCACTCGTTCCCCCTGTCCGGGCCAGGAGGGTTCTGCTCGAACTCGTTGATCACCACGTGGTTCACGGAGGGGCGGCGGTACCTGATCTCGAAACCGGCGTCCAGGGACGCCTTGATCCCGGGTATGGGCGTGGGTATGCTGGACAGGAAGGTACCCAGCCCTGGAATGTCCTGCAGGGACAGCACGGCCCTCTCGTACTGGACCACCTGTGGCAGGTAGAGGAGGAAGCTCATCCCCTGAAGAACGCCCTTGATCTCCACGAAGTGGGAGTACACCTTCATGAGGGGATCGAACACCAGGCTCACCCTCCATCCGGAGGCGGCCAGGGTGCAGTTGGTGAGGAGGTCGTAGTCCCCTTCACCGAGTCGGATGAGGCGGTTGGAGATGGATATGGTGGTGTCCATGGTGGAGAAGGACAAGGTGATGCGGAGAAGGTCCTTGGTGTTGCCCAGGGCGAGATCCGCCGGCTGGGTCTGAATCGAGAACTTCAGCCCGAACAGGGTGATGTTGAACTCCACCTTGCCCAGCACCGTCTCCAGGAAGTCCGCGATCATGCCCATCCCTTCGGCCCCCAGACCCTCAAGGAAGGAGCGGACCGATTCCACCATCACCTGGAGCCCGTTCCCCAGCACCTCCACCGCCCTCATGGAGTAGGAGACGATGGTCTCCACCATGTCCTTCAAGAAATCGAAGGTCCCGGTGATCCCCTGGGAGATGTACCTCAGGCCGTCCGCCAGCCGGGACCATGCACCCTCCATGAAATCTGCCATCTCCTTGGCCAGTGTGGAGGTGGGGGTGTAGTCCACACCGGCAAGGTCCCACCCGCTCCGGGGGGAGAGGGTGGAGTGGAATTCCAGGGGAAATGCGACCTCGGTCCGGAGGCCCTCGCCGTAGACGGGAGAGCCCACCGACAGCGCCATGCCCACCCTCCCCTGAACGGAGACGTTCCACTGGGTGGCATAGGGAAGCAGGGTGTAGTTCCCGATGTCGGTGCGGTGGAGGTTGGGGTTCTCCTCCGATGCATGCTGGTCCGGCCGAACGATGTCCGTCTCCAGGGAGGTGAGGTTCAGGGTGGATCCGACCCGAAGGCTCTCCCTGAAGACCACCCTGTCCCCGTCCATGAGGGGGAAGTGGTCCTCGGAGGGGAGCGTCAACTCCACGCGATCCCCACGGAAATCGGCGCACTCCACCATCTCCCGGAACTGGTGCATGAGGGAGCTGGAGAGCATCGTTCCCAGGCCGGGGAGCCCGCCGATCGCCCCCACCGCAAGGTCCATGAGCGCCTGTTCCAGGCCTCCCCGTCCATCCGAGGGATGGTAGTCCCGTAGGGCCTCGATGATCATGTCCATCCTCCAGCCGGCGGCGCCCATGAACTCCTCTTCCAGGGCGCCCCGGAGGTTCCAGGGAGGGGAGCCCAGCAGCTGATCGACCAGGGTGGCCTCCAGCCCCCTCTGCGATTCGCTCCCGAAGTCCTGTAGACTCTCGGCGGTCTCCCTGGCGATTTCCTCGGCGATGGAGGCGGCGCCCGCCTCCACCGAGTCGTTCATGTGGAAGATCTCCCGGTGATCGCGCTCAAGAAAATCGATCAGGGCATGGGAGAACCCGTCCCCCAGGCGGAGTTTCTCGTTACCCTCCACCGTGGCATCGATGGCCCTCTCCAGGTCACCTTCCATCGACCTCCCGGCGGCCGACAGCTCCTCCAGGAAGTCCATTCCGTCGGCCGGATCGAGCTCCAGGCTCAGGGGAGGCAGCGAGCGGGAGGCCAGATCAAGGGCGAGGGACTTCAGGGCCGAGCTGAGCCTCTCGCCCAGGGAGAAGGTCTCCTCCCGGTAGCGGACCAGGAATTCTCCCCAGTCCTCCGAACCCAGGATGTCCTGTCCGGGGAAGTCCACCGGGTAGGTCTTCCCCCCCAGGGTGAGGCGATGGGTCCGGTTGAGGTCGTCCACCACCGTGTAACCGTTGGCCGGGACCTCCAGGTGGGCGTCCTGATCCACCATGTGCATGTACCGGTACCTCTCCTCCCCGATCCCGCTCTCCTCCAGCCTCTCCATTATCATGTCCCTCGCCCGTTCCTGCATCCGATCCTCCCCGGTCAGGGATTCCATGATATCCGACAGGACCAGAGTTCCCCACTCCCAGGCACCCTCCAGTCCCTTGGCGATATCGATCACGTGGAGGAACTCGAGCCAGCGGAGCGCCACCGCGTCCGCGAAGGCATAGAGGGTCTGGGAGACCAGCGAGGACATGTCGTACTGGCCGTGGCCGTAGGAGAGGAGGAACAGGTCGGCCGGATCGCATCTCCCCCCTTCCAGGGCGGTGTCCAGGATTTCCCCGAAGGCGGGGACGGAGGCATCCGCAACGGTTTGCTTCAGATGGGGATCGACCGATCGCAGGAGCTGACGCTGCATCAGCAGGGTGGAGAGGTTGACCGCCCTCCCAACGTCCTCCTCGGTCACCATGCCCTCGGTCCCCCCATGGCCGCCGCTGGACAGGCCGTGCCCGAGCAGGACCCTGCTCTGGACCAGTGCGGAGAGCTGATAGCGGACCATGTTCTCCAGCTGGCATCTTCCCCCCTCGGTCCACTCCTTCACCTCCATCATCCTATTGGCCAGAAGCGGGTAGGGAAGGAAGAGGTCCCTGTCGAGGTCCAGGCGCTTGATCATCTCCCCTTCGGAACCCTCCACCATCAAGGTGATCTCCCCCACCACCGTCAGATAGGCCGGGACGGTGGTGAGATTCCATCCGCTTCCTGGTGAGGACCACGTGCCCTTCAGGCTCATGCTAAGGAAGGTCAGGTTCAGATCGTGGGAATCGACGTGCAGGGTGAAGGGACCGGATCGCTTTGGGAACCTCTTTTCCATCTCCTCGGTGATAATAATCTGGAACTGATCCACCATCCGGGTGCGGTTTAGCGGGCCGGCCTCCTCCACCGCCCTCAGTGCCGCGTTGTGGGAGAGCTCCTCCAGCCCGCTCCGGAAATCCTCCGCGGTACGGTCCATGGACCGGAGTACCGAAAGGGGAATATCGGAATCCCCCTCATCCAGCTGGTAGACCAGGGCCACGCTGAAGGTGGAGAGCGTGAGGAGGAGCACCGCCGCCACCGAGAAGGGCATCTGGGCCCTCCTCGATCCGGTGATCCCCCTGAGCCTGTACCGACCCGGTCGCTTGACCATGTAGTCCCGGGACGGTCAGGAGGCATAAAACGGTTGGAACTACCTGCAACCTACCTTACTTGGCGTCCAAGCGCTCCATGACGCCCTCGAGGAAGCTCCTCAGGTGCTGGGCGAGGAACGGGTTGTCGGAGTACCCGCAGAGCGACAGGTCGGGGGCGGCTATGAGGGCCACCTTGCCGTCGCTGATCACGTCGGTGGCGGCGAGACCGTTCTTCCGATAGGCCCGGGTGCACTCGGGTATCTTCACGAAGGGCTCGGTGAGCACGGTCACCTCCACCCCCCTATCGACCGCGTGCCGGAAGGAGCTCTCGTGGTACTGTCTGATCGTCCTGATGGCGGGAGTGGAGATGATGAAGCTATCGTCCGAGCTCTCCAGTATCTCGCCGATCTTGTCAATCACCCTCTCCTTGCCGGAGATGGTGTAGACCAGTTGCGGAACCCCCCTATCGCTCAATACCCCCTTGAGGTCCGATAGGCAGTCGAAGGTCTCCGAGACCTCCCTGATGATCTCCGCCTTGATCTCGGAGGGCTCCACCGGCTGGTAGACGGTGGGTCTGCCCTCCCTCGAGCGGACATAGCCCTTCTCGTCCAGCGACTGCAGTACCTTGTAGGCGGAGGTCCTGGGTATGCTCGCGGTCTCACCCACCTCCTCCGCCGAGCCGTGCTCCATGGCCACCAGGGCCAGGTAGGCCCTGGATTCGTAGTCGGACAGCCCTATTCGCCTCAGGCGGGAGGCGATCCTCTCCAATTCCTTCTCGATGTTCAGATTGTCCATGTTAATGATATCTAGGAGGTCCATCGTATTCTATGTAGCCGTTATAGCTACATAAATATTAAATTCTTATCCACGGATGCAAACCAAGGGAACCGATCATGCTTATCCAGGAGAGCGAGCTCGACAAGGGCCTTCCCAAGAAGACCCAGTCGGTATGTCCAGAGTGTGGAAAGATCATCACCGCCGACATCTTCGAGAAAGACGGGCGGGTGTTGATAGAGAAGGAGTGCCCCGAGCACGGCAAGGTCACCGATGTCTACTGGTCCGATTCGGAGCTGTTCCTGAAGGCGGAGAGGATGGCCTACGACGGGGTGGGGGTGAGCAATCCCAAGTACCCGGAGGCCACCCAGTGCCCCTTGGATTGCGGTCTGTGTAACCTGCACAAGAGCCACACCTCGCTGGCGAACCTGGACCTGACCAACAGGTGCAACATGAACTGCCCCATCTGCTTCGCCAACGCCAACGCCACCGGCTACGTGTTCGAACCGTCCTACGAGCAGGTGGTGAACATGATGCAGCTCCTCCGGGAGGAGAGGCCGGTCCCCTGCACGGCCATACAGTTCTCCGGCGGGGAGCCGACCGTGTATCCCAGGTTGTTCGACGTCATCAGGAAGGCGAAGGAGATGGGCTTCGCCCAGGTCCAGATAGCCACCAACGGGGTCAAGCTGGCGAACGATCCGGAGTTCGCCGGCAAGCTGGCCGAGGCCGGACTGAACACCATCTACCTCCAGTTCGACGGTCTTCGGGAGGAGATCTACATAAACGCCAGGGGAAGGCCCATGCTGGACATCAAGAGGAGGGCCATAGAGAACGTCAGGGCGCTGGAGAGGCCGCCCTCCATAGTACTGGTCCCCACCATAGTCAACGGTATAAACCAGGACCAGGTGGGCCCGATCCTGGAGTTCGCCATAGAGAACAGCGACGTCATCCGGGGGGTCAACTTCCAGCCGGTGGCATTCACCGGCAGGATCGACAGGGAGCAGAGGGAGAAGGAGAGGTACACCCTCACCGACATGGTGAGGGACGTGGGAGAGCAGACCGGATACACCACCAAGGACGACTGGTACCCGGTCCCGGCGGTGGCCCCGATCTCCTCGTTCGTCTCCTCCATAATGGGGGAGGAGAAGGTCACCTTCACCGCCCATCCGCACTGCGGACTGGCCACCTACCTCTTCATCCAGGACGGGAAGGTGATCCCCCTCGCAAGGTTCATCGATGTGGAGAAGCTCTTCACCGGCCTCTTCGAGCTCTCCGAGAGGACGGAGAGGGCCAAGGTCAAGTTCCCCTCGAAGGTGAAGGCCCTCAACCTCCTGAAGAGCTGCATCGACAGGGAGAAGATGCCCGAGGGCCTCTCGCTCATGCAGTTCCTCAAGATGATGGAGAGTGTCTTGGGCGACGAGACCAAGGAGGGGCTCGCGGAGTTCTCCTGGAACATGCTCTTCGTGGGGGGGATGCATTTCCAGGACAACTACAACTACGACATCGAGAGGGTGAAGCGGTGCGTGATCCACTACGTCACCCCGGACATGAGGATCATCCCCTTCTGCGCCTACAACGGCGGACCCACCTACAGAAACGAGGTGGAGAGGAAGTTCTCCATATCGATGGAGGAGTACAAACAGAGGAGAAAGGAGGAGTGAAGGTTGCTGGTGAGTGTACAGAGCTGCATGCACTGCGGGGCCTGCGTGGGCTCCTGCCCGCAGAACGCCATATTCCTGAACGACACCTGCCCTGAATTCGGCGAGGCCTGCAACCGCTGCGGCAGGTGCGTCAAGGCCTGCCCGGTGGGCGCCCTGGAACTGGAGGTGGAAGGGTGAACCTGGACTACGACGTGGTGGTGGTCGGCGCCGGTCCAGGTGGGAGTCTGGCGGCCAGGCACGCCGCCCTGTCCGGCGCCTCCGTGCTGATGATCGAGAAGCGACAGGAGATCGGCTCTCCCCTGAGATGCGCCGAGGGGATCTCCCGGGAGTGGCTGCAGGAGGCCGGCATCCGGACGGACGATCGGTGGGTATCCAACTCGGTGTCCGGGGCCAAACTGGTCTCCCCCTGCGGCAACCAGTTCTACGTGGACGAGAAGATGGCCGGCAACGAGGTGGGGGTGGTCCTGGAGAGGCACCTCTTCGACAAGGCGATGGCCGCCGACGCCGCCCGCGCCGGGGCGGAGATCATGCTAAAGACCCCGGCGGTGGACCTGATCAAGGAGAACGGGGAGGTCAAGGGCGTCAGGGCGATGTCCAACGGCGAGCCTTTGAAGATCACCGCCAGATGCGTGGTGGGCGCGGACGGCTTCGAGTCCCAGGTGGGCCGCTGGGCCGGGCTGGATACCTCCCTGAAGCAGTCGGACATCACCAGCTGCTTCCAGTACCGCCTCACCAACATCGAGACCGAGTCGGACTACACCGAGTTCTTCGTGGGCTCCGCCGCCCCCGGCGGATACGTGTGGATCTTCCCCAAGGACGAGTGTACGGCCAACGTGGGCCTGGGCATTCAGCTCTCCAAGCTGAGGGAGCCGGGGGAGGTCAGGCGCTACCTGGACAGGTTCATCGCCTCCAACGACAGGCTGAAGGACGGTCAGCCGCTGGAGGCAGTGGGTGGGGCGGTCTCGGTGTCCCCTCCCCTGGACCGGACCACGACGGACGGTCTCATGCTGGTGGGGGACGCCGCCAGGATGATCGATTCCATCACTGGCGGAGGCATAGCCCATGCCTGCCTGTCGGGCATGTACGCCGGAAGGGTCGCCGGCGAGGCCCTGGAGGCGGATGATTTCAGCCAGGAGTTCCTTCAGCGCTACGAGGAGCTGTGGCGGGATCGTCTGGAGGACAAGCTCTGGCGGAACTGGATGGCCAAGGAGAAGCTGGTCACCGTCACCGACGAGCAGTTCGACGGGGTGATCTCCACCCTGTCCGAGGTGGGGCTGGAGAAGATATCGGTCTACAACATCCTCAAGGTGGTCAAGGAGAGGCACCCCGATCTGGTGGAGGACTTTCAGGAGTTCATCTGAGGGTCTACTCCACCCGTACTCCAGGCACCCCGGTGTGGACCGCTATCGGCCTGCCCCCATTCTTCCTGATGGCCACCGAGGTCTCCCTCACCCGATCGGTCAGGGCCACCATGCTGCCCCCTCCCCCGGCGCCGGTCAGCTTCGCCCCCCGCGAGTAGGGGCGGACCGCCTCCACCAGCGCGTCCAGTTGGGGGGAGGACACCCCCAAGGAGGCCAGGAGGCGGTGGTTCCGATCCATCAGCTCTCCCAATCCCTCCTGGTCGTTCCTCCGGAGGGCCCTCGCCCCCTCCCTGGAGATCTCGCCGATCTCCTCCACCCATCTCCTGGCTTTGGGATCGGTGGAGACCAGCCTCTTCACGCTGGATACCAGTGGGCCAGTGGGGGCATGTATTCCCGTGTAACCCACCACCAGGGAGAGTTCGGGCACCTCCAGGTGATGGATGTGCCACCGACGGGTATCCATGGAAATGCTCCACAGATGGTCGTCCCCCCGTTCGGTGTCCAGGTACACCCCGTTACCGTGGGTGCTGACCGAGGTGTCTATCGGGCTGGCCCTCCCCTGGACCTCGGACTCCACCTGGAAGGCCCGCTCGGCCAGGAGGGGCTCGTCCATCCCGGTGCTAAGCTCCATCAGACCGCCCAGAACGGAAACGGTGACCGCGGCGGAGGACCCCAGACCGGATCCGGAGGGTATCTCGGACACGGTGTTCACCGTCAGGGGCTCCCCCTTCCAGTACCTGGAGATGGCGGAGAAGATGTAGGCGTGCCTGTCCGGGCTCAGGGCTTGGCCGTTGACCCGGTAGGTGGGGGAACGGAAGGCCTCGCATCTCATCCTGAGGTCCACGGCCAGGGCCACGGCGGGCTCCCCGAAGACGACGGCGTGCTCACCGAAGAGGATGAGCTTTCCCGGGGCGGAGATCATCATCGCCACCCGTATCGACCCTTGGACTTATCGGTTTTCGCCACGCGCCTGCCGCACCGGGTCCCTCGCCCTCATGAGGAGAAGACTGGCCGCCGCTATCAGGACACCGGCCAGCAGGAACGGCGGGTAGTCAAGCGCCTGATCGGTCGGTCCCGCGATGATGGTGAGCATCACCGGCCCGGCCACGAACCCGGCATCGCTCATGGTGCGGAAGATCCCCATGGCGCTTCCCAGCTGCTCGGACCGGGTGATGTCGGTCACCCAGGCCATGATGGGGCCGGTGAGCCCTAACGCCAGTCCGATCAAGGCCAACAGCACGGTGAAGGAGATCATGTCCACGGCGAGGGGGATCATCAGGGTGAACAGCCCGGTGAGCATGAGGCTGGAGACCATGAAGTACCCCCTACCGTACCTGTCGGTGAGGGGACCCACCAGCAGCATGGTGACGAAGTTGAGCAGGGCGGAGACGGTCAGGACCAGCCCCACCGTCCCCTCGGTCAGCCCCAGGTTGAAAACGGCGAAGACGGGAGCGAGGGTGTTGATCACCCCGATCCTGATGACGAATATGGTGAATATGGCCACGTTGATGGCCAGGAAGCTGTAGTCCTTGAGCAGCGGTTTCAGGCTGGACAGCCTGACATCGGATTCCGCCTTGGACAGGCTCTCCACCAGATCCCTCTTCACCCCGAACAGGAGCAGGAGGAAGGAGAAGAGGGCGAACCCGGCGTAGAAGAAGAAGGGGGTGTTGATGTAGAAGGTCTCGGCGATGACGCCCCCCAGCGCCGGACCGGAGACGGTGCCGAAGAGGAGCATGCCCAAGTAGAAGCCCATGTACTTGCCCCTCTCCTCCACCGGGGCGATCCGCCCCATGCAGGTGAAGGAGGTGGTGGTGTAGACGGCCGATCCCACCCCCTCCAGGACCCTGCCGGAGAGGAGCATCCAGTAGTCGATGGCCGTCCCCGAGATCAGGGCCCCCACGGCAACGATGCTCACCCCGATGAGCATGAATCGCTTGACCCCCACCTTGGGGGCCATCATCCCGGCGGGGATGTCCAGGAAGATCCTGGCCACCCCGTAGCCCGATATCAGGCCCCCCACCATGGCCAGGGAGACCTCGAAGGTGAGGGCGTACAGGGGAAGTACCGGTGAGACTATGGTGACGCCCAGCATCACCAGGAAGGCGACCGCCGACAGGATGAGGGTGCATCTCTTCTGGAGATTCATCTTACTGGGTTGGGCGATCCATTCGCCTTTGGACCGGGCTCAGGATCCCTTGGCCGACCGACCCGTCAGAGGCCGTATTCCTCGGCCATCTCCTTGGCCGCCTTGGAGGGTGTTTTGCCGCCCAGGTCCTCCCTCTTGGTGTGCCACCAGTTGGTCTCGAAGGTCTCCAGCTTCTGGTCGAGCTCCTCCTCGGTCTCGAACTGGCTGCCGTGCTCCTCCATGAACTCCTTCTGGAAGTCCTGCATCAGGTCCGTCCCGTAATTGGCGTTCACCAACGTGACCTTGAGGTACTCGTCCAGGTTCCGGGCCACCATGAGTGAGACCTCCTCGGGGATGACGCCCATCACAAGGTCGAACAGGGAGTTGGTGAGAAGGTAGAACATCATCTCGTACCTTCTCTCCGGGGGAATGTCGCTCTCCTGGATCTTCTGCTCCATCTCGGACAGCCACAGTTCGCTCAAAGCCACCGTCCTGGCATGGTTCTTGTCGAAGATCATCTTCTCCGCTTCCTCGTCCAACATCTCCCCGAAATCGATCACTTCATCGCCGTTTTCATCGCTCATCGTCTATACCCCATGGAAGACCTCGTTGATCGGCGCGCACCGATCCGGTCCCCCTCTACCAACTCCTGACGTGGGGCGGGGGGTTAATACTTTGCCTTTCAGGAGAGGTCCTCCATGACATCCCGGACCACCGCCATCCCCCGGTCGATGTGCTCCTCCGAGGCGGCGTAGGAGAAGCGCAGGTGTCCCTCGCCCCTGGGGCCGAAGGCCGATCCGGGGGAGCAGATGACCCCCCGGGAGGCGATCCTCTTGGCCAGTTCCATGGAGGGGAGGTCTACATCGTAGCTGGGAAAGGCGTAAAAGGCCCCCCGGGGGAGATCGCAGCGGAGGCCGGGGATCCGGTCGATCAGATCCACTATCCTCCTCCTGCGCCGTTCGAAGACCGGGCGTATCTCCTCCAGGAAGGAGTCCATCTCCGGCATGGCCTTCCACACGGCATACTGCAGCGGGGTGGACGGACAGGCCATGGTGTAGTAGTGCATCTTGGATATCTGGGAGAGGGCCTCGGTGGAGGCAGCCAGGTACCCGATCCTCCAGCCTGTGGTGGCCAGTGACTTGGAGAAGGAGTTGACCACCACCGATCTCTCCAGGTGCCGGCAGAAGGAGTGGTGCTCCCCCTCGTAGATCAGGTTGTCGTACACCTCGTCGGAGACGATCCAGAGACCGTGGTCCTCCGCGATGTCCACCAGTCCCCGGAAGCATTCCCGGGAGAGGACCCCACCGGTCGGGTTGGACGGGCTGTTCACCACCAGCCCCTTGGTCTGCCCGTTCACCCTCTCCTGGATCTCCTCCAGATCGGGATCGAAGCCTTTCTCCTCCCTCAGACCGTAGGGGACGGGAGTGGCCCCGGCCAGCACCACGTGGGGATGGTAGAGGACGAAGCCTGGCTCCGGCACGAGCACCTCGTCCCCCGCCTGGAAAAGGGACTGGTTCACCGCCATCAGCGCCTCGGTGGCCCCGGCGGTTACCATGACGTTTGCCGCCGTGATATCGTCCCGGTACCTGCCGAGGTAACCGGCTAGGGCCTCCCTGAGCTGCGGCAGACCGGAGGTGGGTCCGTACTTGTTCATGCCCGAGCAGATGGCCTCCTGCAGGGCCTCCTTGGCCCTGGCCGGGGGATCGTAGTCCGGCTCCCCCAGGCCCAGGTTGATGGCGTCGCCGCCCACCAGCTCGAAGATCTCCCTTATCCCCGAGGGGTCGACGGAAGTGATGCGATCGGAGAACATACGGAAGGGTGAAGGGATGAGGGCTCAAGCAATTTGCGGAGGGCGTTATCAGGTGGGATATGTTAATGAACAGGCTTATTAGCAACCCCGACATCCCCGGGGAAGGAGGACGGGGGGACATGAGCGCCTTCAGGAAGCTAGGAGAATTCATAGCCAAGCATCACAAGGGGATCATCATCTTCTGGATCGTCCTGGTCATCATCGCGGCACCCCTGGCCCCCAGGGTGCTGGATGCGGTGCAGTACGACATGATGGAGATGGCCCCGGACGACATGGAGTCCGAGGAGGCCAAGGAGTACATCGATGGGAACTTCAACACCTCGGCCAGCTCCGCCTCCACCATCGTGGTGTTCAAGGGACAGGGCAACGATTCGGTCATGGGCGAGGGGCTCAAGAAGGAGATACTCAACCTCTCCAGCGATTTAAGTGACGACCGGGGGCTGCCCAATCTCACCGTCCTTTCGGTGTACACCCCGCTACTGGACAACTACACCGAGATCGTGCTCAAGGGCGTGGTGGAGATGTCCGACCTGGTCAACGGGACCTCCATGCTGCTCTTCGACATCCCCTCCCAGTACCCAGAGCTGTGGAACACCACATTCGCCTCCGGCCTGATGCTCTACGGGGCCACCGACGCCCACACCCTCAACTGGGAGATGGCCTCCCGGGCGCACCCCGGGTGGAATACCACCCAGTTGGACGAATTCGCCTACCAGGTCACCAGGGAGGAGCTGGAGGTCGCCCTGGAGGAGGCGAACGTGACGGAGGAGATGGAGGGACTGGCATGGATCTGGTACGACGAGTTCTCGGACTCCTGGAACTCGACCAGTGACGATCCGTACATGCAGGCAAACCCCTTCGCCAGGGACAGGCACGCCATCGATGACGCCTTCCCGGAATTCTGGGAGAACGCCCGTGCCTACATCACCGAGCGCGACGAGGGCATGTGGGAGTACGCCTCCCCCATCCTGAACCGCACCGAGAGCATGCTGGATCCCCTGGACTTCGCGGATCCCTATCGGATCAACGATATCTGCCACTCGGTGGTGGACGACCTGATCGCCCCCTATCTGAAGCATATCCCCGAGGAGTATTCCCGGTCCATCGAGGCGTACATCGAAGGTTTCAACCAGAGATGGGACGACAACACCACCGCCTCCGTGTCCGGTAACTGGACCATGCACATCCCGCCGGACATGGGGCAGGTCAGGGAATTCGTGGACCAGTTGGTACCCACCCTGGAGAGTTCCCTTCCACCCGATGGGGAGAGCATGGTGAAACTGGTATACGCCATGGGTTGGGATCGTTGGGACGATCCCTCGCAGTTCAACGAGACCGTGGTGGACCTGGTTCGCTCCACCATGGGAGAGGTGGACGTCCAGCTCATCAGGGACACATTGGCCCTGGGAAGCAGGGTGAGCGATCGGCAGCTCAGAGAGAGGGCGCACGGGATCATGCTGAACAACTCGCTGGCGGACTACCCCATCCCGGTGCCCGAGGAGGTGTTGCGGATGCTGATCAACTCCCCGGCCAACGACACCATGCTGCTGACCATCGACTACTCCCAGGGAGTGGTGGGGCAGAACCAGGTCCCCCAGGTGCGGGAGATCGTTGGACAACTGGATCTCCCCGGTATTGAAGTGTACGTCTCGGGAACGGACGCCATCGACTACGACATCATGTCCTCCTCCATGGAGGACATGGAGCACATCGACCCGGTATCGGTGACCCTGGTGGTCATTCTCATCGGGCTGTTCTTCCGCTCCCTGGTGTCCTCGGTGGTCCCTCCCTCAATCATCGGGATGGCCCTGGTCCTGGCATTCGCCGGGATATTTTTGGTGGCCAGCCTGGTCATGCAGGTGACCAACTACGTCCTGGTCCTGGTGATGGTCTCCATGCTCGGGGCGGGATCGGACTACGGCATCTTCATCCTATCCAGGTACAGGGAGGAGCGGATGCAGGGCAAGGACAGGCGGGAATCGATGCTCGAATCGGTCACCTGGGCGGGAGAGTCCATCACCACCTCCGGATTCACCGTGATGGTGGGGTTCGGCGTGCTCTCCCTCTCCAGCTTCTCCATGGTCTCCTCGATAGGCGTCAGCCTGGCAATGGGCATCTTCGTGGCCCTGATGTTCGCCCTGACCTTCCTGCCCTCGCTGATCATGCTGATAGGGGACAGGATCTTCTGGCCCTCCTCCATAGAGTCCTTCGGCCGCTCCGGGTCCAATATACTGGACCGGGTGTCCCATCAGGCCAGGAGGTACTTCGAGCGCACCGCCAGGGTGTCCATCAAGTACGCCAAGGTGATCGTGATCGCCGCCATCCTGGTCTCCGTCCCCGCGGTCTACATGGTCTCCACCATGAGCACCTCCTACGACATGATCGGGACCATGCCAGACTCCAGTTCCAAGACCGGAGTCCAGGAGATCTCCCAGGGCTTCGGGGGAGGAAAGATCGATCCGGTGATGATCGCCCTGGAGATGGATGGGCAGGTGTACAACGGCACCTCCATGAACATCACCCAGGTGGACCCGAAGCAGGTGGCGGAGAAGGTGGAAGGGTTGAACATGTCCTCCTCCTTCAACCTGACCAAGTTCGACGTCATCGAAGGTGTGTGTCAGGACATCGAATCCAAAGACAACATCCGGGAGGTCACCTCACCCTCCCGTCCCTTCGGAGACCCCATCGAATATCGCAACATGAGCCAGTACACCGTGCTTGAGAGGGCAGAGTACTACGTGGCCATCCTGGAGTACCTGTCCCATGAGGGGGACGGCGTCCTGATAGAGGTCACCATGCAGGACCAGCCGTTCGCCGCCAAATCCATAGACACGGTCAACGGCCTCAGGGAGATGATGGGGGAGCAGGTGGAGGACCACGGTTCCATCCAGGCCATTCACCTGGGCGGTGGCACCGCCCTGATGTACGACATCTCATCCCTGGTCTCCAGTGAGTTCGATCTCATCGAGATGATGGCCATCCTCCTCATCTTCCTGATCCTGCTGGTGGTGCTCAGGGCCGTGTTCACGCCCGTGCGGTCGATCGTCACCATACTGATGAGCATCGTCTGGACCCTGGCGCTGACCAGCGTCATCTTCGGCAACGTGCTGAATGAGCCTCTGCTATGGCTGATGCCCATCGTGCTCTTCGTGGTCTGCCTGGGACTGGGCATGGACTACGACATCTTCCTGACCACCCGGATAAGGGAGGAGGTTCACCGGGGCAAGTCCACCGATCAGGCGATCGTGGACTCGGTCAAGGCCACCGGGGGGATCATAACCATCTGCGGGCTGATCATGGCAGGGGCCTTCGGGACCATGACCCTGTCCGGGTCGGTCATGCTCCAGGAGTTCGGCTTCGCTTTGGCGTTCGCCATACTGCTCGACGCCACCGTGGTAAGGATGTACCTGGTGCCGGCGATCATGTCCCTGATGGGCAGGTGGAACTGGTGGGCCCCCAGGTGGAGGAGGGGCGCCCGGGAGGATTCGGAGGAGGAGGAGTGACGCTCAGTCCCCTTCGCCCAACATCACCCGGGCGGCGGAGACGAAGGTGGGGACCCATAGGGCGAGCTCGAGCACCTCCATGAGCTCCCGCTCGGAGGCGCCCCCCTTCCGCCTCTTCTCCAGCAGCCTCCTCACCTGCGTGTGGTTGTCATCCCCCAGGGCCAGGACCAGGAGGTGCTTGTCCTTCCTGGAGAGCGCTCCCTCCCTCCAGGCGTTCATGTAGAGCTCCTCCCCCTTCTCCAGGGAACCGCCGAGCTCCTCGTCCATTCTCCCCGACAACCTCACCGCCCTCGGTAGGTAACCCACCATCTCCCGGATCCGCTTCCTCAGACCCTCGACCATGCCCTCACCGGATTCCAATTGCTCGGCGCCCTATTGGTATTTGTTGGGCCGGTCATGTGGCAGGGCCGCTCGGCAACCTATAAGAAGAATGTATTGTGTCGGAACCCAAGAGGAGAGATGATGAATACGAGGGAGAGACTGTTGAGTATCATTGACGGGGAGGAGGTGGACATGGCGCCCGCGCTGTCCTTCACCTCCCCCGCCGTGATCGAGCTGATGGAGGCGAGCGGTGCCTGGAGACCGGAGGCGGATCTCGATCCGGGGAAGATGGCCACCCTGGGCCTGGCCGGATACCGTCACGCCGGTCTGGAGGCGGCCAGGGTGCCCTTCGGGGTGAGCATCCTGGACGAGATCATGGGCTGCGAGGTGGACCCGGGGGACCATGCCAGGACCAGGGCGGTGAAGGGGCCGGCCATTGCCGTGGGGGATCCCTATCCGGAGATACCCGACGATCTGACCTCGCGGGGCAGGATCCCGGCCGTTCTGGAGGCGATACGTTTGATCAGGGAGGAAGTGGGGGAGGATCTCCCCATCATAGCCGGCGTGGAAGGGCCGGCGGACCTGGCGGCCAACATGGTGGATGTCCAGGAGTTCCTGATGGCGCTGATCATGGACAGGGATTGGATGGACGGCCTGCTGGGCATCGCCTCCCGGGCGAGCCTCGACTTCGGAAGGGCCTGTCTCGCCGCCGGGGCGGACCTCGTGTCCATCGGGGAGACGGTGAGCTCCTGCAACCTCATCTCCCCCCAGGACTTCGGGGAACTGATGGTACCGAGGTACCGATGGCTGGCCGATGGGATGGGAGGGCACACCTTCCTTTACGTCTGCGGGGAGGTCCAGCCGGTGTGGGAGGACATTATCGGTTGCGGATTCGACGGGCTCGGCCTGGAGAACGAGAGGGGCGAGGCGGACCTAAAGTGGCTGGTGGGAAGGGCCCACGAGGACCACCTGCCGGTGGCCGGGTCCCTCTCCACCTCCCAGACCCTGTACACAGGTGGTGTGGAGGATGTCAGGAAGGAATCCATCCGAAATCTGGAGGCCGGGATGGACATCCTCTCCCCCGGTGGAGGGTTGGCGCCGGAGACCACCATCGAGAACCTCAGGGCCATGGTCAGGGCGAGGGACGAGTTCTTCAGCGCCCCACATTCTTGACGGTGATGAGAATCAAATACTCGGATGGACGATGGTATCCATCGCCCATGTGACCGCCGGTCTCGGCGGGCAAAGGGAGATACGTGTCAAAGGAGAAGCCGGTGAAGAGAGAGAAGAAAAAGAAGCGGCGATCGGCCCTCAATCGCTCTTCGGCTTTCTTTCCAACTTCTTTTCATCCCTACCCGCCTTGATCGCGCCCGTGAACGAGAAAACCTCGAACGATCCTTTCGCATCAATCCGACCCCTGGTCAACCAACGGGGACAGCACCTCCCTCATGACCTCCTTCCGTTCATCCGGTTCCAGATCGCCGGTCATCTGATCGATGATCCTGGGAATTAAGGAGGCCAGCAGCTCCCTCTTCTCTTCCGGACCCATCTTCAGGAAGAACCTGTCTATGATCTTCTCCACGAACTCCTTCCTCTCCCTCCTGCTCATCCGGTCTATCATCCTCTCTATATATATCTCCTTCAGCACCATACATGGTGACCATGGAACCAGGGCCGATATATTATTACCCCTCGATGAAGGACCGGACTCACAGTATGGTCACCCCGAGGACGACGAGCAGGAAACCGATCACGATCACGACCACTATGGTGATGATCACGGCCAGTATGGCTATCAGAAGGGCCCTGCCCCAGCCCACGTTGAAGAGGACCTTGTACAGGCCCAGGAAGGCCAAGAACCCCAGGACCATCCCGATCAGGGAGGAGACCGCCGAGCTGGCCACGAGATCGGTGAAGTAGTAGGTGATGGCGAAGACCAGATAGAAGACCACCACGCCCAGCAAGGTCCCCAGCATGGCCGCCCCCAGGGTGGCCCTCCCTTCGGTCATCATACTGGCGGCTAGATACAGTGGGATCGATACGACGATCCAGCTGACCAGGAGGACGATGATGCCGATGATGATGGTCATGATGTCCACGATGGTGCCTCCATCTACTGAATTCGTGCTCCTAGGTAAAGGTCATTTCCATAGGGGCACCGGCGGGGACCGGAGGACGAACGTATACCCAGAGCGTTCATTGATCCCCTCTATGTATATCTCCTTCAACACCATACGTGGATGCAATGGGCCCGATCTATCATTTCCCTTCTCAAGATCGACACGGGCTCACAATATCGCGACACCCACTGCCGCCAGCAGGAAACCGATCACGATCGCGACCACTATGGTGATGATGACGGCCAGTATGGCTATGAGTAGTGCCTTCGTCCAGCCCACGTTGAAGAGGACCTTGTACAGGCCCAGGAAGGCCAAGAACCCCAGGACCATCCCGATCAGGGAGGAGACCGCCGAGCTGGCCACGAGATCGGTGAAGTAGTAGGTGATGGCGAAGACAAGATAGAAGACCGTTATGCCCAAGAGGGTTCCCAGCATGGCCGCGCCCAGTGTCGCCCTGCCCCCGGTCAAAATCTTGGCGGCCCGGTAGAGTGGGAGCGATACAAGGATCCAGCTGACCAGAAAGACGATGATGCCGATGATGACGTTGGTGATGTCCACGATCGTGCCTCCAATGAAAAAACTCGTGCTCCTAGGTAAAGGTCTTTTCCATAGGGCCATCGGCGGTGGACCGGAGGACGAACGCGTGCCCAGAGCGTTCATTGATCCATGTCATCTTCATTCCCCGGACCGACCGGGTCTGCACCGAAACAAGAAGGGGCCTGGAGTGCCTTGAGCCATCGAAAGAGATCACCTATATACGTCGGGAGTCAATCCGTCGATCGATGGATACCAAGCTGATAGGATTGACCGTCGGCACATGGCTCATCTTCATGGTTGCGGCCATAGCCAACGCCGTGATCAGGGAGGCGGTCTACGGGCCGGTGGTGGGGAACCTCGTCGCCCATCAGATCAGCACCTTCGTCTTCATGGCAATGATCCTCCTCATCACCTTCCTGGTCTTCAGGTTCGCCGATGTGGAGCTCAGCGTCCAGCAGGCCTTCCTGATCGGTGCCGTCTGGCTGGTGTTGACCGTGGCCTTCGAGTTCCTGGCCGGCCACTACGTCTTCGGCAACCCCTGGGAGAGGCTTCTGGCGGACTACAACCTCCTCCAAGGGAGGATCTGGGGGTTGATACTCGTGACGGTCCTATTCGCCCCCTACCTGGCAAACGAACTGGGCTGAAGCAAGAACCCTCGGATGCTTGGATAACGGGGCTTCCTCCGCGGGATCGGAGGCGGGGAGTGGAAGAGACAAGGGCCTGATGGGAAAGACCTAGGTGGTGCTCATAAGACCCTCCTCGATGATGCCCGGTTCGGAGTATTTTGGTGGGTCCCCATTGTCAGCTGGTGACGCTCGAATTCGGAGGGTCCACCGGGAAGTACGACCACAGGGTTAATAATGGGAGAGCTCCAAACGGTAATCAGGGTTAAGAATGGCAAGGAAATCTTTCACGGCCGAAGAAGCCAAGGAAGTGGGTGTGAAGTTGGGACTGAAGTGGGATCGGTTCGACGTCGACCAGTTCAGAAGGGGAATGGACGTTGAACTGGAGCACGGTGGACAGGATCCGGCCACGGACGTCACGGGCGACGATCCCGTGACCGTGGGCAAGATAGCATTGGCCCACCTCAACGAGTTCCCGGACTACTACGATCGCTTGGAGAAGATGGAGGAGGAGGCAGAGGAGTACTGGGAGAAGGACTAGATCCTTGGCACCATCTTCCACCCTAGACTCTTGCGTGGGCGGTAGGAACCTTTTATACCGATCGGACGAGGGATCGATCTCCCCCGGGTATGGACTTAGTACGGGTCATGCTCTTTCCCGTCGCCTTATATGGACTCAGTATATCCCCTTCTTGCCGGCTGCTGGAGGCATCGTAGGGATCCCTCGGGATCTGAGCACTTCCTGAAAGGGGGGCCCGCGGAACCTCTTAGAAGGTTATTACGACATGCCTCTCCTAACGATGACGTCGACCGCCGCACGGGACGCCCGCTGCCCATGATCGACCCTTGGCCCCCATCGGATCCGCCCGATCGCATGAACGTTCTGGAACGATGAATGTAAAAGGAACCTCGAACCGGTTTGCGCCCATGCGAGGATCTGGGGGACGAGTACCCTCGACCATCCCCCGTGGTATGGAACGGACCGCGGATGGCCGATGTCCGATCCCTCCCTTGAATCCTGGAACATGAGCTTCGACGCGATGGGAGCGATCCCGTTGGGAAAGGGGGTGGCCTCTTGAAGGATGTTCCGGGTCACGGTCAGAATCAACACTTGCTTCAGGAATCCCGGTCCGTCCCCTCCTCGTGGGATTCCTCCGTCTCCTCTTCAAGCATCTCTATGAAATGCACCCTTCCGATGGCCCTCTCCACCGGTACCAGGAAGGCCATGCCCCTTCCGGGTTTATCCAATTCGGCCGCCTTCGACACAGTTTCCAGCATCCTCTCCTCTATCTCCCTGGAGACGAGGGTAAGGACCACCTCCTTCTCCGGCTCGATCGCGATCCCCAATATGCTCTTCTTTTCGTGAATCCCACATCCTCTGGCGAACATTACGGTGCCCCCTTCGGCTCCCGCGTCTCGGGAGGCACACATCACGGTGTCGCCCCATCCCTTGGGGACGATGGTCACTATCAAGGCCAGGTTCCTCTCGCATTTCATGCTGCTTCACCTCTCTTCATTCTTATCAGTACCCCGAGCCCCAGCACGAAGATTATCGGTGCCAAGGCTATTAATGCTATCAGCCCGAATCCATCCACCACGGGATTCCCTCCCTCGATCCCAGAGGCGAATCCGACACCCATGGACATGAGGAAGGTGACCGCCATCGGCCCGGTCGCCACACCCCCCGAGTCGAACGATATGGCTATGAAGTCACCGTCGGTCAGCCAGAGCAGAACCAGGACCAGGAGGTAGCCGGGGACGATGATGTAGAGGAAATCGATACCGTACGCTATCTTGGCCATTCCAACGGCGACCAGGACACCGACCCCGAGGGAGAGGGTGTAGAGCATGATCTTGGCCTTGATCATGCCGGAGGAGGATTTCTCGATCTCGTCGCATAGGACCCTGACCGCCGGTTCCGCGAAGGTTGCCAGAAAGCCCAGGATCGCCCCGATCGGGATGAGCAGCCATCTCTCCTGGTTAGCGAAGTGCAGACCGATCTCCTCCCCCGCGGGGAGGAATCCCATGAAGACCCCCTTCAAGAACAGGACCATCCCCACGGAGGTGATCATCAGGCCGGTCAGTAGCCTCAGGAGGTAGCTCTTGGGGAACTTGAGATAGAGCACCTGAAAGATGAGAAAGAAGGCAACAAGCGGCAGTATCGCCTGTATCACCTCCAGGACGATGGAGAGGAGATCGGTCTCGCTCACCCTATCAACACCCCCATGATCATCATGCCCAGGATGGGACCCACGGAGGCGATCCCTATCAGACCGAAGCCCTCGCTCAGGGGCGATTTTCCCCCGAGGACCGACACCACGCCTATGCCCAATGCCAGGATCACCGGCACGGTGATCGGTCCCGTGGTCACACCGCCCGCATCGAACGATACCGCCAGATACTCACTGGGGACGAAGAAGGACAGAAGTATGATCGTCAGGTAGCTCGCGGTGAGGAGGTACTTCATCGGGACCCCCGCCACCATCCTGATCACGGATAGTACCATGAAGAACCCCACCCCAAAGGCGATGACCAGTATCATCATGGTCTTGTCGACATCGTCCCCGGCCACCGAACTGAAGACGCTGGTGAGCACCCTCACGTCCGGCTCGGCGATGGTCACCAGGAAGGAGAGGAGGAAGACCACGATGATGATGAAAAGTACCGACTGCCTTTTGGGGAGCTCTGCCCCGATGGCCTCCCCCATGGGAAGCATGCCCATCTTCACCCCCAGCAGGAAGAGCACGATCCCCGCGACCGTCAGGACACCTCCCACCATGAAGTCCAGGAGAAGGCTCAGCGGGACATCCACCACCAGGATGAGGAGGAGTGCGACCATCACCAGTATCGGAGTGACCGCTTCGATCACCTCCCTGAATGTCTTTCTGACCTCGCTTTCCAACGCCCCATCACCGGCCTCGGTTACCCCGTAGAGTGAAGCAATCGTAGCATCCCATAATACAATAAATTATCTGACGCCCCTCCTCCTGTTTTACCCAGTCCCCCCTCATCCGGGACACCGTTGCTTCCCGATCCCCGTGATGGCCAGGAGGTCGACTCAACCGCCATCGATCTAAGACACCATCCGCGGGACGGGCCTCTCCCCATATCAGGATACTGGACCACCTTCCGGCAGCCACCCCTCCATAATGGGGTGGGTGAATCCGAGAGGGAAATCGGGAATATTACCTTCGGTACCGTGGGTCCACAGAAGATGGATATCCGATTGATCATCACCGATTGGAAGAGGCGACCGATGCCCTGATGGCGGACTAAGAAGAGTGCCACCACGTCACGACACGGGTTTCATAACGGTGACGGAACAGAGACGCGGGTATGGCCAATTCCGGTTATTCTCGCTACCGGGCCCAGGATCTGACTGTACCCCACTGAGGACCCTGTGAGCATATCACCATGGACATTCGATAAGATCACCTTATAGCAGGCCCAGGATCACCATCAGGTAGCAGAAGAGGGCGACCGCGATCATGCAGGGGATCGTCAGCAGAATCCCGCCCCTGGCCAGCTCCTTCCGGGAGATGTAATCGGTGGAGAAGACCAAAGTCACCGGCGGGGTACCGATGGGGGTGATGAATGCCAGTGATGCCGCCAAGGCGGAGGCCAGCACCAGGACCCTGATGTCCAGGGCCATCACCACGGAGATGCCGATGAGGATGGGGACGAACATCGCCGCCGTGGCGGTGTTGCTTATGAGGTTCGTCAACAGCACTGTGACCGCCACTATGAGGAAGACGAAGGCGAAAACGCCGAGGTCCCCGGCGAACCCCGCGACGCCATCTGCGATCCACTGGGCTGCACCGGACTGCGTTAACCCCTCCCCCAGGGCCAATCCCCCTCCTATGATGAGAAAGATGTCCCATTGCACCTCCCTTGCATCTTTCCAGGACAGCGCCCCGATGGCGAAGAGCAGGGAGCAGCCGAGGAGAGCGATGATGGCCGAGTTCATGAACGCTCCTGGGAGACCCAGGAGGGGGGCGATATTGGGGCCGGTGATCCACAGGAACACGGTGGGGAAGAATATGATCAACGTCCTCCTCTCCAGGCCGGTGAGCGGACCCATCTGTTGAAGATCGGTCTCCACCCCGCTGATGTCCAGGCTGGTCCTCTCGAACGGAAAGATGCGGGGGAACACCCACCAGCTGAAGAGGAGGAGCCCCAGGCTGATGGGCACCCCGATCTTCATCCAGTCGAAGAAGGTCCAGCGGATCTCCTGCTGCAGCAGCCCCGACGCTATGGCGTTCGGCGGGGATCCGGTGATGGTGGCCATTCCGCCCATGGCGGAGGCGAAGGCCACGGCCAGGAGGAACACCACGCACATCCTCGACCTCTCCTCGCCCGCCCTGGAGCATATGCCCAGCACCACCGGTATCAGCAGTGCCACCGTGGCGGTGTTGGATATCCACATGGAGAGGCCGGCCGAGACCAGCATGAGGGAGAGGAGCGTCTTCTTCATGTCCCCCTTGGAGAGGGAGACCATCTTGTACGCCATGCGGCGATCGAGACCGGTCTTATGGAAGGCCTGGGCGATGATCAGCCCGCCGAGCATCAGGAAGTTGACCGGTTGGGCGAAGGGTGCCAGAGCCGCGGCGGCGGTGGGAACGAGGCCGTACAGGACCATAAGGACGGGGACCAGAAGGGCGGTCACCGCGAGGGAGAGGCCTCCCAGGATCCAGAGGACGGCCACGCAGGCGAAGACCGCCAGCGCGTGCTGTATCGCCGTCTCCACCGGCAGAGGGGCGAAGGTAAGAGCCAGGAGGAGGACGAACGGAAGGATCAGTCTCCATTTTCTGATGAGAAGAGCGGGGATGAATGCAATACCTTCGCCGGGAGGTCCGGATGAACCCTCTTCTCCCGAAGGATCGTCATCTATGGTATCCTCCCTGGGATCCCCATCCATTCCACATCGAACCCCTGGCAGGTCGCCCTGCCCACACCCATTATCCCTCCCCCTGAATATTTAGGTGTCGGTATCAGGTTCCGGTAAGCTGGGAGACCTCGGGCAGTCCCGGATCCCTTCCCAGGGGGGATATGCGCTGGGAGATGAGACATAAAAGTGCAATTCCCTTCAAGTAGGATTTAAGTGGACAGTGTCATGTTGTCCGCCCTACAATCCGTTACCTCAGGGATGGAGTGCGGGGGAAGGGATTTGAACCCTCGGACCTCTACAGGACAAGGCCCTCAACCTTGCGCCGTTGGCCTGGCTTGGCTACCCCCGCCTGAGAGTGGAAGCGTTTGGGAATATAGGGGGATGTAATTAAAGTTTTCATCCGAGGGGACCACTTCTGGACCAATGTGGCCTATACCCGTACCACAGGTACACCAGCAAAGTAGGTGGCCATCGAGAAGAGATCCTACCACCTCGCCAATGACACGATCATCGAGTAGCTCAACGAGGGATCGATCATCCTTTCCATGACGGTTGCATTGATCGGCAGGATGTCAAGTGCCCCTGGGGTATGCGAACATAGGAGATTTTACAGAACTCTTTGAAAGTAAGGACCGGAACGGTTTACCCTGGCACGGATGAGTTCGGGTTGGTTGATCGAGTACCCTCGAACCCGTATGAATCTCAGAAGACGGGGGAGGGATACCACCAGTGCGATGGCCGCACTTCAATAGGTGTTGTGAAGACAATCACTTAACCATTGGATCGATCCTCTTCCCATCATATAGTCCTGACTGGTATAGGGCCTCACCCTGATCGGTGTAGTGCACAAGCATTAAGTAGCTTACCGAAGAATGGACATATTTACCTCCAACGAGGCAAGGGTGCGATGTCTTCTCCGAATAGAAAGAGGGTCACCAAAACGGGCAAGGGAGCCTTCTCGCTCTACCTGCCCAAGCGATGGATCGACCAGTGGTCGAAGGAACAGCTCAAGGAGAGGCGGGTGGATCTGCAAGAGGTGGGGGACCACCTGATCATCTCACCCATCATCAAGGGGAGCTTCCAGACCGGTTTCCTTGAGCACGGTGACGAGGACGAGATCAGGCAGTTCCTGCTGTGCAGCTACGTCCAGGGATACGAGTCGGCCGAGCTGAGGAGCGAGGGGTTCTCGGACGAGCAGATGAGCGCCGCCAGGAACTTCGTCCGCCTGCTGGACGAAAGGCTGATCCTGGATGTGAGAGAGGAGAGCATCGGGTACGGCCGGGACTTCAAGGTCAACATGGATTCGCCCTCGGTGGACCAGCTCCAGAGGCTGCTGTTCGAGAAGCTTCACGAGTCGCTTCGCCTGAGCAAGGAGCTGATAGCGCACCTGAACGGAAACAGGAACAGGACGATCCACCTGCTGCACACGCTGCGCACGTTGGAGGAGGAGGATATCGACCGGGTGGCCATGCAGATCATGCGTCGGGCCAGCCGGATGGAGATCACCTTCCACTCCTTCCCGGACCTGTTCTACACCGTCCTCACCACCGATCTCCTGGAGAAGCTGGGGGACGCCATATTCGGGATCGCCGAGGGGGTCTGCGACCTGTACGGACTGGACAAGGGCCGCCTGTCCTTTCCGATGGAGACCATACTGGAGGAGATGGACGTCTCCTCCACGCTGGGCCTGAGGAACCTGCAGAGGACCAAGGAGGCCTACATGAGGGAAGTGGAACAGCTGGAGGAGCATCTCAGGCGGACCATGGACATCGTCCTGAACAGGAGGGGGGAGGCGGCCTACCGGTACATGGAGGAGATCGACGGGTATCACTCCAGCCTCAAGGACAGGCTGGCAGGGCTGCTGGCCGGGTCCGTGTCCGACTCCGAGGGGGAACCCAGGAACGAGCTCGTCCGCATCGGATACGATCTCCAGCAGATCGCGTCGCTCACCGGCGACCTGGTGGAGGAAGTGGCCATGTTCTACTTCTCCGACGATCTGGAGGACAGGACGTGACCGGGGAGATACGTTCGATCAAGAAGGTCTCCCGGGCCGGCGAGGGCGGCTTCTCCATCTACCTTCCCAAGGGATGGATCGACGGCTGGGGGGAGAGGCAGCGGTCCGACAGGAGGCTGGAGATGGTCAGCATCGGTGAGCAGCTCATCCTCACCCCCCTGTTCACCCACAGGAGCAGGTCCATTCATCTGGACAACGCCCAGAAGGAGGAGATCCTCTACCACATCCTCTCCTCCTACATCAACGGCGTGGACGACCTCTCCATCCATGACGACCATCTGTCCGAGGACCTGGCGGGGGAGATGAGGGGCACAATACGGTTCCTGGACGAGAACCTGTCCATCAGTGCGGGGCGGAAGGAGGTCGGATACGAGAACAAGCAGGGCTCCACCCAGGACGTGTTCTCCCTGTTCCCACAGCTCTTCGACAAGGTCATCGAGTCGGAGAGGCTGGCCACCGAGCTGATGGGAAGGTTCGACGGGGATATCAGGAAGACGGTGCACCTGCTCAGGATGATGTACGCCATAGAGAAGGAGGACGTCAACAGGCTCAGCTTCCAGATATTCAGGGGGATGGCGGAGTGCAGGCTGCCGGCCAAGAGCTTCGTGGAGATGAACTACCGGTGGGCCGTCGCCAACATGCTGGAGCTGATCGGGGACAACCTGTACGGCCTGGTGGAGTCATTCTGCCAGGCCCTGGGGATCGATCCGGACGAACTGAGATACCCGCAGGAATACCTGATGGAAAGGGTGAGCGGGGAGGGACTCAGCCCCCTGGCGGCCCACGAGGGCCTGAGGAGGCAGGTGGCGGAGAACCTGGAGATAAGCTCGGCCGCCCTGGAGGAGGCGAAAGACATCATACTCTCCAAGAACGGGAAGGCCGCCCTGGAGTTCGAGAAGCGCATGCGGGACCATCTCGACCGCATGGAGGGGGATCTGGCGGACAGCATGGAAAACCTGCATGAAGGCGGGATCCTCCCCGCCCTGTCCATGGCCATGCGGGTGAGGGACCTGATCCTCCTGACCAAGGGCCTCACCAAGAGGGCCGCCCTGGTGTACTTCGAGTGAGCTCGTCCCTGAGGGCCCGGGCGGACCTCTCCGGTGGCATGGAGTTTATGCTTATGCCGGTGCCCATCTCGAATCCCCCCAGCCCGATCAACCTGGGCACCAGGTGGATGTGCCACCTGAAGTAGGGGTAGTCCTCCCCGTCGCAGGGCGCGCTGTGGATGTAGATGTTGTACGGCGGGTCCTCCAGATGGGAATCGATCCTCATGAGTATGTCCTTCAAGAGGGAGGCCAGCTCCGCCAGCAGGTGGGTGGACGAGCTCTCGAAGGAGGGAGAGCCCTCCTTCTGGAAGATGTACATCTCGTAGGGATTCTGGGCGGCGAACGGGCAGACTATGGTGAAGCGGTCGCTGTCCGTCACCACCCGGGTGCCCTCGCTCAATTCCCTCCTCAGCGCCTCGTCCGCCAGGCATCCACCGGTGCGCCGGAAGTATTCGCCTGCCAGGCATATCTCCCTCTGGACCACGCTGGGGATGAGGGGTGTGGCCACCAGCTGGGAGTGGGGATGGGTCATCGACCTCCCCGCCTGCATGCCGTGGTTCCTGAAGATCTGCACGTACTTGATCCGGTCCCGGCCGGAGATGTCCACGTACCTCTCCCGGAAGGCGTTGAGCATCCGCTCCAGCTGCTCCAGGGACATGTCGGCCGGCTGCAGGTAATGCTCCGGGCAGTCCACGATCACCTCGTGCACGCCGCAGCCCCTCATCACCCGGTGGATCTCGTTGCCCCGGAAGCCGTCGCAACCGCCCCCGCTCAGCGCGGGGTACATGTTGGGAAAGGACCGCACCCTCCATCCCGGCGTGTCGGGTTCCGTCCCCTCCCTATCGGCCCACACCTCGGGAGGGGTCATGTGCTCGTTCCCGGGGCAGAAGGGGCACTCCTCGGTCTCCTCCCCCCTCCCCTCCCTGACATGGGGGAGGGGGCGATTTCCCCGGAGCGGGGAGATGATCACCCAGTCCCCGCTCATCCAGTCCCTTCTGATCTCCGAGCTCCTCATGCCGGCCAACATTAGAAATCTTCTGATATTTGATTTCGACTGAGGGGCGTGACAAGGAAAGACAGTGTTATATAATGGAATCCAGTTTCTTGAGAGGCCACACCATGAGGTGAGACCTTGAGGAGATGGGACCCCCGGATCGAGGAGATGCCCCAGGAGGAGCTCAAGCGGCTCCAGTACAGGCTCTTGAAGACGACCGTCTACCGGCTCTACAGCTTCTCGTCCTTCTACAGGGAGAGGATGAGGGCGCACGGCGTCCATCCCGACGACATACAAGGGTTGGAGGACGTCACCAAGCTCCCCTTCATGGTCAAGGCCGACCTCAGGGACAACTACCCGGACAAGCTGTTCACCTCGCCAAGGGACGAGGTGGTCAGGTACCACGCCTCCTCCGGCACCACCGGGAAGCCCACCGTGGTGGGATACACCGACCAGGACCTGGAGCACTGGACCACCTCGCTGGCCCGCGGCCTCACCTCCTGCGGACTGGGGAGAGGTGATGTCATCCAGGTGAGCTACGGGTACGGCCTGTTCACCGGGGGCCTCGGCCTCCACTACGGTGCCGAGAGGATCGGGGCCGCCGTGCTCCCCACCAGCGTGGGGAACACCGAGAGGCAGATCGAGCTCATGCAGGACATGAGGGTGACCGCCATCGCCTGCACACCCTCCTACCTCCTGCACATGGGAGAGGTGGCGGAGGAGATGGGGCTGACCATCAGGGACGACACCGAGCTCAGGGTGGGCATACTGGGTGCGGAGCCCTGGTCGGAGAGGATGCGGGATAGGATGGAGGACTGGCTGGGGATCAAGGCCTACGACATATACGGGACCTCGGAGCTCTCCGGCCCCCTGTTCACCGAGTGTGAGGAGCAGAACGGTATCCACGTGTGGGGGGACCTGGCCCTGGTGGAGGTGATCGACCCGGAGAGCGGGGAGCGTGTGCCCGAGGGGGAGAAGGGGGAGCTCACCATCACCATGCTGAGGAAGGAGGCCATGCCCATCATCAGGTACAGGTTGGGGGACGTGACCTCAATGACCGAGAGCTCATGTCCATGCGGGAGGACCCACCCCCGCATTGAGCGCATCTCCGGCCGGGTGGACGACATGCTCATCATCCGGGGGGTGAACGTCTTCCCCTCCCAGGTGGAGCACGCCCTGATGTCCATCCCGGAGCTGGGGAGCCAGTTCCAGATCGTGGTGGACCGCAAGGGGTCCCTGGACAGCATGCTGGTCCGGGTGGAGGTGAGCCCGGAGGCCTTCAGCGACAAGATCAAGGACCTGATGGAGATGAAGAGGAGGGTGACCCACCGCCTGCGCACCACCCTGAACATCGGGGTGGACGTGGAGCTGGCCGACCCGGGCTCCCTTCCCAGGTTCCAAGGGAAGGCCCAGAGGGTCATCGACAGGAGGGAGGATTGATGGTACATCACCATATGATCAAGCAGATATCGGTCTTCTCGGAGAACAGGCCGGGGAGGCTCGCCAAGATGTCCCGTGCCCTTCAGGAGGAGGACATCAACATGCTGGCATTCAGCATCGCAGAGGCCGACGGTTTCGGGGTAATCCGGGCACTGGTGGACCAGCCGGACAGGGCCTACAGGAAGCTCACCGACCTGGGGTTCACCGTGTCCACCACCGAGGTTATCGCGGTGGAGATGAGGGACGAGCCCGGCGGGCTGGGGGAGGTGGCCTCGATCCTGGAGGAGGCCGACATCAACATCGAGTACTCGTACGCGTACAGCGGGAAGAGGGCGGCCGTCCTCATACTGAGGGTGGACCGGGTAGAGGAGGCCATAAGGAGGCTGCTCAACAGAGGCGCCCACCTGCTGGAGGAGTCGGACTTCCTGACCGAGTGAGCGGCCCCTCATCACAGTTATCCTTAAATATCGGAACGTTGGTGGAAGGACCGCCAGGAGAGGGAGGGCGGCCGACGGTGCGGCTACGACCGCGCTGAGGAAGGTCCCCCCTCCGCGAGAAGGTGGACCACGCGAGTGGTTGGGCGAGAGCCCAGGCAAGGGCGCAGAAACGACACAGCCCCGACCGAGGATGATCCGTCCGGCGGTGACGTTGGTCGGGGATTTGGTGAAACGGCGACTCCCCACCGGAGCAAGCCCAAACAGCTGGGTTGACTTCTCGAAACCAGCGGGTAGGGTGCTCAGTTGAATGCCGCCTGAAACAGAAGGGGGCCTACTACCCTCACCTGGCACATTTTGATTCTCAGGAATAAAGTATTATTACGCACCGCCGGTTTCGTTCATGGTATGGCGAGGAGACGTCCGTTGGGGGTCACCTTCCTATCGCTGCTCGCCCTGCTCCTGGGCCTCATATACCTGCTGGAGGCCGTAGCGTATCTGCTGGTCAGCATGGACGCCGACCTGCAGGGACTGATGGAGGGTCGCAACCGCTTCCTGGTCGATCATGCCCAGGCCATCTTCACCTCGGTGGGGGTGGCCCTCCTGATCCTCGGCATCGTCTTCCTACTCCTCTGCTACGGCCTCCTCAGGGGGGAGTGGTGGGCCTGGACCTTGGGAATGGTGATGGGGGTGATCTCTTTGGTGAGCCACGTGGCCAACGCCCTGGTGAACATCTCCCTCTCCACCATGTACACCTCGGTCATGGGCATACTTCTGGCCTCCCTGTTCCTCTACTACCTCTCAAGGCGCCGGGTGAGGTGGTACTTTCGCATATGATCCGATCGTGGGGCAGCGCCCGCTCTAGGGCGGCCTATCCAGATTTCCCCCCTATGATTTCGATTGTAAGATTATCCGCCCATTCTGCGGATTAAATGTAGCTTTGGCAATCAATCCGTGGGAAATCCGGAAATACATATGAGGTATTATCAATCGTTGAAAGGGGGAGATATATTGGATGTTTCAAAAGGTAGGCTGTATCTGTTCAAGGAGAGGGTTCCCCTGAGAACCCATCAGTTGGTGAGGAAGGAGCTGTCCCAAGGAAGAAAGGCGCTGTACATATCCAAGAACGCACCGGAGCTGCTCAGGACCCAGTTGACTTTCGACAACGGGGTGCTGGACACCAGATGGCTCAGCCCCAGGGTGGAGACCGCTTGTATACCCCCCATGAACCTGGAGGCCTTCGAGAGTGCCATCATCGACTTCTTCTCGAACAATCAAGGCGGGATCGTGGTGCTGAACGGCCTAGACGTCCTGGAGAAGTGGAACGGATGGAGACCCGTTCTGGAGGTCCTCAGGAGAACCGAGGAGTACATTGAGGACCACGGGGGCAACATCATCATAAGCCTCGATCCGAAGAGCCACTACGACCTCAAGTTGAGGAAGCTGGAGGGGATCTCCGACGAGGTCGTCTCCAGCTGCTCCTGATGCGAGGACTCGCATGCCTTTGGCCTGCAGAGACCCCTGAGGCGATGATGCGGGACGCCTTCCTTTCCCGCGGCGGGTTCAAAGACCACGATCGGACGAGCCCCCCTCCTTGAAAGGGCAAAACCGTTATCTATGTAGGGAATGCTAATCTGGACCGATGCGGCTCATCGGCATGGAGAAATCACACGGAAGGGCCAAGATCGACCTCTTCGGATGCCCGCTCAGGTGCGGATACTGCACCCATAACGACAGCGAGTGGGAGGAGAAGGACATGATGGAGGTCCTGGAGTTCTTGGCCGATCCGGATGTGGGGGACATCTATGTTGGGGGAGCCGAACCGCTACTGCAGCGGAGGGAGATCAAAGAGTTCATGGACAGGCTGTCCAGGATGAAGGACAAGCGGATCGTCCTCAAGACCAGCGGGTACTACCCGGAGGAACTGAAGGAGACCCTGGGGAAGGTGGACCTGTACGTGGTGGAGATGAAGTGCCCTCTGGATGACATCGGGTGCAACGCCGAGCTGACCGGGCTGAGCCGGGAGAAGGCGGGCCGCTACGTGGAGAACCTGGGGAGGACCCTGGACCTGCTCAAGGGTCGGCAGGTACGCATCTGGATTAGGGTCATCCCCGGATTCGTGACCCCGGAGAACATAGACGGGGTGGGGGAGAGCATACAGGGCAGGGCCACCGAGGCGGTGCTCCTGCAGTTCCTCTCCGATCCCGGGAACGAGAGGCCTTTTAGGGGCATCGATGTACCGGGTCCGGACGAATCCGACATGGTGAAGATGGGCAGGCGGCTCATCAACTACGTGCCCAAGGTGATCATCAGGGGCGAGGGCTTCGCCAACGAGTTCGAGGCCAGCTGAGCTCAGATCACCGGGCCGGTGGCGTAGATGTTCATCGATTGATCGTAGCCCATTACCTCGGCCTTGGGGCGCTCTCCCGATGCCACCGAGATGATGGAATCGAGGATCCTCTGGCCGGCCCCGTCGAGGGTGGTGTCCCCGGCGAGCACGTCGCTGACATCCACGTCGATGTGCCCCTCCAAGGCGGCGGCGGTGCGGGGATTGCCGGTGATCTTGATGATGGGCATGAATGGGAACCCGTGCGGTGCCCCCCTCCCGGTGGTGAAGCACATCAGCTGGGCGCCCGCGGCGGCGATCCCGGTGAGGAACTCCGGCTCCCTCCCGGGGGTATCCACGAAGTACAGGCCCTTGGAGGCGATCCTGTCCCCGTACCTAACCACCCCGTCTATGGGGTGGGACCCGGTCTTCACGGCCGCCCCCAGGGACTTCTCCTCTATGGTGGAAAGGCCCCCCTTGATGTTGCCACCGGTGGGCTGGCCACCGCGCATGTCCACGCCCGACCTCTCGGCCCTCCTCTCCATGGCCAGGATGGTCTCCTCGATCTCCCTCTGCACGGCGTAGATCCTCCCCCGGGGCACGATGAGCCCCTCCGCCCCGATCAGCTCCGTGGTCTCCCCGAAGGCGCAGCCGCCCCCCAGGTCAAGGAGGGCGTCCACCGCCCTTCCCAGGGCCGGGTTGGAGACCAGGCCGGAAGTGGTGTCCGATCCCCCACACTTGATGCCCAAAAGCAGGGAGGAGAGATCCACCTCCTCCCTCTCCGCTCCCAGCTGGTCCCTCCGCATCCTCTCCAGCCTTTCCCTGGCCAACCCGGCTCCCCTCTCGGCACCCCCGTCCTCCTGGAGGACCACCGTCTCCACCGGTTTCCCGGAGGCGGCTATCGAGTCGGCCAGCCTCTCCACCGGGACGCTCTCGCAGCCCAGGCCCACCAAGAGGACGCCGGCGAGATTGGGGTGGCTTCCCAGCGAGACCAGGGTGCGCTCCACCCTCTCCAGGTCCGGAGAGGTCTGGCAGCATCCCTGACCATGGTAGAACGTCCTCACCGACTCCCCGGTGGAGCACCATCGGGCGAACTCGTTGGCACAGGAGACGGTCGAGATCACGCCCAGCAGGTTCCTCGTGCCCGTGGCGCCGTCCTCGCGTGGGTAACCCATGAAGGTCGGCGCTTTCATCCATCCACCCTCATCCACCTATGCGCTGGATGAACTCCTTCACCTTCCGATCCCACTCCCGGGTCTCGATCTCCACCTCGGTGCCTGTACCATCTGGACACAGGGAGAGCGTCACGTGACCGCCGCCCCCCTCCAGGCAGAGCCCGTCATCGGACCTCTGGGTCAGTTCCAGTCCGAGGTTCCCGAAGAAATCGATCGCCTTCTCGATTACCTTCTCCGCAGGCAGCTTGGTGCTCACCCCGTACCTCATAGCCATTCCAGATGACCAACGGAGGCTGTGTACTTATAATTATACTCGGGAATCTCAGCAGCTGCTGTGCTTGATCGCCCCCTCTGGGCAGGCGTCCACGCACACGCAGCACTCGATGCACTCATCGATGTCCACGACGACCGCCTTCCCGTCCTGCAGCTCGTACACGTCGGTGGGGCACTCCTCCACGCAGTCCCCGTGTCCCACGCACAGGTCGTAATCGATCTCTATGTCCAGACCCAACTCCTCGCTACTCCACTTCTTGACAGCCATTGTCGATCGCTCCTTCGAATTTACAAAAGTGGACGGACCAAGACTTATTAAAAGGTAACCCGGCCACAGGTGCGAAAAGTCTTTTTTCGTCCGTCTCAATAGAATGTGCGATGAAGGCCCCCTCCCTCTCCCGGAACGCCATCAGGATCCTCAGGAACCGCTACCTGCTCAAGGACGATAGGGGGGAGGTGGTGGAGACGCCCGCCCAGATGTTCTGGCGCGTGGCGAGGAACGTGGCCTCGGTCGATCCCCGGAAGGGGAGGGCCGAGGAGTTCTACGAGGCGATGGCCGGGCTGGAGTTCCTCCCCAACTCCCCCACCCTGATGAACGCGGGGACCGAGATACAGCAGCTATCCGCCTGCTTCGTGATACCGGTTGTCGACTCCATCGAGGGCATATACGACGCGGTGAAGCACTCGGCCATGATCCATCAGTCCGGAGGGGGGACCGGCTTCTCCTTCTCCTCCCTGCGACCCTCGGGGGACGTGGTCAGATCGACCGGGGGCGTGGCCTCCGGTCCGGTCTCCTTCATGCGTGTGTTCGACTCGGCCACCGAGGCGGTCAAGCAGGGGGGCAGGAGGCGGGGTGCCTCCATGGGCATCCTGCGGGTGGACCACCCGGACATACGGGAGTTCGTACACGCCAAGGAGGACCTGGCCTCCCTGACCAACTTCAACATCTCGGTGGCGGCCACCGACGAGTTCATGGAGAAGTCCTCCAGGGGAGAGGAGATGGACCTGATCAATCCACGCACCGGAGGGAGGACAGGATCGGTGGACGCCTCGGAGCTCATGGGGGAGATCGCGGAGATGGCCTGGAGGACTGGCGATCCCGGGATGATCTTCATCGACGAGGTCAACCGGAGGAACCCCGCCCCGGCCCTGGGGAGGATCGATGCCACCAATCCCTGCGGGGAGGTCCCCCTGCTGCCGTTCGAGGCCTGCAACCTGGGATCGATCAACCTGGCCCTCCTGGCGGAGGGGGACGGGTTCGACTGGGATCGCTTCGAATACTTGATCGACCTGGGGATCACCTTTCTGGACGACGTGATCGATGCCAGCAGGTTCCCCATACCCCGGACTGAAGAGGTGGTCAGTGGGAATCGCAAGGTGGGCCTGGGTGTGATGGGGCTGGCCGACTGCCTGATCGAGCTGGGGCTCCCCTACGGCTCGGAAGGCTCCCTCTCCTTCGCCAGAGAGCTGGTGGGCTTCATGAGGGAGCGGGCGGAGGAGGCCACCAGGCGTTTGGGGGAGGAGAGGGGGGACTTCCCGAACATCGATCGTAGCGTGTACGATCCGCCCCGCAGGAATTTGACAGTGCTCAGCGTCGCCCCCACCGGCACCATCTCCATGATCGCCGGTTGCTCCTCCGGCATCGAGCCCCTGTACGCCATCACCACCACCAAGCACGTGATGGAGGGGGAGCACCTGCGGGAGGTCAATCCGCTGTTCGAGCGGGAATGCCAGGAGAGGGGCCTCTACTCCGAGGAGCTCATGTCAAAGGTGGAGGAGAGGCACTCCATCCAGGGTCTGGAGGAGATACCGGAGGACCTGAGGGAGCTGTTCGTCACCGCCCACGACGTCGCCCCGCGGGACCAGGTCATGATGCAGGCGGCCTTCCAGGAGAGGGTGGACAACGCCGTGTCCAAGACCATCAACCTTCCCCATGTGGCAGGGGTGGACCAGGTGGATTCGGTGTACAGGCTGGCCCACCGGCTGGGATGCAAGGGGATCACCGTCTACAGGGAGGGGTCCAAGCCGGGTCAGGTGCTGACCGTCAATGAGAGGGTGGAGTGCCCGATATGCGGCAACCATATCCAGGCGGAGGAGGGGGCCTTCGTCTGCAGGTCCTGCGGCCACTCCATATGATGTATATTAGCATACATTAAAGCTCATAAATGTTAAGTACCTATCCCGCGATTCCCCGTACATGAACGATCCGGTCAACGACATCAGGGTCCAGCTGGGGGTCGACGAAATCCCCAACAGATGGTACAACATCATTTCCGATCTGCCCGAGCCGCTCCCCCCACCACTGAACGGGAAGACCCGGGAGCCCGCCGCCCCGGAGGAGCTGGGGCTAATCTTCCCCAAGGGGCTGCTGGAGCAGGAGATGTCCGATCAGAGGTACATCGACATCCCGGACGAGGTCCAGGACGCCCTGGTGATGCTCAACCGTCCCTCACCGCTGCAGAGGGCGGTCCATCTGGAGAGGAGGCTCAACACCCCGGCAAGGATCTACTTCAAGCGGGAGGACCTCAGCCCCACGGGCAGCCACAAGTCCAACACCGCGGTGGCCCAGGCCTACTACAACATGAAGGAGGGCATAGAGAACCTCTCCACCGAGACCGGCGCCGGTCAGTGGGGAAGCGCCCTCAGCCTGGCCTGCAACCTGTTCGACCTGGACTGCACCGTGTACATGGTCCGCATCTCCTTCGATCAGAAGCCCTACAGGAGGAACGTCATGCAGACCTACGGGGCCACCGTCTTCCCCTCCCCCTCGGATAGGACCAAGTTCGGCAGGAGCGTGTTGGAGAAGACGCCGGACACCCCCGGGACGCTGGGGATAGCCATCAGCGAGGCGATCGAGCAGGCGGTTGAGGACCCCAAGACCAACTACAGTCTGGGAAGCGTGCTGAACCACGTCATGCTGCACCAGACCGTCATCGGGCAGGAGGTGATGGAGCAGCTGGACCGGATCGATGTACAGCCTGACTACATGATCGGATGCGCCGGCGGGGGCAGCAACTTCGCCGGATTCACCTTCCCCATGATCGGGGAGAAGCTGCGCAACGGGGTGGAGACCGAGTTCATCGCCGCCGAGCCGGGATCGGTGCCCACCCTCACCGGTGGGCTGTACGAGTACGACTACGGGGACACCGCCGGCATGACCCCCCTGCTCAAGATGTTCACCCTGGGCCACGACTTCACGCCCCCCTCGATCCATGCCGGGGGGCTCCGCTACCACGGAATGGCACCGACGGTCAGCCTGCTCAACAATCTGGGCCTGATCACCTCGGTCAGCTACGACCAGACCGAGACCTTCCAGGCCGGGGTCACCTTCGCCCAGAGCGAGGGGATCATCCCGGCGCCGGAGACCAATCACGCCATCAAGGCGGCCATCGACAAGGCGGTCGAGGCCAAGAGGACCGGCGAGGAGAAGACCATCGTGTTCAACTTCTCCGGCCACGGTCTGCTGGACCTCTCCGGGTACGACAAGTTCCTCTCCGGGGAGCTGCCCCCCTCCTCCTGACCATGGAGCCGTCGATCATCGTTCACGGAGGGGGGTGGAGCATCCCCCGACACAGACACCGGCCTCACCTGGAAGGCTGCCGGGCGGCCGCCGAGGTGGGTTTCGATGCTCTGCTGGGCTCCGGCAGCCCGGCGGACGCGGTGGAGGGGGCGGTCAGGCACATGGAGGACGATGCCACCTTCGACGCCGGCAGGGGCTCCTTCCTGACCAGGGAGGGGGAGGTGGAGATGGACGCCATGATCATGAGGGGGGACCTTTCCATGGGCGCGGTGGCCTCGGTCAGCTGCATAGCCCACCCCATCACCCTGGCCCGACGGATCATGGAGGACAGCGAACACTGCATGCTGGTGTCCACCGGGGCACTGGACTTCGCCAGGGAAAGGGGCATGCCCACCGTGACCACCAGGTCCCTACTGACCGAGAGGGAGAGGGAGCGGTGGATGGAGAGGGACGACGACCCGGGAACGGTGTTCAGGCGGAGGGGCACGGTGGGGGCGGTGGCCATCGGTCCCGAGGGCTCCATCTGTGCGGCCACCTCCACCGGGGGAACACCGAACAAGGCCAAGGGCAGGGTGGGCGACAGCGCGCTGGTGGGCTGCGGGACCTGTGCAGACGAGCGCTCCGCCGGGGTGTCGGCCACCGGATGGGGGGAGTCCCTCATGCGCGTGACCATGGCCCGAAGGGTCTGCGAGCACGTGGAGAGGGGAAAGGGGGCCATGGAGGCCTGCAGGGACTCGGTGGACGAGCTCTCCTCCCTGGTGAACGGCATAGGAGGGGTCATCGCCATCGACCACCGGGGGGAGGTGGGCTGCGCCCACAATACCGAGTACATGGCGATGGGCGTCCGCACCCCTGAAGGTACGAGGGCCATGATCTCCCAGGATTCCCGTTCATGATATCAGAGCAGTAAAGTAGATATCCCGGCCACTGTGTATGTGAGGATGCCAGCCGAGACTACGTAAAGCTTTAATAACGTATGGCCTAGAGAAAGGAGCCCCCAGGCGATGCCTGGATATGGAGTCGGGAAAATGACGGCCTGCGACAGCTGTGCACGGGTGGAGTCCATCGATGTCGATGTGGAAGGTAGCGTGCTGAGCTTCGATCGGGGCAGGATGCACCTGGTGATCGATAAGAGGACCGAGAAGACCATGTCCCTCGCGAAGGACTTCGTGGCCTCGGGTTACACCCTGCTGTGCATCTCCCGCTACCACCCCGACATCCTAAGGTCGATGTGGGGAGAGGGGGACTTCGAGTTCATCTGGCTGAGCGAAAGGGGGACCGATCACTCCGTATCCGGTTCCAGCCTCGACGGGATAAGGGAGGCGGCCGACTCGTTCCTGGCCAGGAACGAGAAGGGGATAGTGGTGCTGGAGGGGATCGAGTACCTCTCGCTGTTCAACGACTTCTCCAAGCTGCAGATCTTCGTGGAGCAGCTGAACGAGATATCTATGGAGCGGCGTGCAGTTCTCCTGATCTCAGTAGATCCCCGACTCTTTGACCAGCGCTCCCTGGCACGCCTCCGGCGGTTTGCTGAGGTAGTCTGCTAGAGAGTATCTCCACCACCTCGTAGGCGGAGTGGTGGGGAAATCTGTCCAGCCTGTCCAGGTCCTTCTTCTCCAGCGTCAGGGGATCGATGCACATCAGCATCTCACCGTTCTCCTTGGACATCAGGGAATCGATCTCCTTCAGGGTGGAGAGGACCTTGCTCATGGCGTTCCACAGCAGCAGGTACTCCATCCCATCCAGGAAGACCACCGTGTTCCCCTCGCCGCTCAGGTGACCCTTGATCTCCCTCACCAGATGGCTCATGGACTTGGGGGAGAGGGAGTCCTTTCCCTTCCGTGAGCTCAACCACAGGCACTTGGTGCTCCCGAGGCCGAACTTCTGCCTCACATAATCCGGGTGAAGTCTGGTTATGCAGAGTGCGTCCCATCCCGACTCGATCAGCATGGAAAGGGGCTCGAACCCGTATCTCGGGTAGCTCTCCTTGAGCATCCTCACATTCGACCCGTTATCAGATACCATATGTTATTCCTCCAAGTTGTGTGAGAATCCCCCCTCCTGCGTATATAAAACCGATTTGAGCATGCTACAATTGACTTTAAATACTATCTTTCCGGAGGGAGTCTGGAGTGGGCAGCGGACCTAGCCCACTTAATATCATGATGACGATGACCCTTGCCGAGGATCAACATGAGAACAATGGTCACGGGCGCATCGGGCTTCCTGGGCGGGCACCTGGTCGAGGAGCTCAAGGGACGCGGACACGAGGTGATCGCATTGGCCAGGCGGACCAGCGACCTCTCCTCGGTGGAAGGTCATTTGGACGAGGTGAGGTACGCCGACCTGTCCGACCCCGATTCCGTCGCCGATGCCACCGGGGACATCGACACCATGTTCCACTGCGCGGGAGCGGTGAGGCACGTCGCCCCCTATAGTGAGCTGCGCGGGATCAACGTCCTCGGGACCAGGAACCTGGCACTGGCCGCGGTGAGGAACGGTGTGGGGGAGGTGATCCACGCCAGCTCCATGGGCGTCCACGGACTGGACGGGGAGCGGGAGAACGGTTCCAGGATATCGGACAAGTACTGCCGCTCGAAGGCGGAGGCCGAGGAGGAGCTCTTCAAGGTCTGTCAGGGCACCGGCACGCGCGCGGTGGCCCTTCGGCCAGGCGTCATCTACGGTCCCAGGGACTACACCGCCGCCTATCACTGGTTCTCCACCGTGGACCAGGGGGATCCGATGATCATAGGGGACGGGTCCACCAGGTTCCCCCTGGTCTACATAGACGATCTGGTCCGGGCGTTCATCATCGCCTGGGCCGACCAGGAAGATGATGCCGCATACGACATCGAGGGTAGGATGACCTCGCTCCAGGAGGTGTACTCCCTGGTGACGAGGGAGCTCGGCGTGGAGAGGGATTTCAGGCGGGTGGGATACAGGACCGCGCTGACCGTTGCCAGGCTGAGCGAGCTGAAGGCCGCCCTCACCGGGTATCGGAGGGACGCGGGACTTTCCACCTTCGTGGTCAAGCTGTTCGGGAAGGACCACCGGGGCAAGGGGACGGGGATGGAACTGGGCGATCAAACGCCTCTGGAAGAGGGCATCCACAGGACCGCGGAATGGTACCTGGAGAGCGCCAGGAACGGCCGGGAGTGACAGCGTATATATAGAAGCTCTGATAGTATAAGGGGACGGAGGCGATAGGATGACTTCCTTCATGCTCATAAACACCAATCCCAAGAAGATCCGGGAGTTAAAGGAGAGGCTGATGGGGCTGGTGGAGGTCTCCGAGATCTACGCTCTACTGAAGGAGTACGACCTCCTGCTGAAGATAGACTCGGACGAGGAGAGCATCGTCAAGTACATCCGGGATCGGATAGGTCAACTGGAGGGCGTGCAGAGGCTGGAGACCTTCCTGGGTGGATGGCAACGTACCAAGGAGGCATGAAACATACCTATCAAGGCCATCATCTTCGATTTGGACGGAACCCTGGTCAAAAGCGAGATCGACTTCAGGAAGATGAAGCAGAAGGTGGTGGAGACCTTCAACGAGCGGGGAGTGCCCTCCGAGCTGGTCAACATGGGGGAGACGGTGGGCCAGAACATGGAGATGGCCAGGGATCACATGGTGGGCGAGGGCAGGGAAGCGGAGCTGGAGAGCACCGAGAGCCACATCGAGTCCCTCCTCTCGGACATCGAGCTGGACTCGATCGAGCACAACAAGCCCATCGATGGGGTGGAGGGGGTCCTGCACCTCCTGAGGGGCAACGGATTCAGGGTGGCGGTGCTGACCAGGGGTTCCAGGAAGTACGCCGAGAGCACCCTGAGGAAGACCGGTCTCGATCCCCTCATCGACGACATGATCTGCCGGGACGATTACGCCTGGTGGGAGTCCAAGCCGAACGGCATAGCCATGGAGAGATTGGCCAACCGGCTCGGCGTGGAGGCCAGGGAATGCCTGTTCGTGGGGGACCACCACATGGACCTGGAGTGTGCGCTGAGATCCGGCGCCCTGTTCGTCGGCGTCCTGTCCGGGACCTACGATGAGGGGATGTGGAGGGACAAGGGACTGGAGATGCTCATCGACAGCGCCGGCGAGCTGCCCGATCTGCTCGGGGAACTGGGCATGATCTGACCCGTGGTCCGCTTCGGTCTGCTCGATCACCCGGAGGAGGCGGCCTTCTTCTCGAACTTCTCCTGGAAGGTATCCACGCACTCCTCGCTGCACAGGTAGTAGTCCCTGCCCTCCAACTTGATCTTCAGGGCCTCGTCCCAGATGTCCTTCCTGCACTGGGCGCATTCCAGCACCACCGATGCGCCCAGCTTAACCAGGGCCCGGTGATCCTCCTTGAGAACGCTGACGATGTTGGCTATGTCGTACTCCACGATCTCGGAAATGTTCCCCAACCTCTTGATGAACTCGTTTATCCGATGGGAGTCGGTGAAGGTACAGATCATGAGGAGATGGCCGTTGCTCAGAGTAAAAATGGTACGAACGTTCTCCTCCTCCTCGAAGTGCTCCGCCACCTGTCTCAGGTCCGAGGGTTTGGCCTTTATGTTGAGGATGACGCTGATCTCCCCCAGTCTCTCCGTGTCCATGTCGGCCTGATATCCCCGGATCACCCCCATGTTCTCCATGTTGGAGATCTTGTTGCTGACGGTGGGAACACTCACCTTCACCCTCTCGGAGATCTGCCTGAAGGAGAGGCGACCGTTGTCCTGGAGAACTTTGAGGATGTTCACATCAGTGGTATCCAGATTCATACGAATAAAACATTGAAACAGGGGGGATATAGACTTTTCTACTGTTCGATAATATTTTTCGGGTTATGTGTTACATAAATTAAGAGAAGCCAGTGACCTATCTAGATGGGATTCGGTCGCCACCAAAGAAGCAACGTCCGCCAAAAGGTTGATAGACCACAAGCTGCCGAGGGGGATGCATGAACGAGGCGGGGGGTGACCTGAGAAGCGTTACCTTCGGAATCTCCGGGATGCACTGCGCCTCCTGCGCGGCCACGGTCCAGCGGGCCCTGTCCACCTTGGAGGGTGTGGATCAGGCCAACGTCAACCTCGCCTCGGAGAGTGCCTCGGTGAGGTATGACCCTTCCCAGGTGGACCTCGGGAGTATCATAGAAGCGGTCAGGGAGGCCGGGTACCGGGTGGATACCGACCGGTTGGATCTCGAGGTGGGGGGCATGCGCTGTGCCTCCTGCGCCAACACGGTGGAGAAGGCCCTGACCTCACGGGAAGGGGTGGTCCAGGCGGACATCAACCTGGCCACCGACAGCGTGTCGGTGGAGTACGAGCCCGGTCTGATCTCGCCCCAGCGGATCAAAGAGGCCATCGAGGAGGCCGGATACCAGGTCCTTGAGGCCGAGAAGGAGGAGAGGGAGGAGTCCACCGATCGGCGCAGGATGCTGCTGTTCAGCCTCGCGTTCAGCGTGCCCACCTTCCTGCTGACCATGCTCTTTGGCATGACCGATCTCGGTGGCCTCGCTCTCGTGGAGGAGTACGGGAACCTGTTCCTGTTCCTGCTGGCCACCCCGGTGCAGCTGGTGGCCGGGTACCAGTTCTACCGGGGTGCCTACACGGCCCTGAGGAACCGCACCGCCAACATGGACACCCTGATCGCCATGGGCACCTCGTCCGCCTACCTCTACAGCACCCTGGTCACCTTCTTCCCCACGGCGGTGGCCCTGCACGACGTCTACTTCGACACCTCTGCCCTGATCATCTCCCTCATACTGCTGGGCAAGTTCCTGGAGGCCCGGGCCAAGGGAAGGACCTCGGACTCCATAAGGAAGCTGCTCGGCCTGAGGCCCAGCTCGGCGAGGGTGGTCAGGGAGGGGGAGGAAACGGAGGTGCCGGTGGAGGAGGTCAGGAAGGGGGACCTCCTGATCGTCAAGCCGGGGGAGAGGATACCCACCGACGGCCAAGTGATGGAGGGGAGCTCCTCGGTGGACGAGTCGATGATCACCGGGGAGAGCATCCCGGTGGGCAAGGGAGAAGGGGACGAGGTCATCGGGGCCACCGTCAACCAGAACGGCCTGATCAGGGTGAGGGCGACAAAGGTGGGCGAAGATACCACCTTGGCCCAGATCATCAGGCTGGTGGAGGAGGCCCAGGGGTCCAGGGCGCCCATCCAGAGGGTGGCGGACAGGGTGGCGTCCTACTTCGTGCCCGCGGTGATCGGCATCGCCATCGTGGCGTTCCTCGCCTGGTTCTTCATCGGATATCCCGCCCTGGACATAGTCACGCCCCGCTTCGTGTTCTCCCTCACCGTCTTCATCACCGTGCTGGTGATCGCCTGCCCCTGCGCCCTGGGGCTGGCCACCCCCACCGCCATCATGGTGGGGACCGGCAAGGGGGCGGAGAACGGCATCCTGATCAAGGGAGGCGAATCCCTGGAGACCGCCGGGAGGATGGACACCATCGTGTTCGACAAGACGGGCACCTTGACCAAGGGCGATCCGGTGGTGACCGACCTGGTGGCGTACGGCCTCTCCGAGGAGGAGCTGCTCTCCCTGGCAGGGGCGGTGGAGAGGGGCTCCGAGCATGTTCTGGCCCGGTCGATCGTCTCCTCCGCTGAGGGGAGGGGGCTGGAGCTTCCGGAGGCCAGCGGGCTATCCGCCCTCCCTGGGAAGGGGGTGAGGGCCGTGGTGAACGGGGAGCAGGTACTGCTGGGCAACCGCCGGATGATGGAGGAGTTCCAGGTGGACCTCTCCGGGCACGAGGGAGACATCGAGGCCCTTGAGGAGGGGGGAAGGACGGTGATGGTGGTGGCCCGCTCCGGAAGCACGGTGGGACTCATCGGCGTTGCCGACACCCTGAAGGAGGGTGCGGAGGAGGCCGTCTCGGAGCTGAGGAGGATGGGAGTGGAGGTGGCCATGATCACCGGGGACAACTGGAGGACGGCCAGGGCGGTAGCGGACTCCCTGGGCGTGGATCAGGTGCTGGCCGAGGTGATGCCCTCGGACAAGGCCCGGGAGATCTCCCGACTGCAGGCGGAGGGTAGGAGGGTGGCCATGGTGGGCGACGGGATCAACGACGCGCCCGCACTGGCCCAGGCCGATATCGGCATAGCCCTGGGCAGCGGCACCGACGTGGCGGTGGAGACCGGGGACATCGTGCTGATGAGGGACGATCCGCGTGACGTGGTGGCGGCCCTCCAGCTGAGCCAGAGGACCATGAGCAAGATCAGACAGAACCTCTTCTGGGCCTTCGCCTACAACACCGCAGGCATACCCATCGCCGCCGGGGTGCTCTACCCCTTCATCGATGTCCTACTTGACCCGATCATAGCGGCCGCCGCCATGGCCATGAGCTCCGTCTCCGTGGTCTCCAACGCGGCCCTGTTGAAGCGGTACACCCCAGAGATCAAGCGGGGGAGATCGGGGACGATCGATCCTGTCTGCGGCATGGAGGTGGACCGGCGCACCTGCGAATGGAGGTCCGAGTACGAGGGCAGGAGCTACTACTTCTGCGCCCCGGGATGCAAGGAGAGCTTCGACCGAGAGCCCCAGAGATACGTGGAGTGAGGAAGGGTTTTCGGGAGACTAGTGCTCCCATCTGCTCCTCTTCTCGATCTCGTACTCCTTGGCCTTGGTCTTGACCGCATCGTCCCTGGGCATCATCTTCTTCCCCGCGGCCATCAGGTTCATGCCCAGGTTGAACAGCTGGGAGGGGATGGAGATCTTCTGCCTGGTCACCGTGGCCAGCAGCGTGCCCGGGTTCATGATGTCCTTGGGATCGACGCAGTTCTTGATGGTCTTCATCAGCTTGGCGCCCGCCTCTCCCCTGATCCTCCCCAGGTTGGAGGCGAAGAATATGCCCAAACCCAGCGGCCTCCCGCCGTACTCGAAGGACAGGTCGGCGAACTTCTTGTTGAAGGAGAACGAGGTCATGCTCAGGGGATTCTCCGGGTCGAAGAAATAGTAGGGCATGAACATCACCGTGTTGCGGTCCTGGAGCATGCCAGTCATCCCTCCTTCCATCTTGTACTCGTCCATGAGGGCGAAGGTGTCCCTGGCGAACCGTGAGAAGTCCTTGGTGGCCACCACCACCTCCCCGGGGATGTGGCCCAGCCCGATCTCCCGGGCGCGGAACTCGTAGCAGCGCTCCTCCCACTCGTGCTCGGCGATCTCCTGGCTGAGTTTCTTTCCACCGTGCTTCTCCATGATGGCGTCCAGGTTCTCCTCCTCCAGGTCCACCATGGACTTCGCGCCCTCCAGCATGAGGAACAGCATCGAGCCCACCTCGGGGGCGTCCTTCCCGGCCTTGCGGAGCATCTCGAAGTGGGCCCCGTCGTAGAACAGTATGTGCAGGGGGTGGACGCTGCGGGAACGGGTGAGCTCCATGAGCGGCTCGCCCATGTCCTCCAGCTTGGGGAAATCGTAGGCCAGGGGCCTCATCTCCTCCGGACCCGGCTCCAGCCGGAAGGTGACCTTGGTGATGATCCCCAGGGTGCCCTCGGCCCCCACCATCAGCCAGTTCAGGTTGTAACCGGCCCCGTTGTCGGAGAGGGCGTCGAACCCGGTCTCCACCACGGAGCCATCCGGCATGACCACCTCCAGGTTGCGGATCTCATGGCCAGCGGACCCGTACTTGTAGCCACCGACCCCTATCCCCGCGGTGGAGATCCACCCGGCCAGGGTGGCGGAGGGAAAGCTGCTGGGGTAAGCCCCCAGGAGCAGACCTTCCTCCAGGCACCTATCGTACACCTCCTTCCAGGTGGCCCCGGCCTGGGCGGTGACGTAGAGGTTATCCTTGTCGATCCTCTCGATCTTGTTCATCGAACCGGAGATGTCCAGCATGATCCCGCCGAACGCGGACATGGCGCCTCCCAGGCCCCAGGTGGCGCTGCCCCTTGGCGTCACTGGTATGCCGGCCTCCTTGGCGATCCTGACCACATTCTTAACGTCCTCGGTGGAGGTGGGCTTCACCACCACATCCGGCACGTTCTTGAAGGCCAACTGGACCTCCTTGGGCAGTGGGGCGAGATCGTGACTGTATAGTAATCTCTCGAACTTGCTGGTCTTGACGTTCTCCTCCCCAACGGCGGCCTTCAGCCTCTTGACCACCTGGGCAGGGACGTCCTGAATTGAATCCTCAACCGCTTCCATCCAAGATCCTCCCGCGAATTGACTCTCGGACGTGTGGCGATAACCATTATATTATTTTAATTCTCCCGCACGCCTTGGCCACTGGGAGCGATTGAATCTGGGGAAAAGAGCAAGAGCTTGCGGGCGGCCGGCCATCGGTAGCCGTTACAGGACCATTCCACAAAATGGCCCTGCCGGATTGCCTTACACCATCTGGACACGGCCCTTTCACCCGAAGGCTGCTCGGGTGCGTGTCCATCTCCCTTCCGTCGTCCACCGCCTAGGCGACGAACGGATCGGTCGGATCGGGGATACCACTCCCCTGGTGAGGTTCGGAACCGGTCACACCGGTATCACCGATGTTCCCCCTTCCTACTTGCCGGCCGCTTTCCGCCTCTTGCATTTAACTATCAGGTCCGGAGGGATATAAGAAGGTTGGGTATATGGAATCCCAGATTCTCTTGAATCCTGCCCTGACACGTGTAATACCGGCACTTACCACGGTAACGGCCCCGATCCATGTAGTAATACCGGGATACACGTAGAATTCATTCCTCGGGGTCGAGGTCCACCGAGATCTCTATCCTGCTTGCGTCCTCTCCCCCCTTCAGGGACCTCACCATTCCCTGGATGGTGTTGGCAACCACATCGGATACGAAGCTTCCGACCGGCAAAGACCTTCCATCCACGGTTATCCTGGCCTTCCCGGCCGGCAGGTTCCTGCAGTCCTCGATGACGGCCTCTCCCTCGACCACCGCCTCGGCCATCTCCCGGCAGGTGGGGAGACCGCACTTGCCGCAGTCCAGCCCCGGCAGGAGATCGAGGGCCCTCTCCACCAGAACCTCCCTCTCCACCATCTCCACCACGCCGTCTAGCATCTCCTCGGGATCCCCGCCCCTCATGAGCACTGGATCCTCGGCCGGGGCGTCGCCCAGCACCACCTTGGGGAGGTCGGAGCCCTTGTAACCCTCCACGATCACCACCTCCGAACCCGATATCCCCTGAACGAGGTCCAGGTGCTCCCGGATGGTGCCCTGGCCCCTGTGGTAGAGTACCGACTCGTTGGACGACGCACCGAGCACGTAGGCCGAGCCGGACAGCAGGTGCCTGGTGGTGTCCTTCGATGGGGGGATGAGGACGTCCTCCCCGTACACATGCTTGATGGAAGAGACGCTGATGCCCCTCCGGACCAGTTCCCTGATCAGGCCCTCCACCATGGTGGTCTTGCCCGTGTCGGAATGACCGGCTATTCCAAGGATCATGATAGCCGGTATCAGACGGCGGATAAAACCCTTTTCCCCCGGTCAGTCCCCCGTGACGAGGTTGGAGGGGCCGAAGACGGCCTCCAGGTACTCCTGGTCCCGGAACGAGATGTGGTAGAGGTGGGTTTCACACCCGCAGTCGGAGGATCCGAAGCCGTCCATCTCCTTCCCGCTTCCAGGAAGGTGGCCCACCATACGGCTGAGGAAGCACTCCATCCGGTCCCCGGAGCGGAGCAGCAGGGCCCTCAGGTCGACCGCGTGCGCCAGGAGGTGATCGATGTGCCAGCGGCGCCTCTTGTCCGGGGAGAAGTGCCTGGCCACCCTGGCCTCGAGCCCGTTCAGCGCCGAGCCCACGTAGGCGTACCTGCCAGGGGGAAAGGTGTGCTCACCCAGTTTTCCCACGATCACTGCGGTGGGGTACTCCAGCGAGAAGGTGAGCACGTACGATCCTTTGTCCATCTACGGGCACTCCAGGTCGTGCCTACCCTGGGAGAACAGCCCCTCGGCCATGCGATACACCCTCTCCCTCGGGGAGATGACCCCCTTGATCGCGGAATCCTCCCTCTCGGCCCCCTCCAGTGCCTTGTTCACCAGAAAATCGGTGTTCCCGTTCTTCCTGGGGCTACCGGATATGCCCAAGACCAACATGTGTATCGATGTGAAGATGGGCGCTGGCCGACTTAACTGTTTACCCGTCCGCCTTGTCCCGCACCTCGGCCTTGGTCTTGATGTAGATGAGGGTGGAGCCTGTGAGGCTGGATTCCCTCATCTCCGCGATGTCCCCCAACTTTCTCCCGTAGATCTCCACCGAGCGTAGCTCGTCCTTCCAATCCCCGTAGGGGACCTTCACCCTGAGCCCGTCCAGGTGCAGCACGATGGGTGCCGGCCGAAGGCTCTCCGCCACCGGCTCCAATTCCTCTATGGCCTCCTTCACCTCGGCCGGGTGAACGAATAAGGGGTCCTCGTCCAGCTCCTTCTTCCTGCCCCGGATGATGCTCTCCACCGCCTGGGCGGTCTCCTCCAGCTTGGAGATCTCCTCCGCGCGCCTCATGCGCTCCACCTTCCTGCCCACCCCGCAGACCAGGGCCTCGCAGTCCGGCAGGTCCTCGATCTCGGGGCCGACGACCACCGCCACCGGGACCTGTATGTCCTGGAACAGGCGCACCTTCTCCTCCAGGATGCAGTCCCGGAAGTTCCCCAGGACGAAGACGGCGGCGTCGTACTCCTCGATGATCGACTTCTCCTCGGCGGTGATCTGGGCCGTCTGCCTGCCCTTACCCCTGGCCAGTCCCATGACCACGGTGATGGCCCCGTACCGTCTCAGGTGCTCGGCGATGTCGCAGACCGGGTGGGGCATGTGGTGCCTGCCCAGGGTGGGGGCGACCACCGCGATCTCGGTCCCGGCCAGCGGCACGTTCACGATCTTGCCGCCCAGGTCCCTGCCCTTGCCCTCCACCACCTCCCGGTCCTCCTCCGGAACGGCCATGGTGATGGTGACGTCCTGCTGGGCCCTGGACTTCTGGACGATGAACCCGCCGACGTCCTCGATGAGCTCCTCCAGCTCCTCCACCCTGTAGACGCCCCCGTCGAACATCAGTACCTCGTACATCAATCGCCCTCCATCTCGCGGTGGACCCTCTCGGCCTCCTCCTTCCACTCCTCCCGCATCTCGTGCTCGGTGGCGGCGATGGTCAGCAGTCCCTCCGAGTAGATGTTGTGCCGCACCTTGAAGCCCTCCGGGAGGAGCCTCCAGACGGCGTCAAGTACCTTCTCCTTCAGCTCCTCCTCCGGATCCATGGTCAGCTTCTGAATCTCCTCCTCGCTCTCGCCCCTGATGACCAGTTCGAGTCTCGACTGCTGGTCCACCCTCTCCCTCCCGTACAGCTGCCACAGGAGGGAGATCAGCCTGGGGGCGTAGTTCTCATCGGAGATCTCCACCACCGTCCCCTTGGACGTCTCCCTCAAACTGGCGATGTCGGTGATCTTCCTCTTCCCGGAGGCCCCCTTGGTGCGGATGGACACCAGGAACAGGGGGTCCTCCGGGCGGATGATCATCCTGGCCTCCTGGACCAACCTGGTGATGCCCAGGTCCACCAGTATCCGGCGGAACAGCTCCTCGTAGTGCTCGTTGCCCCATTCCTCCTGACCTTCCGCCACTACCTCCATTACCTTCCCTCTATGAAACCTGAGGCCAGCAGGGCGGCGCCCACCGAGCCGATGAACTGGGAGTGGGGCGGGACTATGGGCTTCGTGCCCACCATGTCCTGCACCGCGCTCACCATGCCGCTGATCAGGGAGGTACCGCCGACCTGGATGACCGGCTGCCGGATGTCGATCTCCTGCAGCTGCTGCTCGTAGACCTGCTCGGCCACGCTGTGACAGGCCGCCGCCGCCACGTCCTCCATCGACTGACCCTCCGCCAGGGAGGTGACCAGGTCCTGGATGCCGAAGATGGAGCAGTAGGAGTTCATGTTGACCTTTTGCCAGTTGCCCCTGTCGGCCAGCTCGCCCAGCTCGTCGATCTCCACCTTCAGGCGCTTGGCAACGATCTCCAGGAATCGGCCGGAGGCCCCGGCGCATATGCCGCCCATGGTGAAGTTGTCCGGTATCCCGTCCCTCACGGTGATGGCCTTGTTGTCCATGCCCCCGATGTCGATGATGGTGGCCTCCCCCTTCTGCCGTTCGGCCAGCCACACCGCGCCCTTGGAGTTCACGGTAAGCTCCTCCTGGATCAGCTTGGCCTCCATCCTCTTCCCGATGATGAAGCGACCGTATCCGGTCACCCCGAGGCCCTCGATGTCCTCCGCCTTCACACCGGCGTCCTCCAGGGCCTTCTGGTAACCTGTCTCGGCCGATCCCACCACGTCCCCGGTGGGCAGCCAGTGCTTGCCTATGAGCTCGTTGTCCTGCAGGATGCACACCTTGGTGGTGGTCGATCCGGAGTCTATCCCGGCGGTGAGGCCGATCTGCCTCTCCCTGGCCAGGAGCTCCTTGCGCTCAACGATGGTGACCAGGGCCTCCATCCTGGTGAGGAGCTGGCCGGCCTTGGTCCTCTCGGTGAACGAGTAGGTCACCACCGGCAGCCTGGTGTGCTCCTGGATGAACCTCCTGATCTCGTTCCTTATCAGTGCGCCCTCGGCGCAGCGGAAGCAGGTGGCGATGAAGACGGCATCTGCGTCGTACTTGCCCTCGGCCAGATGGGTGGCCCGGGCGATCATCATCCTCAGGGCGGGACTGGCCGGGTCGAACCCGAACTGCTCCACCGATCGATCGATCTCCTCGAAGTCGACGTCCGGCTGCACCATCTTCGCTCCCACGTTGTTCGCCACCTTCTCTATCTCGGACTGGATGCCGCTGTACTCGGCCCCGCACGAGAGCTGCGCGATCTTGATCACTCCAGGCCCTCCAGGAACTCCTTCACCTTCCTCACCATATCCTTGGCCTCTTCCTCATCACTCGGATATTCGATCTCCAGCAGTGGGATATCTCTTTTCTTGATCAGGTACCTCATCATCAGGTTGGTGCGATGACATCCCACGCAGCCGAAGCTGTATGGAGTCTCGCTCATGGTTATGGCGGCGTCGGCCTGGTCGATCAGGGGGCCGAACACACCCAGCCTTCCCCGGATGCCCGAGGGCACCTCGATGCCGGCGTACTTCATCCCCTTCTTCACGTCCTCCAGGGTGATGTTCAGGGGAGGGGAGTCGATGTCCTTGTCCCTCACCCTCTCCTTCAGCGTCTCCATGGTGGAGAGGGGCTCGTGCCCGAACCTCTCCACCAGATCGTAAAGTATCAGGCTGTTGGGGGGATCGATGAAGATCTTCATTCCGTCACCTCTTCCACTATCTTCCTCAGCTTGTCCACCGGTAGCCTCTCCCTCTTCTCCCGGGACCGGGTCTTCCCCTCCCTGGGCTCGTCCACGGCCGAGAGCCCCTTGTCGATCATGGTCAGGTCCTCCCATTCCTTCTCCAGCTGTGAGAAGCCGGGCCTGGAACCGTGGTGGGCCCGGCACCTCCTGGTGTCGCCGATGGGGAAGCCCCGTATCTTGGAGTAGATGCGGTGGGGATCCAGCTTCCTGGCCTCCTTCAAGGCCTCCCTCACCTTCGACCTCTCCCCCTCGATCATGGTCCCGTAGCAGGTCTCCTTGATGGTGATGGGCAGCTCCAGGGCGTGTATGCGCCTGGTCAAATGATCCGGGGTGACCTCCGAGGAGGGGGAGATGACGATGATGCGGGTCTCGGTCTCCTCACTCATCCTTTACCTCCCGGATGTAGACGGTGTCCCCGTCCTTCAAACCTTCCATCATGTTCTTCAGGGGGCTGACCACCTTCCCGGCGATGTTGGTCCCCTGCCGCTCCTCCCCGGTGGGGCCGAATTCGTCGCTGGCCTCCAGCCTCACCCCGATCAGTCCCTTCTGGGGCCTGGACTGGTTGGTGACGGCTATCTGCCCCCGCTTGGACTCCTCCCCGAAGCTCTTCTCCGGCCGAAGGTCCAGGGCCTCCTTGGTGTTCCCGTTGAAGGTCACCATGGGCATCCCGGAGAAGGTGAAGTAGACCCCCAGGGAGCCAATGGGCTTGTGGTCCAGTCCGGTGATCTTCCTCAGGTAGTGGGCGGTGCGGGGGGACTCCCCCTCGTTGAAGCGCCACTCGTGTACCCGGTGATGGGGCACCCCGTAGGTCCTCACGCTGTCGGCGTTCAAAGCCTCCATGGTCAGTTCGGGTTCCTGCTCCACCACCACGGCATCGTCGTCCTTCTCCCCGTCCCTCACCTGCTCCAAACCCAGGGAGCCGAGGAAGCTCTCGCTCTCCCCCTGGGTCATGCCGATGGTCATCACCCTGATGGGATCGGTGGAGACGGTGACCCACGAGCCCTTGGGGGCCCTCCGCACCAGCTCCCTCCCCTGCACCACCTCACCGGCGATGTTGTGGGAGGAGGAGCGCTGGCGCCTTTCCTTGTAGATGTAGATGGCCCCGGCCGACGGTCCATCGTGCCTGACGGTCACGGCACCCTCCTCCCTGACCTCGCTCCTCTCGTCCACCAGGTTCACGTCCATGTTGCGCTCCGAGGAGGAGAAGGTGGTGGTCTCCCGGGTGATGGGCAATGTACCATCCCCCGACTGCACCAGGAAGTGCTCGGAGCTGACCGGGGAGTCGTGGCGGAGGGACACCAGCGCATGGGTCTCTATGGCCATGCCCTCCTCCACCTCCATGTCCATGTCATCGGTGACGAAGGCGTCCTTCTCGCTGGTGTGCAGCACCACCGGACGGACCTCTTGGATCCTCTCCCCTTCCCGGAGCTCGTCCATCAGGTACCTTCCCCTGGTGATCCTGCCGACTATCCCGCCCCTCACCCCGTACTTCCCCTGATGGGGGGACTTCGCCACCATGAGGTAGGTGGTGGAGTTGTCGAAGCCGCCCAGGGCGAAGAAGCAGTCGTACCTGCCGTACTGGTGGTACTCCCTATCCACCTCCAGGTCGGTGGGGAACGAACCTATGGCGAGTATCAGGGAGGTCTGCCAGCGGATCGACAGCCCCTCCAGCCGGTCCACCATGGACAGCATCCTCTCCCCGTACTCCGAGTCGTTCAGGCTGAGGACCATGGACCCGTTCTCCAGGACCAGCTCGAACTCCCTGGTCTCCTTCTTGATGGTGTCCGCCGAGCACACCACGGCGACCTTACATCCCCCGATGTACGGCTCCCCTTCGATCGCCTCTCCAAGCGTGGAGCCCTCGGGCAGATCCACCTCCTTGCCGTTTACCGTGACGATCATATGGTCAGCCAAAGGCATGGAAAGGCGGGTTAAATATGTTTTTGTGGCCCTTGGGTCCTCCGAAGGACCCTGCCCATTCTGCGTCACACGTTGATACTTTTAATAGCAGCTGGGCTCGTTGGAGGGTAGACATGGAGAGAGAGAGGGTCGAGGAGGACGTCCGGAGAAGGATACTATCAGTACCAGGAGTGGTGGAAGTGGTCTTCCTGGAAGGGGATATGAGGGAGGACCTGATCGCCCTGGAGGAGAGGGCAGAGGAGAACGGTGCGGCAGGCGGCATGATGCCCTTCCGGAACGAGGGGGTGTGGGAGGCCCTGGACCGGGACGTTTCCCTGGTGGTGGTCCTCCGGTCGGACAAGGAGATCCTGGGGGGTGAGGCCCAGCCGGTGATCATGGTGGACGGCGAGGGCCAGATGGTGGGCGAGTTCATCAACGAGAGGAGGAAGGAGGAGCTCCGGGACAGGGAGGACGTACATTTCCTGTGCGAGGACTTCGTCATCTACTCCGAGGTGGAGGTGAAAGGCGAACCGACCTTCATCATGCCGCCCCTGGAATTCCGTTACATCGAGGGGATCGAGGGAATAGGCAGGATCACCTCGGGCAGCATCTCCACCCTGAGCGATCACTACATCAGGGAGCGCTTGGGGTATCGGACGACCGAGTACTGGACCCATCTGATCGGATTCGATCTGGAGATGCCTTAGCCGCCTCCAGGTTCCTGGTGATCTTGGAGACGATCTCGTCCAGCTTGCTCTGGGGGCAGGTGACACCGCGCACCACGCCGGTGACGATGTCCACTATCTCCCCATTGGTGCCCACGTTCTCCGGTCGGGGCCTGACCAGCCTGGTCTTCACCCCGATCCTGGCGAAGTCCTCGAAGTCCACCGGGGCCTGGCACACCACCACCGCGGGGATGTCCACGTTCCTCAGGATCAGCCTGGCCTTGTATATGATGTGCTTTCTGACGTTACCCAGATGGATGAGGGCCAGCCTGAACTGGGCTATGCGGTCCACCTCGATCTGGTCGAGACCGAAGATCGAACCGGTGGAGACGTCGGGGGCATCGGCCGGCACCCCGGCTCCGGCGTTCACCACGATCACGCTGGTGTCGATCCCCTCCTCCCTCAGGGCGTAGGTGATCTCGCAGACCGGCTTGGTGATGTGTCTCTTGCCCGGGCCCATGGCGACGGCCACCACGTCCCTGCCGCTCTCCGATATGGTGGCCCTCTGCGCCAGTCCACCGCCGACCCCCAGGCCACGGGTCTCCCGGCACTCCACGAACCTGGTCTGCCTGCCGATCTTCTCCTTCAAGCCTCGACACCGCCGCGGAGCATGACCTCCTCCTCCTTCTCGGAGAGGTGATCGACGATCTCCCCGGGCTCACCCATGGTCACGATCTTGCCCTCCTTCATCAGGGCGGCCCGGTCGCAGCAGTTCATCACGAAGTCCATGTCGTGGCTGACCACCAGGAAGGTCTGACCCAGCTCCCTGCGGGAGGAGAGGACGGAGTCGACCACGTCCATCTTGGTGCGCGGGTCCAGGGTACCGGTCGGCTCGTCCAGGATCACGATCCTGGGCTCCTTGATCAGCACCTGCGCCAGGGCCACCCTCTGCTTCTCCCCCACGGAGAGGTAGTCTGGATAGGTGTAGAGGATCCTCTCCACCTCCGAGTCCTTGAACCCCACTCCCTTCAGCACCTGTACGGCCTTCATCTTGGCCAGCTCGGCGGGCATCTTCATGCCGATGCACACCGTGAGGTTCTGAAGTATGGTGTCGAAGGGGTACAGGCTGTACTCCTGGTGCAGCATCCCTATGTAGGGCGTGGCCCTGCCCCTCCCGGTGGGCCCGTACTCGGACATGTTCACCCAGGTGTCCCCTATCCTTATATGGGCCCCCGGGGAGACGTAGCTGTCCGAGGAGGACTCGGTGGCCCCCACGGTAATGGATCCGTCCTTCTCTATGCGGCCGGCCACCAGCTTCGCGTCGAGGAGCCCGGCGATCATCTTGGAGAGGGTGGTCTTCCCCGCGCCGCTGAGGCCGACCAGGCCGAATATCTCCTTCTCCTTCACGTCGAAGGTGACATCGTCCACGGCCTTGACCACTCCCCTCTGGATCGAGTAGAAGTACTTCTTGGCGTTCTTGACCCTGATGATCGGCTCACCCACGGGGACCTTCCTGTCCGCGGTGAGCTCGGTCCCCTTCACGAACTCTTCGGCGATCTCCTTGGGATCGCCTTCCTTGTAGATCTCCCCGTCCCCCAGCCATATGGCCCGGTTGGAGAGGCGGTCGATGGCCTCGGGCCAGTGGGAGGTGACCACCATGGTCATGTTGGTCTTCTCCACCGACTTGACCAGCGTGTCATGCACCGTCTCGGCGGTGCTGGGATCGAGCGTTCCGGTGGGCTCATCGGCCAGGAAGAGTATCGGGTTCTTGGCCAGCTGCCTGGCCAGGACACATCTCTGCTTCTCTCCCCCGGAGAGGTCCCTGGCGATGTGCATGGTGCGGTAGGTGAGGTCCACCATCTTCAGCAACTCGATGGCCCTGTTGACCTTCTCATCCTCCTCCATGTCCTCTCCCAGGGACTCGAAGATGTTCTCTATGACGGTCATGTCCCCGAAGAGGGCGAAGGTCCTCTGGAGCATGATGGCGATCCTCTGCTTGATCGCCAGCTTCATGGGGTCCCTGTCATCAAGGTCCCAGAAGTCGATCTCCTTGATCTCGGCCGTTCCCCCGCAGCTCTCGCATTCCCCGGAGCTGTCCGGTAGGCTGATCAGTCCGCAGCTCTCGCAGTACTTGATCCGGTAGATGATGGTCCCCTCATCAGGGCGGTAGTCGGGGCTCCCCCTCAGCATGTGGATCAGGACGGACTTGCCAGATCCACTCCTCCCTATCAAGCCCAGAACCTCCCCGGGCCTGATCTCGGCGCTGATTCCTTTCAACACCTCGGTCCCGTCGAACTTCTTGGTGACATTGTCAATGATTATGAAGGGTTCAGAGTTATCTGGCATACAGAGAACGAAAGCCCGTTCAAATAATAAAAGTTTCCCCTGTTAAAAAATCTGGATGGTGCCAGGAGTGACACTTCTCACGATCTGACGGCCCCCTTCGATTGTTGATAATCGGCTGCGAATGATTAAGTGAGTCTAGCTCATGATGAATGTACGTCGGAAGGGATGAAGGGGAATGTGCTACACCAATCGATCCCCTTCTCCGACACCTTCTTGCCCAGTTATTGGCGTCTTGACGGCGTTCTCTACCCATGAATCGAGATCCATGAGTGAGGTTGTGATGTATCCACACCTGCCACGATCGCTCTGATCTTACATAAGCGACTTCGAGGGTTTCAATTCCATATCAGAATACTTTGGAGAGGTCCAGTCCTTCGAATTCAACGGGGCAAATATGGATACATTTATAGGATGGATGTTCTATCCATCCTTCGAATGGCCCTGAGGACGGACTCTTACGGAGGTCCCACCCCCAAGTTCTCCGACTATCACATATGGAAGGCGTACGACATCATCGATAATAAGGGCCCGGTGGGCAGGAAGGCCCTCTCCAGCCTTCTGGGGGTGGGGGAGGGCAGTGTCAGGACCATACTGGACAAGATGATGAGGGAGGGCAGCGTTAGGACCACCCGCAAGGGGGCCACGCTGACCGATACCGGGAGGAGGAACTTCGAGGATTTCGACATCGAGGTCGATCAGGTGGACATGGGATCCCTCACCATCTCCGCCTTCGACTGCGCCGTGCTGGTCAAGGGCATGGCCCATTTGGTGGCGATGGGATGCGATCAGCGGGACGAGGCCGTCAGGGCTGGGGCCGAGGGGGCCACCACCCTGATCTGCCAGGAAGGGAAGCTGTGCTTTCCCGGAGAGACCAATGAGCCCGCACCCGAGCACGCCAAAGTCCTGGAGGAGCGCTTCGACATCGAGGAGAACGACGTCGTCATCATAGGATCGGCCCTGGACTACGAGTCAGCGGAGAGAGGGGCGGTCACCGCCGCTCTGGCCCTTGGAAGCGACTCCGGCCAATGCTGGCAGGAGGGGAGCAGGATCGTATCCAAGAACACCGAGGCGGACGAGCTGAAATGCCTGGCCCTGGCCATCCATGAGCTGGTGGGCCGCCTCCCGGTGGCCATGAGGAGCAGGAACCACTACGGCGTTAGGTGCGAGGGGGGAGGTATAGTCGACACCGATTACACCGGGCCGGTCCTTGAGGAGGCGATCCGCAGGAACTCCATCGTCAGGAGGAACGCCCCCAGCGGGGCCTATGCCGGTGTCCCGGTGGTGGCCGTACCCATCATGAGGAACAAGGAGGCGGTGGCCGCCATAGGGGTGGTGGACATCACCGAAGGATCGGTGTTCGGGCTCATCAATCGGATGAGGCATTAGTTTCCGGGACTGCGGAAACTTGTTCCCTCGTCCCGGTTTTTTCTGAAAATGGTAAATACTTCCCGTGGCACTAAGCGGTGTTGATGACCGAGGAAGACGAGGATGCCCAACCCCTCCTGATCGAGACCGGGGGCGAGGTCGGACAACCGGTGGCCAGAACCTACGTGTGCATCGGGGTATGCCGGTTCAACTGCGAGATCAAGGCGTACAACGTCGACGGCAAGGTCCGTTGCATCATCAAGAGCGATTGTAGCTGCGTTCAGAGGCTGGGCGAGGCGCTGGAGGACATCGATCCCTGCTCCGCCCTGAAGATGCCTTACTCCGAGAATTACATCTTTCAGAAGTCGGGCGAGTACCTGGCCCACTCGACCTGCCCTGTGCCCATCGCCATACTGAAGACGATCGAGGTGGCCAGCGGCCTCGCTCTGCCCAGGGACGTGGAGATAAACATAGAGTCCTGTTGATCAGGACTCTTCTTCCGATTCCCCAGTTATGTCGTCCACCACCGGGGACCAGATGAGTGAGGTCGGTCCGGCCATGTAGAGGACGACGTCCAGGGCCTCCCTGAGCTCTTCCTGGGTTGCTCCCGCGTCCTTTGCCTTGTCCGCATGGAACTCAACGCAGGTCTCGCACTTCAGCAGTGTGGACAGGGCCACGGCGATCAGCTCTTTCTCCCTCACCGTTAGGGCACCCTCCCTGAAGACCTCATTCTTTAGCTTGTATAGGGCCCTGGCCACTGGGGGCCTCTGCTTCGCTAGTTGTGCCAGGCTCATGGGGGAGCCAATGAGCACTATTTATATTAAATTCTAGTTCCATGTACGGCGCCTGATTGAAATGTCCAGTCCTGAGAAAGCGCTGAATGTGATCAGCCAGATGGAAGGAACGGTGAAGGCCTTCTTCCTAGAGAGAGAGGTGCTCGAACAGCTCAGGGATCTGGAGGGGAACGTGAGGGCCACCCTGGACATCGAGGTAAGGAACACCGGTTTCGAGGAGTGCCTTGAACGCCAGTACGTTATTTGTGTCATCAAGGATCACCGGTTCCGCCTTCCGCCGGAACCCACCGTCTACCTGGTGGGCGACGATGGCACGGTGATGGGCGAGGAGATAGTGCCCAGCAACAGGGATAGATTGGAGGGGCGCGAGGACGTCATCTACCTCTCCCAGGAATTCGTGATCTATCCTGATCGGAAGCCGAAGAGCGGGGAGTTCTTCCTCATGCCGCCGGTCAGCTTCCCGGAGGTGGAGGAGTTGGAAGGTGTCGAGAACGTCCTCTCCTGCAGCCCCTCCGCGCTTGGAGACATCGTCATCAAGAACAGGTACGGTCTGGAGGACGATCCGCAGAAGGCCTCCATTCTGATCGGTTTCGACCTGTCGGACTGAACCTCAGTATAAAAAGGGTAAAAAGGGAAGGGGTTTATGTTCCAGATGGAGTCACGTCGTCGAAGGCGTCCTCAAGTTGACGCGACTTCTCCCGCATCTCCTTGATGCCCTCGAGCCTCTCCTCCAGAGTTTTCTCCTCTTTCTCGGAGACCTTCCGGTAGTCGTCCTCGGAGGCCCGTTCCAGGGTAGACTCCTGGTAGTAGAGGTCCGTCTTGTCCAGCAGGACCCAACGGACCCCCTCCTCCTCGGTGACATCGTTCACAATGCCCACCGTTCCGGTGCCGACGTACCTGGCATAGTCCCCGATTTCCATAGGATCACTCCGGCGGAATGATGGCGGTTCTCTCGCCGGCGGGCCTGAACTCTCTCAGACCGCCCCGACCGATCTCCCGGGTGACATTGGCCCAGTCGAAGGGCAGGTTCTTGTCCGCGAAGGCCACCTTGATCAGCGGGTTGGCCACCCAGGCGTCCCCTCTCGCCGCGTGGGCGGATCCGGGGATGCCGCAGTAGCCGCTCTGGTGACCGACGTTCATAGCGTAGTTGGGATAGTTCGGACCCCGCATCTCGAACGGACAACCCTCGTCGCTCCTGTATGGGAACGAGTTGGTCGAACCGCACATGTCCTGCAGGTCGTATCCGTAGAATCCCAGCCTGCCCAGCCTCTCCTTGTGGTTGACCTGGGAGAGATACCAGCAGTTCACACCGGCATCGGCGTTCCCTGTGGCCAGAGCACCGGCGATACCGGAGGCGGCGGCGGCGACGTTGGCCCTCTGGGACCCTCCGAAATGGGCCTCCATGGCGGCCGGGTACCTCTCGTACATCTCGAGCGAGTAGGTGTTCACGGCGGTCGCCAGCTCCTCCAGCTTGTCCATGTTGCACTCCATGCCGGCCAGGCCACCGTACTTGTCCTTGATCAGGTCGGCGGCCCAGTAGGTGTAGTCCTCCAGGATGTTGTCCGTGTACGCGGCGGTCGCGTACTGGGTGAATCCCACACCGCCGGACATGTACCCGCCGAGGTACATCTGGTCGTAGATGATGGCGCCCATCGCCACGCACTCCAGACCGGCCCTGACCGGGTCATCGGGGTACTTGGCATAGGACTGGCACATATCGGCCAGGTAACCGTACGTCAGACCGCCGGGCTCGTTGGGTCCACGGGCCCTCCTCGCGGGCATCATCTCGGCCATCTGGACGACCGATGCGTGCTTGGCCGCATAGGAGAAGTCCGCGATCGCCGCCTCACCCGCAGCCAGCTTGTAGGCGCTGATGAAGGCCATGGCTATCTGCATGGCACTGTGCCTGGAGATGCTGCCTCCATCCATGACGCGGCCCACGATGGTGGGGACCCGGACGACCTGGTAGAGGCCCTTCCCGACGGCCTCCTTCAGCTGCTGGGCCTGGTCCTCGGGGAACTCCTTGTTGATGTCGATCACATAGGAGCTATCGATCTGGTCGATCAACTCGTCGTCTCCGCTGAACACCTTCACGTACGAATCCGCGCTGAGTGCGGGGTTGATCTCCGCCATGTGCTCCTGAACGACCGCCCCACCCGGCATGGTGTGGTTCACGGTCTCCAGGTAGTGGTTGATGGTCTCCGGCGTGACCTCCACACCCAACCTTCGCTCCAGCACCTGGTGGGCGATGTCCAGACCGACAATGACGGTCCTCCGGATATCGTCCCATGCCTGCTGGATGGCGGAGTTGTTGATGATATGCAGGTCGTCGGGCTCGACGAACATGTCGGTGTGGGAAAGCTGGTAGGGCATCCAGGACCGCTGTCCGAGGGGCACGCCGATGTCCTGATTCATCATCGGGATGCCTCTCTCCTTGGCGATCTTGTTGGCCGCCTCCACGAATTCCCTCTTCCGAGCCGACTGCCTCCACCCACCGAAGGTATAGAAGTGGGTGTTCTTCTCTGTAGGCTCCTCTGGGAACTTCTTCTTGCAGGCCTTAATGAATAGTTTTTCCTTCTCTACTGCCATGTGTTCACACCCCCTTCATCTCCCAGGGCTTGAACCCGGCAAGCGTTCGAAGCCTGTGAATCCTGAGGTTCATGCTATTGACCTCTTCGTCATCGTTCATGTCCACCCCATCGGCGCGGAACATGGTGGTCCGCTTCATCAGGTCCTCGTCCTTCGCGGGCTTGCCCACGGAGATCCTGACATCCAACGGGATTCCGACCTGGTTCTTGGTGTACTCCACCTCGCCCTTCTCGGAGTTCCACTCGTACCTCTGCCAGGCATCGAACATCAGTCCGTTCTCGTCGAGACGGCAGGCGTGACCGTGCACGGTCGCGCCCCTGATGCCGGTCCTTGCGGGGTCGAAGGTCTCGTTCTCGATCAGGTCCTTGGCGAGCTTCTCCAGGTCCCTCTCCCTCATCTCGATGATCTGCCTTCCGGACAGGGTACCGGTATCGATACCTCGCCAGCGGGACAGATACATCCAAGCCCTCACGTAGGGCACGATTGGGGCCCAGTAGACGGAATCGGTGAACTGCACGTACCTGATCCTGTCACCGGCCTTCGCGCCCTCCAGGGGCTCCACCAGTTCCCTGATGGGGCAATCGGGCTCAGCCCCTTCCTCCAGGGGCGGGTGAATGCTCTTGTATTCTTCTCCTGGATTCCTGTGTCCCAGGATCTTGACCACATCGTCCATGGCCACCTCACGAAGCTTCTCCAGCTTCTGGGTGGAATCCATGAACCTCTTCCTGTTCTTGGCAGGGGTCGTGGTTCCAGGGTAGAATTGCCTCTTATACGCCATTCTTAATCACCTCGATCCTCTCAAATAATCGGTAACGGTCGGCTTGAACTTCGAATACCTTCCCACCTCCAGGTAGAAATCGAAGGGCAGCAGCTCCTCGCATACCTCCTCGATCCTATCGCTCACTTCCTGGACATTGTCGATATCATCGACCTCCACGAAGATCCTGCCCACCTGGACCTTCAGTTCCATCTTCTCTCCCTTCACATCGATCTCCTTGCGCTCTGGATGATGTACGGGCGTGCCCGTTCCCGGGCCGTAGTTCACTATCGCGGGCAGGTTCTCACCATGAAGGTTGATCTGCCTCACGTGCTCGATCTCCTTGATCTGGTTCACCAGCTTCTCGGTGGTATTGGCGGAGAGCAGCCTCTCCGGGAATATCATGATCTCAGGAAGAGGGACATGTTCTGAAGTGGGGGTATCCGACATTCTGCCACCTATCCCTGATAGTCCTTAGCCGCCTCACCGACATTCTTCAAGGGTGAGTTAAATTCAGGTATCTCACCAAATACCTCTTTTATCAATCCAGACGTCAGCTCGGGCGTGAACATCTGGGTACCGGCGTCAAGAGCCTGTCCAGCGGCTATCACTGGGGACACGAATCCCTTGGCGTGCCTGGTCACGATGTGGTTCCCGTGGAACACACCGGGTCCTCCCCCACCGTAGATGGAGTGGGAGAAGAAGGACATACCAACGGAAGTACCCATCGCTCGGCCCCAGTCCACACCGGGCAGACCGGTCTCGTGCTCGAGCAGATCGTTGTAGTACACAATGGTCGAGGGTACACCCTGAGAAGCCCTGGCAGCGCCGACGTTCACCATGATGGCGGCGAGCATTCCGGCAGAAGCGTAGGCGTTCCACATCAGCATATCGTCGGTGGTGTAGACCTTGTAGCCCGAGGGCAGCGTCTCCTTCACCTTGATGACGCCGTCCTCGATGGCCCTGCCGACGATGGACTCGATCACAGTGCCGACGCAACCGTCCTTGCCGTTCGCCTTGACGGTCTCATACACCACATTGTTGGCATTCAGTCCCTGACAGGCCAAACCCAGCAGGTGATATCTCTCGAACGGTCCGATGGCGTCCCCTATCTCGAACATGGCAGTCTGCTCGAAGATGGAAGACAGTCCAGCGGCGTTCATCGCGTTGTTCTTGGTAAGCGCAACGACGTGATTGGTCATGATGTTCCTGAGAGCGTACCCGGATCCCTCGTTCTTCTGGGGGATGTCGAGAATGGTCTTCAGGTTGGATCCCTTGAAATCCACTGTCTGGGGATACCTCCCCCAGACGGCGCCCTTGACCATGTTCGCTCGGAACATGTCCACGTCGAATGCGTCTATGACGGCCTGGGTCACTGCGGCAGCAGTCGCTGTAAAGCCAGTGGTGTACTCGACACCGGCCTCGAACCGGGCATTGGGAACGCTGACAACCATCTGCTTCCCACCATGCATCAGCTCGACACTGGTGTCGTCGTCATCTCTGACTCTAACCATTTCCTCAACAGCGTTGGCGATCTTCTCGGCATTCTCCACTATGGGAACGTCGATCTCCTTGCCCTTGATCTGTCCGCCACCCACCTTTCCGGTCTTGAGCGACTTCTCAATACCGGCCAGGTCCACGGCGACGGTCCTCTTGGCCAAGGATGCGATCTTCTTGATCGCCGCGTTGTTCAGAGGACTAATGGCTTCCAGCGGCACCGCTGACTCGATCAGCTTGCCCCTGTCGTCATACAAGTCCACTTTGTCCTTGTATTTCGCCATATATAACCTCCTTTTTTTCTTGCAAGATCCCCGCTACACGACGGCAACGGGGAATCGTACGCCTTGCGCCTACTGCATAAAGACTGCGAGTTTATAAGGTTGATTGTGGATGGATAGTCCATCCACTAATAAACAATTGATTAGTTCCGAGGCCTATCCAGTAATCCCGGGGAGAGAGTAAACAATCGTGTACGTTCCCGGGAGGGATTAGCATCCAATCCCGACTCATCAGATATAAGGTTTTCCATGTGTAACGCATTGCGAATATCGTATTTTTCCCGCCCCGGGGATCATAACGGTGCATGGACCAGCCTGGGACCGGCCCTTTCCGCGTCCATGGCGTACACCTCCATCCCGGGTATCACCACCCTGGCCACCGGCACGCCCAGCTCCTCCCTGGTCAGGTCGGTCACCACCACCTGCTGGAATCCCGCCTTGCTGATTAGGTCCAGGGAGAACATGATATCGTCCAGGATGTCATCAGAATCCAGGTAGGGCAGGTCCTCTATGCTTCTCCTCTCCGTTCCCTCCGAGAACCACTTGGCGTTCACCCGCTTCATCCGGTCGTAGCCCAGCCGGCTGGCGAATGATTCCTCCATATCGTTCGACCTGAGGTACAGGTGGGTGGCCCTGCTCTGCGCCACCTCCGTGAGCGCCCGAATGGCCGCCATCTCCGGGTTCAGGTGGGTCCCCATGCCCAGGGTAAGGAGCTCGGGGTCCTTGGTCTCCACATCGTCGCAGGCGGCCCCCACGGTGGGGATCCCCACATCGCTGGTCAGGTCCTTGAGGTGCACCTCGATCCCCCGCGATAGGAAGCTGTCCATCAGCTGGCAGAGCACGTCGCATCCCTCCGGCACCTCGAGGTCGCCCCACACCCTGCCCCTGTACTCGCATATGGACCAGGCGTCCCTCTCCACCACCTCGCATATGCCGTGGAGCACCGCCTCCTCGATGACGTTGCCGGACGCCAGTCCGTTGGTGTTGGTCCGGAAGAGGAAGAGGTCCCTGGTTGGGGAATAGGGGTGATAGACAGCGCTGGCCGGGAGCCATACCTCCCTCCGGGCCAACAGATCGAAGCCCTTCACCCATCCCAGGGGATGGTGGCTGATGTGAAAGGCGCTCATCTGGGGGAGGATGAGGGACCTCGGGTCCACGGCGTCACCCTCCTTCAGCTTCCGATCGATGTAGTCCCTCTCCACCTGATCATGGTCCGGCTCCGCCGAGTACCGTTCCAGGGTCTCCATTATGGCCGACACCCTGGCCTGCTCCCTGGAGGCGCCCTTGCCCTTGTAGACCGACACGGCCCCCGCCTCCACCGAGGCGCGGCGAACGGAGAGGACCGGGATCCCCACCCTGTCGAGATCGGTGATGTCCCTGATCTCGGTCACCCCGGCGCTCTCGGCCAGGGGTTCCACCCTCTCCAGGGTAATGGAGGGTGGCACGGTCCGGTGACCGTCCCTGGTGTAGGTCTTGGGGGCCGGACTGAGCTTCATGGCCGCCAAATGATCGGCCTGGATAATAAAATTACTCGAGCTCAGCCGGAACCCACGCGGGACATCACCTTGAACTCCGCATCGAGGTTCAGGTCGATGCGCTCGATGAGGATGTCCACCTCCACGTTCTGGATCCCCGGGACATTCATGATGTGCTCCTGTATCAGCTGGTAGAGCTCGTCCACGCTCCGCACGTATACCTCGCAGAACACGCTGTGGTCCCCGAAGAGCTTGTAGGCGTGTTCGATCTCGTCGAACTTCCTCATCTCATCTATGACCCGGTTCACCGAGGCCCCGGTCAGGTCCATGATGAGGACCGCCCTCATCACACCCATCTTGGCCAGGTTGGTGATCACGGTGTATCCGGTTATCACCCCTTCCTCCTCCAACCTGGAGATCCTCCTGCTCACCGTCGCCTTGGAGACGCCCAGACTGCCCGCCATCTTCCCCAGGCTCTCCCTGGAGTTCTCCCTGAGGAGCTTGAGGATCTCGATATCAATCCTGTCCAAATCCCCCACCTCTACACGCAACATTGTTCCATAAGGACCGCCTAATGAGGCGGCCTTTGACGATATCGTTCCACGTATCGGTCCATTGGCTATTAATCGTTGTTGGTGAGTTGAAAAATGAGACGCCGGTTCATCTCGCTTCTGGCCTGTACCTCTGCATGGGCTTCCAGCGTTCCCTGCCGGGCCGCTTCTCCTTATCCAGCCTCCTGGCCCTCTGGATGGATCCCTGGGCCAGTTTCTCCAGGGCGTTCACCATCTCCTCGAAGGCGGCAGGGGGTATACCGGCCATCATCTCCCCCTCCTCGATGTCGGTCCTCCTCCTGCATCCGAAGCAGCCCAGGGAAAGGCTCAGCTTTCCGGTGAGGATCGGTAAGAGGGTGGAGTCCACGCAGGTGGCCTGGAAGGCGGCGGTGGACAGGTGCACCCTCCCTCCCTCCTTGTAGGTGAAGGCGGGGACGAGCCAGTAGATCTGTTCGGGAAGCCCCACCTGCACGATGGCATCGGGCTCGAGCTTGGCCCACTGGAGGGGAGAGACCGCGGTGCCGATCGCGCTGCCGTACTCCAACTCGTACCTCTCCTCGATCATCCGCTTGGCCGCCTCAGGAGAATCGAACATCCCCAGTCCGTGGTGGAACTCTCCGCTTGCGACCTTCTCGGGCAACTCCACCAGGCCGAGGCTGGAGGCCCCCACCGGGCAGGAGTGAAGGTCCGCGGGGATGTACAGGAAGTTGCCCTTGCGGGCCTCCATTATGCTCTGACAATGACTCATCTTCTTCTCCGGCTTCTCGTACTCTTCCGGGACCTCCATCCCTTCCTTCACCAGGGTGACGGCCACGGGAGGGTGCTCGAAACCGATGATATCCATCATCCTATCCGCAAGCGAGGCGTAATCGACCATTTCTACACCGTACCGAGGGATGATTCACGTGCATATTTATACGTGTCGAACTCTCCCACCGTACTGAACGATTGGAGGAAATGAATTCTTTCGATGAAATGACGTTGCATTCCGGGCCGAAATCCTTATTTCAAAGTGGTTTGTAGTGGTGGGTGAACGGAATGACCGATTGGCCGATCCTGGGCGGCGATTTCGTCCTGGGCGACGGGGCATCCGCCGTCGCCATCGTGGGGAGGGGAGAGGTGGAGGTGCCCCCGGACCTGTACGCCATAATTGGATGGTTCAAGACCGAGAACCTGGGCATCGAGCGGATGGTGGCCAATCTGATCGCCAATCCCGACATAAGGTGTCTGGTTCTCTGCGGGAGAGAGGAGTTCGGGCACTTTCCCGGGGACGCCCTCCTCAGCCTTCACCAGAACGGGGTCGATGGGGACATGAGGATCGTGGGCACCAAGGCGGCCATCCCGTTTCTCTGCAACATCCCACCTGAGGCGGTGGAGCGGTTCAGGGAGCAGGTGGAGATCGTGGACCTGCTGCACCCCAAGGGGGCCGAGGAGATCATCGGTTATGATCCGGTCTACCGGTTCGACGAGGAGAGACGGGCAGAGCTCCTGTCGGTCCTGGAGGAGCACCCCTCCAAGGGCGAGCCCTTCCAGGCGGATCCCATGGTCCTGGAGGGAAGGGCGTTGCGTCAGGAGGGGGAGGACACCGGCCACGAGATGAACAGCCTGGCGGACTTCTTCGCCGACCAGATGCTACGCATGCCCAGCGAGAGGCTCTCCACCTCCGGCTCCCTGATGACGGTCTCCGAGGAGTTCAGGGTGATGGGCGATCCGGTCGATGGTCAGGCGAGGGAGGTGCCGTCGGTGGATCTCGCCAGGAAGATGAAATCATACCTCACGGGAAGTGATTGAATGTTCAGATACGGCAACCAGCAGGAACACTTCAGGATAGGGGGGATCGAGTTCGGAGGGCAGCCCGGGGAGAGGAGGACGGTCCTGGTGGCCTCGCTCTTCTACCCTGGGCACGGAGCGGTGCGGGACAGGGCCGCCGGCAAGGTCGACCTCGAGCGGGTGACCCAAGCGATGGATCGGATCCATCAGGCTGGAGAGGAGACCGGCACACCGATCGCCCTGGCCCTGTACGCGGAGACCCCCGAGGCCATCGGATCCTACCTGGATGGGGTGGTGGACCTCACCTCCCTACCACTGATGATCGACTCCTCCAGCGCCGCGGTCAGGATCGCCGGGGTGGAGAGGGCGGCGGAGATGGGCGTCACGGACAGGGTGATCTACAACTCCCTATCCGCCGGGACATCGGAGGAGGAGTTCGAGGCCATCGAGCGCTCGGGGCTGGAGGCGGCCATCGTGCTCGCCTTTTACCCCGGGAACACCGACCTCAAGGGCAAGATATACCTGCTAGAGGACGGCGCTGGAGTGGCGGACAAGGGGCTGATCGATATGGCCAGGGACCGCGGCATCTCCAAGCCCCTGCTGGACATGGCGGTGATGTCCCTGGAGCAGAACGCCGGTTCCGCGCTCCGAGCGATGGTGGTGGCCAAGGCGAAGTGGGGGCTGCCCACCGGCTGCTCCCTGCACAACGCGGTGGAGTCCTGGGAGGGCCTGCGCGCGGAGGACAGGGAGCTGTACCGCCAGCTGGAGTCCTCCTCCACCTCCATCGCCATCACGGCCGGGGCGGATTTCGTGTTCTGCGGTCCCGTGGAGCGTGCCAGGCGGGAGATGTGGATCTCCCGCTTCGCGGACAGGCTCATGGAGCAGGCACTGCCCGTGGACTGAGGAGGGACCAGATGGATGAAGCGAGCCTAATTAATCGGTCTCACCGGTGCGAAATTGCACATCTTTTATATATCTAAGGATTATGCATTTGCGGGGTAAATTCCATGCCAAAGGTGGTTTTCAAGACCGATGAGAATACCGAGGTCGAGGCCGAGGAGGGGGAGATCCTATCGGACCTGGCCGAGCGTGTTGGTCTCCCGCTCGAGACTGTCTGCGGGGGACGGGGGAAGTGCGGCAGGTGCAAGGTGCGCATCGAGGACGGCTGCGACCTCCCCATATCGGACTACGATCGGGCCCTGCTCACCTCGGACGAGCTCTGTCAGGGACTCCGGTTGGCCTGCAGGTACGAGGTCCGGGAGGACCTCGTGGTGCACATACCGGAGGAGTCCAGGAGGAGCGAGCAGGTCATCTTGGAGGATACCCAGGGCGCCATCACACTTGACCCCGATATCAAGCTTCACTCCCTGACCGTGCCGGAGGCCTCCCTGGACTACCAGGTGGGGGACTTCGACCGGATCCTCTCGATGCTCGGGGAGACGGGCAAGGAGCCCTACTACACCTCCCTCAGGTACCTGAGGAAGGTCACGCCCCTGCTCAAGGAGACCAACGAGATCTTCGTGGCCACCAAGGACTGGGAGATCCTGGACGTCACGCCGATCACCGAGAGCTGTGCCTACGGGGTGGCGGTGGACATCGGGACCACCACCGTGGTGGCCTACCTGATGGACCTGATCTCCGGGGAGTGCAAGGCCATCTGCTCGGAGATGAACCCCCAGATCCGCTACGGGGACGATGTGCTGTCCAGGGTGACCTTCAGCATGCACAACAGCGAGAAGGGTCAGCTGCTGCAGAGCTCCATAGTGGACTGCCTGAACCGCCTCATCAACAACTGCTGCAAGGAGGCCCACGTCCCCGAGGACCGGATCTACGAGGTGGGCGTGGTCGGGAACACCGCCATGCACCACTTCTTCTACGGACTGGACGCGTCCAACCTGGGCCGTTCTCCCTACGTTCCCTCCATATCAAGGGCGCTGGAGGTGAAGGCCAGGGAGGTGGGCCTGCACTCCCACCCGGAGGCCTACTGCTACAGCCTGCCCAACGTGGCCGGATTCGTGGGGGCGGACCACACCAGCGTGCTGCTCTCCACCAGGCTGTGGGAGGCGGAGGAGCCCCAGATCGCCATCGACATAGGAACCAACGGGGAGATATCGGTGGGGAGCAAGGACGGCATCGCCTCCACCTCCTGCGCCGCCGGACCGGCCCTGGAGGGAGCCACCATCAAGTTCGGGATGAGGGGCGCTTCCGGGGCGATAGACCATTTGACCATCGACAAGGACTGGAATGTCGATTACACCACCATCGGCAACCGCAAGGCCCGCGGCCTTTGCGGCTCGGCCATCGTGGACGCCATCGCGGAGATGTTCAAGGCCGGCGTGCTGGAGCCCAGCGGCAGGATCAGAAAGGAGATCGACTCCCCCAGGATCATCGAGTCCGACGGGGAGATGCAGTTCATCATAGCCTACGAGGAGGAGGCCTCCCTCGACGAGCCGGTGGTCATCACCCAGGGGGACGTGGGCGAGGTGCAGTGCGCCAAGGCCGCCCTCTACTCCGGGGTGACCATGCTCATGGACATCATGGAGATCAAGCTCGAGGAGGTTGACAAGCTGTTCCTGGCGGGCGCCTTCGGCAACTACATCTCCCCCGAGAGCTCCATGAACCTGGGCCTGATACCGGAGATGCCCCTAGATAAGGTCAAGGGCATCGGGAACGCCGCCGGTGACGGGGCCAAGATCGCCCTGCTGAACAAGACCGGCAAGAGGGAGGTGGAGGAGGTGGTCAAGAACCTCCATTACGTGGAGCTGGCCCTTCTACCTGAGTTCGACAGGCACTACTGCGACTCCATGTTCCTGCCCCACCGGGACACCTCCCTGTTCCCCAGACTGATGAGCCAGGCCCAGAACTTCGATTAGGGTGGCTCGCCCTCCCACTTCATTCGAAGGGAAGATGCCATCATCTCGGAATCTTTATGAACTAATGGCCGTGATATTCAGCATCCATGATCCCCAAGGAGAGATTCGAATCGGCCCTTGCCATGGAGGCCCCGGACAGGCCTCCCCTGTTCTACCAGCACCTGTCCGGTGGAAGATGGGTCCTGAGGGAGGCGGGGAGCACCATCAGGGAGGGTTTCTCCGATCCCGAGGTGTTCGCCAGGATCTGTATGACCCCGAAGGACATGTTCGGCTTCGACAACCTCATGGCGGGATGGGGGGATATCCTGGTGGAGGCCCAGGCCCTCGGGACCCGGATCGGCTTTCCGGAGAGGGACTTCTACCCCCGCTCCACCGAGTACGCCATCCAGGGTCCGGAGGACGTGCACTCCCTGGAACCGGTGGACCCGATGGACGATCCACTGTGGTCAGTACCCCTGAAGGCGGCCCGGATGATGGTGGAGCAAGAGAAAGAGATGGCCGTGGTGGGCGCCCTGAACTCCCCCTTCGTGGTGGCCTCCGAGCTGTGGGGGTACGAGAACCTCCTGTTTGCCCTGCTCAGCGATCCGGGGGTGGTGCACAGCCTGCTGTCCACCGTCTCCGAGTCGGAGATGATGTTCGGGGACCACCTGATGGAGGCGGGGGTGGACATCTGCTTCATCGAGGACGCGACCGCGGGGGCCGCCCAGAACAGCCCCGAGCTTTCCAGGGAGTTCGATGTGGGCCACTGCAAGGAGGTCACCGATCACCTTCACGACATCGGGATCAGGACATTGCTGCACAACTGCGCCGAATCCCCCTACCTGGAGATGCAGCTTGACGAGATCGGCCCCACCGCGATCCACTTCAACGTGGAGGAGGTGGACATGGATGACCTGCTACCCAGGATCCGGGGGCGCTGCTGCCTGATGCCGGGTGTGGACCACAGGCGACTGCTGTTCCAGGGCACCCCGGATCAGGTGAGGTCGGAGGTGGGGAGGATCGTGGGCATGATGGACCCGGCCGGCCTGATCATGGCCCCCGGATGCGAGATGCCCTTCAAGACCCCCATGGAGAACATCAGGGCGTTCAGGGAGGCCGTGGTGGAGTTCAGCCCTTGACCGTCCTGACCATCTCCCTGAGATTCCCCAGCGGTATCCTGGGCGCCAGGCCGCAGCCCGGATTGACCACGTCGAACCCGGCGTCCATCACCCTCAGGGTGTGCTCCCTCACCCGTTCCCTGCTCCCCTGCAGCAGTGGGCTCACCACGCCGACGTTGCCCACCAGGGCCGCCCTCCCCCCCACGATCCTCACTGCCTCGTAGGGGTCCACCTTCTCCTCCACGCTCAGGGCGTCCACGCCCGTGGCGATCATGTTCTCCAGGTGCAGGGTGCTGTTCCCGCAGATGTGCAGGACGCTCCTGGCGGACTCCAGGGCCTCCAGGCAGTACCTGGTGTGGGGCAAGGAGAAGCGGGCGTGCATCTCCGGGGAGATCATGTCGGCGGAGGCGGAGGGGTTGCTCAGGAGCACCACGTCCGCGCCCGCCCCATCGAGCGCCTCCAGGTAGGCCCTGGACACCTCCGCGGCTCCCCTGACCATCCCGCCCGCCGCATCGGGATCGGTGATGATCCCCAACAGCAGGTTCTCCATGCCCACCAGGTGCCCGGCCAGGGTGAAGGGGCCCGTGGCCAAAGGCACCACCGGGACCCCCTCCCCCACCCTGTCCTTCAGGTCCCTCATGGACTGGAGGGTCACCCTGGCCCTCCCCCTGTTCCCTATGTCCGCGGGTACCTCGATCTCATCCCCCATTGAAAGGGGATGACCCTTCACCATGGGCGTCCTGTCGATGGTTCCCAGGTCCACCTCCGCCCCCATGATCTCCGCCTCCACGGTCAGGCAGAAGGGCACCCTGACCGATTCGAACCCCACCACCGAGTGGGCGGCCATGGCCAGATCGGCCATCTCCCCCGCATCGGTGTGGGCCTGCGGCCAAAAGGAGTCCGCCGCCCTCATCTGGTCCACGGTCACGCTGGTGGTCATGCAGCATACCGGGGGGCGGTCCACCCATTCCCCGTCGATGGCCGCGAGCACTCTCTCCTTGGGCCTCATCATGGAAGATTGGAAGATGGAAGGGCTACAAATAGGTTGGCCGGGTTCCCCGGCTCACTTCCCAAAGGACCTCACGGCCTCCACCATGGCCCTGAGGTTCTCGTTCGGAACCTTGGCGGCCATGCCGCAGCCGGGGTTGACCACGTTGAAGCCGGCCTCGCAGACCCTCATTGTGTCCTCCCTCACCTCATAGGGAGTGCCCTGGAGCAGCGGCTTGACTATGCCGATGTTCCCCACCAGGGCCGCCCTGCCATTGACGATGTCCACGGCCTCCTGCGGATCCACCTTCTCCTCGATGCTGAGGCCGTCCACTCCGGTGGCGATCATGTGCTCCAGCAGCGGGGTGGTGTTCCCGCAGATGTGCAGGACGCTCTTGGCGTTCTCGACACCCTCGAATGAGCGCCTGATGTAGGGGGCGGCGAACTCGTCGAACATCTCCCCGGAGAGCATGTCGGTGGAGGCCGATGGATCGCTCTGCTGGATGGCGTCCACCCCCAGGGAGTCCAATTCCCTGTTGAACCGCTCCACCATCTCCGTGGCTCCCCTCAAGGCCTGGTGCACGGCATCAGGGTTGGTCACTATCCACAGGAGCAGGTTCTCGGCCCCCACCAGATGACTGGCCAGGGTGAACGGCCCGGTGGACCCCACCACAATGGGGAGTTCGCCACCCACCCTCTCCTTCAGTATCTCGGTGGACTCCTTCACGACCTTGGCCCTTCCCCTCTCCATCACATCATCGGGCACCTCGATCTGATCGACCGTCTCCTCATCGAACGGATGGCCCTTGATCATGGGGTTCCGGTCCACCTTGGTCAGGTCGACCTCGGCGCCCAGAATCTCCGCCTCCACGGTGAGACAGAAAGGTATCCGGACCGATTCGAAGCCAACCACCCGGTTCGCCGCCAAGGCGAGATCGGTCATCAACCCTGGATCAGAATGGGCCTCCGGCCAGTAGACACCCACCGCTTCCATCTGATCCAAATTCGCACTCGTGGTCATACAACAGACCGGGGGACGGTCCAACTCTCTCCCTTCCATGGAGGCCAACCAACGGTCCAATGGATTCATGGCCTCATCGCCTTGAGTTGACATGGATTTTTCCATTTGAAGACATGACCTAAAAGATGACCCCAGACAGGGGCGATGACTGGAAGCGAAGGAGAGGGAACTCTTAAGCTGGATTCCTGAAAAGGGATGTGAACTGAAAAAGAAGGAAAGTAAAGGGGTTTACTTCTTGTAGTTCTTGACCGTCTCCACCAGGGCCTGCAGGTTCTCCTTGGAGACCTTGGAAGCCAGACCACAGCCGGGGTTAAGTACGTTGAAACCGGCGTCACAAACGACCTTGGTCTGCTTCTTGACATCGTCGGGGGTGCCCTGCAGGAGCGGGTTGACCACACCAAGATTCCCGATGAGGGCCGCCCTGCCATTGACGATGTCCACGGCCTCCTGCGGATCCACCTTCTCCTCGATGCTGAGGCCGTCCACTCCGGTGGCGATCATGTGCTCCAGCAGCGGGGTGGTGTTCCCGCAGATGTGCAGGACGCTCTTGGCGTTCTCGACACCCTCGAATGAGCGCCTGATGTAGGGGGCGGCGAACTCGTCGAACATCTCCCCGGAGAGCATGTCGGTGGAGGCCGATGGATCGCTCTGCTGGATGGCGTCCACTCCGATGCTGTCCAACTCCTTCTGGTACTGATAGGCCACCTCGGCCCCCTTCTTCATGACCTCGTGCACCTTCTCCGGCTGGGTGACGATCCACAGGAGCAGGTTCTCGGTCCCCACCAGATGCCCCGCGATGGTGAAGGGTCCGGTAGTGCCCACCACGATGGGGAGCTCGTCTCCCACCTTCTCCTTCAGGATCTTGGCCGCCTCCCTGACGACCTTCGCCCTGCCCCTCTCCAGGAAATCGTCGGGGATCTCGATCTGGTCGATGGTGTCCTCGTTGAAGGGGTGGCTCTTGACCATCGGGGTCCGGTCCGGCTTTCCCTTGTCCACCGTCACACCCATGATCTCCACTTCGATAGTAAGGCAGAAGGGTATCCTTGCCGACTCGAATCCGATGACCGAGTTCCCGGCGATACCCAGCTCGGCCATGAGCTTGGGATCGAAGTGAGCATCGGGCCAGTAGACATCGATCGCTTCCATCTGGTCAACGGTCGCGCTCTGGGTCATGCAGCAAACGGGAGGCCTGTCCACCTCCTTCCCTTCCATGGAGGCCAACCAACGGTCCCTGGGTTTCATTCCGTTATCCATTAATATTCCCTCCTCAGACGAACAATGGTCTGGACTATGAGAAAATCGGTATATCAGTACTTCAAAGTTTCCTAAACGATTGTTGGCCGACCTATGGCGGTGGCCCTCACCTCGATCCAGTTGGAGGGGTCAGAACCGGTCACCGGTCCCCTTTGGATGCTCCTCTCCTCCGTCTCCACCTTCACCCGGACCTCCCGGGCCCCGGCCCTCTCGGCCCTCTCCCGGACCTGGGTGGCGGCCAACTTCATGGCGCCCCTCACCGCCCGGTCCCTGCTCTCGTAGACGATGGAGTCGCAGAAAGGGGACATCAGGACGAAACGGTTGTCCCTGGGCATGACCATCAGTTCCACCGACTCCGAGATCTGGCTGCAGACGGCGCCCACCGCGTTCCCCACGTCGTGCTCCTCCGGCAC